>NZ_JBHVDH010000009.1:0-303878 GCF_042802855.1 Streptomyces sp. NPDC057445 | reverse complement strand
TGGAGGGCGACGGGCCGATGAAGCCGATGTCGATCGCACCGCCGTTGAGGGCCTCGATCTCGGAGGGGCCGGCGTTGAAGGTCTGGGTGGTGAGCTTGGTGCCGCCCAGTTCCTTGGCGATCAGGCCCTCCTGGACGCCGACCAGAGCGGTGGCGTGCGTCAGGTTGGGGAAGTAGCCGATCTTCACCGTGTCGGCGGAGAGCTTCTCGCCCTTGGCCGCCACCTCGGACTTCTTGTCGTCGTCAGTGGACTCGGAACCGTAGCCGCAGGCAGTCAGCAGGAGTGGGAGCGCGGCTATGACGGCGACGGTGCGCAGGGTGGCGAGCGGTCTTGCGGCAGACACGGAGGTGTCCTCTCAAGGGATGGGAGATCAGGGAGGTACGGAAGACGGGAGACCGCGCCCGAAGGCACGCGGTCATGGCGATGCGAGGCGGCGTGGCCGGCCGAAGGGGCCCGCCCGGTCGACAGTTCGACGGAGGGTGGGTGGCAGGGAGCGCAGCGGTGCTCTGCCTGCGGAGCCAGGTCCTGTGGACGGCGTGTCAGACGGACTGACAGATGGCGCTGGACGTACGGCCCAGGTCGATGTGCCGACGGGTGGTGAGGAGGGGAAGCAAACGGCCCGCGTGGTTCAGCGTTCGCACGGCCACCTCCCCGAATCCCTAGTTTTCCCACCTGGTTGGTAGGCATAGTGGCAGAGGGCGCTACTTGCCCCAAGAGGGCGTTCATATGGTGGACGACTGCGTCTCGCCTGGCGAGAACGCGCTGGTGGCCGGGTGGATCAGGGATTGGTCCAGGCGCCGGGGGAGTGGGCCAGTGCGGAGACGTCGGCGGGCAGGTTGGCCGACGCGACGTCGGCGACCGTCACACCCTCCAGGATCTCGCGCACGTTGGAGCGCAGTGCGATCCACAGCGGGAGCAGCGACTGGGCGGGGCCGGTGTACGAAAGGTCCGGGGGGCGGACGCCGCGTACCGAGACCAGCGGTCCGTCCACGACTCGTATGACGTCGGCAATGGTGATGGACTTGGCAGGCTTGGCCAGCCGGTAGCCGCCGTTGCCGCCGCGCTGGCTGAGGACGAGACCGCCCCGGCGCATGTCGTTCAGGATGCTTTCGAGGAACTTGTGCGGGATGTCCTGGGCGTCGGCGATGGCCTCGGCCTTCAGCGGCACCTCATCCCGTGACGAGGCGAGCTGCAGTGCGGCACGTACCGCGTAGTCCGCCCTTGCTGAGATCCGCATGCGCACATTATCCCGTACAGGGCCGGTGGCGTGCGTCGTGGGGGCCGAGGCGGGGGTGCAGCGGGTGACGTCGTCACCCTCGATGACGTGACCGAGGGTGCCGTCGACACCGGCAGGGACGTCGGCCGCGACGGTCACCCACCCGGTGCAGCAGGCGCGGCACGTCGCCGTGGTCGTCGGGGGCGTGGTGCTGGGTGATGCGGTTGCGCTCATTGCGCGGTGGGGCCCGGCCCTCGGATCAGACGGGGAGGACGAACGGGGGGTGCGCCCCGTTCAGGAAGTAGTCCCCGACGTCGCGGAGTCGGTGGACGACGGGCGCGTACAAGGTGTGGGTGCGCGCATTGCGCCAGAAGCGGTCGAAGCCCAACTGCGAGGACGCGGAGCGGGCGCCGATGATGTCCAGCGCGCGGGATGTGCATTCCTGCACGGCTCTGGAGGCGGCGGCTTCGGCCACGGCCACGAGGACGGAGATCTCCGCGTACTCGTCGTAGGTGAGGTCTTCGCCGCGCGCCAGCCCGACGTGCAGGGCTTCGACCGCCTGATCGGTGAGTGCGGCCGCGGAGCGGGTGACCACCGTGAGCTCCCCGTAGGCGGTCAGTACGTGCGGATCCTGGGGTGAGCAGACCGGGCCGGCCGGGTGCCAGGAAGAGGTTCCCGCCCTGCTGTACTCACGGGCTTCGGAGAGGATCCCCTCGGCCATGCCGAGACAGAGCTGGACGGAGACGAGGCGCCCGACCGGCGAGGTCAGAGCAGTCGAGGGTGAGAGGACGTCCTCATCCGCGGACAGGGAACCGAGTACGTCGTCGGCAGCGACCGGCACGGCGTCGCACTCCACGCTGCCGCCGGCCGCCAGCCGCTGGCCGAAGGTGTCGACGTCGCCGTCGATCACCACGCCGTGACGGTCGGGATCGACGGCGACGGCGAGTGGTTCGCCGGTGTCGGCGTGCACGGCCCGCACGGCGAGGCGGTCGGCGACCAGCACGCCGGTGACATAGCTCTGCCGGCCGTTCAGGACATGTCCGTCGCCGGTCTCGGCCAGCGTCAGGGGCGGTTCCTGACGGGCGACACCGCCACCCCAGCACCACAGCCCGGCCGCGGACTCCCGCTGGACGCGCTCGGCACGGGCGGACCCGGTGAGGAACGCGGCGCTCCACGACAGGTGGTAGTGACAGCCGAGCAGTTGACCGATCGCGCCGTCCGCCGCTGCGACCCTCCGCAGGACGGCGTAGGCCGTGCGCCAGTCGGCGCCCCCTCCACCGAGCTCGGCCGGGATCAGCAGCGTCAGCAGGCCGGACTCACGCAGCCGGGACACCTCGTCGAACGGGACCTTGCCCGCCTGGTCCCGGGCCACCGCATCCGTGGCCAGGTCGTCCGCCGTCTCGCGGGCCACACGCAGCCAGTGCGCGGGGCCGGGGCCGGTTCGGGAAGACGACGGAACGGCATCCGACGGTGCAGGGGCAACGCCCATGGGGCAGGTCTCCTCAAGGCCGATCACAGGGTGCGGTACCCGGATGCTCCTGCCGGACGGACTCGTACTTGCGACCCACGCGCCGTACGGGGACGATCCGGTGCCGTTGAGCCTTGCCCAGCTCGCTGCGCAGGCGTGCGATGTGGGCATCGACGGTGCGGCCGTCACCGACGTGGTCGTCAAGGAAAGGTGGAGCGGCGCGCGCAACGCGTGAGCCGTACTCCTCACATACGACAGCAGGCGGCACTGGCGACGTGACCAAAGTCGACATGCCGACGACGAACGAGTCGCTGCTGCGTGTGGGACATGCACATCATCCTGCGCGTCGTGCTCAGCCGCGTCAATGCTTTCCTAGTAAGTCGATAGGAAATATAGGGAAGCTTGGCTGATCAGTCCGCCCACAGGTGTCCGGATCCGTACCTCCCAGGCGCCTGCGGTTCAACGTCGTTGCCGGCCCTGGCGCCCTGCTCCGGTGCGTGGCGTGCGGACCCCGCGCCGATGACGACGAGGACGGCCGGAGACGTGGTCACCGCTCACCGCCGACCGCCGGGCAGGCGGGCGTCGGACACTGTGGCCGCATGCAGCCGGGCACGCAGAGCGGCCAGTTGGAGCCTGAGTCTCTTCAGAGGGGTGGGCGGCAGTTCGCGGGCCGCGCCGCGTGCGTAGTGGCGCTCGACGTAGGACTGTCCCGCGCTGAGGACGGTTGTGACGGCGATGTACCAGAGGGTGGCGACCATCAGCAGCGGGATGACCTGGTAGGTCTGGTTGTAGACCAACTGCACCGAGTACAGCAGGTCGTGTACGGCCAGCACGCTGACGATGCTGGTGCCCTTCAGGGTGCCGATCAGCATGTTGCCCGCGGCCGGCACGATGGACCGCACCGCCTGCGGAATGACGATCCGGCGCAAGGAGCGCCGTCTGCCGATGCCGAGAGCCTCGGCCGCCTCCGTCTGGCCGGCATCCACCGAGAGGATGCCGCCGCGCACCACCTCTGTGGCGTAGGCGGCTTCGTGCAGGGTCAGTCCGATGACGGCGGTGAGGGTGGGGCCGAGCAGGTTCACCGTTTGGACGGTGACGAACTGCGGGCCGAAGGGTACGCCGAAGCCGAGCGTCGGGTACAGGGCACCGATGTTGAACCAGAACAGCAGCTGCACCAGCAGCGGCGTGGAGCGGAAGACCCACACGTATCCCCAACTCAGCGTGCGCAGCACCGGGTTGGCGGACAGACGCATCACGGCCAGCGGGACGCCGAGCAGGAAGCCCAGCACCATCACCGCACCGGTCAGCCACAGCGTCAGCAGCAGCCCGTCGAGCACGGCACCGGTGGTGAAGTACCGGCCGACCACGTCCCACTGGAAGGCACGGTTGCGGACGACGGAGTTGACCACCATCGCGAAGACCAGCAGCGCGGTGGCGGCAGTCAACCAGCGGGTCATGTGCCGGCGCGGCACGATCCGCGGCAGATCGCCATCGGGGTCGTGGCCGGGGTCGTGGTCGGAGGCTTTCGTTCGTCCTGACAGCGGGAAGGGCGCGGAGGCCGGGGCAGAAGAAGCGGTGACGCCGGAAGGCGGGACCATCGGGAGGCTCTCCAGAGAGGGAGTCGCGGACGTCGGGTGACCACCCGGCGGCACACGTACGGAATCCGCGCGAGCACGGCGTGGGTACGGTGCAGCGGCCGGGTGTCGGCGTCATCACAGGTCGCCGCGTCCCTCAACGCGGCCGGAGAAGCTGTCGCGAGGGGCGGACCCGGTCCGGCCCCGAACGTATGTGTCTCATGAGCGCAGGTGTCAACCAGGCACGGGAAGCGTTCAACGCCGTTCCGGCATCCGAGCCGTGGTTGACGAGAAGCCTGATGTACTGCTCAATTAGTCGCATGAATGCCGAGCAGCGCCTGGTCACCCGTGACCACATCGACTTCGGTCGGGTGTGGTCCGCAGCGTGTTGCGCCTGACTCGGCAGCGGGCTGGCCGGTCGGCCCTTCCCTCCCTCGGTATCCCCGTCGTGGGCCGAATTCTCTCCTCGTAGCGCCCTCGTAGCACCCTCGTACCCACGCGCCGGGCATGCGCCGGCGCCGTGGCGTAGGGGACGGTCCTGCGAGCCCGGACACGAGCTGCCGCCCCAGTCGCCCGTGACACGTACACCCGGCGTCATCACACCTGTTTCCACGCCCTGTTCAACGCCGTTTCCCCCTCCGTTCCCCTCATCCTGAAGCGCCGTCGCCCCCGGCTTCACCACGGGCTGCTCCGTCCTGCCCGCGTGCTGCCCACGGCCCCGGAAGACCTGAGGAAAGGCCACCTCCCATGCCTGTGGAGTTTCTTGGCATCGCCGCGACCAACAACGGGTCAGAGACGACCCCGCGCTCCGGTGCCGCCTTCGACAAGAAGTACACGCTCCGGCTCGCCCGGGCTCACGAGGACCACGGCTGGGACCGTGTGCTGTTCGCCTACGGATCCGGATCGCCGGACCCCGCGCCGGCCGCCGCGTACATCGCGAGCAGGCTGGACCGCCTGCAGATCCTGCTCGCCCACCGGCCCAACGTCTCGTACCCCACCTTCGCCGCCAAGACGTTCGCCACCCTCGACCGGATCAGCGAGGGGCGGCTGACGGTGCATTTCATCACCGGCGGCAACGACCACGAGCAGGGCCGCGAGGGAGACACCCTCACCAAGGACGAGCGCTACGCCCGCACCCGTGAGTACATCGGGATCGTCAAGAAGATCTGGACGACCCGTGAGCCCTTCGACCATGAGGGCGAGCACTACCGCTTCCGCGACTTCGTCAGCGACGTGTTCCCCGTCCAGCAGCCCCGTCCGGACGTCTCATTCGGCGGCTCCTCACCGGCGGCGTACGTGGCGGGGGGAGCCGAGGCCGACATCTACTGCCTCTGGGGCGAGCCCCTGGCGAAGACCGCAGAACAGATCGAGGCGGTGAAGGCTGCGGCGGCCGCCGCCGGACGTACCGACGTCCCGCGCATCCAGGTGGCGTTCCGCCCGATCATCGCTCCGACCGAGGAGTTGGCCTGGGAGAGGGCGCATCGCACCGTGGGGGCCATCAAGGCCCGCAGGTCCTACGGCGAGCTGGTCACCAAGGGGCACAACGGGCAGGCTGCAACACCTCAGAACGCCGGGTCGCAGAGGCTCGTCGCCATCGCCGAGGCGGGGGAGCGCTACGACCGGGCGCTGTGGACCCCCACCGCCGCCGCCACGGGCGGCGCGGGCAATTCCAATGCCTTGGTCGGCACACCGGAGACGGTCGCCCAGGCGCTGCTCGACTACTACGACCTCGGCGTGGACATCCTGTCCGCCCGCGGCTACGACCTGCTGGGCGACGCGATCGACTTCGGCCGGTACGTGATCCCGATCGTCCGCGAGGAGGTCGCCAAGCGCGACGCCGAGCGGGCGGCCCGCAGCACACAGACCCTCGCGGCGGTGACTGGATGACTTCCGTCGCCCAACCACCGCCACCGGCCGAATTGACGGTCGTCCATGCCACGGTGGCCGACCCACGGGTGGAGCCGCTGCTGCGCGAACTCGGCGACGAGTACACGGCCCGCTACGGCGGTGACGCCCACGCCGAACTCGCCCGCTACCCCGATGGGGAGTTCACCGCGCTGTACGGCGGTGTCCTGCTGCTGCTCCTCGAACACGGCGAGCCCGTCGCGGGCGGAGCCTTCCGCCGCTACGACGAGACCACGGCGGAGCTCAAGCGGATCTGGACCCACTCCGCCCACCGCCGGCGCGGCCTGGCCCGGCGCGTCGTCGCCGAGTTGGAGCGCGAGGCGGGCAACCGCGGCTACCGGCGGATCTACCTGACCACCGGGCCCCGCCAGTCCGAGGCTCGTGGCCTGTACCTGGCCACCGGTTACAGCCCGCTGTTCGACACGGAGGCCCACCCGGAAACCATCGGTCCGCTGCCCTTCGAGAAGCACCTTCCGGACGGAACGCGTACCGGAAAGGCAGCCGATCAGTGAGTCTCCACGGGATCAGGACCCGTCCGCGCATCGCCGCCGCTGTCGCCCTGCTGCCCCCGCGTCGCAGACCACGTTCCTCGGTGAGTACCACCGCCTCGACGTCGGCTTCGCCTTCAAGAAGGGTTCCTCGCTCCCCAAGGCGTTCCAGGCCGCCGTCAACGAGCTGATCGAGGACGGCTCGTACGCCCGGATCCTCAGGAAATGGGGCACCAGCGCCTCCGCGATCGACACATCGCGGATCAACCCGCCCGAGCACACGTAACCAGTGAGCAGGAACCCACGATGGCACTCACCACCGGCTCCGCCGCCGCGCCACCCGGCCGGGCCCCCCTGGGCACCGGCCCCGAAGTCCCGCCCGCCCTCGACGACCCGGCGTCGCTCAAGGTCGTACCTGCCCGGCACTACGCCCGATGGGCGGCGGCTGTCGCCGTGACCGTGCTCGTCGCCCAGTTCGTGCACGGCCTGGCCACCAACCCCGTCTGGGAGTGGGGCGTCTTCCGGGACTACATCCTGTCCGAGACGATCGTCCAGGCAGTGGGCGTCACACTCCAGCTCACCGCCTACGCGACCGTGCTGGGCTTCCTCCTCGGCACGGTGCTGGCCTTCATGCGGCTGTCGCACAGCCCGGTCCTGCAGACCGTGGCCTGGACGTACATCTGGATCTTCCGGTCCATCCCGATGATCGTCCAGCTGGTGTTCTGGTTCAATCTGAGCGCGCTGTACGAGGAGCTGGGCGTCGGTATCCCCTTCGGCCCGGTGTTCTGGTCCGTCGACAGCAACAGCCTGATCGGGACGATCGGAGCCGCGCTGATCGGACTGTCGCTGCACCAGGCCGCGTACGCCGCCGAGATCGTCAGAGGCGGCGTCATCTCCGTCGACCACGGGCAGCTGGAGGCCGCCGCGGCGCTCGGCATCCCCCGGCTGCGGCAGATCCGGCGCATCGTGCTCCCGCAGGCCATGCGCGCCATCCTGCCCACGGCCGGCAACGAGATCGTCGGCCTCCTCAAGGGCACCTCGGTGGTCTACGTCATGGCGATCGGCGAGCTGTTCTACCAGGTGCAGGTGATCTACGGCCGCAACGGCCGGGTGATCCCGCTGCTGCTGGTCGCCACTGCCTGGTACGTGGTCCTCACGTCCCTGCTGTCGGTCGCGCAGTACTACGTGGAGCGGCACTTCGCCCGAGGCGCCAACCGCAACCCGCCGCCCACCCCACTCCAGCGCGTCCGTCGTTTCGTCCGCACCCTGCGTTCCGCGGCGGCGCAGCGCAACCAGCCCGTCATACCCCTGGGACCTGCGGGAGGCAGCCGATGAGCAAGGTGATGGTGGACGTCCACGGTGTGCACAAGAGCTTCGGCCCGCTGGAGGTGCTGCGCGGCGTCGACCTCCGGGTCCACGCCGGTGAGGTCACCGTGATCCTCGGGCCGTCCGGCTCCGGTAAGTCCACGCTGCTGCGCACCATCAACCACCTGGAGAAGGTCAACCGCGGCTGGATCAGCATCGACGGCCGGCTCATCGGCTACCGCCCCTCCGGCGGCAAGCTGTACGAGCTGAAGGAGAAGGAGGTCCTGAAGCAGCGCACGCACATCGGGTTCGTCTTCCAGAACTTCAACCTCTTCCCGCACCTGACCGTGCTGGAGAACCTCGTCGAGGCACCGGTCTCCGCGCAGCGCCGCTCGCGCAAGGAGGCGGAGGAGACCGCCCGCCAGCTGCTGGACCGGGTGGGACTCGCCGACAAGACCGACGCCTATCCGCGGCAGCTGTCCGGCGGCCAGCAGCAGCGCGTCGCCATCGCCCGCGCACTCGCCCTCGAACCCAAGGTGCTGCTCTTCGACGAGCCCACCTCCGCGCTCGACCCGGAGCTGGTCGGCGAAGTCCTCGACGTCATCAAGGACCTGGCCCGCACCGGAACCACCATGATCGTCGTGACCCACGAGATCGGCTTCGCCCGCGAGGTCGCCGACACCGTGGTGTTCATGGACGGCGGCGTCGTCGTGGAGCAGGGCCCGCCCGCGGCCGTACTGGACGACCCGCAGCACGACCGTACCCGGGCGTTCCTCTCCAAGGTCCTCTGAGACCGCGGCTCCTGGATGCCGGGCTTTGGCCCGGGGTCCTGCGACCACCCAGCCCCCTCACCCGCGTTTCGCACACCCACGCAAGGAGTCCGACCGTGTCCACCAACCTCGCCCGCCGCACCACCGCAGTCGCGCTGGGAGCCGCCGCCGCTCTCGTCCTCGCCGCCTGCGCCAACCCCTCGGACGGCGGAACCACCGAGGTCGCGGACAGGACCGGCGCTCGCACGAAGATCAACCTGAGCCCGGACCAGGACCGCATCACCACCGACAAGGTCGACTCCATAGCGACCCAGGTCCCGGAGAAGATCCGCAAGAGAGGAACCCTGGAACTCGTCTCCTCGTCCGGCTCCGCCGCGCCGTTGACCTTCTTCGCCACCGACAACAAGACCGTCATCGGCGTCGAGCCCGACATCGCCCACCTCGTCGCCGACGTGCTCGGCCTCGAGCTGCACATCAACACAGTCTCCTGGGAGAACATCTTCGTCGGCCTCGACAGTGCCAAGTACGACGTCGGCATCAGCAACATCACCGTCACCGAGGAGCGCAAGGAGAAGTACGACTTCGCCACATATCGCGAGGACAACCTGGGCTTCGAGGCGAAGAAGGGCAGCGGTCTGGAGGTCACCGGGCCCGAGGACGTGGCGGGCAGGACCGTCGCCGTGGGCAGCGGCACCAACCAGGAGAAGCTGCTCGTGGAGTGGAGCAAGGAGAACGAGAAGGCCGGCCGGAAGCCGGTGGACATCAAGTACTACCAGAACGACAGCGACACCTACCTCGCCCTCCAGTCCGGCCGGCTCGACCTCTATCTCGGCCCCAACCCGACTGCCTCCTACCACGCGGCCACCACCGGGAAGACGGAGGTGGTCGGCACGTACTCCGGTGCGGGCGCCACCCTCCAGGGCCTCATCGCGGCCACGACGAAGAAGGACGGCGGACTCGTCAAGCCGCTCGCCGACGCGCTCAACGAGGTCGTAGAGAACGGCACGTACGCCGAGGTGCTGGCGCGCTGGGGGCTGTCCGCGGAGGCCGTGGCCAAGTCCGAGATCAACCCGTCCGGCCTGCCCAAGACCAACAAGTAGACCTCGCAGGGTGCCGAGCCCGAGCGCTCGGCGTCGCACCGGTCCCACGAAACTCACGCTCTCCCGAAGGGTCCGCCATGGCCACCGTCCTGTCCGTCTCCGGAAGCCCCTCCGCCTCCTCTCGTACCGCCCGGCTGCTGCGCCACCTGGACACCAGGCTCGCGGCCCAGGGGCACGAGGTGATCCCGCTGGACGTCCGCACCATCCCCGCCGAGGCCCTGCTCGGCGCCGACTTCCGGCACCCGGCGATCGTCGAGGCGACCGAGCTGTTCGACCGCGCCGACGGGGTCGTGATCGGCACACCCGTCTACAAGGCCGCCTACTCCGGGCTGCTGAAGTCCCTGCTGGACCTGCTGCCGCAGTACGGCCTGGCCGGCAAGACGGTGCTTCCCCTGGCGACCGGGGGGACCGTTGCGCACGTCCTGGCGATCGACTACGCCCTGCGCCCGGTGCTCAGTTCCATGGGCGCCGCGCACATCGTCCAGGGCTGGTTCACCCTCGACAAGGACATCGCCGTGGGTGAGGACGGCACCCTGACCGTCGCACCGGGCCCGGCCGAGGGCCTCGCACAGGTCATCGACCAGTTCTCCGACGCCCTCGGCAGCCGTAGGGCCCTGCTGGCAGCCACCGGATGAGCACCGTGACCGCGACCACGACCGCCGACGACGAGCGAAAGGCGTGAGCCTCCGTGAGCCTCAGCTTCCACTGGTTCCTGCCCACCAACGGCGACAGCCGGCATGTCGTCGGGGGTGGCCACGGCACCCCGGTCACCGCGGCCGCCGGTGACCGGCCGCCGAGCATCAGCTACCTCAGCCAGATCGCCCGCGCCGCCGAGGACCTCGGGTTCACCGGTGCGCTGACCCCCACAGGTGCCTGGTGCGAGGACGCCTGGCTGACCACCGCCATGCTCAGCCAGAACACCGAGCGGCTGAAATTCCTGGTCGCTTTCAGGCCAGGCTTCGTCTCGCCCACGCTCGCCGCGCAGATGGCCTCCACCTTCCAGACGCACACCGGCGGCCGTCTCCTGCTGAACGTGGTCACGGGAGGGGAGAGCCACGAGCAGCGCGCCTACGGAGACTTCCTCGACAAGGACGCCCGCTACGCCCGTACGGACGAGTTCCTTCAGGTCGTCCGCGCCCTGTGGGACGGCCGGACCGTCGACCTGGTGGGCGAGCATCTCCAGGTCGAGGACGCACGGCTCGCCAGGGTGCCCGACCCGCTGCCGGAGATCTACTTCGGTGGTTCCTCGCCTGCAGCGGGCGGTGTCGCCGCCCGCCACGCGGACGTCTGTCTCACCTGGGGCGAGCCGCCCGCCGCGGTCGCCGAGAAGATCGCGTGGATCCGGGCCCTGGCCCAGAAGGAGGGGCGCAACATCCGCTTCGGAATCCGCCTCCATGTCATCACACGTGACACCTCCGAGCAGGCCTGGGCCGAGGCCCAGCGGCTGCTCGACGGCTTCGACCCCGAGACGGTCGCCGCCGTACAGGCCGGGCTGGCCCGCAGCGAGTCCGAAGGACAGAAGCGCATGCTCGCCCTGCACGGCGGCGGGCGGGACGGCCTGGAGATCCACCCCAACCTGTGGGCCGGCATCGGTCTGGTGCGCGGCGGAGCGGGCACCGCACTGGTCGGCAGCCACACCGAGGTCGCGGAACGGATCGCCGCGTATCACCGGCTCGGCATCGACGAGTTCGTGCTGTCCGGTTACCCCCACTTGGAGGAGGCCTACTGGTTCGGTGAGAACGTCCTGCCGCGCCTCGCCGCCCAGGGGCTGTGGTCCCGCCCCACGCAGGCCGACGCGGCCGCCGGGCCTGTGGGGCAGGTCCCCTTCGCCGGTTCCCGGAATCCGCGATGACCCTCGTCCCCCGGGTATGGGCGCCCTTGGGAACGGGACGTCCCCGCGCGAGGTGCGATCCCTGAAGGGTGGACCGGGCGGCTCAGTGTCCTTCTCTCATCATGTGAGACACCTGACGAGATGCGGGAAGGCCCCCTTGACGGGGCACGAAGGCCGCCCGACACTCCAGAGCAGGATCCCCAGTGGACAGGTAGGAAACCATGGAGCGTCCGGAGTCGTCCGCCGACCGTGCCGTACGCACGGGTCGGGCGTCCCTCCTCCTGACCTCCCGCCGCCACATCGATCTCCTGCGTGTCTGCAGCGCGGCGAGCCTTCTGCGCTGAACCGGCCGCGCCCACCGGCACTTCGTCCCCGCTGCGTACGGGTACGCGCCGATGCCACAGCGCGCCCGTCATCCTCCGCACGCAGCCCGCCGCACCTCTCGGAACCTGCCTCCACATCAGGGAGAGCCATGCCCGCCGCACCTTGGACCACCCTGCCGTACCTGCCGTCGTTCCGGGGCAGGATCGGCCCGGACGCCAGCAGCGGCTACGACGCCTCTGCGCGCCGCTACCGCCTCCACCTCTCGCTCTCCTGCCCCCACTGTCTGCGCATCGCCGTCACACACAGCCTGCTCGGCCTCGACGGCATCCTCGCGGTGGTTCTGCTGCAGGCCGTACCCGACGGGCCCGACGGTGGACACTCCGCACTGCGCCCACTGTACGAGGCCAGTTCGCACCGGTATCCCGGACCCGCCGTGGCACCGGTGCTGAGCGACGGCTGGACGGGGCGGATCGTCAGCACGCACACCCCGCACATACTGCGTGACCTGGACCAGTACTTCGGCGGTGACGGCCCCGACCGGCGCACGTTGTACCCGCACGGCGCGGAGGCGGAGATCGACGCCGTCGGACGCCTCTGCGAGTACGGCATCGACGAAGCCGCACAGCACGCCGGGCGGGCCGGCACCGACGCCACGGAGCGCCACACCGCCCTCGGCTCCCTGCTTCGCGCACTGGGCACACTGGAGTGGCGACTCGCCTCCCAGGACTGCATCCTGGGCGACGAAATCAGCGCCGCCGACGTGCAGTTGTGGGTGACCCTGGTGCAGCTGGACACCGTGCACCGCTGGCACCTGGATGCCGCCGCGGTGCACCGTATCGCCGACCATCCGTACCTGTGGGCCTATGCGCGGCGACTCGCCGCCCATCCCGCCTTCGGCCCGCACCTCGACCTGGACGGCATCGCCCGCAGGCATCATGCCCACTGCCAAGGGCTGGAGGCCGCAGGGGCGGCGGTACAGATCCTGGACTGGGCGGCCCACATCCCGGACGCAGCCGCTGTCCAGCCCGGCTGAGCGCGCGTACATGGGCGGTGGTCGTGCGCAAGAGGAGGTGCAGTCGCGCAGTGGTGAGCGATATCGAGGTGTCGGCGCGGAGAAGCCGGTGCGGTCCGAGGCCGGAGGAGTGGAGGTGACGGTGATGTCGCCTCGGGTCTGGCACGGCAGCGCGACCAGCCAGGAGTCCGTCGATCTGGCCGCCCGCTACGGAGATCCGCTCTTCTCGGCCAACGTCACCCACCCGATCGAGCCGTACGCGGAACTCATGCGCTACTACCGGGGGCGGTGGGAGCACTACGGTCACGACCCCGCTCGGGCCGTCGTGGGCGCGGGGACGGCCGGCTACTACGCGGCCCGCACCTCGCAGGAAGCGCTCGCCGCGTACCGCCCGGTGTTCGAGGGCCGTCTGGCGTTCCAGAAACGGCTGGGCGTCGAGCCGGTGTTCGCCACCCTGGAAGATTTCGTCGAGCGCAGCTCGGCGCTGATCGGCAGTCCTCAGCAGGTGATCGACAAGGTGCACCGCTATCACGAGCAGTTCGGACACAGCGTGCTCCACCTGCACGCCGACGCAGGCGGGCTCACCCACGCCCAGCACCGTGCCTCGCTCGAACTCTTCCAGTCCGACATCGCCCCCGTTCTACGACGTGACATCCCCGACCCACCGTTCCCCTGGGCCCCGGTCCTTGCGGCGCCCGAGCCCGAGCCCGTATCGCCATCCGCATCCGCATCCGCGCCCACTGACCGCTGAGGAGCACCCGAACATGTCCGGCATCCCTCTCGGGGCCCTCGACCTCGTCCCGATCTCGTCCGGCTCCACCGCCGCCGAGGCGCTGCGCAACACCATCGATCTCGCCCGGCAGACCGAGCGATTCGGCTACACCCGCTACTGGTTCGCCGAGCACCACCTCAACCCAGGGGTGGCAGGGACCTCTCCCGCAGTCGTGCTGGCCCTGACCGCCTCCGCGACCTCCACGATCAGGATCGGATCCGGGGCCGTACAGCTCGGTCACCGCACCGCCCTGTCCACCGTCGAGGAGTTCGGGCTGATCGACGCCCTGCACCCCGGTCGACTCGACCTGGGCCTCGGCCGCTCGGGCGGACGTCCCCCCGGACGGACGGCAGGGCCACGACCGACCACGACCCCGGTCGTCGACGGACGCGCCCCCAACGGGCTGAAGCTCCCGCCACGTTTCTCCTTCGAGCATCTGATCGGATCGCCCCGTTTCCTCCTTCAGCAGCAGCTGCTGCATCAGCCCGGCGCCGGCCCTCAGGACTACGGCGAACAGGTCGACGACATACTCGCGCTTCTGCGCGGCGACTACCGCTCGGCGGACGGGATCGAAGCGCATGCTGTCCCCGGCGAGGGTGCCGAGGTGCAGGTATGGATCCTCGGCAGCAGCGGCGGCCGGAGCGCCGACGTCGCAGGCCGGAACGGCTTGCGCTTCGCCGCCAATTACCATGTCAGCCCGGCCACCGTACTGGAGGCGGCCGAGGGCTATCGCGCCGCGTTCCAGCCGTCCGATCACCTCGACAAGCCTTACGTCAGCGTCTCCGCCGATGTCGTCGTCGCCGAGGACGACGAGACCGCCCGCGAACTGGCCACCGGCTACGGCCTGTGGGTCCGCAGCATCCGCACCGCCGAGGGCGCCATTGCCTTCCCGACCCCGGAGCAGGCCCGCGCCCATGCCTGGACCGAGGCGGACCGGGCACTGGTCGCCGACCGGGTCGACACCCAGTTCGTCGGCTCTCCGGGACGCGTCGCCGACCAGCTCGAGCAACTGCAGGAGGCCACCGGCGCGGACGAGCTGATCATCACCACCATCACCCACAGGCACGCCGACCGGGTGCGTTCCTACCGACTTCTCGCGGAAGAGTGGCAACGCCGATGAGCCGGTCCCGGTCCGGCTCCTGAATGCCGCACGGCCGTCTCGGTCCCGCCAGTTGGTGATCAGGCACTCCGACCCGGCGGCCGCAAGCCACGACCTCGGGCAGCACACCCGTCGTCGGCCATGAAACCGGCGTACCACACTCCGGTGTGGACCCGGCCGAATGCGCTCGCCGCGCGGGACAGAACATCGAGGTCCTCTTCCGCCACTACGCCAAGTTCTTGGACGGAGTCCGGGAGCAGGCCAACCGCCTCATCGAGCCGGTCCCTGAGCGCTGGTCAGGAGCGGGACGGCTGCGGGAGGAACCGGGAGGTACGACGTAGGCCAGGCCCAGTTCCGGGCGGGTCGAGCGGAAGGCGCCTGACGGGCGAACGCCCGGGTCAGGCGCCTCTTCGCGTGCCTCTAGAAGAAGCCCAGCTTCTGCGGCGAGTACGACACCAGCAGGTTCTTCGTCTGCTGGTAGTGGTCGAGCATCATCTTGTGGGTCTCGCGGCCGATTCCGGACTGCTTGTAGCCACCGAAGGCAGCGTGCGCCGGATACAAGTGGTAGCAGTTCGTCCAGACGCGGCCCGCCTGGATGGCCCGTCCGGCGCGGTACGCCTGACCGATGTCCCGGGTCCAGACGCCGGCCCCCAGGCCGTACAGCGTGTCGTTCGCCGTCTTGATGGCGTCGTCGAAGTCCGAGAACGACGTCACCGTGACGACCGGACCGAAGATCTCCTCCTGGAAGATCCGCATCCGGTTGTCGCCCTCGAAGATCGTGGGCTGGACGTAGTAACCGCCCGCCAGCTCATCGCCGTACTCGATGCGCTGACCGCCCGTCAGAATCTTCGCGCCCTCCTGCTGCCCGATGTCCAGATAGGAAAGGATCTTCTGCAACTGGTCGTTGGAGGCCTGTGCGCCGATCATCGTGTCCGTGTCCAGCGGGTGCCCGGGCACGATCGCCTCGGTGCGGGTGATGGCGGCGTCAAGGAACTCGCTGTAATGCCCGCGCTGGATCAGTGCCCGTGACGGACACGTGCACACCTCGCCCTGGTTCAGGGCGAACATGGTGAAGCCCTCCAGAGCCTTGTCGCGCAGCTCGTCGTCCGCGGCCCAGATGTCGTCGAAGAAGATGTTCGGCGACTTGCCGCCCAGCTCCAGCGTCACCGGCTTGATGTTCTCCGAGGCGTACTGCATGATCAGCCGCCCCGTCGTGGTCTCACCGGTGAACGCGATCTTCGCGACCCGTGGGCTGGAGGCGAGCGGCCTGCCCGCCTCCACACCGAAGCCGTTGACGATGTTCACGACCCCCGGCGGCAGCAGATCGGCGACCAGGCTCATCCAGAAGTGGATGGAGGCCGGGGTCTGCTCGGCGGGCTTCAGTACGACCGCGTTTCCGGCGGCCAGTGCCGGCGCCAGCTTCCAGACCGCCATCAGGATCGGGAAGTTCCACGGGATGATCTGCGCGACGACACCGAGCGGCTCATGGAAGTGGTACGCCACCGTGTTGTCGTCGATCTCGCTGAGCGAGCCCTCCTGGGCACGCAGAACCCCCGCGAAGTAGCGGAAGTGGTCGATGGCCAGCGGGATGTCGGCGGCGAGCGTCTCCCGCACCGGCTTGCCGTTCTCCCAGCTCTCCGCGACCGCGAGCTCCTCCAGACGCGACTCCATCCGGTCGGCGATCCTCAGCAAAATGTTCGCCCGGGCCTCGGGAGCGGTACGCCCCCAGGCGGGGGCGGCCGCATGCGCGGCGTCCAAGGCGCGCTCCACGTCCTCCGCGGTGCCGCGGGCGACCTCGGTGAACGGCTGCCCGTTGACGGGGCTCGGGTTGTCGAAATACTGGCCGCGGGCGGGCGCGACGTACTCGCCGCCTATCCAGTGGTCGTAGCGGGACGCGTAGGTGACGATCGCGCCCTTGGTGCCAGGCGCGGCGAAACGAGTCATCTCGGAGGCCTCCCGGAATTGCCGCCGTCCGCCGTCGGACGGCGTTTCGGCGCCGAACCTAGGAAGCGGGACGTTGCAACCGCGTTGCGGCCCGGGCCGCTTGCCTCGGCCGCGGGAAGACGGATCCGCCGGATCCGGGGCCGTCACGCGCAGTCGTCACGCGCGCTGCCTGGGACCAGTCCGTCGCGCGTGCGGTGTGCTGTGCCTCCCGGGAGCGCTGCCGACGGTGGGGGCGTGCGGCTCGGGCCACCGGTACGACGGGCCCGGTGACGCGGGAGGCGTCTGCGCCCTGCACGACGTCGCGGACGCCGGCGATCGCCTCGTGCGGGACGCCGAGAGACACGGCGCTGACCTCGGTGAGGCGGTCGTACCGGTCGGGGGTGAGGGTGACGAAGGAGCCGTCGCACCGGCGGGGACGAGACCGCTCGACTACTCGGCGGAGAGGCCCTCCCGGCCGTTACGCGCCCGCCCGCGCCGGTGTCGGACGACGCTCGGGTCGACGACCTCGGCCTCCGCCCCGCCGCCGGGCCCGACGGAGCAACGCCCACCTTCGCCGCCTGGCACGTCGGCCGGTGTCCCGGCTCGTCGCGGGGGACGGCCCGTGAGGCGTCGGCGCCTGACTCGCCATCGCATCGTGCCTTCCCCACGGCCGGTGCGCGGGCTCACCCCGGACGCCTGAGGCGGCTCAGGACGCCGGGGACCACCGGGGCGCCCCGGCGGCACCGTACTCCGCGTCCAGCGCGCCGGCCCGGGCCTGAGCGGCAGCCCGTCGGCCCTTCGGCAGTGCGGAGGCGAGCGCCTGCCACACCGGAAGGTCGTCCTCGCCCCACGGGCTGTACGCCCAGTCCGACAGCAGCCCTGGATCTGCGCGCGTGATCAGCGCTGCCCGCAGCTGGTCCGCCAACCGGTGTCTGAGGCGCCCGACACCGGGCGCCCGCGAACCCGGCAGCAGCGGACCGGGGTACCCGCCGAGTGCCGCCGCGACCGCACCCGAGGCCAGCCGCCGGGCCACCGTGTCGAAGTCGGTGTCCGGCGGCCCGGCCAGCCGGTACGGACGGGACAGCAGCAGCCGCGGCCCGAGCAGGGCGCGCAACCGGGACAGTTCGGCGCGCAGCGTGACCGGGGTGACATGTTCGTCCTCGTACAGCTCCAGGAGCAGTTCGTCGCCGCTCAGCCCCTCCGGGTGGTGGGCGAGCAGGACCAGGATCTCGCTGTGGCGGCGGCTCAGCCGCAGCTTGCGGTCGTCCGTGACGAGCAGCGCCTCGTCCCGGCCGAGGGCCGTCAGCTGCACGGCATGGCGCGCCGACGGCGGTGCCAGCAGCGCAAGGTGCGACTCGGCGGCCCGGGCCACCGCTCCCACGAACGCGAGACTGTGCGGATGGGCCAGCCGGTCGCCGCCCGTGATGTCCACCGCGCCCAGCAGCCGGCCGCTTCGGGGATCGTGGACCGGGGCCGCCGCGCAGGTCCACTCCTGCACCGGCCGCCGGAAGTGCTCGGCGGCGAACACCTGGACCGGACGGTCGACCGCGATCGCCGTCCCCGGCGCATTGGTCCCGGCCACCGACTCGGCCCAGCGCGCACCTTCCACGAAGTTCATCCGCCCGGCACGCCTGCGCGCGTCCGGATGCCCCTCGACCCACAGCAGTCGCGCCTGGGCGTCGCACACCGCGACGAGATGCTCGCCGTCGACGGCGTACACGCCCATGAGTTCCCGGATGACCGGCATGACGCGTGACAGCGGATGTCCGTCCCGGTACACACCCAGTTCGTCGTCGCCGAGTTCCACGGCCGCGGCACCCTCCGGGGCGACATGCGCGCGTGCGCACCGCCGCCAGGACTCGGCCACGACCGGCCGTACGGTCCGCTCCACGCTGCCCGCCGTCGCGAACCGCTCGTACGCCCGCCGCAGCTCGCTCACGCGCCGCGCCGGATCGTTCTCCGCCTGCAGTGCCACCCAAGCGTCGGTCAACTCGGCCTCCCGGTCGGTGACTTCTCCCGCAGGGCCATCGTCGTCCCCCACCCGGGACCCGACAAGCCTCGGGAACCGGCCGTCCGTGGTGTTACGCCCTGGGCGGCAACCGGTGCAGACGCACCTCCGTCAACTGACCCTGTGAGACCACCGCGGTCATGTACGTGCAGTACGGCTGACGCCGTCTGTCCGTCGGCGAACCCGGGTTGAGCAGCCGGGGGCCACCCGCCGTGGTGGTGTCCCAGGGGATGTGGCTGTGGCCGAAGACCAGCACGTCCAGGTCGGGGAATCGTTCGGCGCACCGGCGCTCACGGCCCTGTGCGGGCCCCGTCTCATGGACGACGCCGAAGCGCAGGCCGCCGAGTTCGGCGCGTGCCACCTCGGGCAGCCGGGCCCTCAGTGCGGGGCCGTCGTTGTTCCCGAAGACACCGATGAGCCGCCGGGCCCGTGCCTCGAACAGATCAAGCGTCGCCTCGTCCACCCAGTCGCCCGCGTGGACCACGGCGTCGGCCTGTTCGATCTCCGTGAGGAGCTGGTCCGGCAGTTGCCGGGCACGTTTGGGCACATGAGTGTCGGACGTCAGCAACAGCCGCACCGGCCGCCTCCGCTCGTGTCGGTCGCCGCGGCGACGTACGCGTTCTCCGGGCCTCGGTCAGGAGGTCGCCGCGTACGAGACAGGATCGTCCAGCACCGCACGTACCACCGAATGCGCCGCGCCCAGCAACGGGCCCTCGGAACCCAGCCGGGACACCGTCAGCGCCGGACGTGCGGGTTCCGCCGTGCGACGCGTCAGTTCCCGTTCCAGGGACGGCAGCAGCCACGGCGAGAGCCGTGAAAGGGCGCCGCCCAGGACCACGGCCCGCGGGTCGAGGAGATTGACCGCCCCGGCCAGCGCGATCCCCAGCGCCGCTCCCGCGCCGCGCAGCGCACGGCGCACTTCGCGGTCCCCGGCTCCGGCGCGCTCGGCGAGGAGCTCGATCGGCCGGTCGGTGGTGCCGAGCCCGGCGGCCCTCAGGACCGCTTCCTCGCCGGCGTACTGCTCCAGACAGCCGCGGCCCCCGCAGGCGCACAGGGGCCCCTCCGGACGCACGGGGACATGGCCCAGTTCGCCCGCGTACCCGTGCGCTCCGCGCAGCAGCCGGCCGTCGACGACCACGGCCGCCCCGATGCCGATCTCCGCCGAGACATGGACGAAGTCCTGGGGCGCCGGGTCCCCTCCGATCCACAACTCGGCGAGGGCCCCGAGGTTGGCCTCGTTGTCGACCGTGAGCCGCGGCCCGTAGGGAAGGCATGCGCCCAGATCGACGTCCCACCAGTCCAGGTTGGGGGCGCGGACGACGGTGTGGGTGTCCCGGGCCACCAGCCCGGGTACCGCGACCGCGACCCCGGCGGGGCGCAGCCCTTCGCCGCGTACGGCGTCGGTGACCTGGCGTACGAGTGCGGCGAGTTCCTTGAGAACAGGTTCGGGCGGACGGCCGCGGTTGTCGGCGCCGCTCGTCGCCCGGGCCCGCACCTTTCCGCGCAGGTCCACCGCGGCGACGGCAAGGTGGTCGACTCCGACCTCGGCACCGATACCGACGGGGCCGCGGCCGTTCAGGGCGAGCGCACTGCCGGGGCGTCCGACGGTGCCGGACTGCTCACGGCCGAGCTCCACCAGCAGCCCGGCGGCGGCCAGTTCGTCGACGAGGGACGAGACCGCGGCCCTGGTCAGCCCGATCCGGCCGGCGACGGCCGCGCGGGAGAGCGGTCCCTCGGCGGCCACTGCGTGCAGGACGAGCGACAGATTGCGCCTGCGTATGCCCTGCTGGGTGTTGGGCACTCCCCACGGTGTGTCGGCAGCGGGCGGTGGGGTCATGGCCGGTCCTCCTTGCGCAGCAGTGCCCCGCCGTCGGCCAGGACGGAGCCGATCCGGTCCAGTGCGGCACGGTCCACGGGGACCGGATCGTACGTGGGACCGTCCGCCGTGCCCCAGCGCCGGGCGATCCGTGCCGGGTCCTCGCCGGTGAGCACCCCCGCGGCCTGGGCGGCGGCACCGAGAGCGACGAGTTCGCGGGCGGCAGGTACGCGCACCACTCGCCCGGAGAGCCTTCGGACCGTCTCGCGCCAGGCAGCCCCCTGGGCGCCGCCTCCGATGAGCAGCAGTGGGGCGTCCTGTCCGGGTCCCCCGGCCGACACTCTGCCGAGGGCGTCCAGCAGCGCGTACACGGCGCCGTCGTACGCCGCCTGCAGCAGCTTCCCCGGTGTTGTGTCGTGCCGGAGTCCGTACAACAGCCCTGACGCACAGGGGAGTGGGGGAGTGCGCTCGCCGTCGAGGAACGGCAGCAGCACCTCCCGGCCGCCCGGCTCCACCGCCTCCCGGTCGCGGCCGAGCAGCTCGGCGACCCGGTCGACGGCCTGCGTGCAGTTCAGCGTGCAGGCGAGCGGCAGCCAGCGGCCACGGGCGTCGGCGAATCCGGCCACGGTCCCGGTCGGGTCGGCCGACCGATGCGAGGAGGTCGTGTAGACCGTGCCCGAGGTACCGAGGCTCATGACCGGCTGCCCGGCGGCGAGTCCGAGGCCGAGGGCTGCGGCCGCGTTGTCCCCGGCGCCCGGTGCCACCAGCGCACCCGCCGGAAGCGGCAGACCGGGCAGTTCACGCACCGTCCCCGCCGCCTCGAACGGGTCCACCACCTCCGGCAGCAACGCGGGGGAGAGTCCTGCGTCCCCGAGGATCTGCACGTCGTACGCCCCGGTCGCGGGCGTCCACCAGCCCGTGCCCGAGACGTCGGAACGGTCCGTGACGGCGCGGCCGGTCAGCCGCTCGGTGAGGAAGTCGTGCGGGAGCCGCACCGCGCGCGCGGCAGCCGCGGCCTCCGGTTCATGCTCACGCAGCCACGCCCACTTGGTGACCGTGAAAGCAGGGCCCGGCACGCTTCCGGTGCGCTCGGCCCACGCCTTCGGGCCGCCCAGGCGCTCGATCAGGCGCTCGCTCTGCGCCGCCGACCGTACGTCGTTCCACAGCATCGCCGGACGTACCGGCCGGCCTCGGCCGTCGAGCGTGACGAGCCCGTGCTGCTGCCCGGCCACGGACACGGCCGCGGCTCGCCGGGCCGGTGCACCGCACTGGCGCAGCGCGTCACCCAGGGCGGTCCACCAGTTCTCCGGATCGCTCTCACGGGCGCCGTCCTCGCCCATGACCGTGTGCGGAGCCTGTCCGCTCGCCACGACCCGGCCCGTCGCGACATCGACGACCAGCGCCTTCGTCGACTGGGTGGAACTGTCGACGCCGACGACGAGCGGCCCCTCGGGTGCACCCATCGGACTCTCCGTTTCCCTGCCGTCGTTGCAGTGCGCCGGGCGGCGTGCCGCACTGCGCCTTCCCTGCGCTGCTCCCGGATACTAATTTGTTAAGGGCCATGACGAAATATGCGCGGCGGAAGAAAGCAGGGAACCTCTCATGAGCTATCGGCCGACCCCCGACGACAGGTTCAGCTTCGGTCTCTGGACCGTGGGATGGCAGGGCAGGGACCCCTTCGGCGATGCCACCAGGCCGGCCCTCGACCCGGCCGGGACCGTGCGGCGGCTCGCCGATCTCGGCGCGTACGGCGTCACCTTCCACGACGACGACCTCATCCCGTTCGGGGCGGGCGGGGCGGAGCGCGAGGCGCACGTCAAACGCTTCCGGCAGGCCCTCGACGAGACCGGTGTCGTCGTGCCGATGGCCACCACCAACCTCTTCACCCACCCCGTCTTCAAGGACGGCGCCTTCACCGCCAACGACCGGGACGTCCGGCGGTACGCGCTGCGCAAGACCATCCGCAACATCGACCTCGCGGCGGAGCTCGGGGCGGGGGTGTACGTCGCCTGGGGAGGGCGCGAGGGCGCCGAATCGGGAGCGGCGAAGGATGTCCGTACCGCGCTCGACCGCATGAAGGAAGCCTTCGACCTGCTGGGGGAGTACATCACCGGACAGGGGTACGAGCTGCGATTCGCGATCGAGCCCAAGCCGAACGAGCCGCGCGGCGACATCCTGCTGCCGACCGTCGGCCACGCGCTGGCGTTCATCGAGCGGCTGGAGCGCCCGGAGCTGTACGGCGTCAACCCCGAGGTCGGCCACGAGCAGATGGCCGGGCTGAACTTCCCGCACTCCGTCGCCCAGGCCCTCTGGGCGGGAAAGCTCTTCCATATCGACCTCAACGGGCAGAACGGCATCAAGTACGACCAGGACCTGCGCTTCGGCGCGGGTGACCTGCGGGCCGCCTTCTGGCTGGTCGACCTGCTGGAGAGCGCGGGCTGGGAAGGCCCGCGGCACTTCGACTTCAAGCCGCCGCGTACCGAGGACCTGGACGGGGTGTGGGCGTCGGCCGCGGGCTGCATGCGCAACTACCTCGTCCTCAAGGAGCGCGCCGCGGCCTTCCGCGCCGACCCGGAGGTCGCGGACGCCCTGCGCGCCGCCCGCCTCGACGACCTCGCCCGCCCCACGGCGGAGGACGGACTGGAGGCACTGCTCGCCGACCGGTCGGCGTTCGAGGACTTCGACGTGGCCGCGGCGGCGGAGCGGGGCATGGCCTTCGAGCGGCTCGACCAGCTGGCCATGGACCATCTGCTGGCGGCGAGGGGCTGACGCAGGATCCGGCCGGGTGGCGGTCGGGTTCTGACGGGGCCCGTGGTCCTGCCTCACCGGTGCCCCGGCCTCCGGTACGAGCGGATTCCGCCCCGATCACTGGTCCCGTTCGCCGGCCCCGGCCGTGACCCCCGGCGCCTGTTCCCCTGTGTGTCGCACGCAGCCCATTCCGTGTGCGTTGGATTCCCCACCGACGCGCGTGCGGGCCGGCGCCGCCGAGTGCCTTCACCGGGAGCCTGATGAGTGCAGCTTCCTTGACGACGAACAGGATCTGGGCAAGTCCCATCGTCCAAGGTCAGAGCGTGTGCAGACTCCTGTGACGGTTCGCGTGCGCAGTGTCGGCGTGCCGTGTGGCCTGGGTCCGCAAGCCGATCGTGGGGTCCATCGAAGAGTCAGTAGACCATTCCATGCCGTCAACTCCATGCCGTCAGCGTGGTTGTCTCGCGCCGCACACGGGTGGCGGCGGGCCGTCGTGCCGGCGTCGCTGCCACGACTCACCGGCAGGTGCTCTGTGTTGCTCTGCCGCATACGGTGCGCCCGATGTGGTCGGGCTGGTCACCTGGGAGGTGAACGTCGACTCCACGGTCTGCCGGGTTCACCGGCACGCAACCGGGTCCCGTCCCAACGGGCAGGCCTCACTGCCGGACGGCGCGATGACGGCCCGCAGTTCGTGGCGGTCCGGGAAGCCGTCCGGGTGTCCGATCGGCCTTGCGCGGACAGGCTCAACGCGGATGGACGCTTCCTATACTGATCGAATGATCACCGTTCCGCTCAGCGCGCTCGAAGTAGCCATGGTCCAGACGGGCGCCCGGGCCGCAGACACGTTACGAGACACCACCGAGTTCGCCCGACGCCTGGAAGACCTCGGTTACCTGCGTCTCTGGTACGCCGAGCATCACCATTCTCCGGCCATCGGAGCGTTCCCGCCCGTCGTCCTGACCGCCCACGCTGCCGCGTTGACGTCGTCCATCCGTCTCGGTTCCGGGGGCGTTCTCGCTCCGAACCACGCCCCCATCATGCTGGCGGAGCAGTTCGGCACACTGGCCGCGATGCACGCGGGTCGTATCGACCTGGGCATCGGCCGTGGCCCGGGTACCTTCGACGAGCCGACGGCGCGTGCCCTGCGGCGTGGGGCCGGACCGACAACGGACGACGAGTACCGAAACGATGTGTCAGCGACTCTGCGTTTCCTGGTGGACGAGGTCGCGCTCGGCCCGCTCCCGGAGCCATGGCTGCTGTCCTCGAGCACGGCCGGTGCCGCGCTCGCCGCGGAACTTGGACTGCCGATCGCCTTCGCCCATCACATTCGTCCTGACAACACCCTTGCTGCGCTCAATCACTACCGTGAGCATTTCTCTCCCTCCCGCTGGTGCGACCGCCCCCGCGTGCTGATCTGCGTGGAAACGATATGCGCCGAGACGCAGAAGGAGGCGGCCTGGCTCGCAGGCCCGATGGACGTTGTCAAGGCCGGACTCCTCAGGGGACGAGGCGACATCCCCTTCCCCACGCCCGAAGAGGCAGCCACCCACTCGTTCGCCGCAGAAGAGGTGCAGGCGCTGGCGAGCTTCCGCGCCCAACAGGCACACGGCTCACCCGAGACCGTCGCGAAGCACCTGATGGACCTGGTGGCTGTGACCCGTGCGGACGAACTCATGCTGGTGACACCCGTCTACGCGTTGGCCGACCGCTTGAGGTCGTACGAACTCGTCAAGCAGCACATCATGACGCCGGCGGCGACATAGCGGCGATCACCACGTGGCCCGGCGTGACGTACGACGGCAGATCCGATGCCGGAACTGCCAGCAGGCAGATCGGGCGTCCAGCGTGATGGTTGCCCTCAGGGTCCAGGTTCCAGGGGCCAGGGGCCAGGGGCCATGCCGTGCTTCGCCGCGCAGACGAGTGGGCGGTCTCCATCGCCGATACCGCCACGCTTGCGCAGCCAGGGCGTACGTCGGGTCACGTCTCCGGGAGCAGCGCCGCCAGAGCCGACACCGGGTCAGGTGCCGACGGACCCGCGGGAGTCCAGCGGCCCTGGGTCTTCAGACAGGGCCACCAGCGCCCTTCAGGTCCCAGGCGGAGCTGGGCCTCCGCACCCACGACGGTCCAGCGCCCGGCGCCCGCATCCCGCAGCCGGGGACGTTCCCCCTCTTCCCGGTCCTCCGCCAGCTGGGCCCTCGCCCGGGCAAGGGCCTCCCCGTCGGGGATCCAGTCGTTCTCCAGGACCGCGAGGGCCGCGGCGCCGCCGAACCGCCAGGCCTTGACAGCGAGTTGCAGGTCGGCGGGCTGTCTGCCCGAGCCTGCCGCGAGCCTCGCCATGACCGCTGTCGGGACAGTGTTCTCCCCATGCGCCGCGGCCAAGCGCACGGCGTCCTGCCCGGTCGTCAACTCCGGTTCGGAGGGCTGCCGTTCATGCCCCGCCGCCAGCGCGTCTGCCAGCATCCGGTGGGCCCGTGCCGCCGCGTCCGCAGCGAGGAACTCCAGGGCGTCGGCCTCGATACCCGGCGCAGCCGTGTCCGTGTCCAGTGACTGCGGCGCTCCCGGCTCCGGCGGCAGCGAGGGGGCCGACGGCAGCGGAGGGAGGATGTCCGCCGCGCTGAACGCCTCGTCCGCACACACCCCCTCGGCCGGAGGCGCCGGACGCGCTTCGCGCTCCGCGCGCGCCGCCGTCCGCTGCTGCAGCTCATCGAGCAGCCGGCGCTCCCCGCGTCCGCGCAACAGCAGCAGCACGAACGGGTCCTGGTCCAGCAGGCGCGCCACCTGGTAGCACAGCGCCGCCGTGTGCGAACACAGGTCCCATGCCTCGCAGGTGCACTCGGGCTCGAGATCCCCGATGCCCGGCAGCAGTTCGACCCCGGCGTCCGTCGCGTCCTCGACGAGATGCGGCGGCATCTCCCGGTCCAGCAGGGCCGCGATGTGCCCCGCACGGTCGACCGCCATGTCAAGGAAGCGGTCCCAGGCGGCGCCGTTCAGCTCCTGCAGCAGCACATCGCTTCGATGGCCGGTCCCGTCCCGGTCCTTCACCACCGCGGTGATCCGCCCGGGCCGAACGGAGACGGCGCCCACTGCCCCGTCCCGCGCCTGCTTGCGCCCCTTCTTCAACTGCTCCGATTCCAGCGCCGTGTCCTCGAGGGCACGCAGCCAGGTCCGTCCCCACCAGGTCTGCGCGAACGCCCGCCCCCGCGCCGGCGGCAGCGCCGCGAACGTCCGCTCGTCCTCGTAGCCGCCGTCCTCGTAACCGCCGTCCCTGTGACCGCCGCCCTCGTCAGCGCCGTCCGTGTATCCGCTGTCCGTCATCGTGCGTCCCCTCGCAGCTCGACCAGTTCCGCCAGCTCGGCATCGGTCAGTTCGGTGAGGGCTGCCTCGCCGGAACCGAGCACCGCGTCCGCGAGCTTCCGCTTGCGCTCCAGCACGGCCGCGATGCGTTCCTCGATCGTGCCCTCGGTGATCAGGCGGTGGACCTGCACAGGCTGGGTCTGGCCGATGCGGTACGCACGGTCCGTGGCCTGCGCCTCCACGGCAGGGTTCCACCACCGGTCGTAGTGCACGACATGACCGGCCCTCGTGAGGTTCAGCCCGGTTCCCGCAGCCTTCAGGGACAGCAGGAACACCGGCACTTCCCCGTCCTGGAAGCGACGCACCATCGCCTCCCGCCCGGCAACAGGCGTACCGCCGTGCAGAAGCTGCGTCCGCACCCCGCGCGCCGCGAGATGCCGCTCCAGCAGCCGGGCCATCTGCACGTACTGGGTGAACACAAGGACGCCCGCGTCCTCGGCGATGATCGTGTCGAGCAGTTCGTCCAGCAGCTCCAACTTCCCGGAGCGGCCCGGGACCCGCGGCTGTTCCTCCTTGAGGTACTGCGCCGGATGGTTGCAGATCTGCTTCAGCGCGGTCAGCAGCTTCACCACGAGACCGCGGCGCTCCATCCCGTCCGCCCCGGAGATCGCCGCGAGGGTTTCACGGACCACGGCCTCGTAGAGTCCCGCCTGCTCCGGGGTCAGGGAGACCGCACGGTCGGTCTCGGTCTTCGGCGGCAGCTCGGGCGCAATGCCCGGGTCGGACTTGCGACGGCGCAGCAGGAACGGCCGTACGAGCGCGGCGAGCCGCTCGGCCGCGGCCGGGTCCCCGCCTCCCTCCACGGCCTGCGCGTACCTCGTACGGAATGTGCCGAGCCGGCCGAACAGTCCGGGTGTCGTCCAGTCGAGGATCGCCCACAGCTCGGACAGATTGTTCTCGACCGGTGTGCCGGTGAGAGCGACGCGCGCCTGACCACCGATCGTGCGCAGCGCTCTCGCCGTCTCCGAGTACGGGTTCTTGACGTGCTGTGCCTCGTCGGCGACGACCATGCCCCAGGCGACCGCGCCGAGTTTCGCGGCGTCGAGCCGCATCGTCCCGTACGTGGTGAGGACGAACTCCCCGTCCGCCAGGGAGCCGAGGCTGCGGACCGCGCCGTGGAAGCGGCGCACGGGTGTCCCGGGCGCGAACTTCTCGATCTCGCGCTGCCAGTTGCCCATCAGGGACGTCGGGCAGACGACGAGCGTGGGCCCGGCCGACGATTCGTCGGTCTGCCGGTGCAGATGGAGGGCGATGAGGGTGACGGTCTTGCCGAGACCCATGTCGTCGGCGAGACAGCCACCGAGCCCGAGCGAGGTCATCCGGTGCAGCCAGTTCAGTCCGCGCAGCTGGTAGTCGCGCAAGGTCGCGGCGAGCGCTGCGGGCCGACCGGTTGTCTGCGCTCCTCCCTCGGGGTCGGCGAGGTGATCCCGCAGCCGTTCCAGCCACCCCGACGCATCGACCTCGACCCGCTGTCCGCCGACCTCGGTGGAACCGGTCAGCACGGCGCGGAGCGCCTCGACAGGAGTGATCTCGTGGTCCTGGCGCGCCCGGACGCGGCTCGCCTCCTTCGGGTCGATGAGCACCCATCGGTCGCGCAGCCGCACCACGGGCCTGCCTGCCTCGGCGAGTCGGTCCAGTTCTTCACGGGTCAGGCGCTGATCGCCCAGCGCGAACCGCCAGTCGAAGCAGAGCAGAGCCTCAGCCGAGAGGAACGACGGCATCGCGGAGCCGGGCGGATCCGCTTCCTCCGATGCCTCCGTGCCCTCCGCTCCCGGCGTTGCCTTCGTACCGTCCCGTGGGCCGATCACCGCTCGCGCCGTCAGCGTGCGGGCCAGTGCCCTGGGCCAGTGAACCTGCACCCCGGTCGCGGCGAGCGCCCGCGAGGCGTCGCCGAGCAGTTCGGTGATCTCTTCGTCGGCGAGCTCGATCGCATCCGGGACGGCCGCCGAGAGCAGCGGAGCGAGGGGTGCCCAGGCGCGTGCCGCCCGGCGCAGCGCGAGCAGCGCGTCCATCCGTGCGCGCGCCCCGAACACGGCGTCCTGCCCGCCCGCCCAGACCTCCGCGGCGTCCGCGACGAGTGCGGGGTCGCCGACGCTGTGCATCTGCAGCACGGCGCGGAAGGACGCCTCGTGCGCGCCGGTACCGGTTTCGATGTCGGCCGCGGCGTCGGTCAGGCCCTGCATCTCCACGCGCAGGGACAGCCGTACGCCCGCGTCATGGCCGGCCGCCACATCCTGCGCCCACGCCCGTGCCTCCGGCAGCCGCTGTGGTTCGTCCGAGGCGAACGCGCCCGAACCGGTCGCGAGCGGTGCTGCAGGTGTGCGCGGAAGTCCGTCGGCGACCGCGTCGAGGAAGGCCCGCAGCAGCCGTTCGGGTTGGTGCAGCCGCAGCGGCCGTGCCGTGGGGTCGAGCGGGACGGCGTGCGCGGACGGCGGCATGGAAGCGGCGAGCGTACGGACCAGGTCCAGGTCGTCCGCGGTGAGCGGGCCGACCCGCCAGGCATCGTGGTCGCTCGTGGTGAGACCGGGCAACAGCATTCCGCGCGCGACGAATTGAAGGGCGAGTACGGTCGCGGCGCCCCAGAACGCCCCGGCGGAGGATGCGCCGGGGAGCACCCGCGCCCGGGTGAGGACGGGCAGTGCGTCCCGTACCGGCAGCAGCCGGGCCCGTACGGAACGAGTACGCACGCCGCTACGTCCGCCGGTGACCACGGTGAGGGCCTCGACCGGGCCGCCGGAGCCGGTGGGCGGCTCGTCGCCTTCGGGGTGCCAGAACGCCACTCGGCCCGTACGGGCCGGATCCGCGGGGAGGAAGGCCGCGGAACAGTGCGCGAGTTCGGAGATCTCGAAGAGCGTTGCCGCGGGAAGCGTGTGCACAGCGATGGCGCATTCCTCAAACTTGACTAGCTGGACCGGGGGTCGCCGAGGCTACCTCACGCGTGCCTCCGGCGGGAGCGTCGCCATGGTGACCCACCTCACGTACCCGGGGCGGGGTGGAGCCAGCACCACCCCGCCCCACCGGGCATCCCCCCACTGCTCCCGGGTGGTGGCGCCATAGCCGCCAGTAGTCCCGAATTCATACGTTTCCTCAGGTCAGAGCAATGTCAGGAGTCGAACGCGCCCGCCGGCGCGACGGCCGAGAGACCGGAGACCGCATGTCCCAGGCCACCGCCACCGTCAGCGCCCTCGTCAGCGAGCCGTCCCCGCCGCCGGGCGGACGCTCCGCGCGGTCGGCGGGCAGCGACTTCGCGCCGCTCCTGCGGGCCGCGAAGGAGCAGGGGCTCCTCGACCGCCGCACCGGCTGGTACGCACGCGCCATCACGGTCAACGTCCTCGCCATGGCCGCCGTGGTCACGGGCATCGTGCTCATCGGCCCCTCCTGGTGGGTGCTCCCGCTCGCCGTGCCGCTGGCACTGCTCTCGGCACGCACGGCCTTCATCGCCCATGACGCGGGCCACGCACAGATCACCGCCGACCGCCGGATCAGCCGGATCATCCAGCTCCTGCACGGGAATCTGCTGCTCGGCATGAGCCAGGACTGGTGGAACGACAAGCACAACCGGCACCACGCCAACCCCAACCACGTCGACAAGGATCCCGACGTCGCCCCGGACGTCCTGGTGTTCAGCCAGGACCATGCCGAGGGCCGTACCGGCTTCCGGGGCTGGCTCACCCGCCACCAGGCCCGGCTGTTCTTCCCGCTGACCACGCTGGAGGGACTTGCTCTCAAGGTCTACGCCTTCCGGCACGTCTTCTCGCGGACGGGCGACCGCAGGCCCCCCGCACGCGGCCGCGCGGTCGAGGGCGGGCTCCTCGTCGCGCATGTCGCCGGATACGTCACGCTGCTGCTGACCGTCCTCACCCCGCTCCAGGCGCTCGTGTTCGCCCTGCTCCACCAGATGCTCCTCGGCCTCCACCTCGGTATGGCCTTCGCGCCCAACCACAAGGGCATGGAGATGCCCGACCCGGAGAGCGGGGAGCGCTGGGGCCATCTGCAGCGGCAGGTCCTGACCTCCCGCAACATACGAGGCGGCGTCCTCACCGACTGGTTCCTCGGCGGCCTCAACTACCAGATCGAGCACCACCTCTTCCCGAGCATGCCCCGCCCTCATCTGCGACTCGTCCAGCAGCTGGTCCGCGACCACTGCCGCGGCCTCGGCATGCCGTACACGGAGACCGGGCTGGTCGAGTCGTACCGTCAGGCTCTCGGGCACATGCACGAGGTCGGCGGTGCGCTGCGGGCACAGGAGGCAGTGCGGCGCCGTCGCAAGGAAACCGGCGCATAGTGGAACCGGAGACCTCGCGGACGCGTTCTCAGAGCAAGGTGCGGCCTCGGGGCTGCTAAGGAGGCCACGAAATGTCGACAGGTGCCAAGATCGCCATCGGGGGAGTGGCCGTGGGCCTCATCCTGATGCCATTGATCGGATTCTGGTGGGCGCTGCTGATCGTCGTGGGGGTGCCGGCCGCGGCCTACTTCGCGCTCGACCCCTCGCAGCGCCGCCGGCTCCGCCGGATCAACCGCAAGCAGATCGGCCGCTGACCGGGCGTGGGCCGGGCCTGGCGCCCGGCCCGGCCCGGGTCCTTCGTGCCGGAGTGCGCCCATCCGAAAAACTACCGGTACGGGAGAGGGGCACGCAGATGAGCGTCGGTGGACGGATCACCACGGTCAGCAGCAACGGCGAGTACTCGTTCACCAAGCCGAACCGCGCCAGTGTGACCCTGCTCGCCGGACTCGGCGTCGAAGGTGACGTCCACGCCGGGGTGACCGTCAAGCACCGCTCCCGCGTCGCGCAGGACCCCACCCTGCCCAATCTCCGCCAGGTCCACCTCGTTCACGAGGAACTCTTCGAAGAGGTGCGGGAGGCCGGCTTCCAGGTCCGACCGGGCGACCTCGGCGAGAACATCACGACCAGGGGCATCGACCTGCTCGGCCTCCCCACCGGCGCGTTGCTGCGCCTTGGTGCCGAGGCGGTCGTCGAGGTCACCGGACTGCGCAATCCGTGTCTGCAGATCGACCACTTCCAGGTCGGGCTGCTCAAGCAGGTCGTCCGTCGCGACACCGAGGGCAATGTCGTCCGCAAGGCCGGGATCATGTCCGTCGTCAGGACGGGCGGAGTGGTGCGTCCCGGCGACCCGATCGCGGTGGAACTGCCCGACGGGCCGCACCGGCCGCTGGAGCGGGTCTGAGGACGCCTCCTCAGCGCAGTGGACAGGAGTTGACCGTGTCACCGCCCGCCGGTCTGCGGAGTGTCCGGTCCGCCGGCGGTGCGGCGCCGTCCTCCACCCAGCCGGTCAGCGCAGCGAACGCCGAGCGGTAGCAGGGCAGGATCGGGCGGAGTCTGTCCGGGTGCGTGTCGTACAGGCCGTCGGTGTGCGTCCCGCCCTCGACCGTGTAGTAGCGGTGCAGCGCCGCGCGTCCCCGGCCGTCGATCATCCGCCGGTACACATCGGAGTCCTGACTGATCGGCAGCAACGTGTCCAGATCGCCGTGCAGTGTGATCAGCGGCTTCCCGATCCGGCCCGTCAGCGCCACCTTCGCGAGGGCTCGGCGGACATACGGGGGACGTGACGCGAGGTCGTAGTCCGCGTCCGAGGGGCAGACGGCGAAGATCTGCTCCGGCGAGGACCCGGCCGAGGCGCCCGGGCAGCCAGGGTCGTACGACGGATCGAACTCGGCGCGGAAGATCTTCTGGGTGAGCCCCCAGTAGACCTTCTCGTGGTACGGCCACAGGAACCGGGAGCCCGGCGCGAACCCGGCCGTGATCAGCTCCTCGTCACCGGCCCTGCCCAGGGTCCTGGCCACGGTGACCGGGAGGCTCGTCAACGGGCTCGGCCCGCGCGAGGTCCACAGCACGCCCTCCCAGTCCACGCCCCCGTCGTACAGCTCCGGACGGTTCTCCAGCTGCCAGCGCGTCAGATAGCCGCCGTTCGAGATGCCCGTCATATACGTCCTGGCCGGACCGTGTCCGTAGCGCTGCCGCACCGCCCGGTTCGCCGCGAGCGTCAGCTCGGTGACCCGCCGGTTCCACTCGGCGACAGCGTCACCGGGGCGCCGTCCGTCCGTGAAGAAGTCGGGTCCCGTGTTGCCCTTGTCGGTCGCCGCATAGGCGTAACCCTGCGCCAGGACCTGATCGGAGATGAGTGCGTCCGTGGCGTACTGCCGCCTCGTGCCGGGCGATCCGGTGACGACCAGGCCACCGTTCCAGCGGTCCGGGAGCCGGATCACGAACTGCGAGTCGTGGTGGAGACCGTGGGTGGCGTTGAGGCGCGAGTCGTCAGGGAAGTAGCCGTCGATCTGGATGCCCGGCACCCCGGAGGGGTTCCTGGTGCCGCCGGCCGCCAGACCGGCCTGGTCCGCCATGTCGGTGTACGGGGTCCCGGCCAGCCCGGAAGTCGTCAGGTCCCCGAGACAGGCCGTCCCCTGATGTGCCGCGCCCGGCACCCGCAGCCGGTCCTGACGGGCGCAGTGGCCGGGCGACGACGCCTGTGACGGACCGGCGTCCGCGAAGGAGGCCGACGTGAGTGCGAGGAGCAGTGAGGCGAGGACCGGGGTTCTCCGGGACGCGAGGATCGGAGTCCTCCGGGACGATCGGGACGGACGCATGGCGACTAGCCTCCGAGTGAAGGGCGAACAGGTGGGCGCGCCGCCACATCGTGCTGTCGTCCCGTCCGTACGGCCATGGGGCCGGCCCACACCTCGAACCGGCCGGCCATGTGCTCAGGAGGGGCGTACCGCCACCTTGTCCAGGCCTTCCAGCAGACCGGGAAGTTCGGGCCCGCGTCCCACCGGGAGCACCTCGCCCGGCTCGTCGTCGAGCAGGACGAAGGCGATGTCGTCGGTCCTGGCCACGAGGGACCAGCCGGGCCCGTCGGCACGCAGCGTGCGCGCACCGTCCGGGGCGAAGCTGGAGCGCACCCGTCCGGGCGGCGGCGGCTCGTCCACGTAGCCGTGCAGTTCCTTGAGCACCCGACGAACGCCCTCGTGCCCGGCCGCCGGCTCCCCGCCGTCGTCCTCCTGTTCGTCGGGCTGGACGAAGGTGACCTGGTCGGCCACCTGCTCGCGCCAGGCGGCCCACTGCAGGGCGATCTCGTCCGCGCCCAGCCTGCGCTGCGCGGGGCCCCAGGTCTCCGTGTCGGGCGGGGCGAGACAGGGCCCGGCATCGTCCTCGTTCTCCGGGTCATGGGGCGCCGGCACACCGGGGGCGACGGTCGCGACATGCAGGGGCCAGCCCGGCAGAGCGGCGACCACGGTGCGGTCGCTGGGGGACAGGTCGTAGTCCATCCCGCAGTCCCACGACGCGATCGCGACGGCGACGAGAGAGACGTCGTCGACCACCACCGTCCACCGGGCGCCGGCGCTGTCCTGGCCGAGGACCAGCCCGTATCCCTCGGCGAACGGCTCGAGCCCCAGGGATGCGCACACCGCCGGGTAGTCGTCACCGAGCACGCTCGGGAACTGCGCGGGCGTCAGCAGCAAGGCGGTCAGCACATAGAGCGTGTCGTCGTCGGCGACCTCGTCCGTCCCGGCCACAGCACCCTCCCCATCCGATCGTTCGTCGGCGCACCCTAACCAGTGGGTAACCCCGGCGTCGAGGGTTCACGGCAGGGAAAGTGAACCAGGCCCGGTCCTGCGCGGTGCGGGCATCGCCTCGGCCCGCCTCCCGGCCCGCCTCCACGTCATGCCGCGGGCAGCCCGAGGAGGCTGCGCGCCACGGACTGCGGGGACTCGTCCCGCTCGCGGGCGAGGGCGATGACCGCCCGGCAGGCCAGCTCGTTGACTCCGAACGTCAGGGCCTCGGGCGACACCCAGCTCGACGCTTCGTCGATGCCCTGCTGATCGTCCTCGGCACATGCGGACACATAGGTCGCCGCCGCCTCGAACAGGTTGTGCTGCCGAGTCCGCGTGCTCGGGGCAGGAGCCGCGCCCCGCTCGCCGCCCCGTCCGGACACCAGCAGCTTGCGTATGTTCCCGATCACCCTGTCGAACACCCTGGCCACCTTCCCAGCCCCGTTCACCCGTCCGGCGTACCCCGCCGGTGCGTCAAGTCTTCCCGCAACAGGGCCCTGAGCCACGTGAGTTCCGCCGCGCTCGTGGCCCGGGCGATGGTGAGGATCCCGCGCCGGTACGGGTCCTCGATCTCCTCGGCCCGCAGGGCCCGGTCGCCCTCGTAGAAGAAGCTGGCCGGCTGCTCGAGGAAGTCCAGCCGGCGTCGTAGTACGGCGTCGCGTGCCACCGCATCGGGGACGTGCCGGAGAAACGCGAGCACCGTGAACCAGCGGTTCTCGTCGGTGATGTCCTGCGCGGCGGGAGCGGTGAGCCGCCGCAGCAGTTCTTCTCGGCCCTCGCCGGTGAGGGTGAGGACATGCCTGGGAGCGGCGGCCTGTCCCGGTCGGCTCTCGCGCACCAGGAAGCCCGACTTCTCCAGCCGCTTGATGGCCGGGTAGAGGGTGCTCTCGGCCACCGGACGGACATGACCGGTGAGCGCTGTGATGTGTTTGCGCAGCTCATAGCCGTGCAGCGGGGTGTCGTACAGGAATCCCAGGATGGTCAGCTCCAGCATGCCCATATTCTCGCTCACCAACGTGGTACATCGGTGGCGTAGTACTACAGCGCCGATGTATGGTCCGGAGCGTCGGAGATCCACATGGAGGGGGCGGTACGGATGCGACAGGCCGGATTCGACGAGTGTGGGAGCGTCATCCGCTGGACGGAGTCCGCGGGGGAGGGACCCGCGCGGGTGTATGTGCACGGGCTCGGCGCGGCTTCCACCATTTACCACGCCCATATCGCCGCCCACCCGCTCCTGGCGGGTCGTCGGTCACTCTTCGTCGACCTGCCGGGGCACGGCATCAGCGACCGGCCCGCCGGCTTCGGTTACCGGCTGGAGGATCACGCCGATGCACTGGCCGCCGCACTCGACGCGGCGGGCGTCGGCGGGCCGGGCGGCGCCGAGCTCGTGGCACACAGCATGGGTGGCGCGGTCGCGATTGTTCTCGCCCACCGGAGGCCCGATCTGGTGTCGCGGCTGGTCCTCACGGAAGCCAACCTCGATCCGCACCCCCCGGCCTCGGCGAGCAGCAGCGGCATCGCGTCCTGGACGGAGGACGAGTTCGCCCACGGGGGTGGATTCGCGCGCGTACTGCAGCGCATCGGACCCGCATGGGCCGCGACCATGCGGCTCGCCGACCCACTCGCGCTGCATCGGAGCGCGACGTGGCTGGTCCGCGGCACCCGGCCGACGATGCGCCGCATGCTGATGGACCTTCGCGTCCCGCGCGTATTTCTCCAAGGGGCGCTCAGCGGCGAACTCCCCGGTGCGGACGAGCTGATGACCTCCGGGGTGCGGGTCATCACTGTCCCGGACGCGGGTCACAACGTCATGTTCGACGCCCCCGACGCGTTCGCGCAGGCTATCGCCGCCGGCGGACCGGACGCGCCGGCGCCGGCGGCGGCGGACGCCTCCTCTGCGCCTCAGCCCTGACGCACGGCAAGGGCCAGGAACCGCGCGTCCTCGTCGACGTACGAGACCATCGTCCAGCCCGAACGGCTCAGCAGCGGACGGAGGTTGGGCTCCGCCCGCAGATCGTCGTCGGTGAGCCGGCGGCTCTGGTGTGCGGCGAGCGCGGCCCGCCCGATGGGGTGGAAGAGCGCGAGCCGGCCGCCAGGACGCACCACCCGGGCCAGCTCACGCAGATTCTCCTCGGGGTGCGGCAGATGAGCCAGTAGCCCGGACGCGAAGACGGCGTCGAGCGACTCTGGGCGCAGGGGCAGCCGGGCCACGTCGGCGAGCAGCAGCGCCCCTGCCCGGTCCCGCCCGGCGCGGACCGCGGTGTCCAGCATCTCCGGCGTCAGATCGACGCCGATGACTGTGCCCGTGGATCCCACGGCATCCCGCAGCGCGGGCAGGGCGCGCCCGGTGCCGCAGCCCGCGTCGAGCACCGCGTCACCCGGCCGGGGACCCAGCGCCGCGACGCCGGCCGTGAAGGCGGGGCCGTCGTCCGGGAAGCGTGCGTCCCACCGGGCAGCACGTGCGCCGAAGAACTCCTGCACCTGTGTGTGGTCGTCGGTCATGAGGAAATGATCCCGCAGCACACAGAAGTTCGGTGCACACGTTCGAGCTCGACGCGATCGTTCACAAGAAGCTCTCTGTCATATTCCATCAGCTTTCGAACTGCGCCCCAGTCGATCGCACCCGGCGGGGCTAGCGTCCCTGAGCCATGGGACACCTGGACCACGCCACCTTCGGCTGGCTGACCCCCGTGCTGTCGTACGTGATGGCCTGCATCGGCGCCGCGCTCGGTCTGCGCTGCACCGTACGCGCGCTCGAGACGACCGGCAGCTCCCGCCGCAACTGGCTCGTCACCGCCGCATCCGCCATCGGCACGGGCATCTGGACGATGCACTTCGTCGCGATGCTCGGCTTCGGCGTGACCGGTACCGACATCCGCTACGACGTGCCGCTGACCATCCTGAGCCTGCTCGTGTCCGTGCTCGTCGTCGGCGCGGGAGTCTTTGCCGTCGGCCACAGCCGCGATCGTGTCCGCGCCCTGCTGCTCGGCGGCCTCACCACCGGTCTCGGCGTCGCCAGCATGCATTACCTGGGCATGGCAGCTCTGCGGCTCCACGGCGAAGTCCGGTACGAGCCGCTGCTCGTCGCGCTCTCCGTCGCCATCGCCGTCGTCGCCGCGACCGCAGCGCTCTGGGCGGCACTCAACATCAAGTCACCGGTCGCGGTCGCGGTCGCGTCGCTCGTCATGGGCGCGGCGGTCAGCAGCATGCACTACACCGGGATGCTCGCGGTCAGCGTACGCATCGAGCCCTCGGCCGAGACGCTGCCCGGGGCCACCCCGATGCAGTTCATCTTCCCCCTCGCCGTCGGCCTCGGCTCCTACCTCTTCCTCACCTCCGCCTTCGTCGCCCTTTCCCCGACCGCACGCGAACGCGCGGCCTACGCGTCGGCCGCCCGGAGCACCGAACCGGCCGTCACCCCCCACTAGCCGTGGACCGCGAGCGCCACGCCGCACCAACCACCCGTATCCGGAACGAGGAGGCCATGCGCACACCTCGCAGCACCCCCGGCCCCGACACGCCGCCACCACAGCGCCCTACCTCCGCCCGGCCCGCCGTGCCGGCGGCGCGCGGCCGGCGTGCCCACGCCGGACCGCCCGCCGAAGAACAGCCCGAACCGGGAACGGGCCAGGAAGCGGGGACGGACCGGTCGGCAGGACGGGGCCCCCGCGAGCGGTGGCGGCTCCGCCCCCGGACCGTACGTGCCAAGATCGTGTCGCTGCTGATGGTGCCTGTCGTCTCGCTCCTCGCCCTGTGGGGGTTCGCTACCGTCACCACCGCCCAGGACGTCGCCCGGCTCCGACAGCTCCAGGACATCGAGCACAGCGTCCGCGAGCCCCTCGCGGGAGCCGTCACCGCCCTTCAGGCCGAACGGCGCGCCGCGCTGCGCCGGCTCGCGGCCCCCGGACCCGACCGGGCAGCCGACCTCCAGCAGCAGGCCGAGCTCACCGATGCGGCCCTCGCCGGGCTCTTCCTCGATGACAACCACACCGTCGCCGACGCGGGCGACCTCCCCGCGCCCGTCGCGGGCCGTCTTCGTGAGTTCGTCGCATCGGCCGGCGAACTGTCCGTCCTGCGCACCTCCGTCCTTGACGGAAAGGCCGAGTGGGACCGTACATACGAGGCGTACACGGCCGTGATCGCCTCGGCGTTCGGCGTCAGCGGTGCGCTCACCGGCATCCAGGACGACGCACGCGGCTCCGACGCACGCGTTCTTCTCGAATTCGGCCGCGCCGCCGAGATGCTCGACCGCGAGGACGCCCTGGTCACCGCGGCCCGGACGGCCGGGGACTTCAGCACGGAGCGCCTGCGGCTCTTCGCCGGTGCCGTCGGGACCCGTCGTGCTTTCACCGAATCCTCCGTCGCCGATCTCCGCGCTCCCGGGCGCTCCGCCTGGCGCGAACTCACCGCACAGAGCTCCTACCGGGCACTGCTGGCCGCCGAGGACCGGACCCTCACCGCCCCGGCAGGCCGCCGCGCCGCCCAGGCCGTGCCCTCCACCACCTGGGACGCTGCCCACAGCACCGTCCGAACGGCGATGCGTGACATCGAGAGGGACGCGCGGCGGAGCGCCGTCGACCGCGCCGATCCCTTCGGCCAGGGCATGCTCACCGTTGCGGGCGCCGCCGTACTCCTCGGCCTCGTCGCCGTCGCCGCCTCGCTCGTCATCTCCGTACGGATCGGACGCGCCCTCGTCGTCGAACTCATCAGCCTCCGCAACACCGCCCTGGAGATCGCCCGGCACAAACTGCCCCACGCCATGCGCCGGCTCCGCTCCGGCGAGGAACTCGACGTACACGCCGAGACCCCACAGGGCCCGGCCCCGCAGGACGAGATCGCCGAGGTCGGCGAGGCCCTGTCGACCGTGCACCGCGCCGCGCTCAGCGCCGCCGTCGAACGCGCGGAACTCAGCCGCGGCATCTCAGGTGTCTTCGTCAACCTCGCCCGCCGCAGCCAGGTCCTCGTCCACCGTCAGCTCAATCTGCTCGACAGCATGGAACGCCGGGCCGAGGACCCCGGTGAACTCGGGGACCTCTTCCGCCTCGACCACCTCACCACCCGGATGCGCCGCCACGCCGAGAGCCTGATCATCCTCTCCGGCGCCGCCCCCGGCCGCGCCTGGCGCATGCCGGTACCCCTCACCAACGTCGTACGCGCCGCCGTGTCCGAGGTCGAGGACTACGCACGCGTGGAAGTACGGCCCCTTCCCGAGAGCGCCGTCGTCGGCGCCGCGGTCGCCGACCTCACCCACCTCCTGGCCGAACTCGTCGAGAACGCGGCCCAGTTCTCCCCGCCCCACACCAGGGTGCGCGTCAGCGGCGAACCCGTCGGCAACGGTTACGCGCTCGAGATCGAGGACCGCGGACTCGGTATGGGCAAGGAAGCCCTCGCCGACGCCAACCGTCGTATCGACGAGTCCGAGGCGCTCGACATCTTCGACGGCGACCGGCTCGGTCTCTTCGTGGTGAGCAGGCTCTCCGCCCGCCACGACATCAAGGTGCGGCTGCGCACCTCGCCCTACGGGGGAACCACCGCGGTCGTGCTGATCCCGACACCTCTGCTCCAGAACGCGTCTTCCTCGGCGGGATCTCCGTCACGAGCCGTCGGCCACAAAGGGGTTACGGGCCCGGATGCCGCGACACCGTCCGCCGCGCAAACCGCTGTGCACGGCATGGAGTCGGCGCTGAAGGACACCGCTGCGCGGGCCGTCGAAGTCCAGCCGGACGCCGCCGAACCACCGCCCCCCGGAGTCATCGCTCTGAGACTGCGCGGGCGCCCGCACTCCGCGCAGCAGCCCGAGTCGCACGAACAACAGCGACCTCGCCCGCAATCGCGCTCCCAGGCCCGTCCCGACCGCTCCCCGTCGACCACCTCGTCCCCGTCATCGCCTTCGTTCCCTGCGTCCCCGTCAAAGCCGGGGGACGACGCGGGCGGCCTCCCTCGCAGGGTCCGCCAGGCGAGCCTCGTGCCACAACTGCGCGAGGCACCAGGGCCCGAAGCGCCGGATTCGGCCGACGACACCTCGCACGACACCCCGGATCGCACACCGGAACAGGCCAGGGACCGCATGGCCGCCTACCGCGCCGGCTGGGCCCGGGGCGGCGGCGCCGCCCCCGGCAGCACCCGTAGCAGCAGCACACCCGGCACCGCCCACAGCAGCGAAGGAGACGACGCATGATCGACCACGAGAGGGTCGCCGCGGAACACCGATCCGGAGAACTCGACTGGCTGCTCGACGACCTGGTGCTGCGGGCGACCGCGGTCCGGCACGCGGTCGTTCTCTCCTCCGACGGCCTCGCCGTCGGTGCCTCTGGCGGACTGACGCGGGAGGACGCGGAGCACCTCGCCGCGGTCGCCTCCGGATTCCACAGCCTCGCCAAGGGCACGGGCCGGCACTTCGGCACCGGATCCGTCCGCCAGACGATGGTCGAGATGGACGACGGCTTCCTCTTCGTCGCCGCCGCGGGGGACGGCTCCTGCCTTGCCGTTCTGAGCTCCGTGACCGGCGACATCGGTCTGATCGCGTACGAGATGGCCCGCCTCGTCAAACGCGTGGGTGAGCACCTCGGCACCCCGCCGCGCACCTCCGCCACCCCGCCCGCCGCCGGCTGACCGCAGGGAGTCCCCACCACCATGAGCGAATCCGGCGACGAAGGCGAGGAACTCCGGGGCAGCCGCTGGTACGACGCCGAAGCGGGACCCCTCGTCCGCCCGTACGCCATGACCGGAGGCCGCACGAGACCGGGTCCCGGCACCGAACTCGATCTCATCGCACTCGTCGATGTGGCCGGGGGCGCGGTGGACCGGGCCGGGGATTCCCTGTTCGGCCCCGAGCACCGGGCACTCCTCGAGCTCTGCCAGGACGAGACCCAGTCGGTCGCGGAACTCGCCGCGGGGGCCGACCTGCCCGTGGGTGTCGTACGTGTCCTCCTCGGCGACCTCCTCGAGGCCCGCTACGTCACCGTCAGCCGGCCCGTACCGCCCGCACAACTGCCCGACGAGAAGATCCTCCGGGAGGTGATCGACGGCCTGAGGGCGCTGTAACCGCCGTTGCGCGGACCTGGACCGGGGCAGACTGGTGACGGACACAACCGACCCGGGCCCCCGACCCCGAGGAGTACCGTGCCTGTCCCGATCATCATCGACTGCGACCCCGGGCACGACGATGCCGTCGCGATCCTGCTCGCTGCCGGGGATCCCGCGATCGACCTGCTCGCGATCACGACGGTCGCCGGCAACCAGGTGGTCGAGAAGACCACCCTGAACGCCCGCCGGATCTGTACTGCCGCCGGAATCGACGACGTTCCCATCGCGGCCGGCTGCGCGAGGCCGCTCGTTCAGCCGCTGTATGTGGCGGACGACGTCCATGGCGAATCGGGCATGGACGGCCCGCGCTTCGGTGAACCCACCGTCGATGCCGTCCCCGAGCACGCCGTCGACCTCATGTACCGGATTCTGACCGGACACCCGGAGCCGGTCACTCTCGTCCCGACCGCCCCGCTGACCAACATCGCCCTGCTGCTGACCCGGTATCCCGACGCGGCCGCGCACATCCGGGAGATCGTCCTCATGGGCGGTTCCACCGACCGCGGAAACCGCACACCGGCCGCCGAGTTCAACATGTACGTCGACCCCGAGGCCGCCGACATCGTCTTCCGCAGCGGCCTGCCCGTCACCATGTGCGGGCTCAACGTCACCCACCAGGCGCTCGCCACACCTGACGTGGTCGCCCGATTCGAAGGTCTGGGCACCGAACTCGGCAGTATCTGTGCCGAGCTGCTGACCTACTTCGCCTCCACCTACCGGCGGCTGTGGGGCTTCGAAGCCCCGCCCCTGCACGACCCGGTCGCGGTGGCCCGTGTCATCGACGCCTCGATCGTGCAGTGCGCCGAGGCGAGCGTGGCGGTCGAACTGCGCGGACAGCACACGCGCGGGGCGACCGTCGTCGATCTCCACCGGTATCTGGACCGGCCCGTCAACGCTCAGGTGGCGGTCGGCCTGGACAGTGAGAGGTTCTGGGACCGTGTCATCGCCGCGGTCGGCACCCTCGGGAAGCGGGAGGTCTAGGGCCTCTCGTTCGGATCTTGCCGGGTTCGCGTGCCCTGGCACCGCACCTCGCTGCGTTGTCGTCAGTCGCCGACGCTCCGCGTGGACTCCCTCCTCCGCCTTGCGATGCACGCCGCCAGACCCCGCTCACTGATCCGGCCTGATCCGAACGAAAGACCCTAGGGGAAGGCAGGCACCGAGCGCCGGCCGGCCTCGGCGCGCGGTGGTGCGGAGTGTCCGCGAACCCCCGTCAACGGCAGGCGCCGTGCCCGCTCCCGTCCGGCTGCGAAACCGGCCGACGCCGACGCGCGGTGGAATCGCGCCGCGCGGGTTGCCCTGCATCCGGCACCAGCTCGCCCCGCAGCAGCGGCTGATCAGCCGGGACAGAGGCGCCCCGGTGCCTGTGCGACGCCCCCGCTCGGGCGGCTCCGCCGTCCGGGAGACACTGGAGAGCCCGGCTCGACCAGGTCTCAGGAAACCCGACCGGAATCAGGAAAGAGGAACCGCTCCGTGCCCGACACACGCGATGGTCGCGACACCCATGAAGGCCCCGTCACCCGGGGTGTACACGACGCGCGTGAGCCCGTCACCGTTCCGGAACAGCCGGCGCTTCGGGCCGACTGCGGCAGCTGCTTCGGGCTGTGCTGCGTCGCCCTGCCCTTCTCGGCATCGGCCGACTTCGCCGTCGACAAGCCCGCGGGCCGGCCCTGCACCAACCTCCGGGAAGACTTCGGCTGCGGCATTCACACCAGCCTCAGGCAGCGCGGCTTCTCCGGCTGTACCGTCTACGACTGCTTCGGAGCCGGTCAGAGGGTCTCGCAAGCGACCTTCGGCGGGCGGAGCTGGCGGGAAGCTCCGGACACGGCCCGCGAGATGTTCGACGTCTTCCCTGTGATGCGGCAGCTCCACGAACTGCTCTGGTATCTGGACGAAGCGCTGACACTTCCCGCAGCCGCGCCGCTCCACGCCCGCGTCCGACGCCTCCTCGAGAAGACCGAAGCGCTTGCCCGGCAGGACGCCGCCGCCCTCCTGACTGTCGACGTGCCCTCCCACCGCGGGCAGGTGGGGGAAGTGCTCCTGCGCGCGAGCGAGCTCGTGCGAGCCGAGGCCGGACCCGGTCGCAGGAAGAACCGACGGGGCGCGGACCTGCCGGGGGCCCGGCTCGCCGGTGCCGACCTCCGGGGCGCGGACCTGCGCGGCGCCTGCCTCATCGCCGCGGACCTCACGGGCGCCGACCTGCGCCTGGCCGATCTGCTGGGAGCCGACCTGCGCGACGCGGACCTCGGTGGTGCCGATCTCACCGGCAGCATCTTCGTGACTCAGCCCCAGCTCCAGCAGGCCAGGGGCGACGGGCAGGTGAAGCTGCCCCGGTCGCTGACCCGCCCCGCGCACTGGTCGTCGTAGCATCGTCCATCGTCGCAGCTCCGCGGGCATAGGCACGCGCTACGGGGGTACGTAGGTCCCGTGTCAGGCCGTGCTCCGGCCCCGGCCGGACCGGCACACGCGATACGGGGGAGAGGAGCGAGGACCACCATGAACATCGCCTTCCTCATGGCGCCGGAAGGCGTCGAACAGATCGAGCTCACGCGGCCCTGGCAGGCTGTCGCCGACGCCGGCGACACACCCCTCCTGCTCTCCACGAAGCCAGGCCGTGTCCAGGCCTTCAACCACCTCGACAAGGCCGACGTCTTTCCCGTCGACCTGGTCGTTCCCCGCACCGCGACCGACTACGCCGCCCTGATTCTGCCCGGAGGCGTCGCCAACCCCGATGCGCTGCGGATGGACGAGAAGGCTGTGGCGTTCGTACGGTCGTTCTTCGACCAGGGCAAGCCTGTCGCCGCGATCTGCCATGCTCCCTGGGCACTCGTGGAAGCCGATGTGCTGCGCGGCAGGGTACTGACCTCCTGGCCCAGCCTGCGCACGGACATCCGCAACGCGGGAGGCATCTGGGTCGACGAGCAGGTGCAGATCTGCCACGAGGGCCCGAACACCCTGATCACCAGTCGGAAGCCTGCCGACCTCGATGCGTTCTGTTCGGCCTTCACCGCCGAATTCGCCAAGGAGGAAGCAGGGACGGGCGCGGCACGCTGAGGGGTCGGCACCCTGTGTGACCGACAGCTTGTGGCCGAAGGCGCGGGCCGGGAGCCCGCCGGTGCCCGCGCCGCGGTCACGACCGCCACGCTCATAGACCGGCCGTCGCCCGATGCCGTTCGGGTGCCCGCAGGGCCATGAAGACCCGAAGTCCGCGGAGTGCAGCCATGCGACTCGCCCATCTCACGCCTCTCTACGAACGCCCGGGCCCCTGGGCGAGCATCTGTGTCGCGACGCCCGCCGCGGACGAAGCGACACCGGGGCAGCAGGAACGCGCCGCGCGGGAGGTCTGCCGGGAGCTGGGACTCAAAGGGGCCGACGCGGCCACGGGCAGGGCGGTCCACGCAGCGCTGACCGAGTGGCCGGTATCCGTGGGGGCGGTCGGACGGGCCGTCTACGCCACCCACGGGCAGGTCGTACTCGACCCGCCCCTCACGGTGTCGCCGCCGGTCGACGAGGTCCACTGGTCGGTACTGCCCCGAGTGACCCCGCTGCTGGATCTCAGTGTCCGTGAGCCGGTCTGTCTTGTCGCGTACATCGACCGCGAGGGGGCCGCCTTCGAACTCCGCGGCCCGCTCGGCAGCCACGCGTCGGGCGAGGCCGAGGGCAAGGACTGGCCCCTGTATCGCACCGCGACCGCCGGCTGGTCGGAGCGCCACTTCCGGATGAGGGTCGAGAACGCCTGGGACGACGGCGGCGGTGAGGTCGCAGCCGCGCTCGCCCTCTGCCAGGAGGAGGCCCGCGCCGACCTGATCGTCCTCGTCGGCGGAGACGGCGAACGCCGTGCCGTCATGCAGCGGCTGCCGAAGCCACTGCGCTCGCTCAGCGTCGGGGTGGAACCGGGCCGACCCGTCCGTGGCTCCGGCATGCGGCTCCCCGACGCGGACGTCGAACGTGCCCGCCAGGAACATGCGCGCCGCACAGAGGAGGCCGAGCTCGACCACTTCCGCGCACCAGGTACGGCCAGGGCCCAGGGCGTCCTCGCACTCGTCGAGGCGGCACGCGAGCAGCGGATCGCCGAACTGCTCGTACGGCCGGACGGACCCGACGTCCGGCGCGAGGTGTGGGTCGGCCCCGAGCCCGACCAGATCGCGATGCGCCGTGGCGCCACGCGCTACCTCGGTGAACACGAGCCCCGGCCCGCGCGCGCCGACGACGCCCTGCTGCGGTCGGCCGCGGTGGACGGAGCCGACGTACTGCGCGTGCATCCGGCGGACGGCACCGACGGCCGGTACGCCGTCGGGCCCGGCGTACCGGCCGGCGGCCTCGGCGCGCTGCTGCGCCGGCGTTGACACGGTTTCCAGTGCCTCGTGTCCGGCGGCGCTTCCGTGATGTCGAGGAAGACATGGTCGACCTCCGGTCCAGCGGACTTCACCGACACTGTCGGCAACCGAGTAGGCGGTCTCCGACGGCACCGCGGAGGACGAGGCGACCGGACCGCCGACGGCCTCGGCGACGGCGATGACGAGGTTTGCGGCCAGGGCGACCAGAACGGTCGGTCGCGTCCCGCGGTCGGAGTGCTGCCGCCGCTTGCCTCCTTAGCGTTCGCGGGAACTCACGGTGTATGCCGAGGGATTGGGGGCACCCGGAGGGCGGAGGTGCAGACAAATGGTTCCGATCCTTCTCGTTCTGCTGCTTGCCCTTGTGCTCTTCGGAGCAGGCTTCGCGGTGAAAGTGCTGTGGTGGATCGCGCTGGTGGTTCTGGTGATCTGGCTGCTCGGCTTCCTCATGCGGAGTACGACAGCCGCGGGCACGAGGTCACGTTGGTACCGCTGGTAGCACAGGCATGTGGTGACGCACACGATCTCCGCCGAGCGCCGGTTGTTCACAGCAGCCGCTGCCGCTCAACCTGTGCGCTCAACGCCGTCGCCGGGGCGACGCCACCCCGAGGGCCCGCGTCGAGCCGGCGCCTTGCTCGGGCCGGAGCCCTTCCGCGACGCAGTACCCCCCATTCCGTGGGTCCGCATCGGCCTGCTCCGCCACATCGACGATGGTCCGGCGACGTGACGTCAGTTCCGGATCGTCCAGTTGGTCCCGGCCGATGAGCGTGGCGACCGGCGCGCCGTCGAGCGCCCGCACGGAGAACGGCGCCACGGCGGTCTGCGCATGCGCATAGCCGTTGCGCTGCACATCCAGGAAGATGCGGCAGCGTGTGCCGTGAGATCGATCGAACGGTAGGAGTCGACGAGATCGGCTTTGGTGAAACCGTCCGACGCGAACAGAACCTTCCGGTCCGACGGATCTCCACCGTGCGGCGTCCGGCCCTCACACCGGCGATGCTCGGCGTCCCCGGGTACTCCGATCGATCTTCCGGTACGCAACGGGAGGCCGGGCGGAGGTCCGGGCCGTTGCCGGGCACCGAGAGCGCAACCCACCGATGCCCGGCACCCTCCCGGGGCCGCTCAGCCCTGGTCCCCTCAGCGCACGACGACCCGCTCGACCAGAAGTTTCACTGCCGCCGAGATCGCCTCCGCGTCGATGCCCGAGGCGCGCATCTGCTCCTCCGGCGTCGCCGATGCCGGCATGTTGCGCACGGCCAGACGGACCAGCCGGGGCACCGGACGGCCGTCAGCGAACGCGTCCGCGACGGCGTCGCCGATCCCGCCCTCCGGATGATGGTCCTCGACCGTGAGGATGCATCCCGTCGCGCCGGCCGCGTCGTTGAGCGTCTCCACGTCCACCGGTTTGACCGAGTAGAGGTCGATCACCCGGACCTGAATTCCGTCCGCGGCCAGTGCGTCCGAGGCGCGCAGCGCCTCATGGACGGTCTGGCCCGCGGCGACGATCGTGGCCCGGTCGTCCTCACTGCTGCGCAGCACCTTGCTCCCGCCGACCGGGAACTCCTCGTCGGGTTCGTAGATGACGGGCGTTTCGCCGCGGCTGGTGCGCAGATAGCGGACGCCTTCCAGGTCAGCCATGGCCGCCACCAGCCGCGCCGTCTGGTTCGCGTCGCACGGGTACAGGACGGTCGAACCGTGCACGGCGCGGAACATGGCCAGATCCTCGAGACCCATCTGCGACGGGCCGTCCTGGCCGATGGCCACCCCCGCGTGCGAGCCGACGACATTGATCCCGGCCCGGCTCACCGCCGCCATCCGCACGAAGTCGTGGGCACGGGTCAGGAACGCCGCGAAACTCGATGCGTACGGCACCCAGCCGCGCGTCTGGAGCCCCACCGCCGCGGCGATGAGCTGCTGTTCCGCGATGTAGCACTCGAAGAACCGGTCCGGATGCTCCTTCTTGAAGTACTCCGCCCGCGTCGAGTCGCTGACCTCGCCGTCGAGCGCGACGATGTCGTCCCGTGCCGAGCCGAGCGCCGCCAGGGCCCGCCCGTACGCCGTGCGGGTCGCCTCCTTGGAGCCGCGGTCGAAGCGTGGCAGCTCCGGCCGGCCCTTGTCCCGGTCCGCAGACCGTGTGGATGGCGGCGACTGCACCTCCACCCCGATGAAACGGGGGCCGCCGAGCTCCCGGATCGCGGCGTCCGCATCGGGGAGCGGCTTTCCGTGCTTGCCCTCCTGGTCCTCCACGGCGGCGACGCCCCGCCCCTTGTAGGTGGCGGCGATGACCGCGGTCGGACGTTCCTCGGAGCCGGCTGCTTCCGCCAACGCCTTGTCCACGGCTTCGACGTCATGTCCGTCGACTTCGACCGTGTGCCAGCCGAAGGCCTTCAGCCTGCGGGCGTAGGCGTCGAGATCGTGCCCGTGGCGGGTGGGCCCGCGCTGCCCGAGCCGGTTGACGTCGACGATCAGCGTCAGATTGCCGAGCCGCTCGTACGCGGCGTGCTCGACGGCCTCCCAGACCGAGCCCTCCGCCATCTCGCTGTCGCCGCACAGCACCCAGACCCGGTACGGGATCCGGTCGAGGTACTTTCCGGCGAGGGCCGTGCCGACGCCCACCGGCAGGCCCTGGCCCAGCGAGCCCGTGGCGACGTCCACCCAGGGCAGCCGTGGTGTGGGATGCCCTTCGAGGCGGCTGCCGAGCCGCCGGAACCTCAGCAGTTCCTCGTCGTCGATCGCTCCCGCCGCCTTGTAGAGGGCGTACAGCAGGGGCGAGGCATGCCCCTTGGAGAGGATGAGCCGGTCGTTCGCGGGATGGCCCGGGTCGTCGAAGTCGTAGCGCAGATGGTTGGCGAGGAGTACGGCCGCGATGTCGGCCGCCGACATGGACGAGGTCGGATGACCCGAGCCCGCGGCGTCGGCCGCCCGCACCGCGTCGATCCGTAGTTGCTGGCCGAGCTCGGCCAGTTCTTCGTACCGCATGTCACTCCTTGGTGTGCGCCTTGGGGAAATGTGCGAGCTCGGGCGAGGCCGAGTCCAGTGGCACCGACCACTCGGGGACCAGACCGAGCTGCACCGCCTGGCGCGGCAGCGCCGCTTCGAGCAGCCAGTCGGCCGCCACGCGCACCCGGTTGCCCGGCATCGCCGCCAGGTGGTACCCGCGGGTGACCGCACCCGCCAGCGGGCCCGACAGGGGGACGCCCATCGGGTTGGCCGCCGCCTTCACCCCTCCCAGGTCGACGGCGAACCCCAGGTCGTGGTGCTTGTACGGGCGGGCTTCGCCGAACCCCAGGGAAGCCGCGACATTGCGCGCCGCGGCGTTCCCCTGACGGCTGGCGTGCTGCGCGGTCATCGGCGTCAGCTCGTAGCCCCGGCCACCGCCGTCCCCGGCGATGGGCCGGGTCAGGTCGGGCACAGCGGCCGCGTCCCCACAGGCGAAGACCTCCGGGCGGCCGGGTACGTTCAGCCGCGGGGTGACGCACAGCCTGCCACTTTCGACGGGCAGGCCGACTGCCTCGACGAGCGGATCCGGCCGGACGCCGACACACCAGACGAGCGTCCCCGTCGCGACGAACTCACCGTTGTCCAGCAACACCCCGGTCGGGGTGGCCTCCTTGACGGACGTTCCCATCAGCACCTCCACACCCCGGCCGCGCAGCACACGGTCCGCGGTGTCGGACAACCGTTGGTCGAGCCCGGGAAGCACCCTGGGTGCGACGTCGAGGAGCAGCCAGCGTGGCGGGGCCGATCGCGACTGCCCGGCAGCCTCTTGGGGTGCCTTCGGGCGGGCCAACTGCGCGTGCAGCGCGTCGGTGAAGAGCTTGCCCTGTGCGGCGACCTCGGTCCCCGTGTAGCCCGCTCCCACCACCACGAACGTGCGGCGGGACGCGTACTCCTCGGGATCGGTCGTCTCGGCGGCGAGCTCCGTCTGCTTCGTGATGTGGTCACGCAGGAACAGCGCCTCCGGCATGCCACGGAAGCCGTGCGCGTACTCGGCGACTCCCGGCACGGGCAGCAGCTTGTTCACGCTGCCGACCGCGAGCACGAGCCGGTCGTACGTCAACTCCCGGTGCCTGCCCTCCGGATCCGTGTACTCCACACGACGTCCGTCCACATCGACCTGGGACGCCTCCCCGAGTACGAGCCGTACCCGGGGGAGGGTGTGCGCCAGCGACACGGTGACCCTTCGGGGCTCGAGGATCCCGGCGGCCACCTGGGGCAGCAGTGGCAGATACAGAAAGTAGTCGGTGGGATTGAGGAGGACGATCTCCACCCGCTCCTTGGCGAGTATCCGCGACAGCCTCCTCGCGGTCCGGTGACCGGCGAATCCGGCCCCCACGATCACGATCCGGGGCACTGCGCCCCGGAACGGCTTCAGGGCCTGCTGCTCTTCGGCCTGCGCACCCGAGGCCGGGATATCGGGGGTCTGCATGTCCGGCGCCTGCACGGAGAATCGCCTCCAGCGTGATGAGGGCATGCGATGAACGGGACGATCCGGGTGCCCGTCCAGTGCCCCCCTAAACCAGCGTCCCTCCGTCGTCCTGTCGAGGCCACGCGAATTGTGAATTCATCCGGGCATCTTCCGGAAACAGAACAGTCACATCACGCAAAAATCGATCTCAACGCCCCGGTCACGGCCCGGATTGCCATACTGCTCACGCCACACAGAACACATGTGCTGGTGTCGGGCCCTCGCTGCTCCCGCCGTCTTCCGGGGCGCCTCTGACCTGGGGCTTCCGCCTGTCGGCGCATATCCGATGAGAGAAGTGATCCATGTCCTCCGAGCTCTCCGGCAGCACCGGCGGAGAATCCGCCGCTCTCGCGCTGAAGATACTGGTCGCCGGTGGTTTCGGGGTCGGCAAGACGACCCTTGTCGGAGCGGTCAGCGAAATCCGTCCGCTGCGTACCGAGGAGCAGCTCAGCGCTGCGGGAGAGACCGTCGACGACACCGGGGGAGTCGACCGGAAGACAACGACGACCGTGGCCATGGACTTCGGACGCATCACCATCCGCTCAGGACTGTCCCTCTACCTCTTCGGCACACCGGGCCAGGACCGTTTCTGGTTCCTGTGGGACGAGCTGTCGCAGGGGGCGCTCGGAGCCGTCGTCCTGGCCGACACACGGCGGCTGGAGGACAGCTTCCCCGCCGTCGACTACTTCGAGCACCGCGGCATTCCCTTCGTCATCGCCGTCAACTGCTTTCCCGGAGCCCGCACATACGGCGCACACGAGGTCTCCCGCGCGCTCGACCTCGACCGCGGGACCCCTGTCGTGCTGTGCGACGCACGCGACCGGGACTCGGGCAAGGAGGTACTCATCCGCCTTGTCGAGTACGCCGGGCGGATGCATACCGCCCGGCTGCTCAACTCGGTCGGCTGATCACGCCGGGGACGACGGGGCCGGCCGGACCGCCGGTGCACGTCCGGACACCGCAGCGCGCCCGGACACCGCACCACGCTCGGGACCGCGCTCACGGGGCACCGTGCTCAGGGACCGCGCTCACGGGGCACCGTGCTCAGGGACCGCGCTCACGGGCCGGTCTGCGTCAGCCGGCCAGATCGGCCTCGGCGACCACCTTCTCGATGCGCACCCGCACCAGCAGCTCTCCGGGTACGCCGTTGCGCGCGCCGAACTCCTCCGCAAGCGCCTCACCCACATACCGCGCCGCGATCCTTGTCGCCCAGTGACGCAACTCCGCAAGGTCCTCGCTGAGTTCCACGCGTCCCCGGATCACCGCGAACGAGAACGGCGGCCGGTCGTCGTCGACGCAGAGTGCCACCCGCCCGTCCCGCGCGAGATTACGGCCTTTCGCGGTCTGCTTCCCTGTGTTGAGGACGATGTCGTCACCGTCGAGCAGGAACCAGACCGGTGCCACATGCGGGCTGCCGTCCGCGTTCACGGTCGCCAGCTTCCCGGTGCGCGTCCCCTCGGAGACGAACGCACGCCATTCCTCTTGAGTCATGTGCTTCGGCATGTCCGCCATCTTCGGCGCCGGGGGCCGTACGGCGAAGGAGGCTCCCCGCCTTCGTGCGCCCTGGATGACTCCTTGCCCGTACGAGGCCGGTGAGGAAGGCTTACTGGAAACGCGGGGCAATAGGGAACACGTGAACGGGGAGGACCGGACATGGCGCTGGACAAGGGGCTCGACTGGCTTCTGGACGACCTGACCAAGCGGGTCGAGTACATACGGCACGCACTTGTACTCTCCAACGACGGCCTGGTCACCGGGGCGAGCAGCGGCCTCGTGAGGGAGGACGCGGAGCATCTCGCGGCCGTCTCCTCGGGGCTGCACAGTCTGGCCAGGGGCTCGGGACGGCACTTCCGGGCCGGCAAGGCGCGGCAGACGATGGTCGAATTCGACGACGCCATGCTGTTCGTCACCGCGGCCGGCGACGGCAGCTGTCTGTGTGTGCTGAGCGCGGCGGAGGCCGACGTCGGCCAGGTTGCCTACGAGATGACCCTGCTGGTGAACCGAGTGGGCGAGCATCTCGCGGTGGAGGCCCGGCAGCCGGGCCGCGCGACGCTCTAGCTTTCGGCTCCCGGCGCGGCTTGCTGGGCCGCCCCGGCCCGAGCGCCGGGTCCCGCCGGCCTCCTAGACCTCCGACCTGCCGGCCTCCACGACATCTGACCTGTGTCGAGAGGCCGGACCGAGGTTTTCCACAGGCCCGGCGGGATCTCGTTCCCCGGGCCTACTCTCGTCACAGAGAGTGCTCGTCGCCTACGGCGAGTACCGGAGCGCGGGAGTACCGCGGGAGTACGGGGGAACTGAAATGACCGACACCACCACGGGTACGCCCACAGCCGTGGCCTTCACGCGGGCGGCGACGGCACTGGAGCTGAAACGCGGCGAGTTCGACCTCGCGGTGCAGCTCGGCTACATCCGCACCACCCCGGGAAGGACCGCGGGCAGGGTCGGCGTGCCCCAGGAGGAGATCGACCGGCTGCGAGCGGCCGACGGATTCCCTGACGCGCTGCGCGAGCGGGTCAGGACCGTCGGCACGGCCGACGCCGCCCGGCTCATCTCCGCCTCACCCGGCCGCTTCACGAGGCTGGCCCGCGCGGGGCACATCATCCCGGTCAGGTTCTATCTGAACCGCTACCGGGCGGTGGTCTGGCTGTATCTGGCAGCGGAACTCAAGGAGTTCGCGGCCCGGCACCCCGAGCTGCTCGACGGGAGACTGCCGGCGGCGCTACGGGCCGGACTCGACGCCGGTGAGGACTGGCGCGGCCGCAACTGGCGCGGACGCCGCCTGGGCATCCTGCTGCGGCAGTCGCCGGGGCCATGGGCGCGTGCGGCGGCGATCGCGTCACTCCTCGATCCGGTGCAGGTGGCCGAGGTGGTGGACGACCCGTACGAGCGTGCGCATCTGGAACGGCTCCGACCTGCCGCGCCGTTCGGGCGTACGGAGTTCCCCGCGGTCCGCGAGATCACCGGCCGTCTGCTGCTGGCGGACGACCCCGACGAGATCCTCTGGCACCGGATGAGCCTGGCCCTGGCGGTGGACGATGCAAGGGCCTCGGGCCCGGCGCCCCGTCCGGACGGCGAGTGGCTGCGGGTGCCGCATCCGGACTCCGCGGGCAGGGCACCGCTGCCCGGCAGTGGCAGTGGCACCGGCGCCGACACCGGTACGAGACCCGGTGCGCTCTCGGCCCCGGTCCCGCGCGGAGTACCGGATCGCACGGCGCCCGGCAGCGACTGGCACCTTCCTGAAAGGGCAGGCAGGGACACCGGAGGGAGACACCGGGCTTCGGCAAGGCGTGTCTCCAAGGGGCTGCTTGCGCGCTTGCGCTTGCGCAAGCCGTCGCCGTCATCCCCCGGCTGAGGTGCCGCCGGCCGGGGGCCGTGGGCCGTGTCCGGCACGGATGCGGGGGCCGTCCGCACCGCCGGGCGTAAATCGGGCTGATGCCCACCACCGGTGATAGATTCGCTGAAGTGACACGCCCGCATGCGTCGCGCCACAATCGCGCGCCTGCTCTTCTCGCCGAGGCCTACACAGCCGCGGCCACCACGGACGGGACGGGTTGCATCACGGGATGGAGCCCGGAGGCCGCGCGTCTGCTGGGCTGTTCGTCACGCGACGTCATCGGCCGCCCGGCTGTCGAGCTGCTGGCACGGCCCGTCACGGAGCATGTCTGGGCACACGTCACCGGGGGTAGGCGGCGCTGGACCGCGGCGGTGGCATTGCGTCACGGTGACGGTCGTCCGCTGGACGTGAGCCTGCTGGCGCACCGCCGGACCAACTCGGCCGGCGACAGTGAGTGGCTCATAGTGTCCGCGGTGTTGCCCGAGGACGGCGCCGACGAAGGCAGCCTCCGGGAACTGGCATTCACTGAGCAGCCCCTTCCGATGGCCGTCTATGACACCGGCCTGCGGGTGGTCCGTGTGAACCGGGCCATGGAGCGGGCGCTCGACCTCCGGGAGGAGGTCATCCGAGGGCTGCGCACGCCCGAGATCGTGCCGGCGGAGGACAGCGACAGCGTCGAGCGGGCCATGCGCCAGGCTTTGGGCAGCGGCGAGACGCAGCATGTGACGACACAGCTGGAGGTTCCGGGAAGGAGAGGGCGGCATTCCTGGGCGGTCTCCCTCATACCCCTCCAGGACCGGTCCGGTCAGATGCAGGGCGTCTGTCTGAGAGCGCACGACCTGACCGACGAGTACCGGGCCCGGCAGCGCCTGGTCCTGGTCAACGAGGCGAGCAGAGCCATCGGCAGCACTCTCGACGTCCGGGTCACGGCCCAGGAGCTGACCGATGCGGCCGTACCGCAGCTCGCGGACTTCGCCAGCGTCGACCTGCTCACGTTCCTCGAACGCGGCGACGAACCCTCGCCCGCCGCTCTGACCGGCTCGATCACATTGCACCGCGCCGCGCACAGTTCGGTCCTCGACGGCACGCCGGAGGTCGTGGTGCCGGTGGGGGGCGAAGCCGTCTATCCCGAGCACTCCCCGCCGGCCGAGTCGGTGTCGGCCGGCCGGTCCGCGATCTATGAACTGACCGATACGGCCATGGCGCGGTGGGCGTCCCACGACCCGGTCCGCGCCGAGCGCATCCGGACGGTGGGTACCCACTCGCTGATGCTCGTCCCGTTGCGGGCGCGTGGCGTGACCCTTGGTGTGGCGGCCTTCACCCGCCACAGGCAACCGGCGCCGTTCACGGAGGACGATCTGCTGCTCGCCGAGGAGATCACGGCGCGTGCCGCTGTGTGCATCGACAACGCACGCCGCTATGTGGGGGAGCGGTCCAACGCGCTGACCCTGCAACGCAGCCTCCTTCCGCAGGTCGTGCCCGTGCAGAACGCCGTCGACGTCGCCTCCCGCTACATCCCGGCGGGCGGCAGGGCCGGCGTCGGCGGGGACTGGTTCGACGTGATCCCGTTGTCCGGCGCACGCGTCGCACTGGTCGTCGGTGACGTGGTCGGTCATGGGATGAGGGCCTCCGCGAACATGGGCAGACTGCGCACCGCCGTACGCACCCTTGCCGATATCGATCTGCCTCCCGACGAGCTGCTCGCCCACCTCGACGACCTGGTGGTGCGTCTGTCCGAGGACCGGCGGGTGCAGGCCGAAGGCGGCGAAGCCGATACGAACAGCGATGGCGACGTCGGTGCGACCTGCCTGTATGCCGTCTATGACCCCGTGTCCCGCCAGTGCAGCCTGGCACGTGCCGGCCATCCGGCACCGGCGCTGGTCACACCCGGAGGCGAGGTCGAGTTCCTTGACCTGCCGCCCGGCCCTCCACTGGGACTCGGCGGGTTTCCCTTCGAAGCGAGCGAGATAGAGCTGCCGGAAGGAAGCCTTCTGGGCCTCTACACCAATGGCCTCGTCGACGCCCGGGACCGCGACGTCGACGCGAGGCAGCGTGCCTTCGCCGACGCGCTCGCCGACCCGTCCTCCTCTCTCGACACCATCTGCGACACCGTGCTCGAGACTCTGGTGCCGGGTCCTCCCGAAGACGATGTCGCCCTGCTGCTGGCTCGTACCCGAGCACTCGACCGCGGCCAGGTGGCCACCTGGGACCTGCCCCGGGATCCCGCCGTGGTCGCCCGTTCCCGCAGGGCGGCTTCCGAACAGCTCGCAGAGTGGGGTCTCGACGAAGCGGTGTTCACCACCGAACTGGTGGTCAGCGAGCTGGTGACGAACGCCATCCGCTACGGATCGGAGCCCATCCAGTTGCGTCTCATCCGGGACCGCACCCTGATCTGCGAAGTCTCCGACGGCAGCAACACCGCCCCCCATCTTCGTCGTGCGCGCACGTTCGACGAGGGAGGGCGGGGCCTGATGCTCGTCGCCCAGCTCACGCAACGCTGGGGGACGCGCCAGGCACGTACCGGAAAGACGATCTGGGCCGAGCAGCACTACCCCGACGGCGGGTCCCCGCCTCTCATCGATCTCGATGGCCCTTGACGCGCGAGGTCGCCGCGTTACACCCGCGGTTCGTGTCACCGGCCCCGGCCGAGGCCGGTGACACAGACGGGTTCTACCGCCGTGTGCCGGCTGTGGTTGCCGTACCCCGCGGCACCACGGTGGCCAGGACCGAGGGCAGCGGGTACCAGTCCGCCGAGACGACGCTCGCGTACCGTCCGGCCAGCAGCGCGACACGGTCGCGAGCCTGCGCCTCGGTGGGATGCGTGCCGTCGATGGCCGGTGCCACGCCCGCCGCGCCGGTCATGACGACGAGGTAGTGGTTCCGGTCGTACCAGGCGGTGTCGATGGTGCCTCCCGAATAGGTGGAGGCATCGCCGTCGAAGATCACGAACCAGGGACGGATGGAGGGGTCCTTGTACCGGCTGCGCGGATCGCCGGCCTGTGCGTTGATGACTGCGGGGAACGCGGCGGCCTCCCTCAGCCGGCCGGCCGCGGCCAGCCCGCGCAGGTGCTCGGCGTACTCACGGTCGGTCCACAGTGTGTCGAACGGGTTGCCCTGCTCGACCGTGCCGGGGATGAGCTCGACCACGAACTTCCCGGCCATGTCGGAACGGGCGGGCCAGCCCTGGGCCCGCACGGCGGTGTCGAGGTTCGGGTGAGCGCCGGCCAGATCGGACGGACGGAACAGCGCGTCACCGAGCCGGGAGGCCAGCAGGGCGTCGAGGGCGGCCGGTCCGCGGCCGTTCTTGCTCTGGAAGCCGTCCTTGAGCTCCATCTTGAGCAGGATGGGCCGGTGGCCGGGGTTGGCGTCGTGCCAGGCCCGGATGTCCGAGAGGCAGCCGCCGAGGTCCTGGTTGCGGGACTTGGTACGCAGCTCGGCGGCGGTCGCCGCGTTCACACAGTTGTTGTCGTTGCCCACCGGGTTGCTGTGGGAGACCCGCCACGATCTGCCGAACACATTGGTCCAGAGGTCCAGTTCGAGCATTCCGGCACCTGAGTCGAGGGCGTCCGCGAAGTACGGGAACTTCGCCTTCTCGTATGCGTTGTGGACGCCGACCCAGGTGGTGGACGAGTACGCCGGTCCTGCCGCCGCGTCATGTGCTTCGGCCGGCTGCGCCCCGGCCGGTGCGAGCACGATACCCAGTAATACTGCTGCGACCGCGGGCACAGCCGTACGCGAGAGCTTCCTCATGGTCCCCTGCCTGCTGTGTCGGGAGTGGAGCAAATTGACGGCAGATTAGGGGAGTTGAGTGAAGGATGGCAGATGTTCAGGCGACTTGAAGGAATTCCTCGACGATCCCGGGTGCCGCCGCGGCCGCGAACGACGGCGCCTTACGCGCCGCCAGATCGGGGATGCGGTAGCCGTGCTCACCCGCCGCCACGGCCGCGGTGACGGTGACCAGACCGGACCGCCGGGCGAACGGCGAGGAAGTGAATGTCCACGCGAGGATCGCGTCACGCTCAAGTGCGAGTGTGTCCCGGGTGAACGTACCGGAACGCACCAGCAGATGGCGTCCGCGCACGGCATGACCGAGGTTGCGGCTCGCGTCACGGGCCAGGCCCCACATCAGTGGTACGGAGGCCACGGTGAACACCCAGGCGCAGTGCAGAAGCACAGGGGCGAGCAGCAGCCCTGCAAGCACGAGTACGACCGTGCCCGGCACGACGAACAGCAGCAGCCCACGCATCACCCGGCGGCGCAGGACCACCGGCGGGTGCGTGGTGAACTCCGCACCCTCGAAGGGCGCTTGTGCCGCACGCAGCGCACCGGCCGCAACCCTCAGTGCCTGCCCGCGCGGAGCGGGCGGCAGGAGCGCGCTGCGTCTGCGGGTCTGCTCGCGGTCGCCGAGGCCGCCTGCGACGGCGTGCACGCTCGCCCCGCCCGCGGCCCGCAGCAGCAACGGCTCGCGGAGGATCACTCCGCGCAGCCGCGCGCGTTCGATGGCGACCGAGCGCGTGGTGAGCAGGCCCCGCCGCACGGCCAGCGTGCGGTCGTCGCTCCACTCGGTGCGCAGACCCCACCAGTTCTCGGCGTACAGCGCGAGCGCGCCGAGCGAGCCGACGGCGACGACGGCCAGCAGGGCGCCGGGGACGGTCAGCCACAGCACACTGCTGCCGAACTCGCTGAAGGCTCGCCGGACGAATGCCACGCGCCACAGCTCGATCCCGGCCGCGTCCAGGATCCGGTAGACCGTGCCCGCCGCCACGCCGACCCCGCCGATCACCCAGAAGGTGAGCGGGGCATAGCGCAGCCAGCGCCGGTCGAGCCGGGCCAGGACCGGGTCGCCGCCGAGAGTCCGGCGGGCGGTGTGTGCGAGCAGTGCTGACCGCAGCCGCAGGGCCTCACCCCGGGAGACCGCGTTCAGGGTGATGTCACCTCGACCCCCGTGCGAGGTGGTGGAGCCCGCGCGAACGACCGCGAGGCCGAGCAGCCGGTGCAGCGGTGTGGCGGTGACGTCGACGCTGCGGACGCGCCGCAGCGGCACGGTCCGCAGCCGTCGGCTGAACACCCCGCTGCGCAGGACGAGCGAGTCGCCGGTGAGGCGGTAGCGCGTGCGGCTCCACCCGAGCACCCCGTACGACGTGACGACGGCGAATGCCGCGGCGATGACGGCGAGCGTGATCCATCCACCGGTGCCGATCCGCCCGCCGGTGGCGAGTGTCGTGAGTGTCACCGACCCGAGTGGTGGCGCCAGCCAGCCGCACCGCACCAGGAGGGTCCGCGCATCGGGCCGGCGCCAGGCAACGGACGCGGGCGGGGCCTCGGAAGCCGCCTGCGCGGTCACGTGGCCTCCCCCTGGACTGCCTGTGCGGCTTCGCCGATACGGCGCGAGAGTTCTTCGGCATCGGCCTCCGACAGTCCGGAGATCCTGATGTCTCCCGCCGTGGAGGCCGTGGTGACCGTGAGCGTGGCAAGTCCGTACCGCCGCTGGACCGGGCCGCGCACGGTGTCGACGGTCTGCACCCGGGACAGCGGTGCGATACGCCGCTGCTGCCACAGCCAGCCCCTGGCCGAGTAGACGGCGTACGTGCCCAGCTCCCAGCCGTGCACCGCGCAGCGCAGGCGAGGCATGACCGTCATGTACACCAGCGCGGGAACGACGAGCGTGACCAGCAGCAGTGGGCCGAGCCACGGCAGCGCTCCGGCGAAGAAGAGCGCGGAGAGCGTCGCGAGCGTGAGCGCCACGAGCAGCACGGGCCCGCTGACCGAGAGCAGTGCCTGCATCGTCCACCAGCGCCGGGCGCGGGGATCGACCCCGAAGCGGGGTGGTCGCAGGAGCGGCGCGGCAGGCGTGGACATGAGACCCCCGTTTTCAAGTCAACTGTATTGGGCGCCGATACGTTACAACGGTACAAGTGACTTGTAAAAGGGAGCGAGGCAGACCGTGCCCAAGAAGGTGGATCATGAGGAGCGGCGTCAGGAGATCTCCGATGCGCTCTGGCGCATCGCTAGTACACGAGGGCTCGACGGAGTGAGTCTGCGCGAGGTCGCCGCCGAGGCCGGGATCTCGCTGGGCAGGCTCCAGCACTACTTCCGTTCCAAGGACGAGATGCTGCTCTTCGCGCTCCGGCAGATCAGTCAGCTCGCCGACCGGCGCATCAGGGAACGCATCGAGAAGGCCGCAGCCGATCTGCCGGAGGAGCCCTCGCCCCGCTTCGTGCTGCGCGAATCCCTCGCCGGGATGCTGCCCCTGGACGAACGCAGCCGCATCGGGCAGCTCGTCGCCGCGGCCTACTTCGGACGGGCCGTCCATGACGAGCGGCTCAGCTCCGAGGCTCAGGAGGGCATTCCGAGGCTTCGCGAGTTCTTCGCGGGACTTCTGCGCAGGGCCGCGGAACGGGATGAGCTGCCTGCCGGGATCGTCGCCGAGGACGAGGCGATGATTCTCATCGGCCTGGTCGACGGACTGACGGCGTACACGCTGCTGAATGTCCACTCACCCGAGGAGGCGCTGCGGTTGCTCGACCGCCATCTGGAGCGGCTGTTCGGCACCGCCGGCTGACAGCCGCCGGGCTCGGCCGTCGGCCCCCTTCCGTCCGTCTCCGGGCGTCCTCCGCGCGCCCGTCCCACCGCCCGTCGTCAGCACGTGCGCGGCTCGCTCCAGGCGGGCACGATGGCGACATGCTGTTGGCCCGTATCGCGGACGTGTCACGACAGGTCGCCGCCGAGCCGTCCCGTACCCGCAAGATCGCGGCGCTCGCGTCGCTGTTCGCGGACGCCCGGCCGGGTGAGGTCGCGCTCGTCATCTCCTACCTCGCGGGACGGCTCCCCCAGGGGCGCTTGGGCGTCGGCTGGAGCGTCCTCAAGGACCGGGTGGAGCCGGCGGCCGAGCCGCGCCTTACCGTCGCCGACGCCGATGCCGCGTTCACCGCGCTCGCGCAGGTCGCCGGAGCGGGTGCCCAGGCCGGACGCAGGCGGCTCGTCGGGGAACTCATGGGTGCAGCGACCGGCCCGGAGCAGGAGTTCATGCTCCGGCTGCTGACGGGCGAGGTGCGCCAAGGGGCCCTGGACGCCGTAGCGCTGGAAGGCGTCGCCGAAGCGGCAGGTGCCCCGGCCGGCGAAGTGCGGCGCGCGGTCATGGTCGAGGGTTCCCTGCCCCGTGTGGCAGAGGCCCTGCTCGCCGAGGGGCCCGCCGTCCTCGCGTCCTTCCGGCTGCATGTCGGCCGCCCCGTGCATCCGATGCTCGCCCACACCGCGACATCGGTCGCCGACGCCGTCCAGGCGGTCGGGGCCTGCTCTGTCGAGGAGAAGCTGGACGGCGTCCGTATCCAGGTCCACCGCTCCGGCGAGGATGTGCGCATTCACACCCGTTCCCTCGATGACATCACCGGACGGCTGCCCGACATCGTCGCCGCCGTGCGTGATCTGCCGGGCGACCGGTTCATCCTGGACGGCGAAGTGATCGCACTCGACCCGTCCGGCAGGCCCCTGCCGTTCCAGGACATCGCTTCGCGCGTGGGTTCCCGCACGGACGTGGCCGCGGCGACCGCCGCGCTGCCCCTGTCCCCGGTCTTCTTCGACATCCTGGCGGCCGACGCCGTCGATCTGCTCGATCTGCCCGGCCGCGAGCGGCATGCGGCCTTGGCGCGCCTCGTCGCCGAACCCATGCGGGTGCGCCGCGTCGTCGTGGACGATCCCGGGTCCGAGGAGCAACTGCGTGCTGCCGACGAGTTCCTCGCCGCAACCCTCGACCGCGGCCACGAGGGCGTCATGGTCAAGGCCCTGGACGCCCCCTACGTGGCCGGCCGGCGCGGGCGCTCATGGCTCAAGGTGAAACCCGTCCACACCCTCGACCTCGTCGTCCTGGCCGCCGAATGGGGGCACGGCCGCCGCACCGGACTGCTCTCCAATCTCCACCTCGGCGCCCGCGCGGCCGACGGCGGTTTCGTCATGCTCGGCAAGACCTTCAAGGGGCTCACGGACGCGATGCTGCGCCGGCAGACCGATCAGCTGCGCGAACTGGCGATCTCCGACGACGGCTTCGTCGTACATGTCCGTCCCGAGCTGGTCGTCGAGATCGCCTACGACGGCCTTCAGCGCTCCACGCGCTACCCCGGGGGCGTGACGCTGCGATTTGCGCGTGTGCTGCGTCACCGCCCCGACAAGACCGCGGCGGAGGCGGACACGATCGAGCAGGTCCTGGCCTTCGCCGAGCGGGACTCGTCCTGAGGGGAGGGCGCCTGGAACGAAGGGAAGCCCCGGCCGGTCGGGGGAGGCCGGCCGGGGCGGCTCTGGGGCGGGTGCGTACGCGCAGAGGTGTCCCGTTGTTCGCACCCGCGTCTAGATGAACGATAAACCATCTTGCGTCCCTGCCCGACAGCGCCTCGAGGCTGCTCCTGCTGCGCAATGATCCCGACGGGAGGAATCAGGCTTCCTTCATGTGGGAGATCGCCCCCGTCTCGGCTACGCCCGGGGCTTCGCGTCAGAAGTCCGCATGAACGGTCTGGTCGAGGCGGGCGACGGACTCCTGTCCGTACAGCCTCCGATACGTCGCGCGGATCTCCTCGACACTGTGGTCGCGGCTGCTGCCTTCGGCCGCCGGGTACAAAAGGATCAGCTCGTACGACCGCTCCCTCTCGATCGCCCCGGCGGCGTCGCGCCACTGGCCCTGCCCGTCCTGGACCGTGAGCCCGTCCGGGAAGGCGGGCGTCACATGCCGGTCGACGAAGGCGCTGAACTGCCGCTCCGTGACCGCGGGTCCGCCGTCCGGCCGCTCGGTCCCGAAGAACAGACGCGTCTCGACGTACCGCTGACCCCGCTCCGCGACAGCGGACCGGTCCGCGACGCCGGCCCGCTCCTGGGCACCGGCCCGGTCCGCGTCCAGTGCCGCATACGCGACGGGAGTTCCTGCGGCGAGGGCGGCGACAGCGGCGGTCGCGACGGCGAGACGGGTGGGCGCGAGCCTGAGCGGCACAGCGGACTCCTTCGGGAGAGGGGTGCGCCCTCACTCTGGCAGCGCGCCGGCTGCCGGAGCTTCGATCGCCGGGACCGGCCGGGAACTTCCTCCCATCAGGTGACCCGGACTCCCATCAGGTGACCCGGACCGGCGGCCCCCGTGGCCTCAACCGCCGTCGGTGGTACGGGGTTCGATCCGGTGGCCGAAGGCGAGGGTCCCGGGATCCACGGCGGTCACTCCGCCGTCCACCGTGAGTGTTGCCCCGTTGACGAACGATGCGGCGGGGGAGAGCAGCCACGAGATCGCCTCGGCGACCTCGTGCGGTTCGCCGGGCCGGTGCGCCGGAATGAGCCGGGTCGCCTCCTCGTATGCCGCCTGCACCCCGCCGTCGCCCAGTGCGGCCTCCTCGGCGAAGCGGGCCATACGCCGGTCGGCCATCTCCGTACGTACCCAGCTCGGGCACACGGTGTTGGCCCGCACGCCCTGCCGTCCGTAGTCCACCGCCACCGACCGGCACAGCTGGAGCAGTGCCGCCTTCGACGTCGCGTACGCCGCATTGGCCTGCCCGTTGCGCAGCGCGGACACGGACGCGACGGCAACGACCGAACCACGTGCGCGGAGCAACTGCGGCAGGGCGGCGCGAAGCAGGAGGAAGGGCCCGGTGACGTTGGTCCGCATCACCGCCTCCCAGTCCTCGTCCGCCAGATCCCCGACGGCACCCGCACGTCCGACACCGGCATTGAGCACGAGCCCGTCCAGCCGGCCGTACGCGGTCACAGCGGCGTCCACGAGGCTCTGGACGGCTCCCGGGTCGGCGGCATCCGCCGGGTGCGCCAGGGCCCCTGTCTCCCGCGCGATCGCGAACAGCGGCTCGGGGCGTCTCCCGGAGATCACCACGTGGTGACCGTCCGCGCGCAACAGCCGCACGGTGGCCGCCCCGATGCCCGTCCCTCCGCCGGTGATGATGAAAACTCGCTGGTCTGCCACGGTGGTTGTGCCTCCGGAGTGATCGAGCACATGCAGGGGGAGCCTATGTGCCCGGGCGCCGGACCGGGAGCTGTCTAGTCCGTTCCGCTGCTGCGGACCTCCTCCAGTGATGCGCGCATGATCTCGGTCGCGCGCGTGAACCAGTCCGAGAGCACCGCGATCTCCTCGGGGGAGTAATCGGCGAACAGGTCCGCCATTCGGAGGTAGTTGGGCTCGTAGACCTCGAACAGGCGCGCCGCGGCGGTTTCGTCGGCGACGACCCGCACTCGCCGGCGGTCGCCGGGATCGCTGCGGCGATGGGCGTATCCCGCGCGTTCGAGCCGGGTGATCACGCCGGTGATCGCCCCTGTGGTGAGGTTCGCCCGCTGTGCCAGTTCCCCCGCGGTGAGGGGTTCCTGGGCCGCCTCGGCCTCCAGGACGAAGCCGAGGCAGGTGAGGTCGGTGACGTTCAGTCCCAGCCGTTGTGCGACGTCGTGCTGGGCGACGATCCCGAGCGCGACGAGGTGATCCATCTGGGCGTGGGCCTGTTCCGCGGTGGCGCGGGGGCGCGCCTTGCCATCCACCGAGATTTTCCCTTACTGTCTAAGTAACTTAGTTCGTGAGATAAAATTTCTCTGGTCCGAGCCTATCTCCGGCCACTGGGAAGGGGAGCCATGAGCGCACACGGGGATGTCGACCTCGGCCACACCGTGGCGGGATGGACCGGCACGGCGATCTCGCTCGTCGGCCTCGGCGTCGTGGGGGTCGCCGTCGCCGCCGTGTCACTGCCGCTCACCCTGCTGGGCGGGGGCATCACCGCCCTGGCCGCCGTCGTGACCTGGGCGCTCCACCTCGCCGGCTGGGGCAAGCCGAGCGGACCGCGCCCGCGGCACGAATGGTCCTGGCGCGTGCGCGACCGCTCCGCGCGGCACGGGCATCCGGACTGCCTCGGCTGCCGTATGGCGGGCAAGCGCCCCGCGACGGTCACCGATCCCGCGCGGGTCGCAGAACCCGGGCCGGCGGCTGCCCCCGTCACGACGCCGTGAGTTGCGCCGCGGCACTGCGGATGAGCATGTCGAGCGCCGCCGGGTAGGCGCTGACGTTCATCTCCGCGATCAGGTGCGGGGCCGCCGGTGCGATATGAGGATGCGAGCTCGCGGGCAGTCGGGCGTAGGTGGCCTGCCACACGGCCTCGTCCGCCCGGCGGGCCGCTTCCGGCAGCGCGAGAGCAGCCGCGTCGAGGGCGGCGAAGGCCAGCGTCTGGTCGATGAAGCAGTGATAGACACGCACCGCGTCGGGTGTGGGAAAGCCGGCCCTGTGCAGCACGCCCAGGATGGTCTCGTCCGAGGCGATCTCATGCGCTCTTCCGGAGACCCGGCTCGCCGTCAGCACCGCGGCCTGCGGATGGGCGAGGTACGCGGCATGGATCCGCAGGCCCAACTCGCGCAGGTCCGCCTGCCAGTCCTCCGACGGCGACCAGCCGCGCAGGGCCCGGCCGATCAGCTCGTCCCCGACCGCCAGCGTCAGTTCGTCCATGCCCCGGAAGTAGCGGTAGAGCGTGCTCGGATCGGCCCCCAGAGCCGTTCCGAGCCGCCGCGCCGTGAGCCCGGCGCCGCCGTGCTCACGCAGCATCCGTAGCGCCGTCTCGACGATCAGCCGCTCAGAGAGCACGACGCCGCCCTTCGTGGGGCGCCGACGACGTCTCTGGCGCTCCGGTACCACCTTCTTCGGCATTGACCCGTCCCCGTCCTCACCCTCGGTCACCCTTATGCCAACGCCATTGACCGTATCAGCGCCCGCTGCGTTTCATCGAGGCACGGGGCGACGCCTCGGGCAGACTTCGGGAAACGGAAAGGACCTGGCTATGCGCGTATTGCTGATCGGCGCCGGTGGGGTGGGCACGGCCATCACCCGGATCGCCGCCCGCCGAGGATTCTTCGAGCGGATGATCGTCGCCGACTACGACGAGTCACGCGCCAAAGCGGCCGTGGCGGCCGTCACCACGCCCGGAAAGGGTGCGCGCCCCGAGGCGGAAGACCGGTTCGCCGCCGCCCGCATCGACGCGTCGGACGAGTCCGCGGTCAGGGAACTGCTCGAACGAGAGCGCTGTGACGTCCTGGTCAACGCGACCGACCCCCGATTCGTCATGCCGCTCTACCGCGCCGCACTCGCCGCCGGTGCCCACTACATGGACATGGCGATGTCCCTGTCGAGGCCGCATGCCGAGCGGCCCTACGAGGAGTGCGGGGTCAAGCTGGGTGACGAGCAGTTCTCCCTCGAGGACGACTGGACCAGGTCCGGCCGGCTCGCCCTTGTCGGCATGGGCGTGGAGCCGGGCCTGTCCGATGTCTTCGCCCGCTACGCCGCGGACCAGCTCTTCGACACCATCGAGGAGATCGGCGTACGCGACGGCGCCAACCTCACCGTGGACGGCTACGACTTCGCGCCGTCGTTCAACATCTGGACCACGATCGAGGAATGCCTCAACCCGCCGGTGGTCTTCGAGAAGGACCGCGGCTGGTTCACCACCGCGCCCTTCACCGAGCCGGAGGTGTTCGACTTCCCCGAGGGCATCGGACCCGTCGAGTGCGTCAACGTCGAGCACGAGGAAGTCCTGCTGATCCCGCGCTGGGTCGACGCGGGCCGTGTCACCTTCAAGTACGGGCTGGGCGGCGACTTCATCAACACGCTGCGGGTCCTGCACCAGGTGGGCCTCGACCGTACCGACCCGGTCACGGTGCCGGGTACCGACGGGCCGGTGCGGGTCTCGCCCCGTGACGTCGTCGCGGCCTGCCTGCCCGATCCGGCGACGCTCGGCGACCGTATGCACGGCAAGACCTGCGCGGGCACCTGGGTCAAGGGGACCAAGGACGGCAAGCCCCGTGAGGTGTACCTGTACCACGTCGTCGACAACGACTGGTCGATGAAGGAGTACGGGTCCCAGGCCGTGGTCTGGCAGACGGCCGTCAACCCCGTCGTCGCCCTGGAACTCCTGGCGGACGGGACGTGGACGGGGGCGGGAGTGCTCGGCCCGGAGGCCTTCGACCCTCAGCCGTTCCTCGATCTCCTCACGGAGTACGGCTCGCCGTGGGGGATGCGCGAGGACTGACCGTACGGTCCCGTCAGCCGTACGGGACCGGCCGCGGGCACGCGCCGGACGACACCGGCCGTTTCGTCGTCGGGGCGCGTGCTCGCGCGCTCGCGGTGTGCCCCGCATCGGCCGTACCGGTCCTGCCTGCGGGGGACCCCGTAGGCAGGACCGGCACGGCAGTCCGGATCGGCAGACCGGTCCGGCCGTGGCGCGAGAGCGCCGGAAGCCCCGTAGATTGATCGAAGAGCGGGGGTGAGCGGCAGGTAGGGAACGGCAGGCGCGTGATGGCATGAGACTCGACTACGCAGCGCTGTTCGCCGCCACGCCCAGCCCGTATCTGGTGCTCGACAGGCGTTTCGTCATCGTCGATGTCAATCATGCCTACCTCCGGGCGACCCTCCGGACGAGAGAGGACCTCGTCGGGCAGTTCGTCTTCGATGCCTTTCCCGACAACCCCGCCGATCCCGACGCCGACGGGGTCTCGAACCTCGGCACCTCCCTGCATCGTGTCCTGGCCTCACGCAGGCCCGACTCGATGGCACTGCAGAGGTACGACATCCCCCTTGTGGACAGTCCCGGCCTGTTCGAGGAGCGGTGGTGGTCGACGATCAACACCCCGGTCGTCGACGCGGACGGCGAGGTCGAATGGATCATTCACCGGGTCGAGGACGTGACCGCCTTCATCCAGTCGCGCACGGCGGGCGCAAAGCCGAGCGAACGTGAAGTGGAGATGGAGGCCGAGCTCTACGCGCGGGCGCGTGAGCTGCAGCGGCTCAACGACGAACTGCGTCATGCCCATGCCCGTGAACGCCAGGTGGCGCTCACTCTGCAGGAGGCGATGCTCCACGCACCCGACCTGGTCAGGCACCAGGACATCGCGGTGCGCTACCTGCCTGCCATCGGATCGCTGAACGTCTGCGGCGACTGGTACGACATCGCCGACCTCCCTGAGGGCCGCTTCGCCGTGGCCGTCGGCGACGTCGTGGGCCACGGGCTCGAGGCCGCCACCGTCATGGGAATGCTCCGCAGTGCGTTGAGCGCCGCGACCCGAGCGGTCGAAGGGCCGGCACAGGCGCTCGAGGTGCTGGGACTGTACGCCCGCTCCGTGGAGGGCGCGCTGGCCGCCACCGCGGCCCAAGTGGTGGTCGACACCCGTCGCCGTCTGATCACCTACAGCAGCGCGGGCCATCCGCCGCCCGTCCTGCTGCACCGCGACGGGTCCTGGGAGCTCCTGGACAAGGCCACCGATCCGCCGCTCGGGGCACGACCCGCCCACGTTGACCGTCCCCAGTTCAGCTGCCCGTACACCCCCGACGCGGCGCTCGTCCTCTACACCGACGGACTCATCGAACGGCGGGACGAAGACATCGACACGGGCCTCGCCCGGCTCACCGACGTCCTGTCCCGGCACCACCGGCTCGGCGCGGAACGCCTTGCCGACGCGGTACTGGAACGGCTCGGCCTCAGCGCCGGGTCCAGTGACGACATCGCCCTCGTCATCGTCCGGCTCTGACCGGCCCCGAGGCACGATTCCGCTGTTGCGCGGGCTCGGTGCCAGGCGGATTCTGGACGTGATGAAGTGGGCCGGTGGGGCGCCATGAGCGCAGGAAGGGCAGCCGGGGTCGGCGATTTCCGTGACCCCCTGGACGTCACCAGGGCCGCCACGGTCGTGCTCGACAGCCGGGGCATCGTCATCGGCTGGAGTCCGGGCGCGCAGCGACTGCTGGGGTACCGGCCGGACGAGGCCGTCGGCCGCCCCCTCGCCACGTTCCTGAAGCATGCGGAACCATCGGCCGCTCCCGCCCTCGTGGGCCCTTCGGCAGGCCCGCCCCCCTCACCGCTCGAGGAGGGTGACGTCCTCGTCGCCGAGCACCGGGACGGGCACCGCGTGGAACTCGTCACCGTGGTCTGTCCGCTCTCCGGCGTCGGGGCCGCCGAACGCGTCCTCGTGGCCGCGGAGCGTGAAGGACTCATGGTGTGGGAATCGCGGCTCGCCATGCTGCACGGTCTGGCAACCCAGTCTCCCGTCGGTCTCGCCATCCATGACACGGACCTCCACCTGACATGGTGCAACGCCGCCTACGAAGAGGAGATCGGGCTGCCCTTCGACGCCTTCCGCGGCAAGCGGGGCGATGAGCTGTATCCGGAGGGCAGGTTCGTGACGCCCGGTTACCCGGAGACGCTCGACGCGGTCCTCCGGCACGTGCTGGAGACCGGCGAGCCGTTCGTCGACCTGCACTTCCTCGGAGAGCAGCCCAGCGACCCCGGGACCGAGCACCTGTGGTCCTGTTCCTACTACCGGCTGCAGGATCCCGACGGTTATGTGTTCGGTGTCTGCGAGGACGCCTTCGACATCTCCGAACGCTACGAGGCCCAGCGCCAGTTGAATCTGCTGGTCGAGGTCGGCCGTCAAGTCGGCACCACGCTGGACGTGGTCGTCACCACGCGGGAGCTCGCCGAGGTGGCCGTCCCCCGGTTCGCCGACACCGTCGAGGTCGACATCGCCGCGGCGGTGCTGGAGGGAGAGCTGCCGGGCGCCCCCGGAACCCCGGGTTCCGAACTGATCCGCACGGCCGCGTTCTCGGCGAGGGGCGACGGAACGGCGGAGGCCGTGGGGTCGCGGTTTCATCCGTCGCGTCCGGTGATCTACCCGCCCGGCTCCCCGCAGTACCGCAGTCGCTCCTCGGGCGGGCTCGTACGGGACGAGGACACCCTGGTCGTTCCGCTGCGGGCCGGGGGGATCCCCCTGGGTCTGGTCACTTTCGTACGTGGCGGCAGGCCGGGGGTCTTCGACAGCGCCGCCGTCGCTCTGGCGGACGAACTCGTCACCCGGGCGGCGGTATGCATCGACAACGCCCGCCGGTTCACCCGCGAGCGCAGGGCGGCCCTGGCCCTCCAGCGCCAGCTCCTGCCACAGCACCTTCCACCCAACTCCGCGGTGCACATGGCCCATCGCTATCTGCCCACCGACGATGTGACCGGCGTCGGCGGTGACTGGTACGACGTCATCCCGCTGTCCGGTACGCGCGTCGGACTCGTGGTCGGGGACGTCGTGGGCCATGGCCTCCAGGCCGCCGCCACGATGGGCCGACTGCGTACGACGGTACGGGCGCTCGCCCCGATGGACATGCCCCCCGACGAGCTCCTCAGGCGGCTCGACGATCTGGTCGGGCAGGCCGCGGCGGACCGCACGGAAGTGGTCGGTACATCCGGCGAGGGCGAGGACGTGGCCACCGGAGCCACATGTCTCTATGTCGTCTACGACCCGTCAACACGGCGCTGCACCATGGCCCGAGCGGGCCATGTGCCGCCCGCGATCGTCTTCCCCGGTGGCCGGGTCACCTTTCCGGATCTGCCGCCAGGGCCGCCGCTGGGTCTGGGCGGGCTGCCGTTCGAGTCCGTCGACATCGAGCTGCCGGTGGGCAGTCTCGTGGCGATGTTCACGGACGGTCTGGTGGAGTCCCGGGACCGGGAGATCGACGAAGGTCTGGAAATCCTGGGGAGGGTCCTCGGTGACGACCGTGGGTCCCTCGAGGACCTGTGCGACCGTGTCGTCTCGGAACTGATGCCGGACGGCACGACCACCGATGACACGGCCCTGCTGCTGGTACGCACCCGTGAGCTCGACAGCCACAGGACCGCCTCCTGGCATCTGCCGACCGAACCTGTGGCGGTCAGCAATGCCCGGGAGCTCGCGGCCGAGCAGTTGCGCCGATGGGGGCTCGAAGAGCTGGTGTTCGCCACCGAGCTGATCGTCAGCGAACTGGTCACCAACGCCGTCAAGCATGCCGAGGGCCCGGTCGGCCTGCGGCTCATTCATGACCGCACCCTCGTGTGCGAGGTCTCGGACGGCGGTCACACCTCCCCCCACCTCCGTCACGCCGCGGACGACGACGAAGGCGGGCGCGGACTGTTCATCGTCGCCCAGCTCGTCCAGCGCTGGGGAACGCGCTACGGTCCCTCGGGCAAGACCATCTGGACGGAACAGGCGCTGCCGGAGCCGGACGAGGCAACGGCCGGGCGTGCAGGTGAGCCCTGACTCCGTCGGCGCACCGTGACTGACATGGCGTCAACCTCTTCGGGGGGCATGCCCTACGGTGTGGTCAGGACGGCTGCCCCCACAGTCCTGACCTGCGATGAGTCGGGGACCTCGTGTGTGGGCCGGCCCGGAGCAGCGCGGCTGCAAGTATTGGCGAGCGGAAAGTATCCTTCTTGCGCCTGAGGTCCACAGGCGGCCGACCGGGAGGGAGAGTGGGCTGTGACGAGCACGTTCGGTGCTCAAGGGGCAGACGTGCCGGGTCCCCGGGGGCCGGTGCCCCGGGTATCCTCCTCCGGCCTGAGGGGCGACGCCGATTCCGCCGTCTCCATCCTGCTGGTCGAGGACGACGACGGTGATGCTCTTCTTGTCGAGGAGCTGCTTCGCGACAGCGGCCTGAGAGCTCTGCTGACCCGTGCCCGTTCTCTGACACAGGCTCAGGAGCAGCTGGGTGCCCCGAAGGGGACGCCGGTGCAGTGCGTCCTTCTGGACCTGCATCTTCCGGACGCGCAGGGTCTGGACGTCGTCCAGCGGGTCCTGGCCAAGGCGCCCGGAGCGGCCGTCGTCGTGCTGACAGGGATCGCCGAGGAAGGCATGGGGCTCTCCGCGGTCGCGGCGGGAGCCCAGGACTACTTGATCAAGGGTGTTTTCGAGCCCACGGTTCTGGGGCGATCGATTCGCTATGCGGTCCAGCGTCGGCAGATCGAGCATGCGGCCGTCGCCCTGGAAGCCGGCCGGATGCGTGCCCAGGAGAATGCGCGGCTGGAGCGCGGTCTTCTCCCCTCCCCGTTGCTGCACGGCGACTCGGTGGACGTGGTCGCCCGCTACGAACCCAGCCGCTCCCTGGGATTGCTCAGCGGTGACTTCTACGACGTGGTGGAGACGGGAGACGGCACGGTCCATGCGGTCATCGGTGACGTCTCGGGCCATGGTCCCGACGAGGCGGCAATCGGCGTCTGCCTGCGCGTCGCCTGGCGCTCCTTCACCCTGGCAGGTGTCACCGGCGCCGACGTGTGTGAGCTCATGCAGAAGGTCCTCGTCGCGGAGCGCACCGGGGCCGAGATCTTCGCCACGGTGACGACGGTCGAGCTGCCCCCGGGACTGGCCAAGGCCACGCTCGTCCGCGCCGGCCACCCTCCTCTGATGCTGCGCGACGCCGGCGGTGTCCGGCTCGTGGAGAGCGCGGTCGGGCCCGCCCTCGGTCTGCTTCCCTGCGGACCGGGCCGCTGGCGCGAGGACTGCCTGGATCTGCCCGCGGCCGGCTCGCTGGCGCTGTTCACCGACGGCCTCTTCGAAGGCCGTATCAGCGACGACGGGCGACGCCTGGGCGAGGAAGGCCTGCTCGCCCTGGCGGAGTCCCATGCCGCTCTGTCCGCAGAGGAGTTCGTCACCGCTCTGATCTCCGAGACGCACGCACTGTCGGCCGGTCACGGTGGCCACAGTGACGACGTCGCGCTCCTTCACCTCGAATGGGACCGGGACACGTGAACGCGCCCGTGGTGCGACGTAGGGATAACAGCCGTCGCACCACGTGCCCGCCGCGTGTACGGCGACGGTTCGGGGGGCGCCCAGACCGGCTGTCCCCGGTCATCGGCACCCCGACGCCGCAGCCACGGGCACAGGCCCGGACGTGTGCAGGAAGATCGTCGAGCACCCTGTGATCGTTGCCGCTTGGTAAGGGTTGTGAGGCATTCGTAGACTGGGTGCTGGTTCCGGGTCGTGCGAGCTGGGCGCGTACGGCGCGGCCGGGCAACTGTGACATCACGCCCCGGCAGTACCGGGCGGCGTGTCCCCGGTACGACGAGAAGCGGGCCGACGTGGACGGATCCTCAGGTGTTGAGCAGGCTTTGCGCAGCGCGGCGCCTGATGCCCTGCTGAGCGTGATCACAGCCGCCTTCACACGCCAGTACGGAGCCGACCGCGTCGAACTGCGGCTCGCCGACTACGGGATGCGGTCCCTTCAAGCCGTCGAGAACGTGCCCTTCAGTACCCGCCCCGTACCGATTCACGACAGCCCACAGGGGCGCGCCTTCGGGGCCCAGGAGCCATGTGTGACCAGAGACCTCGGCGCCGCTGCCGTGACGGTACACCTGCCTGTCACCATCCGGGGCGACCGCTTGGGCGTTCTGTCGGTGAGCCTGCCGGACGATCGTTACTCGCCGGCGCTTCTGCCGGACATGCAGGAGATCTGCGAGGCACTGGGCCGTGAGATCCTCGTCGCCGAACGCGACACCGACCTCTATGTGCTCGCACGGCGTGCCGCGCGCCTGACGCTGGCGGCGGAGATGCAGTGGCAACTGCTCCCCGGGCGCTCCTGTGCCCGGCCCGAGTTCGCCCTCGGCGCTCACCTGGAGCCGGCCTACGCGATCTTCGGCGACAACTACGACTGGTCCGCCTCGGCCGGCCATCTGACGTTGTCGGTCACCAACGGGATGGGCGAGGGCATCGACGCCGCTCTGCTGACCGGTCTTGTCGTCAACGCCCTGCGCAACGCCCGCCGCGCCGGGCTCGATCTCGCAGGTCAGGCCACGCTCGCGGACCAGGCGGTCTACTCCCATTACCGGGGCAGGGCCTACGCGTCCGTTCTGCTTCTGCGCTTCGATCTCGACACCGGAGAGGTGGAAGCGGTGGACGCGGGTTCCCCCAGGCTCTGGCGACTGCGCGAAGGCTCGGTCGAGTCGATCTCTTTCGACGCCCAGCTTCCCCTGGGCATGTTCGAGGACACGGTGTACGTCTCCGAGCGCTTCACCGTGCGTCCCGGCGACCGTCTCCTGTGCGGCAGCGACGGTGTGTACGACACTCTGTCCGCACGCGGCGAGCGGTACGGCGAGCAGGCGCTGGCCCGGTCCCTCAACGCGACGAAGTTCCTCCCGCCCGCCCAGGTACCGGGTGCGGTCCTGCGTGAACTGGCCGACTACCACGGCGAGACACCTCTCGACGACGACGCACTGGTGGTCTGTCTCGACTGGAAGGGACGGCCGGAGGGGGCCGGTCACGGACCGCCGGACGCCGGCTGACCAGGCGGCGGCGAAGCTCACTGGGCTCGGGCAGCGCTCCACGTAGCCGAGCAGCTCGAGCCGATCAACCGGTGCCCGGAGGCCAAGAGGGTCGGTAGGCGGGTGGGACGGTGTCGAGGGCGTGGCGCACGGTGGTGAAGCAGCTGAACGCATGACAGGCGCCGGTCGTGGTCAGCAGGTGCATCACGCGCACACCGACTCCGGCGAGCAGGAGCCGGCCCTCCATCCGGCCGCACAGCCAGTTCAGTGAGAGCAGACAGTTCAGGCCGCGCGAGTCACAGAACATGAGCGCGGTCAGGTCCAGTACCAGGTGCTGATGCCCGTTCCCTACCAGCCTTCCGGCATGGTCGAGAAGATCCTTTTCGGTGTCCAGGTCGAGCTCTCCTGCCACACGGAGGACCGCGCACCGCTCTGCCAGGGCCAGGTCGGTGACGGTGATCCGCCTTGCGTTGCCGAACACCGGAACCTCCGTGCCGTGACGAACTGCAGTGGCCTCTCCCTGCCCACTTATAGGGGCAATAATTGTCGAGTGGCAACGGTTGGGCCTGCCGGTGACGTGATGTTCACTTGCGACGTGACCCGGTGACCGCCGATCGCGCATGAGCGGTCCAGCCTCATGTGTGCTTCGGCCTCGATGGGGCAAGCTCCTGACTCATGACCGTCTATGTCGTCACCATTCCCGGCACGCTGCTCGCCGAGCTCACCGACGCGGTGCGCGGTGAGCTCGTTCGCAACCTCAAGCCGGCGGATCCCCAGGGCACGGACTTCGGTGCCGCGGAGGACCTCGACATTCTCACGTTCTACGGGGATTCCTCGGCGTTCAGCATCCGCCTCGAGGTCGAGGCGTACGACACCGCGTCGGCCGAACGGAAGGCGCGGGACATCGCCTCCGCGGCACTTCGTTCGGCGGGTCTCTCGGCTGCGGACGTACCGCTCGGAGACCCGGTCATCACCGGCATCGACGTGGAGTAGCGGCCGGGGTGACGCGTCGACTCCTCGGGAGGTCACGGCAGGCGGAGCAGGACGCTGATGTTCTTCCCCTCGCGCCGGGGGCTGACGTCGACCTCCTCGGCCAGACGCAGGATCAGCGGCCAGCCGTAGCCACCGACAGGGACGGCCGACGCGTTCGAGGGGCGGATCGTCCTGGGGATCCTGCCGCTGCGGTCGCTCACCGAGAGAACGAGCCCGGCATCCGTCACATGGGCCGAGAACCCGCAGACGCCGCCTCCGTGCCGGATCGCGTTCGTCACCAGCTCGGACGTGACGAGCAGTGCATCGGCCAGCGCCGTGCTGTGACGAGGATCCTCCGGCGAGGGACGGAACCGGTCGTCCAGCAGTCGCGCGACCTGGTCGCGGGCGACGGCCGCGCTCGATGGCAGCGGCAGCTGCTGTCGCTGCTCGCCGACCCTTTCGCCTGTGGGCACGATTCACCCCCGTACTTGCGTCTCTCTGCGGCCCCGTCGCCTCACGATTCCTTGCGGGGCAGCCTTTCGTTCGAAGCTGCGGACGTCGCACCGTGCGCTAGAGCACCGTCATGCGATGTTCACCGGCATCTTCGCGGCTCTTTCCGATCTCCATCGCCGCCTACCCACTGAATTGCAGGCCTCACCTCTGTCACCCACGGTAGCGGCGTGGCATGCATCTGGTGAGAGGCGTGGTGGGCGGAGTGGAGGCCGTGTCCCCCGTGTGCGGGTCGAGTGCGTGCCGCTGTCCGGCCGCGCGGTCAAGCGGGAGCGTGCCGGCCAGCTCGCGTGCAGCCTTCGGACTCGAGGGTGAGATGTCCTAGTTTGTCGCGATGGGGAGTGGGGAGCTTCCGAGTGTGGGGGCCGCCCTGATCGGAGAGTGACATGATCATCCTCGGACTCATTCTGCTCATCATCGGCGCCGTGGCCGGAATAGGCATTCTCTGGACCATCGGAATCATTCTCGTCGTGATCGGTGTGGTTCTCTGGATCCTCGGGGCCGTAGGGCACGCGGTCGGGGGTCGCCGGCACTACTGGTGAGCCGCGCGACGAGAGGTTCCTTCCCGGATCGCCGTGCAGGCAGCTGTCCGACCGGCGGCGGGTGCCGGGCAGCGCGTGCACACCCGGCGCAAGCCTCTTACGGGACCTGCGCCAGGCCGAGATCATTCGCGGCCGCGCCGGATGCCCGACGCGGCCGCGCTGGAGTCGCCCCGCCGCTCAGAAGCCCGGGGCGGGGACGATCGCTACGCGGGCGGAAAGGGCCGAACCTGAGGCGGATACCCGCCGAGGGGCATGCTCGGCTGCATCACGCGTTCCAGGTCGCGAAGAGTGCGTTCGGCTTCCCGGCGGACCTGCGTCGGCACGTCGCCGAGTTCCGTGATGAGCCGATCGTAGATCGGCGCCTCCTGCGACACGGTCAACCAGTCCTTTCCGAAGACGAGTCCACTCCCGTCGGACGGAAGCGGTTGCCAAGTGTACGGGGGCGGAGTGGAAGTTGTGGACCGAACCCTGCCCGTCCCCTACGACCGGGCCGTCCGGCGGCGGGACGCGGCAGCCGCTCAGCGTGAGGAGTCACACCGGAGATGGCGGGCGAAGAACGAGAGCACGTGCCCGCGCACCAGGGGAACGGACTGCGCCACGCTTGTGACTTCGGTGTTTGCGCCTTCCGGCGGCCCCTTGAATGAATGAAGGGGCACGACCTCAATGCTGGTGCCGAGTGGGGAGCGCGAGCGATCGTTGAGGTAGAACGAGGGACTGGACACCGTGAGTGCCTCGCACCCGGACGTCGTGCGCTCGGAGATCGAGCGCGTCTACGCAGGGAGCACGGTCCCGGCTCCGCCGTGGATCCGAGACCTGCACCGAGGAGATGCCGGCGCCTGGCAACTCCTGCGCCGCGCACGGCGTTCGGCGTTCGACACCGTGCTGCGCCCCGTCCGGCCACTGGTGCGGGACCTGCACCGCGCCGAGTTCACCCGTCATGCCCTGGCCGTGGCCGAACACGGCATCGGCGCCGCACTCACCGCGCTCGCTCGGCGCCGGCAACGCCACCGCTTCCGCCCACACCGCCGCGCTGCGCGGCGCGGGCCTGATCACCACGGTTCGCGCGGGCCGGGAGGTCCTGCACCGGCGAACCGCGCCGGGAACCTTGTTGGTTCTGCGACACAGCGAGACATGAAGCGCGGGGTGCTCACGCCGTACCCGGCGGAGACTCTCCGCCAACGGCCCATGCCCAAGGGACCCTGTCGGCTCAGGTTCAGTGGACCGAGAAGGGCAGCGCGGCGATCACGTTGCCCAGCGTGGGCGGCGGCGCCGGGTCGCCGGTGACGACCTCGCGACCGCCGTGGATGATCGCGTACACACGTCCGTCCGGGACCGGCTCACCCATCGACCTCCGGGGGAGCCGTGGGAAGTCCGCTTCTGCCAGAGCCTTGCGCAGTGCGTCGAGCTCGGACGGCTTCATGAGGCCCGATTCCGCCGGCCGGCCCCGTTTCAAGCGAGTGTACGAACCGTCGCTGCTGACGATCACACTCTCGGCGCGGCCGTCGATGCCGCCCGTCATGGTCGCTGCCACCAGTTGTTCGTCGCGGCCCGTGGGCGCGCGAGTGGGCGAAGGAGGCGACAACTTCGTGGGCCCGGCCGGCGTCGATGCGGGGGTGGGCCCTGGAGTCGGAGGTGATGAGGGCGCGGCCGTGGCGGGAGAGGTGTTCGCGGGGCCGCTCGGCGCGCGGCCGTCCGCCGTGCCCTGATCACTGCACCCTGATACGAGCAGAGCCGCGGCCAGCAGCCCGGTGGCACCCACGATCCGTCTCATGCCCTCTCCTCCGTGCCGCGTCGACGGCAGTTGCCGCCTCCGCGTCGAGGATGCCCGAAGGTGCTCCGTGAGGGGAGAGGTTCGCCATGAGGTGGCCCATATCGTCCGACGGCTGAGCCGGCACCGGCGATCCGGACCGGAACCTGGAACCGGACCATTCGGTGCTGCGTCGTCGTACCCGATGGAGACGGGACAGAGGTACTCGGCCCTGGACGCCCGGGCCGGGATGCCCCGGCGCAGGCCTCCGTGGTCCCGCCGGGGCGTGTGGGAGCGCAAGGGGGACGGACGGGAACAGCCTTGGTGGGAGCGGGGACGTGTGCCGGCCCTTGTGGCCGTGGCGAATGCCTGCCTGCTGGTCTTTCACTCTGCCGTACCCAATGAGGTCGGCCGGTCGGGCAGCTTTCTGGAAACGTTTCTCCCCTGGCTGGGACTGACGGTTCCGGTCCTGCTGTGCCTGGCACTGATGCGCCGCTCAGTGGTCGCGCTGACAGCGCTGCTCCTACCCGTCGTCGCATGGATCGGACTCTTCGGCGAACGCCTGCTTCCCGGCCCGAGCCCGGCCCACGCCCACGCCCACGACGTCACAGTGCTGCAGCACAACGTCAGTGACGAGAACCCCGATCCGGCAGGGACGGCGAGGGCCCTGGCGCGGTCACGGGCAGGCCTCATCGCGCTGGAGGAGCTGACGCCTTCCGCTGTGCCCGCCTTCTCGGCGGTTCTGGGCCGGGACTATCCGCATCATGCGGTGGTGGGCACGGTCGGGCTCTGGTCGAGACATCCGCTCTCGGACGTACGGCCGGTGGACATCAGGCCGGAGGGGATCGTGGGCAACTGGAATCGGGGCCTGAGGGCCACTGCTCGGATGCCCGGGGCCGAGGTCGCCGTCTACGTCGCTCACCTGCCTTCCGTACGCCTCGGAGTGACGAGCGGATTCAGTTCGGCCCGGAGGGACGAGAGTGCCGTTCTGCTGGGTGCGGCCCTCTCTGCCGAGCGATTGGACAGAGTGATTCTGATGGGCGACCTCAACAGCACGTCGGACGATCGAGGGCTGGACCCGATCGCCTCCCGGCTGAGCGTGCCCGACGCCGGGTTCGCCTTCAGCTGGCCCGCGGCATTTCCTCTGGCCAGGATCGATCAGATCATGACGCGGTCCGCGACCGTCACCGATCTACGCTCGTTGCCCCGGACCGGGAGCGACCACCTGCCCGTCGCGGCCCGCGTCGTGTTCTGATCGCCCGTCGGCCGACGGCGGCCTCGACGCATCTCCGCCACCCACGGCCGGGATCAGGTGCCGGGGGCGGGTCAGGCGACCTCGGAGGCAGCCCTGAGGGTCACTCGTCGGCCCGGTGGAGCGAGTCGAGGACGGTCAACTCCTGCTGCGAGAGGTGCAGGCCGCCCGCCGCCACATTCTCGACCAGATGATCCGGGTTGCCGGTGCCAGGGATGGCCAGCACGTGCGGACCGCGCTGGAGCGTCCATGCCAGGCGGACCTGGGCGACGGTCGCCCCGTGCGCGCGGGCGACGGCGAGCAGCTCGTCGCTGCCGGTGTCGTCCATGCCCGCCTCACGGCCGCTGCCGGCTATCGCGAAGAAGGGCACGAACGCGATGCCCTGGTCTCCGCACACACGCAGGAAGTCGTCGTCCTTGCGGTACGAGTCGAGGCCGTAACGGTTCTGCACACACACCACCGGCGCGATGGCCTGCGCCTCTGCGACATGCCCGGGTGTGACGTTGGAAAGTCCCAGATGACGGATGAGGCCGGCGTCGCGCAGCTCGGACAGGGCCCCGAACAGCTCGGCGATGGAGCTGTCCTGATGGCTCTGCGCGAGACGGAGATTCACCACGTCGAGGTGGTCACGGCCCAGCTGACGCAGGTTCTCCTCGACCTGACCGCGCAGCTGATCCGGCGTGGCCCACAGCCAGGCCCCCGACGGATCGCGGCCGGGGCCGACCTTGGTGGCGATGACCAGATCGTCGGCGTAGGGGCCCAGCGCCCGGTTGATGAGTTCGTTGGCGGAGCGCAGCGACGAGAAGTAGAACGCGGCTGTGTCGATGTGATTGACACCGAGTTCGACGGCGCGCCGCAGGACCCCGATCGACCGGTCCCGGTCACTCGGCACCCCGAGGTCGAAGGCTGCGCTCCCGGTCAGGCGCATCGCGCCGAACCCCATCCGGTTGACGGTCAAGTCGCCGAGCTTCCAGGTGCCTGCGGCTTCCGCGGTGATCATGGCTGAGGTCATCATCGGAGTCTCCCACACGCTGTCCGGAACGGGTCGCGTGGTGAATCCGCGCAGCAGGGCGACCCCCAACCGGTCGGCCGTGAGGCGGAACCCGATGGCGCTTGGGGGTAGGGCCTGCCGACGTCCTAGGCCCGCGCGGGCGGCCTGCGCGCCGCGTAGGTTCCCGCGCACGCTGCCAGCAGCATCACGCAGACGGTGAAGACCAGGCCCGCTGCCCGCAGGCCCAGCCACATGGCCATGGCGCCGACGCCGACCACCGGCAGGGAGATCCCGGTGTAAGCGACCACGAAGAACGCCGAGATGGTGGCGCCCCGATGCTGTTCCGGCGCCGCGCCGCTGACCAGGCTGAGTGCCGCGCGAAAGGCCAGCCCCTGGCCCGTACCGCCGCACAGCGCGCCCAGGACGAGCAACGGCAGCGATTCGGCGATCAGCGACGACGCCACCAGAACCAGGCCGAGGACGAGAACGCCGCATCCCACCGGGAGCGATCGGCGCGTGCCGATCCGCTGCGTCAGGGACTGCCCGAAGGTCGAGCCGAGGAACACCGAGAACACCACCGCGCCGGAGACAGCCAGGTTGTCGACGCCCAGGGTCTGCGAGGCGAAGCTCGGCGCCACAGCGGTGAACAGCCCCAGGAGTGCGAAGCCGGCGAAGGCGGCCGCCGCGGCGGGCGCGAACACACCCTTCACCTCCGGCGGCACCGCGACTCCTTGCGGCTTCAGAGGAGGCCAACGCTTCGGTTCCACCACGGTCTCCGGAAGGAACCGGATGATCCCGCAGGCCACTGCCACCAGCCCGAGGTGGACCCAGAACGGCAGCATCAGCGGCCAGGGCGCGTACTCGGCGAGCAGCCCGGAGAGCAGCGGCCCGCAGCCCAGACCGCCCATGTTCGCGGCGGTGGCGGCGAAAGCGGCCTGCGCCTGCTGCCCGGGACCGGCCAGCTCGATGACGGCCGCCGTCGCCGCGCCGCTCAGCAGACCGGCAGCGAAACCGGACAGCAGGCGCCCCGCGAAGAGCCATGGCAGACCGTTCTCCAGCAGGAAGCACCCCGCACTCGCGGCCGACAACGCCATCGCGCACAGCAGCACCGGTCGGCGGCCGGCCTCGTCGGAGTAGTTTCCCGCCACCAGAAGCGCGGTGATGACCGCGACGGCATACACCGCGAAGACGACCGTCACCATCAGTTCGGAGAAGCCGATCTCCTCCTGGTAGAGCCCGTACAAGGGTGTGGGCAGGGTCGTCCCCGCCATCCCGATGGCGAACACCACAGCCGCTGCCGGATACCCCGGTCGCCAGGCCGCGCGGCCGTTCACCGGGCCTTTGCGAGATTTCACGCACGTCACCCTACGAGCGCCCGCCCGCGGTCACTGCTCGGCACGAGGGACATTGCGCCGCATGTATGCGAACGTGCGGCGACGCCGCCGTCACCGCGCTCCCGGCGCGGTCTTTCCCGGTTCCGGCCACGACTTACCCGTGGAAACACCTTTCCCTGCAGGGATTACTGCCCCACCATGGGCTCCTGTTTCCCATGAGTAACCCCCGGCGTGTCCGTTGTGACAGGGAGTCGGTCATGCCGTAGTGAACGAGGAGTCAACAGGGTGCCCGAGCTTCACCAGGTCGGACCGGAACCGGATCCCGCGGACGAGAAAGCGGTCTGCATGGCCCTGTCGGACGCAGAGCTCACCGAACGCATCCGCGCCGGAGCCCCGCCCGCCTATCCGGCCACCCAGGAGCTCAAACGCCGCCACCTGCCCGCGGTTCTGACCTACGCCCGGCTCTGCGGACGCAACCAGGTCGCCGGGAACCAACTGGCCCTGCAGGCCTTCGGCCTGGCCGCCCAGGAGGCGTGCCGCGGCATCGAGCCCCGGGGCAACTGGCGTCACCACTTGCTGATGCTCGTTCAGCGGGTAGGCGGCTCGTGGGCCGCCGGCGGCCGCCGGGACCGTCTCGAACCCGAGTTCGCCGCCTGGATCGACCAGGCCGCCGACCTCCCGGCACCGGAGCTGTCCGAGCCGCGGCCCCTTCGTTTCGAGGACGCGTCCGCCATGCTCGCCGGCTTCTACCGGCTGCCCGCCCTGACACGGGGCATCCTCTGGTACTCGGTGGTCGACGAGGAGCCGGACGCCACTGTCGCCAACTTCCTCAGCATCCGCCCCGACCGCATTCCCGAGCTGCGGGAAGCCGCGCAGAACGCCATGCGCCAGGCCTATCTGCAGGCCTATCTCGCGCGTGGCGGAGACAGGAGATGCCAGGGGTTCCGTCGCATCATCGACGCGGCGGCGCAGCCGGGGGACCATCGGACCAGCCAGGATCTGACGCAGCATCTGGCGGAATGCCCCAGCTGCACCCGGCTGGTGGCCGAGCTGACGCGGATGGCGGACGACCCTCGCACCGTCGTTGCCGAGGGCCTGCTGGGGTGGGGCGGATCCGCCTACGCGTCCCGGCGTTCGGTCCGCGCGCCTCTGGACGCTCCCGAAGCCGCACCGGCGGAGCCCGGCCGGCCGACGGGTACGGGACGTGTGTCAGGGATCTTCGCGTCCTTCGGCCCGTCGAAGGGCTGGAAGCCGCTGGGGAACACACGGCGGCCGTCCCGGTCCGTCGTGGTCGTCGCGGCGGTGGCCGCGGGCAGCGTCATCGCCGGGACCGTTCTGGCAATGGCCTCCGAGGATTCCGCTCCGGCGCGTGAGCCGGTCGAGCCTCCGCCGGTCCGGGTGGCCTGGCCCGCCGTGACCCCGTCCACGACCGCCCCCGTCCCGTCGCCGAGCCCCAGCAGGAAGCCGTCGAAGCAGCCCTCGCGTTCACCGAGCCCCAGTAAGTCGGCCCCGGCCCCCAGCACCCCCGCGCCCACTCCCTCGAAGACCGTCCGGCCCCGGCCCGCGCCGATCGTCGTGGGAGGCGGCTTCTCCCAGGTCGTCAACGCGGAATCCGGACTGTGCCTGGACATCGCCAACGGCGTGATGGAGAACCGCACCGACGTCGTCATGGCCCGCTGTACCGGTGCCTTGACCCAGCAGTGGAGTCTGGACTCCATCGGTCTTCTGCGCAGCAACGCGGACCCCGACTACTGCCTGGACTCGCGGGGCGACACCGACCGCGGCGCCGGTATCTGGTCCTGTTCCTCCGTCAACGGCAGGAACGGTCTGAATCTGCTGTTCACCGTGGACGGGTCCGGAGTGATTCACCCAAGGATCGCGCCGGACTTCGCACTTGAACCCCAGGGACGCTCCGAGGGCGGCTCCCTCGAGTTCGACTCCGCCGACGGGAACAGCGACCAACGCTGGACCGCCGGCCCCTCCCCGAAGGGCTGATGGGGCGGAGGCCGAGGGGTGGCGACCCCGCCGCCCCGGCTGCTCTGTGGTGGAGCTCCGTGACGGGGACGCGCACGCGCTGCCGGCGCCGGGAACGGTCGACCGCGCCCGGGCGGATCGAGTCCAGCCTGGCTCGGTCGGGCACCCCGGAACGTAATGTCCGTTTTGATGCGAGAAAGTGCTTTAGTTAGTAGGGTCCGTTTACGTTGTCGATGGACCCGTAACGCTTGGCTGCGTAATTGCAGGCAGCGGTGATGTTGGCGATCGGGTCGTATATGTCCCACGAGGTGCCGTCCACGTGGTATGCCCGAAATGTGGGGTCGATGACCTGCATGAGGCCCTTGGATGGAATGCCCGCCTTCGCGTTCGAGTCCCACAGGTTGATGGCGAACATGTCACCGCTCGACTCGCGCATCAGGTTCCGGCGGATCCCCTCGTGGCTCCCGGGGATTCCCTTGGCCTTCATGACCAGCAGGGCGTGGTCGATCCAGACGTCGATCCGCTGCGGGCTCGACGGCGCCGCCGCGGCGGGGGTGGGAAGGACCGCTGTGGCCGCCGCCAGCAGGCAGACCGCGGTGGCGGTGCCGCCGGCCAGATAGCCGGCGATCTTCGACTTCGTCCGCTTCGGGAGAATGGAAAGCCCCATGAGTCGCTCTTTCACGTGATTTTTCTGATGGTGATCCCATGCAAGGCGGTTCTTCCGGGAATAAGAATTTTTCCGCCGGGGTTTCCCAGGATCCGAGTAGGGGCCTTCTGTCACAAGTGTCTTTTTTGTGATTGCCGCCACAAGTGCGCTAAATGCGATGTGCCCGTTTTGCCGTTTTTATGCAATGGGGCCGGTGGTTGGGCCGAGCGGTGGGCGGGCGCTGGACGGCACGTCGCGTCGGGTGGCAGATGTGCGCGTGCCGTCGTCAACGGGAAGGCGCCGCAAAGGACTTGGCATGGCGCCAGTTCTTGGAGGAAGCGCGGCGCCTTCCACATGGGTGTCGTGTGGAAGGCGCCCTACGGGATCTGCCGGTGTACGGCCGACCGGGCGAGCCGGGACGGCCCGAGATCGTGCCGCCACCCGCCTGCCTCCCGGCGCCGACCCCAGGGCACGCGAGACCGGCAAGATCCGAACGAAAGACCCTAGTGCTTGGCCGCCTTGCCGAAGGTCAGTCCGGTGCCTGTGAGGTCCGCCCGTATGCCGGAGCGCTCCACCACGATGTCTCGCAGCCGCACGTCCCCAGTGGTCCTCGGCAGCTCGAAAGAGAGGGACAGCCGCTCTGACAGCTCCGGCGGCCGCAGCTTGAGCAGGGTGCCGATCAGGTTCGGGTCGATGCCCGCCTTCTCCAGCAGCCAAGGATGGTCGATGACGAGGTCGACGAGGTTGACCTTCATCAGCTGCTCGACGAAGCGCGGTGAGCCGGTGAGCCGGCTGAGCCGCTTCTCGCTCTTCAGGGCCCGATCGATCTGCGCGCGTGGAATGCCGAGCCGCTCCACCACGGCAGGCAGGGCGAGGAGTGCCTTGGCATGGGCGGCCTCCTGGCTGATCCGGCGCACTGCTTGCGGATGCAGCCGGAGCCCCGAGTGCGCGGGGTCCTTGCCGGGGCGATAGGTGAACAGGCCAGGGACGTCCAGACGCATGGCTTCCACGGTCGTGGACACCGCGCGGTCGCCGTCGCGGCGAAGGTGCGCCTGCGCCCTGAGGGTCACCGTGCGACCGGCCACGGGCAGCGATCCGGCGATCCGGATGCTTCCGCGTCCGGCGTTGGCGAACCGGACGTGGGAGGCGCCCAGTTCACGGCTGAGGTCGTCGAAGGAGAGAAGGACGTCGCCGTCCATGCGGTTGATCACCGCGCCCTGGATCGCGGTGGGCAGATCGCCGACGATCCGCACATCGGTCGCGGTGGCGTGCACTTCGGCCAGGGAGACCTTGTCGGCGGCGACGTCGGGGACCGTGACGTCGGCCCTGTCGATACGGCGGTCGAGCACCTGTGTCAGAAAGGGAAAGCCCTGGATGTCGACCTGCGGTCTGGCGGCGAGGTCCAGCGACTGCTGGATCCTGTCCTCGGCCTTTGTCTCCGCGTACGCAACGGCCAGACGGTCACCGGTCACGAAGAACGTAGCGGTGACGATCGCGGCGACGGTGAACTTGAGCGCGACGGGCAGTGCCGCGAGGCGGCTCTTGCCACGGTGCCGGGGCGGCGTCCAGTCGTCCGCCTCGTCGTCGTCCGACCGGATTCCGAGCCGTTCGAAGCCGGAGAAGCCGTCGTCGTCGTCGGCCGCCTCCGCGCCGTAGTCCGGTTCGGGGTCCGCCAGTTGAGCCAGTTCGTCGTACGGATTGTGTGCTTGCGTGGACATGCGTGTGGGGGGTCGCATCGGCTCATCCCATCACGATCACCATGGTCGAACGCAAGCCCGATCGGCACAACCGGATGAGATCTCGCTCGCACTGTGGCTTCGGGCGCCGGAAGGCCGTGCCCGCGGCCGTCCTGGGGAAGGCGGGCTCCGCCGCACCCGCTTCATCCAGATGTCGAGGCATCGGCCTCGGACACCGTCTCCGGTGTGAGTGCCTCGCGCTCCCGGTCCGTCAGCGGAGGGTGGCCGAGAAGCGGAAGTTGCGGGCCGCGCAGGGCGGCCAGCACGACATCCGGCCGCACGAGCGGGGCGACACCCTTCTGCAGCGTCATGACGTCGGTGAGCGCCTTGGCCACGCGGAAGGAGCCGATGGCGGTGAGCGTCAGGCGGTTGACGTAGCGTTGCAGCAGCCGGTCGAAGGCAGTGGGCTTTCGGCCCTTGGAGCCGGGGAAGTGCATGTCCTGTCCGGTGGCCAGCGTCCACGCGACGTCGGTGGGCCGGGCGACGGCCCGTTGTACCCTGCGCGCGAAGCCGGCGGATCGTACGTCCGACCGCTCCAGCTGATTGCGCAGCGCGAGAGCCCCGAGCGCCGCCACCGACATGCCGTGCCCGTACACGGGGTTGAGCGCGGCGACGGCGTCGCCGACGATGACGAACCCCTCAGGCGCCGCGGCGGGTTTCTCCCAGTACCGGCGACGATTGACCGTGCTCCGGCTGACGGCGACGTCGCCGAGGGGCTCGGCGCGCGACAGCACTTCGCCCACCAGGGGGTGGCGCAGGCCGAGGGCGAAGTCCACGAATTCCGACGTGTCACCGGTGGGCGCGCCGCCCCGTGTGCCGGACACGGCCACGAACCACCGGTCTCCTTCGATCGGGACGATCGTCGCGGCCTGTCCGGGCCGGCGCCGACGAGCGTCCGCCTGGATGTTGATGACCGGAGGGTGCTCGACGACCGCAGGCGCCTTGTAAAGCCTGCTGGCGTAGACGACACCGGCATCGATCTCCTCTTCCGGCGGGGCGGGCACACCCAGCCCGTGCAGCAACTGCGGTGCCCTGGAAGAGCGTCCGCAGGCGTCGACCACCAGATCCGCGGCCAGATGCCGCTCGGCGCCGTCCGGCAGGCGCACGATCACACCGTCCACCCGATGCGAGGTGCCGGTCAGCCGTTGTGGCTCTGTGCCGGTCAGGAGCCGTACCGCACTGCTCTTCAGTACCCGGTCACGTACGGTCCAGTCGAGCAGATCACGGCTGCACGCGATGAGGAAGTGGGACTCCTTGTGCCAGCGTCTGTACCAGCCGGCGGGGGAGTACGAGACCATTCCGGTCGGCAGCGGTATGCGGTGGGCCCCGGCTGCCAGCCAGGCGTCGGTCACGCCCGGCACGAGCGCTTCCATGGCACGGGCGCCGCCGGACCAAAGCATGTGGGCGTGCCTGGCCTGGGGAAGGCCCTTACGAGGAACCGGCCCGTCCGGCAGCTCATCGCGTTCGACGATGGTGACCTTGTCGACGTACGGAATGCAGGCGGCGGCGGCGAGCGTGCCGGCCAGGCCGCCTCCGATCACCACGGCATGTCGAGCCGGGCGCCGGATTCGGATGGAGGTCACCTGAGGCCTCTCCGAACCCGCACGTCGGACGAAGAGCCGTCCGAGCCGTCCCCGCCGGAGGAATGACGGCACTCGGCAGCCGAACTCCGTGCGCCAGTCCCTGACATGTTCCCCCTATCGAAGCGCGCACAAAGGTACCCACTTCGAACAGGGGACGTCCACCGCGCAAGGAGACAGTCCCGGGCAGACCGACCGCAGCTCCGCGGCCGTCCTCCCGCTCCCGCGCCGCCGCCGGTCACGCCGGCGGCGGCGCGGGCCCCCACAGTGGCCGGGTCAGCGGTAGGTGTAGAACCGCGTGTGGTCGAGCATGTCCTCGGGCGTGACGTCGTTCCACGGCTTCATCGTGTCGCGCAGGCCGATCACATTGCGCGGAGCCGTGGTCGGCACATAGCCGGAGGACGGATGCCGGCTCTGCCAGTCGGCCCACAGTTTGTCGATGAAGCAGTGGTGGAGCCAGAAGACGGGGTCGTTCGGCGAGGCTCCGGTGGTCATCTGTCCCCCGACCCAGACATGGACCCGGTTGTGCAGGTTCGGGCCCCGCCAGCCCTCGACGTTGTTGCGGAAGCCGCCGGAGCCGCTGTTCCAGGGGGACGCGTCGTACATGGGCATGGCCAGTACGGCATCGACCTCGGCCCTGGTGGGCAGTTCTCGGACGCCGACGCCCAGCGACCGCCGCAGGAACGTCCTTCCGTCGACGCGTATGTTCATGGGCCAGCTGCCGCTTCCGAAGGCGAACGGGCCGGAAGTGACCCGGCCGTCCCCGCTGCGCCCGTCGCCACCGAGGAAGTTGTCCGCCCACAGGGAACTGCGGGGCGTACGGTCGGCCGTCCAGTCCCAATAGGGAAGGGTGACAGAGGGGTTGACGCTCTGCAGTGCCTGTTCGAACTGCAGCAGGAAGCGGCGGTGCCAGGGGAGGAACGAGGGTGAGCGGTGTCCCGTCCGCTCGCCGTTGTCGGTGTCACTCATGATGAAGGCGTTGTGCGTGGTGATGAACTCGTCATAGCGGCCCTGACGCTTGAGCTCGAGGACGGCGTCGACGAAGTCACGCTTCTCGGTTGCGGTCAGCTCTGCTTGGTTCTTGCGGTCTGCCATGGCGACGATCCTTTTCGGTGGGGCGTGTCGAACGCGATGTCAGACGGTGACCGGCACGAGAGACGCACCGCGCAGCTCCCGAACGGCGGCACGCGCGGCGTCACGCGGCGTGTGGTGCGTCTCGTAGTGGTTGATGACGCTGATCCAGGTGCCGTCCGTGTTCTGCATCACGTGCAGATCGTCGTCGTCCACGCGCACGACGAACTCCACCGGGCCGTGGCCGTCGTCCGCGGGGCGGCTCCTGGGGCCGCCGTGAGCGCTGTGGCCGCCATGGCCTTCGTGGTCCTCGGTCGCGGGCCAGCCCTCGATGTGGCGGCCGAGGTACATCTCGTCGAAAGCCGCGGGCACCTCTGCCCCTCGCGTGGCGGCCTGGTGTGCCGTACCGGACCGGGGCGTACGCGAGCCACGGGGCGTGCCGGATCGCGACGCGGTCGCAGCGGCGACGGCAGCCGGGCCGGCCAGCGCGACACCGGCCAGAGCGAGTGTGGTCCCTCGCACCATGTCGCGGCGGGTGAGACGTTGCACGGTCTGCTCCTCTCGTCGTTCCGCCGCGAGGTTCGGAAGACCCGCGCGGCAGGATCGTTTCTTCGTGAGGCGGGACGTGAACCGTCCCGTGCCGCCACATGCTGGCAGTCGTGAACGGGCCGAGAGAGGGTGCCGGGGTCAGATGGTCATGAACGAGACAATGGCCGACGGAAAGTGCACTGTTCAACGGCGGAGATCTTCTCCCGCCACTCCCTGACGGACCGAGCACGCCGGAAACTCGGCCCACCATGACGCTTGCATCCGTAAATTCTTCGGCTGTCGCTGTCGGAGATGTGCCGCGCATGGGCCGACAACTCGACGAGAATGCACGGGCCGTGCGCGCTTCTCGGGGTAGGCGCCGTAGTTTCGGCTGTCGTCGTCCACCGGGCAGGAGCGGCACCGGGTGGGCGCGGGCCCCGACGACCGTACGCCGGCTCAGCGGTCGATCCGGGGCCGGCCACCCCCTCCGGTCGGCAACGTCCGCCGCGGCCGACGCGCGGCGGGGCTTCCGGCAGTGCCGGGGAGACCCGGCCGGGCCGCCTGTGAGCGATCTCCAGGCGAGCCGGCGGGCCCGGAGGCTGTTTTCAGGATTCCCGGACGGGTTCGAGCAGGTTCCGCCGCAGAGTGGCTGTCAGATCGTCGTCCACCCCAAGGATTTCGGCAGCGTAGTGGCGCACCGACCCGTGCTGTTGCTCCAAGGCAGCGAGAAACAGCCGCATGACGTCGGTGGGTGCGCGGCCGTATCCGGGCCACGACGGCACCTGACCCGCGTGGTCGGCCCGCCAGTCGGCGAGAAGACGTTCGGTGGCGAGCTCGGTGAGGCTGAAGTCCTCGACGATGTCGGACTCGGCGACTCCCAGGAGCCCCAGGACGAGTGCCGCCAGCTGGCCGGTGCGGTCCTTGCCGGAAGCGCAATGGAACACCACAGGGCCGTCGTGGGACGCGGCAATCACATCGAGGGCCTGACGCAGTTCCTTGGCACCGTCGTGAGCGACTTCCATGTACCGCTCGGCGAGGAACGGCCCGGTCTCCACCTCTGGTCCGAGGCCCGGCTGGTCGTAGGGGCGGTGCTCGATGCTCAGGTTGTGGTAGGCGAACGACGGGTGCTCGCGGATGCGGCCTTTGGCGTCGATCTCCCAGGGATGGCGCAAGTCGATGACTGTGCGAATGCCCAGGGTGAGGAACCGGTCCCAGTCCTCGCCCCGGAGCTTGCCCAGCGAGTCGGAACGGAACAGCCGCCCCCACCGCACCGCGTGGCTGTCGCCGGTCCGATACCCGCCCAGATCACGGAAGTTGTGCAGCCGCGAGAAAGTCATATGTCTGCTCACAGCGCCGGATCCTATGTTCCGTCGTCCCGTGGACATGGCAAAGCCGGACACGGGGTTCGTCGGGCAGGCGAAAGTGGGCGGCACCTCGCGGGCGAAGTCGTCCTCGGTGCGGCTCTCGTCGACGCCGAAGGTCCGAAGCCCGTGTGCCGCCCCGACGACGGACCTCGTCGTCCCACACCGTGAAGAGGCCACGCGGCCACGGCACCCAGGGACTTTCGTTTCGGATCAGGCCGGATCGGCCGCCAGGGCACGCGAGCCCGGCACGATCCGAACGAGAGAGCCTAGACTCTGGCCTCATGGACTGGTCGGGAAAGGTCTGGGGCGCAACCGCGTCGGAGCGCGAGGCTGTCCACCCCTGCGACCGGCTCGTCCCCGTCAAGGCCGAGCGCTGGACACGTGCCGTGGACGTCACGGCTCCGGACTGGCTCGTCTTCCGCTGGATCCGGCAACTGACCGTCGCCCCGTACAGCTACGACTGGATCGACTTCCGCGGCCGCAAGAGCCCGGAAGCCCTCATCGAGGACCTGCCGCCTCTGGCCGCCGGACAGCAGTTCCTCCCGTTCACGATCAGCGGCTTCGAGAACAACCGGCACATCACCGGCCGGCTCCCGGCCCGAAGCGCCGACCGGTACGGGCAGATGGCGGTGACCTACGCCGTGCAGCCGCGCTCCGGCGGCTGCCGCCTGGTGGTGAGGGTCACGGCCGAGTCCGGGACCGGCCTGCGCCACAGACTGCGGCGCAGGCTTCTCGCATGGGGTGATCTGATCATGATGCGCAAGCAACTGCTCACCCTCAAGAAACTTGCCGAACGAGACGCCAGGAGCGGCACCGCGGATCCCGGCCCTGCCTGAATGGGCCGGTCCAACCCTGTCCGCCCGGAGCGTCAGCGGCCGCCCTGGGCCTCGTCGTAGCGGTCCCGCGCCGACAGCACCTCGGCCATGCGCCCCTCGACGGTGTGGATGAGCGCGAGCAGCCGCGCCGCCACGTCCCGCCCCAGGGGGGTGAGTTCGTAGTCGACGCGGGGCGGGTTCCCCGGCTGTGCCTCGCGGTGCACGAGTCCGTCGCGTTCCAGGGCGTGCAATGTCTGGGACAGCATCTTCTCGCTCACGCCGTCGACCCTGCGGCGCAGTTCGTTGAAGCGGAAGGTGCCTTCGTACAGGGCTCCGAGGGTCAGGCCGCCCCAGCGCCCGGTGACGTGCTCCAGCGTCCCTCGGGAGGGGCAGGCCTTGGAGAACACGTCGAAGGCGAGGTCGTCGTCCCGCAGGGTGCTGTCCATGCCGCCATCATAACCTGAGCGCAGCGCTAACCTCAGGATTGCGCTTTCCGGAAGTTAGTGCTTTCCTTTCGTTTGTCGCCGCCAGCAGGGCGGCAACCGCGACCCCCCTACTGGCACCCACGAGGAGCACTCACGTGACCACGCCTGTCGTTTCGATCGCCTACCACTCCGGATACGGCCACACCGCCGTCATCGCCGAGGCCGTCAGGGCCGGTGCCGCCCTCGGTGGCGCCGACGTCCACCTGATCAAGGTCGACGAGATCACCGACGCCGAATGGGAGCTGCTCGACGGCTCCGACGCGATCGTCTTCGGCTCGCCCACCTACATGGGCACCGCCTCCGGCGCCTTCCACGTATTCGCCGAGGCCAGCTCCAAGCGCTGGTTCTCCGACGCTTGGCACGGCAAGCTCGCCGCCGGTTTCAGCAACTCGGCTTCCAAGAGCGGCGACAAGCTCCACACCCTGCAGTTCTTCCAGATCCTCGCCGCCCAGCACGGTATGCACTGGGTCAACCTCGGCCTCAAGCCGGGCTGGAACTCCACCGAGGGCACCGAGAACGACCTCAACCGTCTCGGCTTCTTCGTGGGCGCCGCCGCCCAGACCAACGCCGACGAGGGCGTCGAAGGCGTCCACAAGGCGGACATAGCCACCGCTGAGCACCTCGGCCGACGCGTCGCCGAGACCGCGAAGGTCTTCGCCGCCGGCCGCACCGCGGTCGCTGCCGCCTGACCCCGCCTGTCCGGCTCGCCCCTGTGGGCGGGTCATCGATGGGCCAGGCCCCGGCGCCGTGGAGGTGCCGGGGCCCCTGCCCCACGCCCGTCGCAGCACTCAAGCTGCCGCAGCGCCGACGACCTGTGCCGGTACCTCACAGAACGCGTGGCCTCGCTCGATGCCGTCCAGCCCATCGGGACGGCACCCGTCATCCGCACGCTCAAAGCCGCGGGGGCCTGCATCCCGGCGCGCGCTGACCGTCGGTCCGTACGGTCCTTTCAGCGCCGCAGGGCCCACTTCTGCACGGATTCCAGCGGCCCATGGGAGAACCGTCGCAGCCACAGCGTGGAGCCCACCATCAGGATGGTGCAGACCGCCGCCCACAGCCCCATCACCCACCACGGCCGGGCCGTCTCCCCGAGCCGGTCCGCGAGGCCGAGGCCGATGCCGTACGAGACCAGTACGCACAGCACGTTCTGCAGCACGTAGCCCGACAGAGCCGTCCGGCCGACAGAGGTGACCCCGGTCATGAACGCGCCGGGGCGCGGTATCCGGTCCACCACGGCTCCGATCAGACCGATGTAGCCGACCGCGGTCAGCGGCGCGGCGCAGTACCTGCTCAGCAGGAAGTAGTCCTCACCCGCGAGGGCGATGACAGCGGTCAGAGGCACCCCGAGGCCCAGGCCCCAGCCGAGCATCCGGGCGCGGATCCGCCGGCCCGTCTCGTCGGAGCCGAACGCACCGGCCCGGAACAGCCGCACACCGAGAAGGAAAAGGAAGACCAGAAGTCCGAAGGAGAGCACGGGCTCCAGCCGCAAGGCGACGGCGTTCTCCAGCCGGAAGGAGATCTGGTCCAGGTAGCTGCCGTGCGCGTACAGGTCGACGACCTGACGCGAGACGCCGCTGCCGCCTTCCTTTCCGCCCGCCTCATCGCCGTTGATCGCGACCAGCGCCGTCGTCAGCACACCCATCAGCGAGATGTGCAGGCCGGCCGCCCACCACATCACCCGGCGCCGCGCCCGGTCGGAGCGGGTCAGCAGCCAGGCGACGAGCATGGCGGTGACCGCGTAGCCCATGAGGACGTCCCAGGCGAAGACGAGGACGAAGTGCAGCGTGCCCTCGGCGAAGAGGAACAGGGCCCGTCGGCGATAGCGGCCGGGCCAGGGTTGTCCGCGCCGGGCGGCGGAGTCGAACTGGATCGCCAGGCCGACGCCGAACAGGATCGTCAGCATCGACAGGAACTTGCCGTCGGCAAGCAGGCGGAACAGGCTCTCGGCAGCCGCAGGCAGGGACCCGAAGGCCGATCCGCCGGTGCCGTTCTGCAGGATTCCCCACTCCGCCCCCGGGCCGGTGAAGACCCACACATTGGTCATCAGCGTGCCCAGGATCGCGGTCCCGCGTAACACGTCGAGCAGGGCCAGCCGACTGCCTGCGGCACCGGAGGTCACGGTCGGACTGGTCAGGGTCTTGGTCATGGACCTATCGTCTGCCCGGCTGCGCCGGCATTCCTCGTAGGCGCAGACGAACGTTTGCTACATCGAAGGATGTACACGTCCGTCAGGTGCCCACCTCCCTGAGTCGCAGACGGGCCGGCCCGCGGCCCCCCTCCGGGTCCGGCCCCCATGGGCCGTCTCCACCCGCGCCGGTCACGGCACTTGGGCCACTCGCCCGGCCGCTCGGCGAAGTGCCCCGAAGAGCCGCAGCTTTCCGGGGCACTCGACGAAAGGGCGCTCGCGGCTACTTGACGTTGACCGCCGCCCAGGCGGCGGCGACGGTCTTCGCCTCCGTACCGTCCGCGCCGTACAGGTCGTTGGCCGCCTTCAGGGTCGCCTCACGAGCCGCCTTGTAGTCGGTCGTGGAGGTCATGTACGCGGTGAGGGCCTTGTACCAGATCTTGTAGGCCTTCTCCCGGCCGATCCCGGTGACGGTCGAACCGTCCGAGGTCGGGGAGTCGTACTCGACGCCGTTGATCGTCTTCTTGCCGCTGCCTTCGGCCAGCAGATAGAAGAAGTGGTTGGCGATGCCGGAGGAGTGGTGGACATCGACATCGCCCGCGCCTTCCTTCCAGGCGTCCAGCGATTTGCCGTCCCTGCTGGGCTTGTCCATGTAGCGCAGCGGGGTACCGTCTCCGCGGATGTCGATCTTTTCGCCGATGAGATAGTCGCCGACGTCTTCCTTGTTGTCGGCGAAGAACTCGACCGACGTGCCGAAGATGTCGCTGGTCGCCTCGTTGAGCCCACCCGACTCACCGCTGTACTCCAGGTTGGCGGTGTGCGAGGTCAGACCGTGGCTCATCTCGTGGCCGGCCACGTCGATCTCGGTGAGGGCCTTCTTGTTGCCCTCTCCGTCGCCGTAGGTCATGCAGAAGCAGTTGTCGTCCCAGAAGGCGTTGACGTACCCGTCGCCGTAGTGGACCCGCGAGTAGGCGGCCTTGCCGTCCCCCGCGATGCCGTTGCGTCCCAGCTCGGCCTTGTAGAAGTCCCAGGTCACGGCCGCGCCGTAGTGGGCGTCGACGGCAGCGGTCTGCCGGTCGGAGTTGCTGCCGTCGCCCCACTTGTCGTCGGCGTCCGTCAGGAGCTCTCCGGTGCCGCTCTGGCCCTGGGCCAGGTCGTACGTCTTGTGGCCGCCGCGCTCGCCGTCGGTGAGCTCGAAACCGGAACCGCCCTTGGCTGTGGAGAGGGGGACCTCGCCGCTGTACCGGCTCGTTCCGGTACCGGTCTCGATGGCCTCGTACTGGTGGAGCTTCTTACCGGTGGTGGCGTCGGTGATGATGTGGAGTCTGCTGGGCGTGCCGTCCTTCTGGACACCGGACCTGACGGTCTCGAAGGCGAGCACGGGCTTGCCCTTGCCGGCCCAGATCACCTTGCGGGCGCCGGCCGCGGCCTTGCGTGCAGTGTCGGTGGTCGCCACCTGTATCCGGGCGTCGTTGGCCTTGTCCACGCCCTTGAGCTTGCCGTTCTTCGCGGTGTGCGTGACGAGGTCGCCGCCGAGGACCGGCAGCCCGGCATAGGTGCGCTCGTAGCGCGTGTGCACGGTGCCGTCGGCGTCCTTGACGACGTCACGGACGACCAACTTCTCCTCGTCGCCGAGCCCGAGCTGTTCGGCCGCCGCGGCGGACCGCTCCTGAGCGGCCTTGACGGCTGCGGCACGCTCGGACGTACGCGGCGCCGGTGTCGGGCCGTCGGCGCGGTCGGGAACCGCCGTCGCGGAGCCTGTCTGTACGCCGACGACGACCATGGCGGCGGCGGCCACGAGGGCAGCGGCACGCCGGGTGTTCTTGTGGGGGGTCATGCGATCTCCATCGCTTGTCCTGTGGGGGGTTGACCGCAAATGAGCGTGCCACCGAACGAGCGAAATTGACGGAGTGCTAACAATTGCCTCACAAGTTCTTGACCAGCTCTTGTCCGTCTGGGGTGCTTCTCTGTCCGATATCCGACACTCTTTGACATCTTGTCAGTTTGCTTTGTGTGCAACCAAGTTGAGCGCAAACCTCATCGGACGAGGGCGCCACAGTGGCCCCGAGCGGGACGGTTCTGAGGAACGCCCATGGACTGAACCGATGCTGGGAGCGGCGCATACGCCCGCGCGGGGAGGTGACGGAGACTCGTAGGAGTGTGCTCGCCGACAATGCGTCTTCGGCCCGCGGCAGTTGGGTCGTCGAGACCGTCAGTATGTGAACTGAACCGGAATGGTCGCAGGCGCGCCGCGCTCAGCCGTCCAGCGCCGGTCTCGTGGTGAACGGATCAGTCCCACCTCATCCGGCCCGGCCCGGGCCGTCGCGGCGATCACTCCGGCGCATCGGCAGCGAGGAAGGGGGCGAGCAGTGAAGTCAGTGCGTCGGGGCGGTCGAGCGGGATGATGTGGCCGCAGTCCTGGATCACGTGTCCGACGAGATGGTCGGCAACGGGACGGAGTTGGCGTTCGAGTGCGGCGCCGACGGGGTGGGCGCCGACCGCCATGGTGGGCACCGTCAGCCGATCCGCCGCGACGGCGTCCTGGATCTGTGTCGCGCTGGTGGACAGCGCCCGGTAGTAGGAGAAGGCGCAACGCAGGGCCTCCCTTCCCGTGTAGGCGTGGACGAAGGCCGTACGGATGTCTGCGGGGATTCCTCGTCCGAGGGTCCCGGAATCGAGGAACCAGTCGATGTACCTGGCCTCGTGGCCGGTCAGTACGGACTCGGCGAGGCCGGGCACGGCATGGAAGCCGAACCACCACGGAGCTCCACCGGCGGCGAAGGGCTCGGCTCCTGGCAGTCGCCCCAGCAGCCCCTCCATGACGACCAGGCGCCGGACGAGGTCGGGACGGCGCATGGCGAGCAGGAAGGCGGGCGCCGTGCCCGCGTCGATGCCGACCACGGCTGCGGAGCTCTCGCCGAGAGCGCTCAGCAGATCTTCGGCGTCGGTGGCGAGTGTGGCGGCGTCGTAGCCGTCCGCGGCCCGTTGGCTCGCACCGAAGCCCCTCAGATCGGGGGCGATGAACCGGTACTGCCCGGCGAGCCGGCTCATGACGCCGCTCCACAGCCGCCACGTGTGCGGGAATCCATGAAGCAGCAGGACGGCAGGCCCTTCTCCCGTGCTGGCGACATTGAGCCGCACGCCGTTCGAGATCACCTGACGGAGGTCGATTCGCGGAGGTCGGCGAAGGTCTGCAGCGGGGCTTCCGATGGTGGCCACGAGATCTCCCAGGTTGTTACCGTTGGTGACAACAAAACGATAGGTAACCTTCATGAGCGCTTCCAAGACCGCACTTTCACGACAGGTGGTGAGTTCCAGGTGACCTCCCGTGGAGCGGGGACCCACAGGGCGCCGGCCGAGGGCGCGGCACGTACCGGCGAAGGGGGACGGACCGAGGAAGGGGGGCGGGGTGATCTCTTCGATCCGCAGTGCCCGACCCGGCAGTTGCTGGACCGCATCGGCACGAAGTGGACGTCCATGGCCGTCAAGACGCTCGCCGATGCCGCCCCGGACGAGGTGCGCTTCGCCGAGTTGCAGCGCCGGATGCCCGGCGTCTCGCAGAAAATGCTGTCGGTGACGCTGCGAAGTCTGACTCGCGACGGCCTGGTGTCGCGTCGGGTGGAGCCGACGGTGCCGCCACGTGTCTTCTACCGCCTCACCGACCTGGGGCTTTCCCTCGAAGCCCCGCTCGCTGCGCTGAGAGCCTGGGCGGAGGAGCACATGGCCGAGATCGACCGCGCCAACGAAACCGCCGATGGGGACGGTGCCTGACCACGCAGCCGAGCGTGCGCCCGACGTCCGACCTGACAGCCGACTGCCGTCCTGAGCCGACGGCGCCCCCGCCCGGATTGGCGGCGTCGGTGGGGATTCAGATGGATTCAGATGGATTCAGATAAGGATCCGAGGAAATCCCCGTCGTGAAAACAATCACATAGTGCCCGCATATGGTCGATTTTGCGTAACTATTTGGTGCGAATTCATGTAAACCGGGCCGCTTCGGCGACCCCAAGCGCCCGTCCGGTCGGTCCGGCGCCACAGGGAGAGATATGGGACGCGCACCCCGCATCACGGGCATCCGGCGGGTCGCCCTGCCCGTTGCAGGAGGGGCTGTCGTGCTCGGGCTGGGTGGCCTGTACACCGCCGGGCTCGCGGCCGACGACATCGCCGAAGGCACTCGGGTGCGCGGGGTCGACATCGGCGGGACGAGCCGGGCGGAGGCGCAGCGGCTTCTGGACCGGGAGCTGGGACCGGCCTTCGCCGCACCGGTGGCGATGAAGATCGGTGACCGCATCGAGAAGGCCGATCCCCGCACGCTCGGGATGTCCCTCGACACCGCCGCGACCGCCGACCGTGCCGCGAGTGAGGGATCCGGGCCGGTCACGGTGATCGGCAGACTCTTCGCCTCCCACGGTCGGGACGTCGAGCCGGTGATACGCGTGGACGAGCAGAAGGCCCGCGCCGCGATCGACCGCATCGGTGAGGGCGCCGAGCAGCATGTCCGCGACGGGACGATAACGTTCGAGAACGGCCGGGCGAAGGCCGTGGCTCCGGTCACCGGCGTCACCTTGGTCGCGGACCAGGCACTGAACACCGTTCGCGAGGCCTACCTCCGCACGGCAGGCGCCGGTCCGGTCGTCATGCCGGTGAAGCAGACGAAGCCGCGCATCGGCCCGCAGGAGACCGAGCGGGCCATGACGGAGTTCGCCCGGCCCGCGGTGTCCGGCCCCGTCACGCTCACCATCGCCGGCAAACACCTCTCCATCGCCCCCTCCACGCTCGGCAGACATCTGACGATGAAGGCCGACGACCACAACCGGCTGGGGCCGGCCCTCGACTCCCACGGCCTGCTCGTCGACCCGGCTGTCTCCGGTCCGCTGCGGGAAGCGGCCCCGGACGCTCGGGACGCCGAGTTCCGGCTCGACGGCGGCGACCGCGTCGTGGTGGCACGGGAGGCCCGCGTGGGGCGACAGGTCACCGACAAGGCACTCGGCGATGCCGTCCTGCCTCTGCTGACCCGCTCCGGAGCGGGTCGGACCGGAGAGATCGTCACGGGCGCCGTCCAGCCGAAGCTCACGAGCGCGTCTGCCCAGCGTCTCGGCATCGAGGAGAAGGTCTCCTCCTTCACGGTCGCCTTCCCGGCCGCGCCCTACCGCAGCACCAACATCGGCCGCGCTGTGGAGCTCATCAACGGCTCGCTCGTCCTTCCCGGCCAGGAATGGAGCTTCAACCGTACGGTCGGTGAGCGCACCAAGGAGAACGGCTTCGTCGACGGCATCATGATCAACAATGGTCAGTACGTGAAATCGCCCGGCGGCGGCGTATCCGCCGTTGCGACCACCATGTTCAACGCGATGTTCTTCGCGGGCGTCAGGCCCCTGGAACACGGTGCTCACTCCTTCTACATCGAGCGCTATCCAGCGGGACGCGAAGCCACGGTCGCGTGGGGAACCCTCGACCTGCGCTGGACCAACGACTCCGGCCACGCCCTCTACATCCAGGCGGAATCCACCGACACCTCGGTGACCATCACCTTCCTGGGCACGAAGAAGTACGACGAGATACGAGCGACCCAGGGGCCGCGCACCAACGTCGAGCCGCCGGGTACGCGCACGGGCAGCGGCCCGGAGTGCGAGGTCCAGACCCCGCTCGAAGGATTCGACGTCGCCGTCGGCCGCGTCTTCGTGCAGGACGGCCGCGAGGTCAAGCGAGAAGACTTCAAGACCCACTACACGCCGCGCGACAAGGTCACGTGCACCCCCGAGAAGCCGGCACCCGCACCGGCGGCGGACCGCTCGGACGCACAGCCTGCGGCGGCAGCGGGCGACGGCGTCCGCGCCGGCTGAATCCGGCGCTCCGGCGCGCGGCATGCTCCGCCCCGGAAGCCCGGCATCGCCGGGACGACCGCCGGCGGCGCCGCTGCCTGACTGCCGGACGTGGTGCGTGAGTTACGGCGGCGACCGCAGCAGCTAGTCGCCATGCGGACTGCATGACGGCGGACCCTGCTCGGCGTTGCCCTGCACCCGCGCATGCAGATGCATGTCATGCCAACCGTCTGCGTGCCGGAACGCGCTGCGCCGCGTGCCCTCCCATGCGAAGCCTGAACGGGAGGCCACTCTGCACGAGGCTTGGTCGTCGACAGAATGCATGAGCTCGAGGCGATGGAAGCCGACCGTGGCGAAAGCCCAGCCGGTCAGCGTCGTGAGCGCCCGAGAGGCGACATGTGCTCCTCGCGCGTGCGGAAGGACCCAGTACGTGCACTCGGCAGTTCCGTGCAGGAAGTCCATTCCTCGCAGAGATTTCGGCCCAGTGCCTCGCCGTCGCCCCCACGAGTGACGAGCCACTGTCCGGCCCGCTCCTGCTGCCAGTACCGGGTGAAGTCGGCGACCCACTCGAGGGCTTCCTCCGCCGACTCGACGTGCCACATGTGCCAGTGCCGAATGGCCGGGTCCTGGAAGGCGGTCTGCAGAACGCCGGCATCCTTCTCCTCCCAGGGTCGAAGCACCAGCTCACCGTCCTGGGAAGGGAGCGAGGGCTGCACGGAGCACGAGAGGCTTCCGGCAGGGACGGCGGGCAGGATCGCGTGGGGCATGGTGCCATCATCGCGGCAGCTCGTACGGGCGGCCAGAGCCCGGTGACATCCCGGGGGCCTGTCCGTTCGAGCAGTTCGATGTTCCGGAGAGGCAGACCTCGCACAGCCACCGTCGAAACCGAACGGCACGCGACACACACGCCGGTTCGACGGCCAGAAGGGGCTTTCAGGTTGTGGTGAGGTTCTGTTCGGCCCAGATCGTCTTGCCGATGGGGTGGTGGCGTGTGCCCCAGCGGTGGGCGAGTTGGGCGACGAGGAGGAGGCCCCGTCCTCCTTCGTCGTAGGTGCGGGCACGCCTGAGGTGGGGGGCGGTGTTGCTGGAGTCGAAGACCTCGCTGGTGAGGGTGGTGTCGTGGTGGATGAGCCGAAGGTGGATCGGGGGTTTGCCGTACCGGATCGCATTGGTGACCAGTTCGCTGACCACGAGTTCGGTGGTGAACGCGGCGTCGCTGAGTCCCCATGCCCCCAGTTGGTCGGTGGCGTGCCGGCGGGCCTGCGCGACGACGGAGGGGTCGGGTTCCAGGTCCCAGGCGGCGACCCGGTCGGAGTGCAGGGCCCGGGTGCGGGCGATGAGGAGGGCGATGTCGTCATCGGGGCGGTGGGTGAGGAGAGTGGTGAGGACGTGGTCGCAGACCGTCTCCAAGGAAGGGGCGGGCCGGGCGAGGGCGGTGAAGAGTTTGTCGAGCGTTTCGTCGATGTCGTGGTCGCGCGTTTCGAGAAGCCCGTCGGTGTAGAGGGCGAGGATGCTGCCCTCGGGAAGTTCGGCGTCGGTGGTTTCGAAGGGCAGGCCGCCGAGGCCCAGGGGCGGGCCGGGTGGGACGTCGAGGAAGTAGACGTCCCGGTCGGGAGTGACGACCGCTGGTGGGGGGTGTCCGGCACGGGCAAGGGTGCAGTGGCGGGTGACGGGGTCGTAGACGGCGTACAGGCAGGTGGTACCGATGCCGGCGGCGCCTTCGGAGGCGGCGTCGGTGTCGTCGTCGGCGGAGAGGTGGATGACGAGATCGTCGAGGTGGGTGAGGAGTTCGTCGGGGGAGAGGTCCACGTCGGCGAGGGTGCGTACGGCGGTGCGGAGGCGGCCCATGGTGGCGGAGGCGCGGATGCCGTGGCCCACGACATCGCCGACGACGAGGGCGACGCGTGCGCCGGACAGGGGAATGACGTCGTACCAGTCGCCGCCGACGCCGGCGCGGGTGCCGGCGGGCAGATAGCGGGAGGCGATCTCGAGTGCCGCCTGGTCGGGAAGGGAGTGGGGGAGCAGACTGCGCTGCAGGGTCATGGTGGTGGTGCGTGCGCGGTTGGTACGGCGGGCGTTGTGGATGCTGACGGCGGCCTGGGTGGTGAGTTCCTGGGCCAGTTGCAGATCGTCGGGCCCGAAAGGCTGTGACTGCTGATGGCGGGTGAACACGGCTGTCCCGAGGGTGGTGCCGCGGGCGCGGATGGGGACCACCATCATTGAGTGCGTGCCGAGTTGGCGGATCCAGGCGGCCTGTGGGTCCTCTGCGGTCCACCGGGCGAGGGTGGGGTCTGTCATCCGGTACAGAGCACTGCGGCCCTGGGCGAGGGCCAGGGCGGGGGGTGAGAGCGGAGGGCAGGTGACTGTCCCTCCTGCCTCGGTGAGGGACTCGGGAGTCGTTCCGGAGGTCGACCGAACCGCGGTGCGGCGCAGGGTGAGCCGGCCTGCGGTCGGAGCCGGGGCGTTGCTGTCCTGCGGGGTCTCGAGCAGGTCCACGGCCACGACGTCGGCGAGCCGGGGAACGGCGGCTTCGGCCAGCTCCTGAGCGGTACGACTGATGTCGGCGGTGCTGCCGATGCGGGTGCTGGTTTCGTTGAGCAGGAGCATCTGTTGCCGCGCGGGCGACTCCTGAGGCCTGTGGTGAGCCGTGAGGCAAACGGCGCGCACTTTGCCTTCGGGGTCGGTGAGCGGGGTGAGAGAGGCGGGCCAGCCGTGCTCGCGGTTGAAGCCTGCGGGGTGGAGGCAGGCCTGCATGTACTGCGTCTCACCGGTTTCCAGTGCCCGGCGCATCAGCTGCTCGGTCTCCTCGCTCAGGGCGTGGGGTGCGATCTCCGGCAGCTGCAGGCCGCGCATCCGCGCCTCGGTGAGGGTGAGCGCGCCCTCCATGCCGGTGTTCGCCCGCACCAGTCGCAGGTCGGTGTCGAAGATCGCCTGGATGCACGGGGACTGGGTGAACGTCCATTCCGGCAGCGCCTGGTCCAGAGGGGGGCCTGGCGGGCCCGCGACCGCGCACACCACAAGCCACTCGGTGGTCCCGCTGTCCGGGGTGCGGGGGTGCGCGAGCAGCGACAGCCGGAGCAGGCGGCCGTCGCGGTGCCGCAGTGCCAGCGTGCCGCTCCATCGTTGGTGCCCGGCGGCCGCCTGCCGCGTCACCTGGTCACCGGCGGGGGCGGTGCCGCTACCGGTGTCGGCGAGGAGACGCGCTGCCGGTGCGCCCACCACCTCGGCCGGCGGGTAGCCGAGCAGCTGCCGGGCGCCCTCGCTCCACGTGATGACGACGCCCCGCTCATCGATGACGGCCGTGGCTGTGCAGGCCGGCCCCGGAAGACGGGCGTCCGTCTCGTCCGGCCGGTCACCAGGGGAGGGAGGTTGCCACTCCGTCGGGTTCGGCCGCTCACCGGGAGGGGTGGGAAGTCGCTCCATCGCCGCTCATCTCGCCCTCGCTCGTTCCTTGACTCAGCCGTCCCCGCGGGGGCTGCACGGCCAGGGCTTCATGTGACAAGCATGATCCTGCGGCGCACGGAGCACCAACGCAGTGCGGGTGGCAGGCGGGAACCCTCCTGGGGCGCTCGTCTGCGCAGCCGTGGAGGATCCGTGTGCGGCCATGGAGAGGTCGGTGCCCCCGGCATGCGGGACCGGCACCCGGCACCGGGCGCACCGGGCGTACCGGGCCCACCGCACTCCCGCGACGCAGGGGTACTGGATGGCTCAACTCCGTAGCGGACTCGCAGGCACCGGCGCCCGGTCCGCCGAAGCGGTGGCAGGGCGCCGGTGCCGGTTCACCTGGTCGAGGACGGGCGGATGTTCTGGTTGAGCCGGAACAGATTGGTGGGGTCGTACTCGTCCTTCACCCGCACGAGCCGGTCGTGCACCCCTCGCGGATAGGAGGCGCGCACCTTGTCCTCGGCGGCGTCACCGGTGAAGTTGACGTACGTCGCACCGTTGCCGTGGCGCGCCATCTCTTCCCGTGCCTCGCGTGCCCACGCGGCGTGCTCCTCGAACCCGGTCGGCTCGGGGGCGCGCGCGACCACGTTGCACAGGACGCCCGCGTCGCGCTGGCTGAAGGCGGTTGCGTCAGCGGGGACGCGGCTGAAGGCGCCACCGAGCTGATGCAGGTGCAGTTCGCTGGCGGGTGTCGGAGTGGTGAGGTGCCGTTGTGTCACCGCGTCGATCGCCGCGTCGGACGCGTCGATGAATGCCGAGGTGAAATAGTTGTATGCGCCACTCGTCCAGAGCGGGTCGAGAAGTGACTGCATGGCCACGTAGGGCATCGGGCCCATGACGTCGGCGATAGGGGTGCCGAGCGTGCGCAGCGGGCGGACCGCCGCCTCCGCGGCGTCCGCGGAACCGCTGTGCATCCCGGCGATGACCACGATCCGGGTGCCGTGCACCTCTTCCGGCAGGAACGGCAGCGGGGGTGCCGTTGTCAGGTTGACCAGCGTCGTCAGCTCGTCGGGCATCCCGGCGATCTGGTCACGCCAACCCTTGATCACCTGTTGTGCCTCGTCGAGCGGGTAGAAGATCAGGCCCGCGAGCACCTGCGGCCCCACCGGGTGCAGCTCGTACTCGAACGATGTGACGACACCGAAGTTGCCACCCCCGCCGCGCAGTGCCCAGAACAGGTCAGGGTTCTCGTCCGCACTCGCGTGCACGAACCGGCCGTCCGCGGTGACGATGTCGGCCGCGACCAGATTGTCGCTCGCCAGACCGTGCCGGCGCACCAGCCAGCCCAGGCCCCCGCCCAGGGTGAAGCCGGCGATGCCGGTCGTCGAGACCAGGCCGCCGGGCGTGGCAAGACCGAACGCCTGTGTCTCGCGGTCGAGGTCCGCCCATGTCAGTCCGGGCTGCGCGACGGCCCGGCGCCGTACGGGGTCGACCCACGCCCCCTTCATGGCGGACAGGTCGATGACGATGCCGCCGTCGCAGGTGGAGAACCCGGCGATGCTGTGGGCACCGCCGCGCACGGCGACCCGCAGGTCCTGGCTGCGGGCGAACTCGACTGCCCGCATCACGTCGGCGGTTCCGGCGCAGCGCACCACCAGGGCCGGTTTGCGGTCGTGGGCGGCGTTCCAGATCGTCCTGGCTTCCTCGTACGACGCGTCGCCCGGGCGCACCACCGTGCCGCGCAGTTCCGCCTCCAGCTCACCGATCGTGGCTTCTCCGAGGACACTGTTTGCCGTCTCGGTCGACATCGTCGGCCTCCTTGATGCGTGGGATGTGTTCTGACACCAAGGAAGGTAGGAAATGCCGCTTAGCATCCGATTAGCGTCGGGTTTGCGTCCGTGAGGCGATGCGGCGCAGGTGTCCCAGACCTCGTGCATCGCCGTGCCGTGTGAAGAGGCCCGACGCCCTGGCCGTGGCCGTGTCGGCGCCGGCGCGATCGTGGGCCTCCTCCGCCAGCCGGGACAGCATGACCGCCACCCAGCCCGTGGCCCAGGACGAACCGGCCACATTCTCGAGCCCCAGGGCGCGGGTGAGCAGTGCCCGGGCCGTGCCGGAGTCGCCCGCCGCCCGGGCGACGAGTCCGAGATGGAGCAGGCAGTTCATCGTGCCCGGGATGTCGCCCGTCTCCTCGAACCCGGCGCGGGCACGGACGACCGCCGCCCGTGCGCCCTCGATGTCGCCGACGGTCATGTCCAGCATGCCGATGTTGCCGAGCGTGATCCCCACCTCGCGGCGGTCCCCGAGCCGGTGCCTGATCAGCAGGCCGGCCTCGAGGTAGGCCCGCGCCTTCTCGTATTCGCGGTGCGTGCGACAGATGTTCCCGAGGGTGTTGAGGGCCAGCGACTCCCCGAGTGGGTCACCGAGTGCGCGGAAGCAGTCGAGGCTCTGCTCGGCCGTTGCTGCGGCTTCGTCCACATCGCCGCCCAGCCGGGTGGCCCGGGCAAGGTTGGACAGCGCGTACCCGCGAGCCTGCGTGGCTCCGACGAGCCCGCCGACGAGCACGGTCTCCTCGAAGAACAGCGTCGTCCTTCCGTAGGCGTCCTCCTCGATCGCGTAGCCGGGAGTCATGACCGGGAAGAAGGGCCGCGTCCCGCCGTCCAGATCCGCGAGCAGCCGCAGGGACGTCAGGAAGGCATCCCGGGCCGCTACTCCCTCACTGAGGCAGACGGCCCAGATTCCGCGCAGATGCGCGGCGGCGGCAAGAACCGGCAGTTCCCCGTCCGCGAGCACGCACGCCTCGTCGAGTGCTGCCCGCGCCGCGTCCCAGGTACCGCGCATCCAGAGCAGAATCGCCTGTTGGTAACAGGCGTACGCCAGGGCCGCACGGTCCCCTCGCGCCCGGTGGATCGCCACGATCTCCGCCCCGATGGACTCCAGCCGGGAGCCGTCTCCGAGCCGTACCGCGAGCACACCCTGACCGACCAGTGCGCGGGCCCGCAGGGGAGTCGGTGCCGGAGCGGCGGTGAGGGCGTCGTCAAGGCGCCGCCGCCCCTCGGCGAGGTGCCCGCGCTGCACCCAGAACCGCCGCAACGCGACAGCCAGCCGCAATGCGCCTTCCGGGTCGCTCTCAAGGGCCGAACGCATTGCGGCGCGCAGGTTGTCGTGGTCGGCTTCCAGCAGGAGCGACGTCCCGCTCGCCCCGTTGACACCTGCCTCCGGGTCGCAGGATTCGGCGAGTGCGCAGTAGAAGGCGCGGTGCATGCTCTCCGTCCGCGCCAGCTCCCCCGACTCCCTCAGCCGTTCCCGCGCGTACTGCCGGATGGTTTCCAGCAGCCGGTAGCGCGTCTCGTCCCCGCGGGGCTCCACGAGCACGAGCGACTTGTCCACCAGCCGCCCGAGCAGGTCCAGCACCGACATGGGGTCGATGCCACCGGCGCACACCTCCTCCACCGCGGCCAGGGAGAAGCCGCCGGCGAAGACGGCGAGCCTTCGGAAGAGCAGACGTTCGTCGGGGTCGAGCAGCTGGTGACTCCATCGCAAGGTCGCGAGCAGCGTCTGCTGCCGGGTCACCGTGTGCCTGCTGCCCTGCCCGAGCAGGGTGAGCGCGTCATCGAGCCGCTCGGCGATCTGTCGCGGTGCGAGCAGGGGTACGCGCGCGGCCGCGAGCTCCAGGGCCAGGGGCATCCCGTCGAGCCGGAAGCAGATCTGTGCGACGGCGGCCGCGTTCTCCGGGGTGAGCCCGAAATGCGGTGCGGCCTCCGTGGCCCGCTCCACGAACAGTCGCACGGAGGCGAAACGGCCGAGCTCGGCCGTCGGCGGCAGCCTGAGCACGTCCGGCAGCCCGAGCGAAGGCACCCTCCAGGTGCGTTCGCCGTATGCATGGAGCGTCTCCCGGCTGGTGGCCAGCACGACGACGCCTGGACAGTGGGCCAGAACGTCCGCGACCAGGGCGGCGCACGCCTCGATCAGGTGCTCGCAGTTGTCGAGGACGAGCAGCAGTTCCCGCCCCGCGAGCTGAGCGACCAGCGCCGACTGCGTTCTGTCGCCCGGCGGGAGCTGGATGTCGAGCACCGCCGCGACCGCATCCGGAACGAACCTGGGGTCCGTGAACGCGGCGAGGTCGACGAACCACACACCGTCGCGGACGACGTCGATCTGCCGGGACGCGACGGCCAGCGCGAGCCGGGTCTTGCCGCAGCCGCCGGGCCCGGTGAGCGTCAGCAGTCGGCTTCGCGCGAGCAGTTCCTCCACCTCGGGGATCTCTCGTTCGCGGCCGATGAACGTGGTCATCTGCACGGGCAGGTTGTGCCGCCGCGGGGACTCGGGAGAAGGCTCGGCAGTTTCCTCGACGGAACCCACCAGCAGCGTCCGGTAGAGCTCGCGGGTCTGCGGGTCCGGGTCGGATCCGGCGTCGTCCCGGAGCGCGTCGCGCAACTGCTCGTACACCGCCAGCGCGTCGCGCCGCCGGCCGGAAGCCGCGAGGACCCGCATCAGCGCCCGGTGGCCCGCTTCATGCAGTGGGTCCTCGGATATCAGGACCCGCAGCACCTCGACCGCCTCGACGGTGCTGTCCTCCTGCTCGAGAGCCTCGGCCAGGCCCAGTCTCAGCCGGCTGCGGCGCACTCCGAGAGCACTGCGCGTCTCCTGTGTCCAGGGCTCAAAGGTGTCCTCGGGCAACAGTTCACGCTCGGCCAGGGCGAGCGCCGCGCGGTAGTCCCCCGGCCTGCCCTCGGCCGCTGCCCGTCGCGCTGTCCCGTCCAGCTCGTCGAGGTCGATGCGCACACCCCCGTCCGGGGCGAGCACGACCATGTCGTCGCGGAGGACTACGACGTCGCCGGGCGTCCCGGCAGTGGCCAGCGCCCGCCGGACGGCGTGCAGCACCTGGTGCATGTTGTTGGAGGCCGCCGCCGCGTCCAGGTCGGGCCACAGCAGATCGCACAACCGCTCACGGTGGAGCCTGTGGCCCGGCGCCAGGGCGAGCAGCTTCAGTACGCTCCTGGCCTTGCGCAGCCGCCACGCCCCGGCAGCCACGTCGCGGTCCGCGACGGCGACGTGGAAGCCGCCGAGCAGTCCGATACGCACCTCGTCGGCCATGTCCGCCCCATGCGGCTGAGGGGTGAGGGAATCCGTCGGTGGGCCTTGCTCGTGTGCCGGAGCACGGGCTGGACCGGCTCCGCGTGACCCTAGGCATCACCGTCGCGAACCGACCCGGACGGTCATGCTGTTGTCCCCGCGTCGGCCGGCGGATCCGGCAGCCGGGCACGCAGGACGTACGCGATCATCTTACCGATCCGCGGCCGGACGGTCGCCGCCGTCAGGTCACGACGACGGCCACCCGGGAGCCTTGTCGCAGCAGCAGCAGCAGCAGGAGCAGCAGGCGGCGCCGGCGGGTCCGACTCGCCCTCATCCGGTCGTGGACGGCGCCGGGGCTCCTCCTGCCGGGGCTCCGTCTTCATGTGGTCCCGTGCGCGTAGTGCCGCCAGGCCTGAGGTGCGCAGACGCGAGGTCCGGACCAGGACGACCTGCCCGCGCAGGGGCGCGCGGCACGCGAGGCGCGCCCGGGTCCTCCCGCGTGCGCGCGTTGCGGGTTCGGCTCGTCTAGAAAGAGGGCCCACACACAAGCTCGGCATACCCGGGGGACGCGATGGCGCAGCGCGGCAGTGCGTGCGGTGCGGGAGACCCGGAGCTCCCGGGGCGCAGATGGCTGCTGGGGCTGGCGCCCGCCGCTTTCGTCTCGTCATGGCCGTGGCTCCGCGGGCCGTCGGTGTCGGTCGCGCAGCCCGGTGACGTGGGCGAGGGGCCATTCCGGAAGCTGCCGGAAGGGGACGGGATCGACGTACGCGCCGAGAACGCCCGCCCGGGAGACCCTGACTGGCGGATCACCCGGGCGGGCCCGGCTCGTGCCGTCGAGGGCTTCGCCGAGCGCGTCAGTGTGCGCCCGGGCGAATCCGTCGCGCTGCGCGTCTCCACGACGGCCGCGTCGTACAGCGTTTCTGCGTACAGGATGGGGTGGTACGGGGGAGCGAGGGCTCGTCTCGTGTGGCGCTCGGGCAGTCTGCCGGGAGTGCTCCAGCCTCCGGCGCTGCTGGACGCCGATACGCGGACGGCGCGTGCCGACTGGCGGCCTACCGCAGAAGTGGACACCACAGGCTGGCCGGAGGGCTGCTACCTGCTGCGGCTGGACGCAGAGGACGGCCGCGGGCAGCGGTTCGTACCGCTCACCGTCCGGTCCTCCTCGGGAGCGGGCCGGATGGTGGTGACCAACTCGGTCGCCACCTGGCAGGCCTACAACCGGTGGGGCGGCCCCGACCTCTACAAGGGGACGACGGGCAAGAAGGCTTCGCGATCCCTCGCGGTGTCCTTCGACCGTCCCTACGCCGGCGGTCACGGCGCCGGTCAGTACCTGGTCTACGAGGCTCCACTGGTCGCGCTGGCGGAGCGGCTGGGACTGCCGCTGGCCTACGCCACGGGAGTCGACGTGGCCCGTGATCCGCGGTTCCTCAACAGGGCCTTGGCCATGCTCTCGCTCGGGCACGACGAGTACTGGAGCCCCGAGCAGCGACGGCACGTGGCGTCGGCGCGCGACAGCGGTATGAACCTGGCCGTCCTCGGAGCCAACTGCTGCTACCGGCGGGTCCGCTTCGAGCCGTCCGCCGTGGGTGCGGACCGGATCGTGGTCTGTTACAAGGACGACTACGCCAAGGACCCCGGCTTCGTCCTCGGAGGCCCGCCGACGAACGACTACCGGCGCCGGCCTGCGCCCGATCCGGAGAGTTCGCTGCTCGGAGTCATCTACGACGGCTATCCGGTGGACGCGCCGTTCGTGGTCTCCCAGCCTGACCACTGGCTGCTGAAGGGCGCCGGTGCGCGCCTCGGCGACTCCTTCCCCCACCTGGTCGGCGTCGAGTACGACCGCGTGAACACCGCGTACCCCACGCCTCGGCCGATCGAGATCCTGGCGCACTCTCCCGTGGTGTGCAAAGGACGGTCCTCGTACGCCGACATGGCCTACTGCTCACTGCCGGGCGGAGCGGGCGTCTTCGCCACGGGCACCATGCGCTGGGTGGAAGCGCTGGAGGCGACCGGGCCGGGCGGGGGAAAGGCGAACCACGGACTGGACGGGCGCGCGGGGGAGTTCACCCGCACCGTGACGGCGAACGTCCTGAACGCGTTCGCGCACGGCCCGACGGGGCGTACCAGACCCGCGCGGGACAACGTGGCCCTCCACTACGGGGACGATCCGGCGTTCACCGGCGCGTAGCGCGGGCTCACGCGCCCGCTCCCGATAACGTCACCTCCGGCCAAGCCCGCACTTTCCGGGGGTATGTGATGCGTCGTCCCATCATCGGTCTGACCCTGCTCGCGAGCCTTGCCCCGGGATCCTGGCTGGGCGCGCAGGCCCTTGCGACCGCAGGCGCACCGGCGGGCCGCGAGGGCGGTCACGGCACGAACATCCTGGTCGTCGGCATCGACAGCCGCACCGGACTGTCGGCGGCCGAGAAGCGGCGTCTCCATGTAGGTGGCGAAGGCTGCGACTGCACCGATGTGATGATGCTCGTGCACCTGTCGGAGGACCAGCGGCGCGTCGGCGTCGTCTCCATCCCGCGCGACAGTTATGTCGAGTACGCCCCTTCCGGTGACCCCGCCGGCCCCGTCCGCCGCGGAAAGATCAACGGCGCATTCAAGATCGGCCGCGGCCCGCTCGCCGTACGCACCGTCGAGAAGGCCACGGGTCTGCACATCGACCACTACCTCGAGACCGGCTTCACCGGCTTCGAGCAGGCGGTCGACAACCTGGGCGGCGCGACCGTGTGCACGGACAAGCCCCTCAAGGACGAGAACTCCGGCCTCGACATCGCCGCCGGAACCCATCATCTCGACGGGAACCGGACGCTGCGCTACGTCAGGGCCCGGCACATCAACCGTCCGGGAGACCTCGGCCGGGTCCGCCGCCAGCAGCGCATGCTGGCCGACATGCTGGCGCGCCTGACCGACGAAGGCGCGCTGGCCGGTCCCCTCAGCGCGGCGCACACGGCTCACAAGCTGCTGAAATCCGTACGCACCGACGAGCGGACCGGTCTGGACGACCTCGTCCGCATCGGCTGGGCACTGGGTCGGCTGCCGGCGAACCGCACCGAGTTCGCCACCGTACCGATCTCGGACTTCGACCACCGCGTGCCCGGCGTGGGCTCCACCCTGATCTGGCACAAGGCCCGCTCCGCGGCCCTGTGGGACGCTCTGCGCGCGGACCGCCCGATCACCGGCGACACACGCATCCAGCCCGCGCCCAGGACCCCCGCCGCCACCAACCCCGCCGGCATCGAGGTCCGGGTGGACGACGCCGCGGTCGCCAAGGCCCTGCGGCGCAACAAGTTCGTGGTGACGGACGCCTCGGCCTCCGCCCCGCCGGTGCGGCACACAGGCCCTCCTGTCATCAGCTACCCGGCGGGCCGTGAAGCGGATGCGTCCACGCTGGCCGCCGCCCTGCCGGGCTCACACCTGCGTGCGCTCCCTCAGCACGACGCCGTCTTCGATGTCTCCGTCGGCTCGGAGCCCGTCGTGGTCAAGACCGTCACCTACGACCGCAATGTCGCCGAAGGCGCCCCCGTCAGGGCTGACGACCTGCGCTGCGCCGGTCCGGCGGCGGCACCGCACTCCGAGGACCGCCGACTGCCGGCCGGCTGACCGCCGGCGCGGGCGCTCCCGTTCCGCGGTGGTGGTGTGTCCGCCGGCGTCGCCGCCGACAGGAACTCCCACGAGTGTGCAGTCCCCCACAGCGCGGGTCTCACTCCCTTGGCGGAACCTCGGCTGCGACCAGGTCCTGGCGTCGCCCGCTGCCCGGCGCGGGGCCGAGCGCACGCCCGGTCCGATTGGTTGCGCAGAGTCAGCATCAGGCGGATTGTGGAACCTGATGAAACAGGCCGGTGAGGGCGTCATGAGCTACGCAAGGCAGGCGACCGGGGACGCCGACTTCCGTGGCCCTCTGGACGTCACGAAGGCCGCCACGTTCGTGCTCGACGAGCAGGACACCGTCATCGGCTGGAGTCCGGCAGCTCAAGACCTTCTCGGTTACGCGCCGGCCGAGATCATCGGTCGGCCGGTCGGCACCTTCCTGACAGCCGCGGCCCCGGCCGGATCCGCATCCGCGCAACAGGGCGCCGGGAAGCCGGTCCTGTCCCTTCCCGAGCGCGATGTGCGTGTTGCCGTGCAGCGCAACGGTCACCGTCTGCGACTCGTCACCGCGGTCTGTCATCTGTCCGGACCCGGGCCGGCGGAGCGCGTCGTCGTGGCCGCCGAACACGAGCGGCTCAGGGAGTGGGAACCCCGGCTGGCCATGTTGCACGGCCTGGCCACCCAGTCACCTGTCGGTCTCGCCATCTACGACACCGACCTGCGTCTCGTCTGGTGCAACGCGGTTTCCGAGGAGGAGCTCGGGCAGCCGCTGGCGGAAGTCCGGGGCGTGCCCGCCGAGGAACTCTACGAGGGCGCATTCGTGACACCGGGCTATCCGGAGACACTCGGCGCGGTGATGCGCCACGTGCTGGACACCGGAGAGCCGTTCCTCGACCTGCACTTCCGCGGGGAGCAGCCCAGCGACCCGGGCAAGGATCACCTTTGGTCCTGCTCCTACTACCGGCTGCAGGACGCTGACGGCCAGGTGATCGGAGTCTGCGAGGACGCGTTCGACATCACCGACCGTTACGAGGCACAGCGCCAGCTGAATCTGCTGGTCGAGGCCGGTCGTCGCGTCGGAACCACGCTGGATGTCACCGTGACGACCGACGAACTGGCCGAGGTGGCGGTGCCGGAATTCGCCGAACGTGTCGAGGTCGACCTCGCCCCGGACGTGCTGGTGGGCGGAGTGCCCGGTCGCACCGGCCCGGCCGGACACGTTCTGATCCGTACCTCCTCCCGTTCGGCCGGACCCGACGGCACAACAGAGGCGGTGGGGGCGCGGAAGCAACCGCCGCGTCCGGTGGAGTACCCGGAGGGCTCGCCCCAGCACCGCAGCCTCGCCTCCGGCGGGCTCGTGCTCGAGGACCACACGCTGGTCGTGCCGCTGCGCGCGGGGGGCAGCGCGCTGGGCCTCGTCACCTTCGTACGCGGCAGTGGGTCGCGCGTCTTCGACAGCGGAGCGGTCGCGGTGGCGGACGAGCTGGTCACCCGTGCCGCGGTGTCCATCGACAACGCTCGCCGCTACACCCGTGAACGGGCAGCGTCCCTGGCTCTCCAGCGGCAGCTCCTGCCACAGCATCTGCCGCCGAACTCGGCGGTCGAGCTGGCTCATCGCTATCTGCCCACGGACCATCTGAGCGGTGTCGGCGGCGACTGGTACGACGTCATTCCGCTGTCCGGAACGCGCGTCGGGCTCGTGGTCGGGGACGTGGTCGGGCACGGGCTCCACGCGGCGGCCACCATGGGACGCCTGCGTACGACCGTACGAGCGCTCGCGCCCATGGACATGCCCCCCGACGAACTCCTCAAGCGGCTCGACGATCTCGTGGGGCAGCCGGCGGAGGACGGCGGCGGGGAACTCGGCGAGTCGCCCGGCAGTGACGATGTCGCGGCCGGAGCCACCTGTCTCTACGCGATCTACGACCCGGTGTCACGGCATTGCACCATGGCCCGAGCGGGCCATCTGCCGCCCGTGGTCGTGGAACCCGGGGGACGTGTCAGCTTCCTGGATCTTCCGGCCGGCCCACCCCTGGGGCTGGGCGGGCTGCCCTTCGAGTCCCTCGAGGTCGAGCTGCCCGTGGGAAGTCTCGTGGCCCTCTTCACCGACGGTCTGGTCGAGTCGCGCGATCGGGACATCGACAAGAGGCTGGAAATCCTGGGGAGGGTCCTCAGCGAGGGTTCGAGTTCCCTGGAGGATCTCTGCGACCGGGTCATCTCCGAACTTCTTCCGGACGGCACGACCACCGATGACACCGCTCTCCTGTTGGTCCGCACCCGCGAGCTCGACATCAGCAGGGTCGCCGACTGGGACCTGCCGGCGGAACCGGTCGCTGCCGGCCAGGCGCGGGAGCTGGTCGCCCGCCGGTTGAGCGACTGGGGGCTGGGCGAGCTTGTGTTCTCCACCGAGCTGATCGCCAGCGAGCTGGTCACCAATGCGGTGAAGCATGCCGAGGGTCCGTTGCACCTGCGGCTCATCTACGACCGCACCCTCGTATGCGAGGTCGCGGACGCGGGGCACACCACCCCCCACCTGCGCCACAGCGCGGACGATGACGAGGGCGGCAGAGGACTGTTCATCGTCGCCCAGCTCGTCCAGCGATGGGGAGCGCGATACAGCCACTGGGGCAAGACGATCTGGACGGAGCAGGCACTGCCCACCTGACGGCCGCCGCCCGGCGCGCCCGGTCCGACAGCCGTCCGACCTGCGGAGGAAGTGTCGTCCTTCCCCGCTGTCGGTGCTCGGCACATCGCGACAAGACGGTTTCTTTACCTTTCTTTGCCGAACAGGACGCGCTGACGCCCGTATAGAAGGGCGGATCCGGAAGGCAGTTCGCGCTCCGGCGCCCAATGCTCAACGTCGTTCTGGGGGTTCACTCATGAGTCTTGCCGTCTCCGTTCGCCTTGCTGACCCTCGTATCCCGTTCCCTCACACGGATAACCCGCCCGCGTGCAGTACCGACCCCGAGCGGTTCGTTCATGGGCACGGCGAGAACGGCCCGAAAGTGCAGGAGCAGTTGGATGCGGCTCGTGCGCTGTGCTCGACCTGCCCTGTCGTGCAGGACTGCCTGCGGTGGGCACTCGCCAATCCGTCCCTCACCCCGACCGGCATCTGGGCTGCGACCACGGCCCGTCAGCGCAACGTGCTGCGTGCGCGGCTGAGCGGCCGGCTGGGCGAGGACTGGGTGGCGACGGTCGCCGAGGAGGTTCGCCGGGAGCGGTACGAGCTCGGGGGACGGCGCCTTCGGCACACGGATCGGCAGAACGCGGTCGCCGCGTGAGATGCGCCGTGCCGTGCCGTGCCGTGTCGGCCCTCGGATCTCTTGTTGCTCCCGAATCGGGTGAACACTCACCCGTCGTCGACGCCGGGACTGTGGTGTCCCAGGAAATCTGAGACCCTACATGGACAACCCCCAGGGGGGCCTGGAGGTACGTCATGCCACGCCCTGTATGGAGCGGCGCGATCTCGTTCGGTCTGGTGACAATCCCGATCAAGCTGTTGCCCGCGACCGAGAACCGCAGTGTGCGGTTCCGGCAGATCCACCTCGCCGACATGGGTGCGGTCCGGAACAAGAAGATCTGCGAGATCGAGGGCAGAGAGGTCAGTCAGGCCGAGATCGGCAAAGGCTATGAGCTGCCGGGCGGCGACACCCTGGAGATCACCGAGGAGGAACTCGACGCCATCCCGCTGCCCACCGCGAAGGCGATCGATATCGAGGCGTTCGTTCCCGCGGAGTCCATCGACCCGATCAGGATCGGTGACGGCTACTATCTGGCCGCCGACGGGCCGGTTGCCGCCAAGCCGTACGTACTGCTCAGGAAGGCCTTGGAACGCAGCTCGAAGGTGGCGGTCGCCAAGATGGCCTTCCACGGCCGCGAGCGGCTCGGCCTCCTCCGTGTGGTCGGCGATGCGATTCTGATCCACATGATGCGGTGGCCGGACGAGATCCGCAGTCCGCAGGAACTGGCGCCCAAGGAGACCGAACTGGACGAGCATGAGCTCGAGGGCGCACTGGCTCTGATGGACACGATGACCGCGGACAGCATGCCTGATCTGCATGACGAGTACCGGGAGTCGCTCGAGGCCGTCATCGCGGCCAAGGCGGAGGGCAAGGCGCTCCCGGAGCCCGAGGAGCGGGAGAAGCCGGCCGGGCAGGTCGTCGACCTCATGGCCGCGCTCAACGCCTCCGTCGCCGAGGCGAAGGAACGTCGTGGCGATGCGACGGTGCACGAGATGCCGAAGAAGACGGCCAAGAAGGCCGCGGCGAAGAAGACGGCCAGGACCGCGAAGAAGACGACCGCCAAGAAGACCGCGAGCCGGAAACCGCGCAGCGCCTGACCAGGCGCTCAGGGTCGTCGGGCGGGACGCGGCGCCGCATGCCCGTTCCATGGTGGTCTGCCAAGGTGCGCCGACGTGTCACGTCGGGTTCGGGGCACGGGACGGGACGTCGAGCGGGCGGTGTGTCACGGCCGGACGGCCGGCGGCCCCGCACGCGTCCGGCGCGGCGGAGCCTCCGGTCGGTGTGCTGGTGGCTGTCTACTCCATCGGGTCCATGCCGCGGTCCGTACCGCTTTCCCGTCGGCTCTGCTCTTCCATCTGCCGGGCCCTCTCGCGCAGCCGCTCGCGCTCCTCAGGGTCGGTGGCGCGGTCCGCAGCTTCCTTCAACTGCTGTGCCTGCCTGCGCATCTGCTGGGCACGTTCGCCGGATTCGCCTGCAACGCTCATGATCACTCCTCGGCTCTCTGGTTGGAGCGGGCCCCACCAGCGAAACAGTGCCTGCCCGGTCGTGCATCTCGAACGATTTACGCGCCGCTGTCCCGGCCGATGCGACGAGCCACGACCGACGTGGACGCGAGGCCGGCGGGATCGGCAGGGGTTCGGCTGCGTAGATCACTTCGCAGGTGACGGGGGGCGACCTCGCACGGGCCGAACAGGAAGAGTCCCGGGGAAGTTGGCCACGGGGCGCCTTCGGTGCACGCCGACCCACCCGCCAAGGGAGTAGGGGCCTACGTCACGGAGCGCCACTACAGGCGCTCCGGGGGAATGGCTGCGTGTACCTCGCGCAGCGTGGCGAGTACTGCGTCGTCGACCGGGAACGCCACCTCGTCGACGGCACTGAGCGTACGTACACCGACCGATGCGTTCGTGGCGAAAGCGGCCCGCATGGCTCGCAGTTCACCCGTCCGCACCGGACGCGTGACGCTGCGGTCGTGGGCCGCCTGGAGCAAACGCATGGTCACACCCGGCAGCACGTCGGCCTCCGGCCACACCACCGTGCCGGCCTCGTCGACGAAACCGGTGTTCCAGGTGGTGCCTTCCGAGATCCGGCCATCGGATTCGACGAACAGGGCATCGTCGAATCCCGCCAACTGCGCCTGCCGCCGCATCCTGAGCTGACCGAACAGCGCGACGTGCTTCACCTCGGCGGCGTCGCGGTGAAAAGGCAAGCACGTCACCCGGAGCGGGGGCGGAGACAGCGCACCGGCGGAACGGGTCGTGACGAGCACATGAGGTTCCGCTTCGCGGGCCGGGTTGAGCATGTCCAGCGCAGGATCGAAGACGGTGACGCGAACGTTGAAGGCGCCGGCTCGCTCACCGACTTCACGCCGGATGCAGTACAGGACCCGCTCGGGATCGAGCTCGGCCCCGAAAACGGTGTCGCTGTCCCGGACCAAGCGGTCGAGGTGCAACGACAGCCCGCGGACGGCCCCGTTCTCCACACGCATGGTTGTGAAATGTCCGTAGTTCGTCAGGGCGAGCGCCTGCAGGTCGTCGACCGACGCGGGCGCTCCATCGACAGTGGCCATCCGGCAAGTGTGGCATCGCACGATCACCGTCGAACGTCTTGAGGCCCCCTACCATGCATGGGAGGGTTCCGGGCGGTCTCCCACCGCACACCCCGTGCGGTGGACGGCACTCGTGGCTGCGCGCGTTCCGCGCGCCGCCCGGCGCGCCGTCCACGACACTCACGGTTGAACGAGCGGGTCCGTCACACTGTCGTGCCGAGCGGCGGGCACACCGTCTGCGGTCGGAACGGGGTCCGCGGCCGCGGGCTCGGTCCCGAGGTTCCGTGCGGCTCGGTCGAAGTAGCGCAGCAGCTCCACCGGGAAGGGCATGACGAGTGTGGAGTTCTTCTCTGCGGCGACCTCGACCACCGTCTGCAGCAGCCGCAGCTGCATGGCTTCCGGCGTGTCGGCCATGATCCTTGATGCGTTGGCCAGTTGCCGCGCGGCCTGGAACTCACCGTCCGCCGTGATCACGCGCGCCCGCCGTTCGCGCTCCGCCTCGGCCTGGCGCGACATCGACCGCTTCAGGGACTCCGGAAGCTGTACGTCCTTGATCTCGACGCGGTCGATATGCACACCCCAGCCGGCGGCCGGGCTGTCGATCATCAGGGCAAGCCCCTCGTGCAGCCGTTCACGGTCCGAGAGGAGATCGTCCAAGTCGCTCTTGCCGATGATCGAACGCAGCGAGGACTGCGCGACCTGCCCCACCGCGAACACATAGTCCTGCACCTCGATCGCGGCCCGCAGCGGGTCGGTGACCCGGAAGTAGACGACGGCGTCGACCTTCACCGACACGTTGTCCCGGGTGATGCCCTCCTGCGTCGGGATCGGCAGGGTCACCACCTGGACGTTCACCTTCCGCATACGGTCGGCGAAGGGGATCAGGAAGGTGATGCCGGGCTGCCGGTACTCCGGCAGCGCCTTGCCGAGGCGGAACACAACACCTCGGTCCACCTGATTGACCACCCGCATCCCGCCGCGCAGGACGAGCAGAACGAAGACGACAACAACCACGGCTCCGACCACAGCGCCATCCATGGCACGCACTCCTTCATGAGTTGGGTCCGACACGCGTCAGGACGGCAGCGGGGCAGCTGCGGATGCGGTCACGGCGTCAGGAATACGTCAAATCTCCGAAAGAGCAGCCACGAGGGCAGGCCGGCCACCCGGGTCCGGCTGCCGGTGCGGCCTGTCGGCGGATCGTGCCGAGTTCCTCGCGGATCCGGGAGCGCAGCCAGGCGGGGTCCCGGGACGACGAAGCAGTTCGCCGTGACGAGCGCCCGCTGAATCGGGCAACCGCACCCGAGCAACGACGAAGGCCCGACAGGGAATCCGGCCGGGCGGGGCCGTCCGGTGCGCGCCGACCTGGACCGAAGGCGTCGAACATGCCTCAGGTCCGAGGCGTTGTCAGTGCCGTGTGTCACGCTCGCCTCATGTTGGAGCACATCTCGGTACAGATGACAGACCCTGCGGCCGGCGCCGCCTTCTACGACCGCGTGCTCGCGACGCTCGGCGGCAAGCGGTTGATCGAGCTCGAGGACGGCACGGTGATCGGGTACGGCACCACACAGCCGACCTTCTGGATCGGTCCGGCGACGACGGGCGGTCAGCCGCGCGAGGCGCATCTCGCCTTCACCTCGCCGGACCGTGCCGGAGTGCGCGCGTTCCATGCGGCAGCCGTGGAGGCGGGGGCTGAGGTGCTGCACGAGCCACGGGTGTGGCCCGAGTACCACCCGACGTACTACGGGGCGTTCGTCAGAGACCCGGACGGAAACAACGTGGAGGCCGTTTGCCACACCCCCGAGTAGGCAGCGGGTTCAACGCTCACGCTCGTGGTCGCTCCGGCAGGTGAGGCGGAGCCGTCAGGAGGGGCTCCGCACGCCAAGGAACCGGCCAGGCAGGTTGGTTGGGGCGGGTGCGCGGTGGAACTCCGTATCCCGTCGGTGCTGTCCACGGGCATGCACTCGACCGGTGACAGTCCGATGAGCGGCCGTCACCGGTCGCGGGCCTCTGCGCAACGGGCCGGCGACCGGTGACGGAACCGAACCCGGGTCGGAGCAGCGGAGTGCGGCGGGTATCGGCTACACGGTCCCGGGCCGCTCGGCGGGGTGATCGCCCGGCGCGACCGAGGGGTGGGCGAGCGGGGTCGGGGACAGCTCGCTGGCGTCCTCGCCCGGCTCCAGGAGGGTGTCGGCGGCTCCGACGACCCATGGGTCGGGTTCGCCGACTGCTTTCTCGTCCTTGCTCGTGTAGTCGAAGCGCGACAGCAGGCTGCGCATGGCCTCCAGCCTGCCCCGGCGCTTGTCGTTGGACTTGACCACGGTCCAGGGGGCTTGAGCCGTGTCGGTGGCGCGGAACATGTCGACCTTGGCCGCGGTGTAATCGTCCCAGCGGTCCAGGGAGGCGACGTCGGTGGGGGAGAGCTTCCACTGCCGCACAGGATCGACCTGGCGGATGGCGAAGCGGGTGCGCTGCTCGGTTCGCGACACGGAGAACCAGAACTTCACCAGCAGGATTCCGTCCTCCACCAGCATGCGCTCGAACAAAGGGCACTGGTGCAGGAACGTCTCGTACTCGTCCTTGGTGCAGAAGCCCATGACCCGCTCGACGCCGGCCCGGTTGTACCAGGAGCGGTCGAAGAAAACGATCTCGCCCGCCGACGGCAGATGAGCCACATACCGCTGGAAGTACCACTGGCCGGCCTCATGCTCCGTGGGCTTCTCCAGGGCCACCACCCGGGCACCGCGCGGATTGAGCCGCTCGGTGAAGCGCTGGATCGTGCCGCCCTTGCCTGCGGCATCCCGGCCCTCGCAGATCACGACGAGGCGCTGACCGGTGCCCTTGACCCACCGCTGCAGCTTCAGCAGCTCGATCTGCAGCACCCGCTTCTGCCGCTCGTACTCGCTGCGTCGCACCTTGTTCTCGTACGGGTAGTTCTCACGCCACGTCTGGATCGGACAGCCTGTCGCGTCGAGCAGCACCGGCTGCTCCGGCCTGCTCTCGTCGACCGTCAGGCCGTCGAGCAGCTCCGCGGCCTCTCGTTCTCGGGGGTCGTTCACGGGTGCCTTCTTCTCGCGTTCGTCCTCTGCATGCGTTCGTCCGGGGAGATTTCTGCGGGGCCCCGGCCGCGCAGGCCCCACAGAGGGCCTTGAGTCATATGCCGCAGGTCCGGGCAGTTCGCGGTCCGCCACACGTCGAACGGCACGGCTGCATTCGTGGAAATGAATGCGGATCGACGGGACAAAAGGTCGGACCTCGCGTTTCTGGCGCAATTCTGTGAGGTCAGATGCATCATCGATGAGAAAAGGGCCGGTAAAAGATGATATCTCCGAGCCTTCATCTGAGCGAGATGTGCGGCGCAGGCGGAACGGTACGGTCGCGGTCACCGCCTGCCGTCGGTCGTGAGCAGCACGGCCGTCGCACGCGATCCGGCAACCTCAGGGCCGGCCGAGGCGCCAGGGCACGTACCCCGGGGACAGGGCGCCGGGGTCGGGGCCGGGCCGGAGCGGAAGAGGTCCACCTCGGGCCGGCCGGCCCGCCGCGCACCGGCGGCTCCCGCACACACCATGCAGGCGCCGCCGGTCCGGGTGTCGCTCAGCCCGTCGTTCAGCCGCGGACGATGTTCTCCGCCTGCGGGCCCTTCTGCCCCTGCGTGATGTCGAACGTCACGGCCTCGCCCTCCACGAGCTCTCGGTAGCCGTTACCCGAGATGTTCGAGTAGTGGGCGAAGACGTCCGGGCCGCCACCGTCCTGGGCGATGAAGCCGAAGCCCTTTTCGGAGTTGAACCACTTCACGGTGCCGCTGGCCATGCTTTTTCCTTCTTGTTCATCCATCAAGTGGCCCGGGGCCCGGGCCACTCCGGCGCCCGCCACGGGCGTCCGCCTCAGTACTACCCCCGACCGCACCGGCCGTACACGGGTGTGAAGGACCTGTTTCCGGAGGTCGGGCCGACCGGCCGGTGGGTGACCGGCGGCGGCCGCGGGTTCGGTCGCCTTCACCGGTGGGCCCTGGGATTCCTGCTGTTGAAGTGGGGTGCCCGGGGCATACGGCAGCCATGAGTGATCTTGGTGCAGACGTGCGCGGAGGTGGATGCCGCATATGACCGTTCCTCGTGGAGGGCCCGAACGTGCTGAGCGGAGAACGGCGTTCAGCCTTCGTCAGTCGGTCCTCTTCTTCGGCCTGGTCGCCATCGCGCTGTGCGCGGTCGGGCTCACCGTGAAACTCGTCGTGCGGGCGGCCGGAGAACACCCTGGGGCCGCGGTGGTCGCGACCGCCGCGGTCTGCACGGCAGCGGCACTGCTGCGAACCGCTCGCCGGCGTCGTGCCGTGGGCCGGGTCGCCGACGGTCTTGTCGACCTCACGCATGAGATCGCCGCACAGAGCGGGCCGGACCTGGAGCGGCGGACGGGCGCGCCGGTGCTGGAGGTGGACGAGCATGAGGAATCCATCGATGCCACCGACTACGCGGCCATGGACCCGTCGGTCTTCGAGCAGTCCGTGGCAGCCCTGTGTGAGCGAGACGGCTGCCGGGGCGTCCAGGTCGTGGGCGGGGCGGGGGACCTCGGTGCCGACATCATGGCCACCACGCCCGACGGACGCAGCATCGTCATCCAGTGCAAGCGCTACGGACCCGTCAACAAAGTCGGCTCGCAGGACGTGCAACGCTTCGGGGGCACCTGCTTCGCCGTTCATGAGGCGGACGTGGCAGTCGTCGTGACCACCGGCGAGTTCACGCAGCCGGCGCTCGAGTACGCCGAGCACTGCGGTATCCGTTGCTGGGACCTTCGGCGCCTCGTCGCGTGGAGCGACGGTTCCGGCCCCCTGCCCTGGGACGAGGTCGACGGGGAGGCCGCCCGATGAGAGGGTGCGGAAGCGGCCAGGGCGCAACGATGATCGAAGCCCGCAGCGTTCCCATGCTGGTGTCCGGCCCGCCTCGCGTCCGTTTCCCTCCGGGAGCCGCGCCGGGGTACGCTGCCTCGAATCTTGCCGTACGACAACTGTCGTGCCGAGGTGGTGAGACGTCGAGGGGGGCGGCCCGTGTCGTGGGCCGTGACGGTGTCCCGTCCTCCGGCGGGATGCCTGACCGAGCGTAATGAGGATTGGTCATGGCTGAGACGACGGTCGAGAACGTGCGTCCGGTGCCGCGGTCACGCGCCCGCGGTGCGGGCAAGGTCGGGGAGCCGGAGCTGCGACAGCTTCTGGCCGGTCTCACAGCGGTGCGCGACGGTGACTTCGGCACACGTCTCCCGGACGAGGCGGACGGTCTGCTCGGTGAGATCGCCACCGTGTTCAACGGCATGGTCGATCAGCTGTCCCTGTTCACCTCGGAGGTGACCCGGGTCGCCCGCGAGGTCGGCACCGAAGGAACCCTGGGAGGACAGGCCGATGTTCCGGGCGTCTCCGGCACCTGGGCCGACCTGACCGACTCGGTCAACGCGATGGCGGGCAACCTCACCACTCAGGTCCGCGACATCGCCCACGTGGCCACCGCGGTCGCGAAGGGCGATCTGTCGCAGAAGATCGACGTGGACGCCCGTGGGGAGATCCTCGAGCTGAAGAACACCATCAACACGATGGTCGATCAGCTTTCGTCGTTCGCCGACGAGGTGACCCGCATGGCCCGGGAGGTCGGTACCGAAGGCATCCTCGGCGGTCAGGCCGACGTCAAGGGCGTCTCCGGCACCTGGCGGGACCTGACCGACTCGGTGAACTTCATGGCGGGCAATCTGACGGCCCAGGTGCGCTCCATCGCCCAGGTCGCCACCGCGGTCGCGAAGGGCGATCTGTCGCAGAAGATCGACGTTGACGCCCGTGGGGAGATCCTGGAGCTGAAGGAGACCATCAACACGATGGTCGACCAGCTCTCCTCCTTCGCGGCCGAGGTCACCCGTGTCGCCCGTGAGGTCGGTACGGAAGGGCGCCTCGGCGGCCAGGCCGACGTCAAGGGCATCTCCGGCACGTGGAAGGACCTCACCGAGTCCGTCAATGTCATGGGCGACAACCTGACGGCCCAGGTGCGCTCCATCGCCCAGGTCACGACGGCCGTTGCCCAGGGTGATCTGTCGCAGAAGATCCGGGTGGACGCCCGCGGGGAGATTCTGGAGCTGAAGGAGACCATCAACACGATGGTCGACCAGCTGTCCGCGTTCGCCGACGAGGTCACGCGCGTCGCCCGTGAGGTCGGCACCGAGGGCAACCTCGGTGGCCAGGCCACGGTGCGCGGCGCCTCCGGTACATGGAAGGACCTCACCGACAACGTCAATGTGATGGCCTCCAACCTGACCGGCCAGGTGCGCTCCATCGCCCAGGTGGCCACGGCCGTGGCGCGCGGTGACCTGTCACGGAAGATCACGGTCGAGGCCAAGGGCGAGGTCGCCGCCCTCGCCGAGGTGATCAACACGATGGTGGACACCCTGTCGGCGTTCGCCGACGAGGTGACCCGCGTGGCCCGCGAGGTCGGCACGGAGGGCCGGCTCGGCGGACAGGCCCGGGTGCCGAACGTCGCCGGCACCTGGAAGGACCTCACCGACAATGTCAACTCCATGGCGAACAACCTGACCGGCCAGGTCCGCAACATCGCCCTGGTCACCACCGCGGTCGCCAACGGAGACCTGTCCAAGAAGATCGACGTCGACGCCCGGGGCGAGATCCTCGAGCTGAAGACGACCATCAACACGATGGTCGACCAGCTCTCCTCCTTCGCGGCCGAGGTCACCCGTGTCGCCCGTGAGGTCGGCAGCGAGGGGCGGCTCGGCGGCCAGGCCGAGGTCGAAGGCGTCTCCGGCACCTGGAAGCGCCTCACGGAGAACGTCAATGAGCTCGCCGGCAATCTCACCCGCCAGGTGCGGGCCATCGCCGAGGTCGCCAGCGCCGTCGCTGAGGGTGACCTGACGCGGTCGATCACCGTCGACGCCTCCGGCGAGGTCGCCGAACTCAAGGACAACATCAACGCGATGGTGGGCTCCCTGCGCGAGACGACGCGGGCCAACCAGGAGCAGGACTGGCTGAAGTCCAGCCTCGCCCTGATCTCCGGGCTGATGCAGGGGCATCGTGACCTGGCCGTGGTCGCCGAGCTCGTCATGGACGAACTCACCCCCCTGGTCTCCGCCCAGTACGGCGCCTTCTACCTCGCGGAGGAGGTTCCGACCGGCACCGAGCTCCGGCTCGTCGGCTCCTACGGGCGGCCCACCGACAGCGCAGGACACGACCGCTTCAAGCTCGGGGAGTCCCTCGTCGGTCAGGCGGCTCGCAGCCGCCGCACCATCGCCGCCGAGGGCGTACCCGCCGACTACGTCACCATCTCCTCCGGGCTCGGCCGGGCGACCCCGGGCAGCCTGATCGTGCTGCCGATCGTCGTCGACGACCAGGTCCTCGGCGTCATCGAACTGGCCTCCTTCACCGCTTTCACACCCGTCCACCGGGACTTCCTCGAACAGCTCATGGAAACCGTGGGCGTCAACGTCAACACCATCGTCGCCAACGCCCGCACCGACGAGCTCCTCGGCGAATCCCAGCGGCTCGCCGGTGAGCTCCAGTCGCGCTCAGAGGAACTGCAGGTCCAGCAGGAGGAACTGCAGCGATCCAATGCGGAACTCGAGGAGAAGGCCGCCCTGCTCGCGTCCCAGAACAGCGACATCGAGGCCAAGAACCTGGAGATCGAGCAGGCGCGTCAGGAACTCGAGGACCGAGCGCAGCAGCTCTCCCTCGCGTCCAAGTACAAGTCGGAGTTCCTCGCCAACATGAGCCACGAGCTGCGGACCCCGCTCAACAGTCTGCTGATTCTCGCCCAGTTGCTCGCCCAGAACCCGACCCGCAACCTCACCGCGAAGCAGGTCGAATACGCGGGCATCATCCACTCGGCCGGCTCCGACCTGCTGCAGCTCATCAACGACATCCTCGACCTGTCGAAGGTCGAGGCCGGCAAGATGGACATCAACCCCGAGCGCGTCGTACTGCGGCAGCTGCTCGACTATGTCGAGGCCACGTTCAGGCCCATGACCACGCAGAAGAGCCTCGACTTCACCATCACCAGGGCACCCGGTGTGCCGGTGGACCTGCTCACCGACGACTCCCGGCTGCGGCAGGTCCTGAGGAACCTGATCTCCAACGCCGTCAAGTTCACCGAACGGGGGAGCGTGGAGCTGCGCATCGAGTCGGCATCCGCCGCCGAGCTGCCGGCCCCGGTCCATCGTGGCGGTGCCGTCGTGGCGTTCCGGGTCAAGGACACGGGCATCGGCATCGCCGAGCAGCAGCTCGAAGCGATCTTCGGCGCCTTTCAGCAGGCGGACGGCACCACCAGCCGCAAGTACGGCGGCACGGGACTCGGCCTGTCCATCAGCCGTGAGATCGCACATCTGCTCGGCGGCGCGCTCACCGCCGTGAGCACACCCGGTCAGGGCAGTACGTTCACGCTGTACCTGCCCGTCGCGCGCGCCGACTTCCGGGAACAGAGCCTGGACGGACCGGCCACGTCGGCCGAGGACGGCGGGACCGCCGAGGACTCCGACGGGCAGCGTGGCATCGCCGCCACGGCTCCCCGCCTGCGAAAGCCGCGCAGACTCCTCGTGATCGAGGAGCGACCGCGCGGGCTGCTGTCCCTGGTCGCCGAGAGCGCGGTGGCCGAACTCTCGGGCGGGCACGACTCCGCCGATCGCGACGACATCGAGATCATCGCGGCGGTGGGACCGCAGGAAGCCGCCAGTGCGCTTGCCGCGCAGCCTTTCCACTGTGTGGTGCTCGAACTCGACATGGCCAACAGCGAGGCCCTGCGCTTCCTCGACGCCATGGACGGCGATACCGCTCTGCGCAACGTTCCCGTACTGGCACACAACAACCGCCGCCTCGACGCGGCGCACGAGCGAACCCTGCAGTCGCGCGCCCAGGAGCGGCCGATGGAACTGCTTTCCAGCCTGGACGAACTGCGCGAGCGGATCGCGCTGCACCTGTCGGCCGAGCAGCCGGGCGATGTCGTTCCCCTGGTGCGCGCCGAGGAGCCCCGCCCCCACGCTCCGCAGACGGTGGACAACGGCGTGCACGGCCGCACCGTCCTCGTCGTCGACGACGATGCCCGTAACCTCTACGCCCTCAGCGGCATCCTGGAGCTGCACGGCATCCAGGTCCTGCACGCGGAGAACGGCCGCAAGGGCATCGAAGCACTCGCCGAACACACGGACATCGACCTGATCCTGATGGACGTGATGATGCCCGAGATGGACGGCTACGCGGCAACCGCGGAGATCCGCCAGATGCCCGCACACGTGGACCTGCCCATCATCGCTGTGACCGCGAAGGCCATGCCAGGGGACCGGGAGAAGAGTCTCGCCTCCGGGGCCAGCGACTATGTCACCAAGCCCGTGGATGCCGACGACCTCATCGCCTGCGTCCGCCGCTGGCTCAACGACCGATAGGTGACACTGTCATCGCCGAGTCCCAGGTACATGTCCATCCCACGGCAAGCAGCCACTTCACCGAGGAGTCAGCGCGTTGAGTGCTCCTGAGCACAACGGAGACCGCGACGGCGACGACTCGCCGGTGGCGTCCGACTCCGGGCACGACCTGTTCGTGGAATCGGAGCCCCGCACCGCCGATGCCGCCGCGCAACTGCCTGCCATGTCGTCGCCGGACAACCTCATGACGGCGGAGGGCACATATCTGATGTCCTCTCATGTGCTCGGGACCGCACCTGAAGGGGCACGCTCCGGCCAGACCTCGAGCGTCGGTCGCCTGGCGGCCACCGTCGAACGGCTCCGAGGGGAGGTGCGGGCGGCGCACGCCGCTGCCGACGGCCGTGCCCTGGTCGAACTGGCCAAAGGCATCATGATCGAGCGGCTCAGCTGCGGCCCGGCACAGGCGGCCCGGCAGCTGGCCGAACTCGCCGACCAGGCCGGCGTGTCCCAGCTGGAACTGGCCGCGGACATCATCAATCAGGCCGCACGCGACCAAGTGGCCGAAGCCGCCGACGACTTCCTCAAACGGGCGAGCGGCGAACCGGAGCACGAGGAAGAGCCCGGTGCGTCCGTCGCCGTGCGACTGCGCACAGCGGAATGCGCCGCGCTGGCCGCCGGCGACACACAGGCTGTCGCCGAGTCTCTGCTCGAACACGCCCTGGCCCCGCTGGGAGCCACGGCCGTTGCCGTGTGGGCCGCCGGCTCGGACGCCTCCCTCACCTTGTGCGGCCACGCCGGATTCAGCGCCGACGAGGCCGGACGATGGCGGTACGTACCGCCCGGTGTGGCGACCGTGGCCCGAGGCGCCCTCAGCGAGCGCTGCACCTCACGGATCACCTCCCTCGCCGAGGTCGGCACTCCCTCCATCGGACACAGCCAGATGCCGGACGGCGGCCGCGTCGCACTGCCCGCGGGTACGGGCGGCCGGATACACGGCGTTCTCGAGATCTGCTGGCCCGGGCCACTCACTCCGCAGTCGCCCGCAGTCGTCCGACAGCTCGAAGCGCTGGCCGAGCTGTGCGGCCACACGCTCGAGAACCCGCCCGCCTCCGGCGTGCTCCTGCCGGCAGCGCTGGAACTGGCTGATGTCTCCGAACTGGTCGACCTCTCCGAGGGGCTGTACGACCCCGCGCTGGTCCTCACACCGCACTTCGATCCGGAAGGCCATGTCACCGACTTCCGTATCCGCCACGCCAACAGCAGCTTTCTCGACCCGGCGGGACGGGCCCGCAGCGCCGTCAACGGAGCGCTGCTGCTGGAGGCGTACCCCATGGCCGCCGGTGACAGTGATCTGTTCGAGAAGGTCGAGCACGTCTACGCCACCGGGGAACCCTTCCGCGCCCGGCGGATGACGCTCACCGCACTCGTCGACCAGGTGCCGCTCGCCTCCGTGGCCGATCTCAGCATCAGCCGGCACGGCGGCAGCGTCCTGCTCATCTGGCGCATCGAGGACGAGACCGCACGGCTCGCCAGCCTGCTCCAGCACGCGCAGCGCCTCGGCCGCATCGGCGGCTTCGAGGAGAACCTCGTCACGGGCGAGATCACCTGGAACGGACAGCTCTTCGCCCTGTACGGGCGTGCGGTCACCGATCACCCGGTGTCCCTCCAGGATCTCGCCGGCCACGCGCACCCGGACGACACCGTCGCCATCGGCCGCTTCCTCCAGGCGGTGCTCCACCACCGGCGTCCCACCGCGACGGCCTTCCGCCTGCAACGCCCCGACGGCGTCACCCGCCACATGCGGGTCATCGCCGAACCCGTCCTCGACGCCGACGACCGGCTCCTCTCGGTGCGCGGCGCCTACCAGGACATCTCCTCCCAGCACTGGACCGAGGTGGCGCTGGCCGCCACCCGTGACCAACTCGCGCACACCGAACAGGAATCGGCCGAGCGCAACCGCCTCGCGCTGCAACTCCAGCACGCAATCATGCCGCCCGCGCCGGGAACCGTGGACGCCCCCGGACTCCAGGTCGCCGTACGCTACCGGCCGGCGGAGTCCGAGTCCCTGGTAGGCGGCGACTGGTACGACGCCGTCGTCCTGCCGTCCAAACGCATCCTGCTGTGTGTCGGAGACGTGGCCGGCCACGGGATCGAGGCGGCGACCGGCATGGTGGTCCTGCGCAACGCGATGCGCGGTCTCGCCGTCACCGGCGCAGGCCCCGGCCAGCTGCTGTCCTGGCTGAACCTCGTGGCCCACCATCTCACCCAACAGGTGACGGCCACCGCCGTCTGCGGACTGTACGACCCGGAGACCCGCATCCTGCGCTGGGCCAGGGCCGGGCACCTGCCTCCGGTGCTCGTGCGGGGGAGCGAGGCCCGGGCCCTTCCCCTGCTGGGCGGGCTGCTCCTCGGCGCTCTCGCGGAGGCCCAGTTCCAGGAGGACGAAGTCCGGCTCGAGCCGGACGACACGCTGCTGATGTACACCGACGGCCTGGTCGAACGCAGGGACACGGCCGTGCACGAATCCCTCACCCAACTGCTCGCCACCGCTCAGGCCCCGGCAACCACCCTGGAACGCCGGCTCGACCGTCTGCTGACGCACAGCAAGTCGGACACCGACGACGACACCTGCCTCATCGGCATTCAGGTGTGCTGACCAGGTGTCCTGACCGCCGTCGGGCGAGCGGGGCGCCTGCGTCCGCCGTCCGCCCGGAGCGGGCGCCACGGCGCGGCGGTCCGGATCTTGCCGGGCAGAACTGCGCCCGGCCCCCGGGGCCGGGCGCGGGCATGCGCGGCAGCGCGGACTGCCTTACGCGTCCACAGGCCGACCACCCGCCTGGTGCAACTGCCGAAGCTCCACCGCGAGGGTGCGCGACGGGGCTTGGCTGCACGCGTCCCGTCAGCAGTCCTCGTCGAACTTCACCGCACTGATCGTCACCGGCTGTCCGTCGAGCTTCGCTCCCGCAGCCGGACTCACCGAGCAGACCTGCCAGTTCGACTCGACCAGGATGTGCCGGTCCTGTCCGCTGACGTCCTTCGTCGTGATGCTGGTGTTCGAAGGCAGTGCCTTGCGGGCGACCCTGACGCTCTTCCCGACAAGATTCGGCATGGTGCCCTTGGCTTCGGGCTGTTCGCCCTCGTCCCTCGCGGGGCAGTTCTCTTCCAGCTTCACGGTTCCGAAGTCGATGCGCGTGTCTGTCGGGTGCGTTCCGGGCGCCGGCTTCTGTGAGCAGACCTTCCAGTTCCTGTCGAAGGCCTGCATGCGGCCACGGCCGAGGGCGTCGTGCGATGCGAGAGCGTAGAAGCCGGCCGATTGAGCCTCGTCCTGGGCGGACTGGAGGCCCTTGCCAACGACATTCGGCAGTACGGCGGACTCGTCGGCCTGGCGGGTGGACGGCGCGGTTGCGGATGTGGGCTTCGCGGCTCCGTCGTCCGGGGCGGTGGGCGCCGAGGCAGCCGGCTTGGAACTGGTGCTGCCCGGCTCGCAGGCGGTGAGCAGGGCCAGGAGCGCGGTCGTGGCGGTGATCGTGACGATGGCGGTGCGGTTGCGCACGAGCCCCCCTCTTGCTGTTGGTGCTGGTAAGCATCATGCGCGACCCGAACGTTGTGTGTCGACGGCGTGACAGATCTGTGACCTGGTTGCCTTGGGCAGCTGATGTTCTCGGCGGGCGCGGCACAGAGCTCGCAGCCGCGTTGTGGCGCCGACAGCCTGCGGGGGTCGGCGAAGAGGCGGTACAGAGGCGTGGGGGAGCACGCCTTGGTGTGGAGGCGACTACGTGCTTTGTGCCTCTCACGGCGAGCGGTGTGCGCTGCAAGGTCGCCCGTTCGCCGGGGGAGGCAGGTAGGCCGCCCGGAGTCACGGCCTTCGGTCATGGCAGCACGCGTTGGGCGGCGGCTCCGAGGCGTTCCTGCGTGTTGTGCGTCAGTGTGGGGGAGCGGGGTGATCACCGGCGCCGACAGGGGTCGGTGGTTGCGAACGCCCCGGCGGGTTCGGAGCCGAGGAGACGGTCTTCGGCGCACCGGCGGATCCGGCCCGAGGCCGGGACGGAGTTGTCAGGCGGAGGACCACGGGGACGGCGGCGGCCACCAGGCAGGCGGCCGCGGTGATCAGGAACGTGAGTCTGTACGCGTCCGCACCGGGCAGACCGACGCCGGGAATCGTGTCGTTCGTCAGTACGGCGCTGAGGACCGCGGTTCCCGTCGCGCCGCCGACCGTGCGCAGGACGGCGTTGATCCCGTTGGCGCTGCCGCTGTGGGCAGGGGGCACCTCGGAGTTGATGAAGGCCGGCATGGCGGCGAACGCCAGACCGACGCCGAGGCCGAATACTGCCGAGGCCGCCAGGACATCGGCTTCGCGGGCGTGCTGGAGGAACAGATACGTCATGGACAGTGACGCGAGCACACCGCCGAGCACCAACGGCGTCCGAGGTCCGCGACGAGCGAGGACGGCGGCGCCGACCGGGGCTGCGATCAGGCTCCCGGCGGCGGACGGGAGGAGAAGGAGGCCCGCGCTCAGCACACTTGCGCCGAAACCGTAGCCGACCGGCGCCGGGGTCTGCACGAAGTTGCTGATGACCATGAAGGATCCGTACATCCCGAACCCGATGAGGACGCCCGCCGCATTCGAGACGGCGACACCCGGCCTGGACATCATGGCCAGGTCGACCAAGGGATGGGCGACACGGCGCTCGACGGCCACCCAGACCCCTGCCAGAAGCACGGCCGCGACGAAGAGCCCGACGGTCGGGGCGGACGTCCAGCCCCAGCCGTTGCCCTGGCTGATGGCGATGAGGAGGGACGACAGCCATGCGGCGAGGAGGACGGCGCCCACGGGATCCGCGCCGCCTGTGCGATCCCGTGGGGGATCGCTGGGAACGAGGGCGATCACTGCGGCGACAGCGAGGAGCCCCAGGGCCAGGCCGACCCAGAAGATGGACTCGTAGGACCACAGCTGAAGCAGGAGGCCGGTGAGAACGAGGCCGAGACCACTGCCGACACCCAACGCCGCGCTGATCAGGGCTACGCCTCCGGCAGCGCGTGCACCCGGCACTGCGTCACGCACGACACCGATGGCAAGCGGCAGGACACCGCCCGCGGTTCCCTGCAGAACACGGGCGAGGATCAGCAACGGGAGGGAATGGGTGGCGACGGCAAGGGCCGAGCCCGCCACCAGGCCCCCGAGCGCGACCAGCAGGACGGGCTTGCGCCCTCGTGTGTCTCCGACGCGGCCGAGCACGGGAGTGAGGACGGCTGCCGAGAGCAGGTTCGCGGTCACCAGCCAGGCTATCTCCGCACCTGTGACGTCGAATTCCCGTGCCAGTGACGGCAGGATGGGAACGACCGAGGTCTGGATCATGGAGAAGGCGAGCATGGCCAGCAGCAGTGCAGGCATGACTGACAGGTTGCCGGTCTGACGATGGGCGATTGACGTGGACGTCGGCATGAGCAGTTGCGCTCCATGAGTGTGGGGCGGGTCGGCGTTCCGTGGACCTCAGAGATGAGCTGTCGGTGGGGATCGCCACCCGGTCGCGGGTCGGCGCAGGTCAGAGAGCGGTGAGGAAGTCGGCGATGCTCTCGGCGACCTGACCGGCGGCCTCGAGCTGCGGGGGGTGGGCGGCGTGGGTGCACTGCCGGGGAGCGTGACCGTTGCCGACCGAAATAGTGGTCAAGCACCATCATTATTGTCAACCATGGTGGCTTGTGACTAGTTCGTCTAGGCTGTGGTCATGACGCCCGCAGACGACCTGTCCGCCGAGGTGATCGCCCTCTTCGCGAAGATCACCGACCGCTACAGCCGCGAGTACGAGACCGCCGCCGCCCATCACGGCCTCACGCCCCACCAGGTCAAGGCGCTGCTGGCGCTCGACGAAGCCATGCCCATGCGGCGTGTGGCCGAGCTCCTGGGTGCAGACCCTTCAAATGTGACGGGCATCGTGGACCGGCTGCAGACCCGCGGTCTGGTCGAACGCCTTCCGGACCCCGCCGACCGGCGGGTCAAGCTCATCGTCACCACCGATGCCGGCAAAGCCGCCGCGGAGGACCTGCGTGACCGCCTTCGCTTCGCGACCGACCCCCTGGCCGCTCTTGACCTGGGCCAGCGGCACAGCCTGCGGGATCTCCTCCAGCTGATGGCCGACTCGTAGAGCACCGTCGGTCGGCGCGGAGCACAGCGGGGCCAACGCTCTCCGGCGTGGCCGGGCAGGCCGTCCTGGTGGGGGCGCGCGGTGACACCGGGCGTGCGCCGGGTCGGCCGACGGTGGCGTTGTGGACGGTGACGTTGTGCGTACCCGTCTCCGGCCCGTAGTTCCGTTGTGTCAGCGGCAAATGCGGAAATACCGTCTGCCGCGGCTCGACGGGTCGGTGGTCATCGTTCGGTCGTATTCCGGGCCAGGTCCTGTCACATGGCGGATGCAGCATCGACGACCATGACCGCGCACCATGCGATGCACCCCGAAGCCCGATCCCGCTCTCGGAGCGGTCCTGCGCACGTCGAAGAGCGTGGGAGATTCGCGGTGGTCCACTCCTCACCAGACGCTCCGGTGGGCCGGGGAGCGTGTTGTGGGTAAGCGTGCTGCTGCTTCCGGAAGGCGCAGAAAGGGCCGTCACGGGGTCCGTCGCCACGGCATGGCCACCCGGATCGCCCTCAGCGGGGCCCTCGTGAGCTGTGGTCTCGGTGGGGCTGCCCTTGAGCGCTGGTACGCCGCCGAACCTGCGTCGGAGTCGGCGGCCCGGGCCGTACAGCCGTCCGTGACCCCGGAAGCGACCTCGTCCCGCACTGATGGTTCGACACCTGGCAAGCGCCGCACAGCTCCGTCGGCCGTGCCGAAGAAGCCCTCGGAGCCGGCGAAGCCGCCCGGGGTCCCCACCGCAGGCCCTGGGACCTTCACCACGGCGCAGGCGTCCGGCAGCCCGGTCGGTTCCGGCCCGCTGCATCGCTACCGTGTACAGGTCGAGGACGGCATCGAGATCTCCGCCGAGGCCGCCGCTCGGGAGATCCAGAAGATCCTCGCGCACCAGCGCAGTTGGGGCGCACACGGTCGCGGATCCTTCCAACTGGTCACCTCCGACGCCGACTTCGTCATCAAGATCGCCACGCCTGCCACCGCCGACCGGCTGTGTCTCGCGCAGGGCTTCGACACCGGTGGCGAGCTGAACTGCGAGACGCTCGAAGGTGTCGTGGTGAATCTGCGCCGCTGGCTGCTGGGTTCGCCGCAGTTCGACGGGGCGCCGGCGCAGTACCGGCACCTGATCATCAACCATGAGGTCGGACATGAGATCGGCGTCCGCGCGCACATGGGCTGCCCGGGCCGAGGGCAGCTCGCCCCGGTGATGATGCAGCAGATCAAGGGGCTGAACGGGTGCCTGTCCAACGCCTGGCCGTACGACAAGAACGGAACGTACATCACGGGCCCGACGGTGGGATGAGGTGCGGACCGCAAGAGGGGACAGCATCAGCCGTTCGACCGTCCCTGTACCGGGAGCAACGCCCGACCGCCGATCAAGAAGCGCTCTCAATCCGGGGGGTTGTGCTCCTGGTCCCAGAGGATGACATCCAGAGCGTAGGGGGAGATTTGGTGCTTGTCGTGTGTGGCGTCTTCAAGGACGTCCCAATGGCCTTCGCCTGCAAGGGCTACCCGATGGCTGACGACAGGTGCATAGCTACGGTGTGAGACACTCCAGAAGCAGCAGCGATCGAAACGGTTGAGAATCTGGAGCTGGCCACCACGCCGGGGGCCGATCGCGCCCATGGCGTAGAGATCCAGGAGGCCGGCATGCGCATAGAAGCCGGGTGCGGTCAGCGCTTCCTGCTCATAGTCACCCTGTGAACCCAGCGACGCTGTATGCAGGAAAGCGGGCAGCGATCCAGCTGTTGGGTAGCTGCGGGTGATCCGGGGATCGATCGCCGAGTATGCCGTAGTCGTCCATCCTCCGCCCGAGAGGCCGACCATGCTGATCGAGCGGGGTCGCAGCGTTGCCTGGACGTAGTTGACCGCCACGGCGAGCGGCTCCAGCCAGTACGTCAGCGGCGTGAAGGTGGGCGACTCGTAGGCGGCCAGACGGTTGTGCGCGGCCACGCCTCGCCCGAGGTCCAGATAGGTTGACGGATCGCCTACGGTCTGAATTCTCTGCGTGTTCCAGCCCACGAACGGCATGTCGCAGCACAGGACGATGTAGCCGACGTCCAGTAGTGCCTGAACGGGCGGCAGGCGCACGACAGGGTCTTCCCCGTGGCCGGTGTGGTGGATACCGAGTCGGCGGATCGGCGGGGTCCTGGGATGGACCAGGTACATGGTCGCTCCGACTCCGTACCGCATGGGAACGCTCAGGCGGGTAACCAGTGACACCCCGGTCAGACCGGCCAGCTCGGCCGGCATACCGACGCCCTGCTCGACGGCCGGCATGGTGGCGGGCAGACCGCGCCCCTTCCACAGGTATCGGATGATGTGGGCTCGTCGCGATTCGACGTCGTCCATCGTGTGGATGGAGATGTGTTTCTCGACGTCGACCTCGACCACTTGCGTCGGCAGTGCCCTGTATTCGATGGGCATCCTTTCGGCCAGTTTCTGATTGACCGGCGCCACCGGTCTGGGGGCCGGACGGATCCTTGCGGGTCTTCTCCCTGCCGGATCGCCGGCCGACGTTCCACCGTCCCGTGGCCTGACCGCTGCGCCTACTGCCGCTGCGCCGCCGTTCACGAGCAGGTTGCGCCTGTCCAGATGTGTCACAAGGCACCTCCGTGATCGCTTGGGGCAAGGATGAGGACCCGGAATAGGGCATCGACAACTACGGCGTCCTTCTTGAGGTGAAGGTCCGAGTACCGTGCATCGCCGCTTCACCGATCGGTCCGCGGCCCGGGTGTGGGCCGAGCCGCACCGGGTGGTCTCGGATCTGTCGGGTGCGAACGGCGAACCGAATGGGACCCGGTGCGCCGGCGACCCGGTCTGCACGCCGATGCTGCGACGGCGCGGCCCGGCGGCCGGACGGCGCGGGTGGGCCAGGCCGTCTGGACGCGACCATCGCTGAGCTCGGTGAGGTCGGTTATGCGGCGCTGCGGATCGATGCGGTGGCCGAGCGTGCGGGCGTGAACAAGACCACGATCTACCGGCGCTGGGGTGACAAGGCGGCTCTGGTGGCCACCGCGTTCATCGAGCGGCAGAGCGAGATCGCGCCGCCGCCGGACACCGGAGACCTGCGCGAGGACCTCATGGTGCACGTCGGGGAGATCCGCGAGGTACTGCACACTCCCTGGATCACGGCGCTCGTCCGGGAGGTCGGGCCGCGCAACTCCGAGAATAACGACGTGCGCGAGGTACTCGACAAGATCTGGCCCGAGCGCTTCCGGCTCTCACGAACGATCTTCGTTCGGGCCGTGGAGCGAGGTGATCTGCCGGCCGACGCCGATCCCGACTTCCTCCTGGAGGCGCTCTCCGGCCCGCTGTACTTCCGCTGGCTCATGCTCGGCCGCCCGCTCGGCGACGACTTCCTCGAAAAGACGGTGGATCTGGTGCTCAACGGCGCGCGCGCCGGACTCCCGGCTTCTGGACGCGGGAACGGAGCCCCTTCGGAAGCCGAGGAAGCGACCACGCCAGTCCCGCCGGCCTGAAGTCGCAGCCACGTGCAAAAGGCACTGTCTCGCAGCAGTTGAAGGAAGAGACGGGGAGGCCGGGCTTCGGCCGTGTCGACTCGGCGGCGCCCGTCTTCCCACGCACCAACGCCGTCGGAAATCCCTGCGCTGTCCTGGGCGACAGGCGCCCGTTCGGGGGTATACGCGTGCGGAACCAGTGAGATGGAGGAGTCGCCATGACGACGAGAGCGGAAGCCCTGGACAGTGGGCAGCGGGACGGCCGGGGCGAGAGCGAGGAGGAGCGGGCGGACCGGCGGTGGCAAGAGCTCGTGCAGGAGATCCGGGTCACGCAGACGGGTGTGCAGATTCTGCTCGGCTTCCTGCTGACCGTAGTGTTCACACCCCACTTCCAGCAGCTGGACCAGACCGACAAGACCATCTACATAGTGACGGTCATCCTCGGTTCCCTGGCCACCGGAGCCCTTATCGGACCGGTTGCGTTCCACCGCATCGTCTCCGGACGCCGCATGAAGCCGCAGGCCGTCGTCTGGGCATCACGGCTCACGTTCACCGGCATCGTGCTCCTGCTGGCCACTCTGACCTCCGCGTTGATCCTGATCCTGCGGGCCGCGACACATGACGGCTTCGTCCCCTATCTCGTGGCCGGAGTCCTGGCCTGGTACCTGCTCTGCTGGTTCGCGCTGCCGCTCTGGGCCCGCGTCCGTTACACCTCCTCCGACATCAGCGACACGTAGGAGCCAACGAGGCCCGGGCAACGTGCCAAGGCCAAGCAGAGTTGGTGGGGCCCGGTGCTGCCGCAGAAACTGACCAAGCCGACGCGGTGCCGGGCCACGCGTTCACCGACCGCGACCGCGGATCCGAACCATCAGTGGTCCGTCAGCAGACGCTGAGTCAGCGTGTCCCAGTTGATTCGATCCGACTCCGATCCGGACGGGACGATGAGACAGGTCTGCTGCAGCCAGGCCCGCAGCCCGGTGCGGTCGGTCTCGAACAGGGCGCAGGCGTGGGCGGGGCCGATCCGGATGTGGACGCGGTTGTCGCCGTCCGCACGGACCGGCCAGATACGCACGTCACACATTCCGGACGGCGCCTGTGTTCCGGCGATGAGCTGATCGCGGGACAGGTCCCAGGTGACCGACTTGTGGGCTGCCGGCCGGAAGGTGACCTGCACGGTGTACGGGTCGTCCGGATCGTACGAGAAGGTCGTGCGGACTGGGACGCTGATGCCCGGAGTCTGTATGTGCCGGACGGGTGCCTCCCAGCAGAGCCTCCCGTCGGCGGACTGGCCCGACGTGGAACGAGACCGATCGGGCATGCGCAGCACTCCTCTGACGACGGCCGGGCCTTGCGCCTCAGCACACGGACATCCGGGTGACCGCAATCGCGGCCGCGAAACGCCGCCTTGTGCCCCGGACGCCTCCTGAACTCCCGCAGGGGTCTCCGTCCGGCAGCGGCTCAGGTCACGGACGCCGAGGTGTCACGCCGACGACCTTGCGGCGTGTCATTCCGAGCCACCACTGGCGATGCGTTCGACGCGTGGCCGGGCGAGCCTGGCGTAGTCGGCGCCGGAGACGGCCAGCGAGCGGTCGAGGCGGGCGGCGTTGAAGTAGAGGCGCGGACGTGCGACGACGTCCGGGTCCGCGACGAGTTCGAGGCCGGGGTCGAAACTGAAGGGCAGGACGGTGCCAGGGACGGCATGGGCCAGTCGCTCGGCGGTGGCTGCGTCGCAGAACCCGACGTAGCGGGCGGCGAACAAAGTGCGGATCGCGCCGAGGTCCACCCGTCGGTCTCCCGGGACGACGGCGAGCACGTGGCGAGTGACGCGTCGGTCGACCTTGACCATCAGGATGATGCACTTCGCCGCTTCCGACGCGGAGTGCCCGCGTAGTGCACTGACCGTCTCCGTGGTGCCCTCCGGTTCATGGTCGATGAGCTCGTACGGGGTCGCGGTGCTGTCGAGCAGGCCGATCAGGCGCTGGTAGGTGCCGTGGTCCGGCATGGGGTCTCCTCATTCCTGATGGTGCGATGGGCACGTTCCACGGCCTGTCCCCAGTACGTTCCGGCCACCATGAGTGCCGCACCGAGGGCGGCGAGGACGGTGAACCCTTCGCCGCCGAGACCGATGCCGACCGCCACGGCCCACACCGGTTCGGTGCCCAGCAGCAGACTGGCCCGGCTGGCAGAGCTCTGCTGCACGGCCCAGGTCTGGGCGAGGAAGGCGAACACACTGCAGAACAGGGCGAGATAAACGAGCTGGGCCCAGACGGTGGCATCGATCTGCCCCAGCTCCGGCACGCCGCTGGCGGCGGGCACCACGAACAGCGCAGAGCCGACCACCGTCTGGACAGCCGTGAGCTGCAGCGGACGCACAGCGCGGCGGGCCGTGAGCCGACCTACGAGCGCGACGTGTGCCGCGCGCACCACCGCGGCGGCGAGCATCAGCAGGTCGCCGATCCGGGGAGTGTGGAAGCCGCTGCCGGACATGAGAAGTCCGACGGCCAGGAGGCACACCCCCGTTGCGGCGAAGAAACGCGTAGGGAGCGGGCCGTTGCCGGCCGTGCGGTCCAGCAGCGGGGTGAGCACGATCGTGAGGCTGATGATGAGGCCGGCGTTGGCCGCGCTGGTGTGCGCGACGCCGTACGTCTCCAGTACCAGCACAGCCGCCTGCGTGACCCCGAGCAACGCCCCGACGCGGACCTCGTCCCGTGTGCAGCGGCCTTGGCGGCGTTGGGCGGCGACGAGACCGAGGCAGGCGATCGCGGAGAGCACGTACCGAGCGAACAGCACCAGCAGAACCGGGAGGGCGTAGGTGGCCGTCTTCGCGGCCAGGTAACTGGAGCCCCAGACGACGGCGACAAGGAGGAGGACCGCGTCAGTGCGGCGGGCTTGGAACACGCCCCTACGCTGCACGATCGTGACTCTGAAGCCAAGAGCGAGCTTCTTCATGATCCCTTAAGCATCACTACACTGGCAGAGTGAACGAGCGACAGTTGCGGATCTTGCGGGAGCTGGGCGAGCTGGGAAGTGTCACTGCGGTCGCCGAGGCGCTGCTGATGACTCCGTCGGCGATCTCGCAACAGCTGCGGCTGTTGCAACGCTCCATTCCTGTCCCCCTCACCGAACGCGACGGACGGCGGCTGGTGCTGACCGACGCGGGTCAGGCCCTGGCCGGCGCGGCGCTCGAGGTGGAGATCGCGCTGGCCAGGGCGCGGCACACCGTCGACGAGTTCGTCGACCGGCCGGACGGAGAGGTGTCGCTGGCGGCCTTCCACAGCGCCGCCGCGGCATTCTTCCCGCTTCTGCTGCGGGGGCAGGCGGGTCCTGGGCGCCCGCGGCTCGCGCTCGCCGACGAGGACGTCGAGCAGGACCACTTCCCCCGGCTGACCCGGGACTACGACCTCGTACTCGCCCACCATCTGGACCACGCGGGTCCGTGGCCGCGCTCTGTCACAGCCACCACGCTGCTGCGTGAACCGCTCGACATCGCCATGCCGGCCGACCACCCGTTGGCCTCAAGACGACGCCTCACTCCGCGGGACGTCGCGGATCAGCCGTGGATCACCGTTCATGACGGCTTCCCGTTGATGGCCACCATCCACGCCATCGCGACTGCCGCCGGCCGACGGCTCGAGATCGTCCATCGCATCAACGAATTCACGGTGGTTGCCGAAGCGGTCGCTGCCGGGGGCGGCCTGGCCCTGATGCCCCGCTGGACCACGCGTCGGCATCCCGCGTTGGTCCTCAGACCTCTCAGCGGCGTCCACGCCCGACGTCACATCGATGTGCTCCATCGCCCCGAACGCCTCGCGCGAAGAGCCGTACGCACGGTGCTCACCGAACTGCACCGTGCAGCCGCGACGATCCGGAGCCAGGACACCGACGCGGCTTCCGGCGCAACGGCGAGCCCGGCCGCCAAGACCTGACACCGGACCGGGGCTCGATCCGGCCACTCGGCGCACCTGCCCCGCGAGACGCGGCGGGTGGCGCCGTCGGACAGGACGGGCTTGCGGCGACTCCGACTCCCACCTGACTGATCCCACGGCCCGGCCCGGACCGGCGCGGCCCGGTCCGGTCCCGGACCGGACCCCGGTGACGGCGGGCAGCGGGCGAGCCCAGGCCGCTGCCGACGTTGACGACGACATGGGCGTCACTCGCCTCCAGGAGTGGCAAGAAGGCGTACGTGACGCGCACGACGCCCAAGACGTTGGTGTCGTACGTGGTCCGCATTTCGGCCCCGGTGACCTCGCCGACCGCCTTGCCCGCGCCCGCGATCCCGGCATTGTTGACCAGGACGTCGAGGCGTCCGGCTTCCTCGCGGACGCATGCGGCGGCGGCCTTGACCGAGTCGTCGTCGGTGACGTCGATCTGGACGAAGCGTGCGCCGTGCCGCTGGGCAGCCTCTCGGCCTCGGTGGACATCGCGTGCCCCGACGTAGACGATGTGCCCGGCCTCGATCAGGCGGCGGGCCGTCTCGTAACCGAGCCCTTTGTTCGCTCCGGTGAACAGCGTGGTGGACATGCCTTCCCTCCGGGGTGATCGGCACATCGGTGATACGCCCACCCTCGACCGCCCGCGGACGAACAGGCTGTACCCGCCTTTGCCTATGGACCGGCAGTACCGCGGGTGGCGCGATCGGACAGACCCGACGGCGGTTCTCTCCACGAGCCCGCTCGGCGAGCCGGCTCGCCGAAAACGGCTGTATCGGCGACCGCAGTTGATCCGACGCTACGCGACCGGAGAGCATCGCAGCCCGGCAGTCGGACCGAAGTCGGCTGCTGAAACCATCTTCTGAAGACGCCTCAGCATTGGCTGCCGCCAACCGCACAACTGGGCCACCGACGAGAAACTCACACGCTCGCTGATCGCATAAGAGCACCCAAGGCATCGGAACCGGTCACCGGACACCCGCGTCCTCGCGAGTGAGCGGCACCGCTCTCCAGCGGGGCGTCTTACCGTCCAACTCCGTTGGACATCCAGGGTTTACATCCGCTCCGCCTGTCGGGCCGGTGGGACTTGCTATGGTGCTACTCATTGGTAGTAAATCGAATGGGGGGCACGAGGAGTCGGCGGACACATCGCCGCAACTCCTTGGGCGGGCGGTCGAGACGGACGCCCTGGCAAGGGGGCCAGGTCGGCCACGGCTTCTGCGCGTACGTAGGACGCGGCCCTCGGACTTCGGTTTCCTCGCCCACTTATCCGGACAGGTGAGACTCGTCACATGGCTCGTTCCCTGGTCGACTTCCTGACCACGCACGCCTCACAACACCCCGACCGGACCGCCTACCGCTATCTCGTCACGGGGGACTGCGACGGCGAGATCCGGGACATCTCGTACGGGCGCCTGGCCGGCCGGTCCCGGGCCGTCGCCGCCTGGCTGCAGGAACGTGGACTGGCCGGCTCCCGCGCCATGCTGCTCTACCCGCCCGGCCTCGAGTTCATCTGCGGCTACCTGGGCTGTCTGTCGGCCGGGGTCGTCGCCGTGCCCGGCGTGCCCCCGCAGGGACGGTCGCAGAACCACCGCGCCCTGACCCGGATGAAGCGCCTGATCGCCGACGCGGACGCCAAGGTGATCCTGGGCGGCCGTGAGGTGATCGCCGCCCTGGGCGCCATGGCGGAACATCTGCCCGAACTGGCCGAGATCACCTGCGTCGCCACCGAGGACATCCCCGACGACGCGGCCGGCTCCTGGCGCGAACCCGACCTCGCCGCCGACTCGGTCGCCTTCCTCCAGTACACCTCCGGTTCCACCTCCGCCCCGCGTGGCGTGATGGTGACCCACGGGAACCTGCTGGACAACGAGCGGGTCATCACGGAGCGCATGGGCCACACGCCGGAGACGATCGCGGAGTACGACCACGAACTGTTCGTCAGCTGGCTGCCCGTCTACCACGACATGGGCCTCATCGGCCCGGTCCTGAACACGGTCTACCTCGGCGTGACCGCCACGCTCTTCTCCCCGCTGCACTTCCTGCAGAAGCCCGGGCGCTGGCTGACCGCCCTCAGCCGCTACCGCCCGCACACCAGCGGCGGCCCCAACTTCGCGTACGAGCTGTGCCTGAAGCACGCCACTCCCGACCTCCTCGACGGCCTCGATCTGAGCCGTTGGAAGGTCGCCTTCAACGGCGCAGAACCGGTGCGCGCGGCCACGGTGCGCCGGTTCACCGAGACCTTCGGCGCGGCCGGCTTCCGCCGTGAGGCCCTCTACCCGTGCTACGGCCTGGCAGAGGCCACGCTCATGGTCACCGGCAGCTCCGTGGAGGCCCCGCCCACCCTGGTCGAGGCCGCCGCGACCGGTCCGCACGCAGGTGCGGAGGATGCGGCGGCGGTCGGCTCCGGCCGGCCGGGCCCCGGCATGACGGTGGTGATCGCCGACCCCGAGCTGCAGGAGGAGCTGCCGGACGGCGAGGTCGGCGAGATCTGGGTCGGCGGCGCGAGCGTCGCCAAGGGCTACTGGCGCAACACCCTCGCCACGCGCGAGACCTTCCGGGCCGCTCTGAAGGGCCGCGAGGGCCGCTTCCTTCGGACCGGCGACCTCGGATTCCTGCGTGACGGCGAGCTTTTCGTCACCGGCCGCCTCAAGGACCTCATGGTCATCGACGGGCGTAACCACTATCCGCAGGACCTGGAGCTGTCCGCCGAGATGTCTCACTGGGCGCTGCGACCCGGCTGCACGGCCGCGTTCTCCGTGGACGGCGGAGCCGAGGGCGAGCAGCCCGTCATCGTCGCCGAGACCGACCCGGAGGCGGCGGGCGAGTCCGAGAAGATCACCGACCTGATCCGCAGCGCGATCGGCGAGGCCCACGGCTTGTCGGTGCGCGACGTCGTGCTGGTCCACCCCGGCACCATCCCCAAGACGTCCAGCGGAAAGATCCAGCGCGGCGCTTCACGGACGGCGTACCTCAACGGCGCGCTCTCCGTGGTCGAGACGCCCGCCATGGGCTGAATTCAGCCGCCGCCGGCACGCCCGTGCGCCGCCGACAGCTGCACATCGGTCCTACTGGTCGCGCGCCGGCCACTCCCGGTCGTGCGGCGCCCGAATCCGCCGGACGTCAGCCGTATGCCGGCGGCATCAGCCGCATGCCGGGTGCACCGGCCGTACCGGTCGTACGGAAACCGTCCGAGCCCGAGTTCACGAGGACACCTGTCTAGATGCCTGCGAACGAGTCCCCGAAGCAGTCCGCCGAGAGGTCCGTCACGACCCTGGAGGGTGTGCGGGCCTGGCTGGCGTCGGCCGTTGCCGAGGCGGCCGGGCTCGACCCGCTGGCCGTCGACCCGGAGCGGCCCATCGCCGAATTCGGGCTGGGGTCACGCCAGTTGGTGACCCTGGCCGCGGATCTCTCCGAGCGCATCGGCCGACCGCTGGAGCCGTCGCTCGTCTTCAACCACCCCACGATCGCCGCGATCGCCGAGGTGGTCCTCGACGCCGGGCCCGCCGGTGCGCCGACGGCGGCGGTGAGGGCGCCGCAACCTGCACCGGCGGACGGGACCGTACAGGCGGACGACGACATCGCGATCATCTCCATGGCCTGCCGCTTTCCCGGCGGCGCCGACGACCCCGAGGCGCTGTGGCGACTGCTGACCACGGGCGAGGACGCCATCTCCGAGGTGCCCGCGGGCCGTTGGGACACTCAAGGGCTGTACGACCCCGACCCGGAGGCAGTCGGCAAGGCGTACACCCTGCGCGGCGGTTTCCTCTCCGACATCGACCGTTTCGACGCGTCCTTCTTCGGGATCTCGCCGCGCGAGGCCGCGGCGATGGACCCGCAGCAGCGGCTGCTTCTGCAGACCACCTGGGAGGCGACAGAGCGTGCCGGGATCGTTCCGGAGACGCTGAACGGCAGCTCCACGGGCGTCTACGTCGGCCTGTACGACAGCGGATACCTGGCCTCGGCCGGACTGGGCCAACTCGACGGGCACGTCGGCACCGGCTCGGCGTCCAGCGTGGCCTCCGGCCGCATCGCCTACACCCTCGGTCTCCAAGGCCCGGCGGTCACCGTCGACACCGCCTGCTCCTCCTCCCTCGTCGCCCTGCATCTGGCCGCGCGGGCGCTGGCGAGCGGCGAGTGCGACCTCGCGCTCGCGGGCGGCGCGACGCTGCTGGTGACCCCGCGCGGACACGTCGAGTTCAGCAGGCTGCGCGGGCTGTCGCCGTCCGGGCGGTGCAGCCCGTTCTCGACCGACGCGGACGGCGTGGTGTGGGCCGAGGGCTGCGGTCTGGTGCTGCTCAAGCGGCTCGCGGACGCACGCCGGGACGGTGACCGGGTCCTCGCGGTCGTCAAGGGGTCGGCGATCAACCAGGACGGCCGCAGCCAGGGGCTGAGTGCCCCGAACGGTCCTGCGCAGGAACGGGTTCTGCGCGCCGCCCTGGACGCCGCCGGGCTCAGGCCCGACGACCTGGACCACGTGGAGGCGCACGGCACGGGCACACGGCTCGGCGACCCCATCGAGGGCCGGGCGCTTGCCGCCGTCTTCGGGCCGGGCCGCCCGGCCGAACGGCCGCTCGGTATCGGCTCCCTGAAGTCCAACATCGGCCACACCCAGGCCGCGGCGGGCATCGGCGGTGTCATCAAGACGGTGCTGGCACTCGGCCACGAGTTGCTCCCGGCGTCGCTGCACGCCGAGACCCCGACCGAGCACGTCGACTGGGCCGGCGGCGGCATTCGCGTGCACAGCAGCGCCGAGGCATGGCCGCGGGGCGGTGACCGGGTGCGGCGGGCCGGGGTGAGCGCGTTCGGGATCAGCGGTACCAACGCCCATGTGGTGCTGGAAGAGGCGCCCGAGGACCTGGCGCGGCCGGCCTGCGCGCCGACGCCCGCCCCGCAGCCGCAGCCGCAGCCGCAGCCGCAGCCGCAGCCGCAGCCGACCGACCAGCAGACGGCTGCCGAGCCCAAGTCTGCCGAGGAGCCTCCCGCACCGGAACTGGCTGCCGAGCCCAAGCCTGCCGAGGAGCCTCCCGCACCGGAACCGGCTGCAGAGGTACCGGCTGCTCAGGTACTGGCTGCTCAGGTACCGGCCGATCAGGAACCGACTGCCGAAGAGCCCTCCGCGGAACTGCCTGGCAAGACCCTCTTCCCGCTCTCCGCCCGCACCCTCCCCGCCCTCCAGGGACAGGCCCGCCGTCTGCTTGAAGCGCTCGCGGCCCAGCCGCGGTTGCCACTGCCTGATGTGGCCGGAACGCTCACCCACCACCGTACGCACTTCGAGCACCGAGCCGTCGTGCAGGTGGGCAACCGCGAAGAACTGCTGACCGCGTTGCACGGGCTTGCCGAGGGACAGCCCGACGCCGACCTGGTCGTCGGCCCTCGACGGACCATTTCCTCCGGGAAGCTGGCCTTCGTCTTCCCCGGGCAGGGGGCCCAATGGGCCGGTATGGCGCGCGATCTGCTGGACCACTCCACGGTGTTCGCGGACGAACTCGACCGGTGCGACGCCGCCCTGCGCCCGTTCACCACGTGGTCGGTGGCGGCCGTTCTGCGCGGCGACGCGAGCGCCCCGCCCATGGACCGTGTGGACGTCGTCCAGCCGGTCCTCTTCGCCGTGATGGTGTCCCTGGCCGCTGTGTGGCGAGCCCGTGGCGTACGACCGGACGCCGTGATCGGGCACAGCCAGGGCGAGGTCGCCGCAGCCTGCGTCGCCGGGGCGCTCAGCCTCAACGACGCGGCGGCTGTGGTCGCCCTGCGCAGCCAGGCCCTCACCGAGCTGTCCGGCACCGGCGCCATGGCGGTGGTCGCCCTTCCGCACACCGAGGTGGAGGCCCGCCTCGCCGCCCTCGGCGGCCGGGTGTGCGTCGCCGCTGTGAACAGCGGCCGCTCGACGGTGATCGCAGGAGACGTGGAACCGTTGGAAGCGCTGCTCGCCGAGTTCGACCGGCAGCAGGTGTTCGTCCGCCGCCTCGACGTCGACTACGCCTCCCACAGCGCCCAGGTCGAGCCGGTGCGCGCGGCGATCCTCGAGGAACTCGACGGGGTCGCCACCTGCCCGACGTCCGTTGCCTGGTACTCCACGGTCCTGGGCGAGCCGGTCGACGAGGAGCTGGAAGCCGACTACTGGTACACCAACCTGCGCGAACCCGTCCGCTTCGCGCCCACCGTCGAACGCATGGCCGCCGACGGCTACCGCTACTTCCTCGAGCTCAGCCCCCACCCGTCCCTGCTCACCGCTGTGCGCACGGTGGCCGAGGACACCGAGGACACCGAGGACGCTGCCCACGAAGTGGTCGCCGTCGGATCGCTGCGCCGCGACGAGGACGGGCCCGCCTGCCTGGAGCGGGCCGCGGCCGAACTCCACGTCAACGGACGGCAGATCGACTGGCGCCGACTGGTCGCCGACGCCGGGACGCTGGACCTGCCGACGTACGCCTGGGACCAGCAGCGCCACTGGATCGAGCCCGAGTCCGCCCCCGGCGCCCCCGGACTGTTCGACCGCGCCGCGCACCCGCTGCTCGGCATCCAGCTGCAGTCGGCGGACGAGACCCGCTGGACCTTCCGCAACGAGTGGTCCCCGGCCACCGCCGACTGGCTGCCCGACCACGCCGTGTTCGGGCGGACCGTGGTGTCGGGCACGACCCTGATGGAGCTGTGCCGCGCCGCGCTCGCCGTGGCCCGCCCGGACGAACCCGGTGACGTCACCGACCTGCTCCTCCTCGCGCCGCTCACCCTGCCCGGGTCCGGCACCGTCGAGGTGTCCGTCGAAGTGGTCACCGCCGGTCCTGCACCTGAGGTCACCGTGCACAGCCGTCCGCGCGGCCAGGAGTCCACGGGCTGGACCCTGCACGTCACCGCCTCTGCCATCGTATCCGCCCCGGTGACGGCGGGGCAGCCGCCGGTGTGGCCGGAGGAGGCCGAGCCGGCCTGGAGCCCGCAGACGTACGAGCGGCTCAGCGCGCTCGGACTCGGCTACGGATCGGCCTTCCAGGGCGTACGGTCGGCGGTCACGACCGCCGACGGCGCGCTGCTGGCCCGGCTCTCGCTGCCGTCCTCGGCCCGCGACGTGGCCGACCCGTACCCGGTCCACCCGGCGCTGCTCGACGCCGCGCTGCAGCTGGCCGCGGCGTTCGACGCGTCCGACGGCCGGGTGCTGCTGCCGGTGGCTGTGGGCCGCTGTGTCCTGCCGCCCGGCGGCGCGACGGACCTCACCGCGTCCGTACGGCGAACGGGCGGCTCCGGCACGGACCTCACGCTGGACGTGACGCTGTGGGACGCCGACGGTCTCCCGGCGGCCCGCCTGGAGAGCGTACGGCTGCGGGCCGCGGACCCGGCGGACCTGAACGGTGCCTCGGAAAGCGGCCGGCACTTGTACGAGGTGGCGTGGACGGCCGTAACCGAAGAGCCCGCAGAGGGGCCGGGCACCGCATGGGCCGTCCTCGGTGACCGGTCTGACCCGCAGGTCACGGCGACCCTGCGAGGCCTTGAGGCGGCCGGGATCCAGGTGGGCGAAACGGGCGCCGACGTCCTCGTGAGGTTCTGGCCGCGCGCGGCGGCGGACACCGAACCGGCATCCGTGGCGCAGGAGTTGGCTGCCACGGCACTGGCCGAACTGCGTGCGCTGATCAACCTCCCGCAGGACGAGGCACCCTCGCGGACCGTCTGGGTGACCCGCGGCGCGGTCGCGGCCGCCGACGGGGACACGGTGCCAGGCTTCGCCCAGTCGGTGCTCTGGGGCCTGGCCCGCAGCGCCCGCACGGAACACCCGGACCTGGGGCTGACCCTGCTCGACCTCGAGGGCTCTGATCCCGCGGGTGCTCTGCCGGCCGCTGTGGCGCATGCCGAAGAGCCCGAACTCGCCTTCCGTGCAGGCACATTGCTCGTCCCGCGGTTGGTGCGCGCCCGTGCAGGCGACGAATTGCGGATCCCGGCAGAGGACGGCTACGAGCTGGCCGGCCTTCCGGCGGATGTGACGTTGCGCGCGGTGGCACCCAAGGCCCTGGCCCCCGGCCAGGTGAGGATCCAGGTGCACGCGGCCGGTGTGCACCCCACCGGGGCCCTCGTCCCAGGTGACGAGGCCCTGCGCGCCGCGTGCGCCGGTGTGCTCACCGAGGTCGGCGCCGACGTCGAAGGACTCGCCCCCGGTCTGCCCGTCCTCGCCCTCGCCGACACCGCGCCCGGCTCCGAGGCGATCGCCGACGCGCGGCTGGTCGCGGTACTCCCCGACGGCCTGCCGTTCACCACGGCCGCCGCCCTGCCCCTGGCACCGGAGTCCGCCGCCGACGCGTCCGCGCCCGGCCGTGAACAGCTCGGCGCGGCCCTGCGCGCGGCCGTCGCGGCGGTCGCCGCCGGACAGGTGCGCCCCGCTCGCCCCCAGGTCCTGCCTGTCACCGCCGCGCGCGAGGCGATGCGGCTGCGGACCGTGTCGGACCGTCCCGTCGTCCTCGACCTGGCCGGCCGTCCCACCCTCGTGCCCACCGACGGCACAGTGCTGATCACCGGAGGTCTGGGTGCCGTCGGCCGGCACATCGCCCGGCTCCTGGCCGAACATGGCGTACCACGACTGGTGCTGACGTCCCGTCAAGGTCCGTACGACTCGCGGACCGACGAGGTGACCGCGGAACTGAACGCTCTCGGCGCCGAGGTCGAGGTGGTTCCCTGCGACATCGCGGACGCGGCGGCCGTGGCCGACGTACTCGCCCGCATCGGCGAGGAGTTGCCACTGCGCGGCGTCGTGCACTGCGCCGGCGTCCTGGCCGACGGCGTCGTCGCCGAGCTGACGCCCGAGCGCCTTGTTCAGGTGCTGCGCCCCAAGGTCGACGGCGCCTCCCACCTGCACCGGCTCACCGCCGGTGCGCCGCTCGACCTCTTCCTGCTGGTCTCCTCGGCCGCCGGGGTCGTCGGCAACGCGGGACAGGGCAACTACGCGGCAGCCAACGTCTTCCTCGACCAACTGGCGCACCACCGGCGGGCCCTGGGCCTGCCCGGCGTCTCGGTCTCCTTCGGCGCGTGGGCGGGTGAGGGCCTCGCCGCCGAACACGCCGACCTGGAGCGGATGGCCCGCCTCGGCCATCGCGCCCTCAGCCCCGACCAGGGCCGCGAACTCGTCGAGCTCTCCTTGCGGCACGGCGCACCCCACCTCGTCGCCTGGGCCCTGGATCTGCCCCGCCTGCGCGAGACCGCGGCCGCCGCAGGCGGCACCGCCGCGGCACTGTGGCGTTCGCTGCTGCCGGCGCCCCGCACCGGCCAGGACGGCGGTGACAGCCTGGCGGACCGCCTGGCCCGACTGCCCGAGGCCGAACGCGCCGCGCGCGTACTGGCCCTGGTCCGCGAGGAAGCCTCCCGCGCCCTCGGCCTGCGCTCTGCGGAGTCCCTCCGCCCCGACCGGCCGCTGCGCGATCTCGGCATGGACTCGGTGACGGCCGTCGAACTGCGCAACCGTATCGGCACGCGCATCGGTGCCAGACTTCCTGCCACCCTGTTGTTCGACCACCCCACCCCGGCCCGGCTCACCGACCACCTGCTGACCACCGCACTCGCGACGGGCGGCCGTAAGACCCGCCCGACCGCGCCCGACCGGCAGGAAGCCCGCACCGCGACCTCGGTGTCCGACGAGCCGGTCGCCGTGGTGGCCATGGCATGCCGTCTGCCTGGCGGAGTGAGCGATCCGGAGGATCTGTGGCGCCTGGTCGCGGAGGGCCACGACGCGGTGGGCCCGTTCCCGGCGGGACGCTGGGACGTGGAGTCGCTGTACGACCCCGACCCGGAAGCCCTGGGCAAGTCGTATGCCCGGGAAGGTGGCTTCCTGGACGACATCGAATCGTTCGACGCGGGCTTCTTCGGGATCACCCCGAAGGAAGCGGCAGCCATGGACCCGCAGCAGCGCCTGCTGCTGGAGACCGCGTGGGAGGCATTGGAGCGCGCCGGGATCGTGCCCGCCGAGCTGGCGGGAAGCACCACCGGTGTGTATGTCGGCATGTTCGGCAGCGACTACCTGGCGGGGTCCCGCCTCGATCAGCTGGACGGGTACGTCGGTACGGGATCGGCGCTGAGCGTGGCCTCGGGCCGCCTCGCGTACGCGCTGGGGCTGGGCGGCCCGGCGATGACGGTCGACACGGCGTGCTCTTCGTCGCTGGTGGCGCTGCACCTGGCGGCGCAGGCGCTGCGGTCGGGCGAGTGCGACCTGGCCCTCACCGGTGGTGTGACGCTGATGGTGACGCCGGGGACCTTCGTGGAGTTCAGCCGTCTGCGGGGCCTGTCCCCGACCGGTCGCTGCCGCTCCTTCTCCGACGAGGCCGACGGCGCCATCTGGGCCGAGGGCGCGGGAATGGTCGTACTGAAGCGGCTGAGTGACGCGCGCCGCGACGGTGACGAGGTGCTGGCCGTTCTGCGTGGCACGGCCGTCAACCAGGACGGACGCAGCCAGGGGCTGTCAGCGCCCAACGGTCCGGCTCAGGAGCAGGTGATCCGGCGGGCGTTGGAGCTGTCCGCGCTCGAGCCGGGCGACATCGACTACGTGGAGGCGCACGGGACGGGCACGACCCTCGGTGACCCGATCGAGGCGAACGCCCTGTCCGAGGTCTTCGGCGACTCGCGTCCGCAGAACCGGCCGCTGCACCTGGGCTCGCTCAAGTCCAACATCGGGCATGCTCAGGCGGCTTCGGGCGTGATCGGGCTCATCAAGGTGGTGCAGTCGCTGCGCCACCAGAGCCTTCCGCGCACGCTGCACGCCGGCACGCCCAGCAGGCACGTCGACTGGGACGGCAGCGGGCTGCACCTGCTGCAGGAGGCCGTGGCCTGGCCGCCGTCGGGGGAGCGAACACGGCGTGCGGGCGTGAGCGCCTTCGGGATCAGCGGAACCAACGCGCATGTGATCGTGGAGGAGGCCCCGTCGGTCGGCGCGGAGCCGCAGGGCGACGTCACCCCGGGGAAGCGGCTGTTCGTGCTGTCGGGGCGCAGTGAGGACGCCGTGCGGGGGCAGGCCGCGCGGCTGGCCCGGCACGTGACCGAGGACACCGCGCTGCCGGACGTCGCCCACACGCTGGCGCGCCACCGTAGCCACTTCGAACGGCGCGCGGCGATCGTGGCGGGCGACCGGGACGAACTGCACTCCGCGCTCAACGCGTTGGCGACCGGACGGTTGCCGCTTCCACCGCCCCGCGAGGAGCAGACGGGCAAGGTGGCCTTCGTCTTCGCCGGGCACGGTGGTCAATGGCCGGGCATGGGTGTCGAGTTGATGGCCGGCACGGAGGCGTTCCGCGAGGAACTGTCCCGTATCGACGAGACGGTACGCCGCCAGGTCGGCTGGTCGGTGCTCAACGTGCTGCGGGCGCCGGAGGAATTCACCCCGCTCGACCGGACCGAGTTCCTGCAGCCCGTGCTGTTCGCGGTCAATGCGGCGCTGGCCGCCGCCTGGCGTGCGCACGGCATCTCCCCGGATGCGGTGGTCGGGCACAGCCTGGGCGAGATCGCCGCCGCGTACAGCGCCGGCGCCCTCACCCTGGACGACGCGGTGGCCGTGGTCACCGGGCGCGCACAGGCGGTCGTTCCGCTGGTCGGACGGGGCGGGATGCTGGCCGTGGAGCTGCCACGCGCGGAGGCCGAGAAGCTGCTCGCGCCGTACACGGACCGGCTGTTCGTCGCAGCGGTCAACAGCGCACGCTCCACGGCCGTCTCCGGTGACGCCGACGCACTGGCCGAGCTGAGCCGACACCTCGACGAGCAGGGAATCCCCGCACGGCGCCTCTCGACACCCTTCGCCTCGCACACTCCTTTGATGGACCCGCTCCGCGAGGAACTGCTCGAGCGATTTGCCGGTATCGCGGGCACGCGGACGCCGACCCCGCTCTACTCGGCGGTGCTGGCCGAACCCGTGCCCGGCGACCGGCTGGATGCCGAGTACTGGTACGCCAACCTCAGACAACCCGTCCGGTTCGCGGACACGATCCGGCGGATGCTGGACGACGGCTACCGCTACTTCGTCGAGCTGAGCCCGCACCCGTCGCTCACCGCGTCGATCGAGGCGGTGGCGGCCGAGGCCGGGATCGACGCGGTCGGTATCGGCTCGTTGCGCAGGCAGCAGGACGGCCGCGACGTCCTGCTGCGCAGGCTGGGGGAGTTGTACACGGCCGGGCACACCCCCGAGTGGCCGGTGCTGTTCCCGGACGGCCGCAGGGTCGATCTGCCGACGTACGCCTTCGCCCGCGAGCGCCACTGGCTCGCGCCTGCTCCGGCCTCCCGGTCGGGCGGCGGCTCTCCGCTGCTCGACACGCACATCGAGGCCAGCGACGAACCCGGCAGGCACATCTTCCAGAGCGAGGTGGACCTGCGCGACAGCCGTTTCGCCTTTCTGACCGACCACCAGGTCAGCGGTGAGGTCTGGCTGCCCGGCGCCGCCTTCCTCGACATGGCCCTGGAGGCCGCGTCCGCTCTGCAGGACGGCGGCGAAGTGCGGCTGGCCGACGTCCGGTTCGTACAACCGCTGCGTCTGGACGCGGACCGGCCCGTACGGCTGCAACTGGTCATGCGGCCCGACGAGGACGGTTTCAGGGACTTCACCATCGCCTCTGCGCCCGCCGGTGAGCGGCGCCCGCGATGGGAGCGGCACGTGGGCGGACGTGTCGCTGTGACCGCCGACCGGCCCGCGGCCGAGCCGGGCGAGCGGCCGGCCGCGCTGCGCGAGCGGTGCGACGAAGAGGTCGACCTGTCGAGCGTCTACGCCGGGCTCACCGTCCTCGGCATCGACTACGGCCCCGCCTTCCGTGGCCTCGAGGAGGGCCACCGCACGCACTCGGCGGCGCTCGGCCGGCTGGCCGACAGGCCCGCCGCCGGCCACCTGCTGCATCCCGCCGTCCTCGACTCCGCCTTCCACACGGCCGCCCTGCCGGGCGACGCGCCCGAGGACCGGGCGTTCGTGCCCGCCGGCGTGGGCCGGATGCGGTTCACGGGACTGCGCACCACGCCCATGTGGGTGACCTGCCATCTGCGGTCCGTCGACGGGGACAACGCGACCCTGGACCTGAGGCTCTGGGACGAGAACGAGCAACTGGTCCTGGAGGCACAGGACCTAGAGCTCGCCGCTCTCTCGCCGCTGGACGGCGCGCTCTTCGAGACCCGCTGGCAGCCGCGCCCCGTCGCGCAGGAGCCGCCGGCCAGGGGAAGCTGGCTGATCCTGGCCGACGAGACGGGCGTGGCCGCCGAACTCGGTGAGCGGCTGGGCTCGACGGTGCCCCATGTGATCGCACGCAGGGGTGAGTCGTTCGGCGTCGAAGGTCCCGGCCGATATGTCCTCGACCCGGCCGATCCACAGCACTTTTCCCGTCTGCTCGACGAGGCCTTCGCCGACGGACCGCCCGAGCAGGTGGTCCAGCTGTCCGCGCTCGACGCCCCGGCGATCGGCGATGCCCGTACCGCCCGGGAAGCGGCCCGGCTGTGCTGCCTGAGCACCCTCCACCTGGTGCGGGCGCTCGCCGACCGCCCGCAGGGACGGGCTCCCCGCCTGTTCGTGGTCGTACGCGGCAGCCAGGCCGCCGGGGACAGCACGCAGGTGACGCACCCTCAGCAGGCGCTCGCCTGGGGCTTCGGTCTCGCGGTGGCGCAGGAGTACCCCGAACTGTCGACCACGCTGATCGACCTGCCGTCCGCGGACGGCGCCGACGCCCTGTGGACGCAGTTGCGGCACGCGGACGACGAACGGCTCGTCGCGCTGCGGGACTCGGGCCGTCTGGTGCCGCGCCTGGCCCGCACCCGCCCGGACGACGGCGGTCAAGGGGAGATCACCCCGGACGGCGTGTACCTGATCACCGGCGGTCTGGGTGGCCTCGGCCGCGTCGTCGCCGAGCGACTGGTCCGCCGCGGAGCCCGCCGACTGGCTCTGATGAGCCGGGGCAGGCCCGACGCCGGCAGCGCGAGCTGGATCAAGGGTCTCGAAGCGCGCGGCGTCACCGTGCACCTCGCCCGCGCCGATGTCGCCGACCGTGACGGCCTGACGGCCGCCTTGGACGCCGTACGACGTGAAGCCGGCCGGATCACCGGAGTCGTCCACGCGGCCGGTGTGCTCGACGACGCCACGGTGGCGAACCTGACGGACGAACGAGTCCTGCGGGTCCTCGCCCCCAAGGTCCTGGGCACCGCCCTGCTGAGCGAGCTGGTCCCGGAAGCCGGGAGCCTGGTCCTGTTCGCCTCGGCGGCCGGTCTGCTCGGCTCGGCCGGACAGAGTCCGTACTCGGCGGCGAACGCCTTCCTCGACGCCTGGGCGCACCACCTCTCCCGTAGCGACCGGCGGGCGCTGAGCCTCGACTGGGGTGCCTGGAAGGGCGTCGGCATGGTCTCTGAGTCCGGCACGCGGTCCGCGGAGACCAGCCGGTCCGGCCTGGTCGCCTTCTCCCCGCAGGACGGCGGCGAGCTGTTCGAGCGGGTGCTGGCCACCTCCCGTCGCCAGCTCGCTCCCGTCGCCCTGGACTGGGAGATGCTGGCGCTCGACCCGGACGCGGCGCGGAACCGACCGATCCTGGGCGACCTGGTCAGCGTCCCGACCGGTACGGCGGACTCGGACGGCCTCGTCAAGAAGGTGTTCGCGGCGACGAACGACCACGACCGCGCCGCCTGGCTCGAAGCGTACGTACGGGCCAGGGTGGGCGACGTCTCCGGGGGAGCCGTGGACGTGTCGGCGACCACGGCCCTGAAGGAACTGGGCCTGGACTCCCTGATGCTCGTCCGGCTGCGCAACACCTTCGCCCGCGAGGTGGGCGTCGAACTTGCGACCGCCGATGTCTTCTCGGCGTCCGACATCCGCGGCCTCGCACGGGCGCTGGGCGCGGCCCTGCCCGAGCGGAACGAAGCGGCACAGGAGCAGCGGGCCGACCTCACGCCGGAGGTGCCGGAGACCGAACTGCGGCCCGCGACCCGCGACGTCGTACGGCTGCTGCGCAGTGCCCGGCCGGGCATGCCGGAAGCGGCGCACGCCGTCGGCCTGGCCGTGCGGCTCACTGCGCCGACAAGCCGCGAGGCGCTCACCGACATCCTCACCCGACTCTCCGGGCGCCACGCGGCCCTGCGCACCGCGATCGTCACCGACACCGGACGCACGCGGCAGCTGCGGGTGGACCGGGACCCGGCGCAGCCGGTGCTGCGGTGGACGGAAGTGGCCACCGACACCGGACTCGACGCAGCCGACCGGCTGCGGGAGTTGTTGGAGCCGTCGTTCGACCTGGCGAACCCGCCGCTGTGGCGGTTCGAGCTGCTCGACGGCGGGGCGCGAGGCCAGATCCTGCTGTTCGGCGCGCATCACGCGGTGAGCGATCTGCAGTCGCTCCTGCTCGTGGCGGGGGAGATCGACGCCGAGCTGTCCGGCACCCGGCTCGGTGACGCCGTCACCAACCGCGACATCGACTTGCTGATCGAGTCCCAGCAGGCCGGCGAGGGGCCCGGTGCCGGCGCTGCCGAGTGGCGCGAGGCATTCCACGGCAGCGCCCGTCTCGACCTGACGCTCGCCCGGCCGCGCCCCGCGGCGCGGTCCTACCGGGCCGGCAGCATCACCGTGGCGATTCCCGACGGGCTCATGGAGCGGGTGGCGGCAGCCGCGAGCAGGCTCGCCGTCACGCCCGCCGCCTTCTGTCTCGGCACGCTGACCGTGCTGCTGGCACGCAAGCGCGAGCGCGAGCGGTTCGTGCTCGCCGTGCCCGTGGACACGCGTATGCACACCGACGCGTACGACGCGGTGGGCTTCTTCGGAGTGCCGGTGCCGTTCCCGGCCGAGGCCGGTGCGGACGAGCGGATCGAGGAGGTGCTGCGCCGTACCGACGGCCGTCTCGACCGGGTCCTCGCGAAGGGCGCTATGTTCTCGGACGTCCTGTCGACGCTCGCTCAGCAGGGGCTGTACCGGGCGAACGCCCCGCTGGTGGAGGTGTACTTCAACTACGTACGCTCCTCGGCGGGTCGCCTCGCCAACCTGGAGGTGCTGCCGGCCGGGACAGGCTACTCCGACCTCGACCTGATGATCACCATGACCCCGGACGCCGGCCGTGTCCGGCTCGACCACAACCTCGACATCCTGGACGCGGAGACCTCCACCGGGCTGGGGGAGGAGTTCCTGCGGCTGCTCGCGGACGCGGCCGAGGACCCGACGGCACCTGTTCGTACGACGCGTGCGTCGGTCGACGCCGCCCCGGCCACGACAGAAGCCGCGGCCACGACAGAAGTCGCGGCCACGACAGAAGCCGCGGCCACGACAGAAGTCGCGGCCACGACAGAAGTCGCGGCCACGACCGAAGCCCCGGCCGGCGACGGGCCCGTTGCCGCCCCGCGCCGATCCCTCGCCCTCGCCGCCACCTTCGCCCTCGGCAACCTGCCGCTGATGTGCGAGGCGGCAGTCGACGAGGCGACGCAGGACGGCGTCGTGACGGTGGCGGAAGCCCCGTACCACCAGGTGCTCGCCTGCCTGCGCGACCCCTCCGGCGTCTTCGCCGACCCCTCCACGGAGGTGGGTGCGGTGCTGCTGCGGGCGGGCGACCTGGAACGGTTCGGCCCGGTGGACGACGGGCTGCTCTCCCAGCTGCGCACCGAGTACCCGGCAGCGCTGCGGGCCCTGTCCGAGCGGACCCGTAAGCCGCTGATCGTCGGCTTCCTGCCGTCCGCGCGCGAGGACGACCGCTTCGAGCGGTGGGAGCGCGAGATCGCCTCCGAGCTTGCCGAGCTGCCCGGCATCGCGGTGCTCCGCCCCGACGACTGGACCCGTCACCACGTGGTCGAGGAACGCTTCGACGAGGCCACCGAGCGACTGGCCCACCTGCCCTTCACCCCGCACTTCCAGGCGGCGGTGGCCCTACGACTCGCCGAGGTCGTAGCAGCGGTGCGGCGCCCCGCGCCCAAGGTGATCGCGGTGGACGGCGACGAGACCCTGTGGGGCGGGGTGGCCGGGGAGATCGGCCCGGAGGCGGTGGACCTGACCGGTCCGCGTGCCCTGCTGGCACGGAGGCTGTTGCAGTGGCGTGCCGCGGGCGCGCTGCTTGCACTGGTCAGCAACAACGACGAGGACACGGTCCGCGCCGTCCTGGACCGCCCGGACAGCTTGCTGAAGGCGGAGCACTTCAGCGTGCTCTCCGCCACCTGGGGCCCGAAGTCGGGCCGACTGGAGCATGCGGCGCGCACGCTCAACCTCGGACCGGAGAGTTTCCTGTTCCTCGACGACAACCCGGTGGAGATCGCGGGAGTGCGCTCCGCGTTGCCGGAGGTGCTCTCGGTGACCTGCCCACCGGCTGCTGAACTGGAGGATTTCCTGTACCGGTTGTGGCCGATGGTCCCGGCGGCGGCGACGGCCGAGGACTCGCTGCGTGCGCGGTTCTACGAGCAGGAGCGGGAACGGGACGCCGTACGCGAGCAAGCCGGTTTCGAAGAGTTCCTCGCACAGTTGGAACTTGAGGTCGACATCCGGGCCCTGTCCGACGACGGGGTCCAGCGGGCGGAGCAGCTCGTCCGCCGTACCAACCAGTTCACCCTCCGCGCCCGGTCGGCCGACGGCGGCGAGCTCGCCCGGTGGCGGGAGCGCGGCGAGGTGTGGACGGCCGCGGCCCGGGACCGTTTCGGCGACTACGGCCAGATCGGTCTGCTCGCCATCTGTCCGCGGGGCGGCCAACTCGACGTACTGGCCTGGATGATGAGCTGCCGGGCGCTCGGCCGAGGTGTCGAGGAACGCTTGTTGCAATGGCTGGCCGACCGCGCCGACGAGCTGGGCTGCGCGAAGGTCCGGCTGACGGCGGAGCGCACCGCGCGCAACGTTCCGGCCCGTCGCCTCCTGGCCGCGCTCGGCGGCGGCGACCACGACGACGAACGCCTGGAGTGCGTGGTCACGCCGGAACACCTGCGGGCATTCCGCTCGTGGCAGCAGAAGTGACCGGGCCGGCTTCGGCCTTCGGCAGCAGTGAGGGATGAGGACGGTGCACAGGGTGAAGGGCTCTCATGCGTGATGTGAACGAGGACGTGTCGGCGTACGCCGGACAGCGGGCGACCGGCGAGTCGATCGAGCGGGGCGGCGGTGGACTCAGCGTGGACGCTCTGCTGGCCAAGGTCAGGACGGCCGCCCCGCCCACGCCGACCGGCCCGGATTCCGGTGCACTTCAGCCGACGGGCACCGGCTCGGATTCCGGAGCCGGCACCACCCCGGCGCAGGATGTGGACGGCCTGGCCGACGCCGTCGCCGCCGCGGCGGGCCGCTATCTGCCGGAGGGGCACCTGTCGCCCGACACCGACTTCTTCGACGCGGGGGGCACCTCCGTGCACGCGGTGGAACTCGTCGCGGCACTGGAACGCGAGCTGGGCATGGAGATCGGTCTGGACGACGTGTTCGCCGACGCCCGGCCGCGCAGCCTCGCCCAGCGCTGGCTGGTGGCCACCGGGACCCCGTCCGTCCCCTCGGCCACGGCCGCTGCAGGCACCCCGGCGGCCACCGCGACCGGCACCCGGGCGGCCCCGGGCACCCTCCCGCTGCCTCCGGGCGCCGTCCCGCTCTCCGCCGCGGGCACCCGCCCGGCCCCCGCGCCGACCACCCTCCCCGTCCCTTCCCCCCGCACCCCACAGGCGGTGGCGACCACCCTCCTGACCGGCAGCAGCGACGCCCCCCACTCGGCGGCCCGCCGCGAGGACCTCGACCAGATCCTGGCCGACCTCTCCCTGGCCGACCGCCTGCCCTGGACCGCCTCGCCCGATCCGCTGCCACCGCGCCGGATCCTGCTGACCGGAGCCACCGGCTTCCTCGGCAGCCACATGCTCCTCGACCTGCTGCGGCACAGCGACGCCCACGTCCACTGCCTGGTCCGCGCGGCCGACGAGGAGGCGGCCGTCGCCCGGCTCGGCGAGGCGCTGCAGAGTCACCAGCTCCCCTGGTCCTCGGAGATCCGCCGCCGGGTGACCGTGCTCCCCGGCGACATAAGGCGCCCGCACCTCGGCCTGTCCGACGACCTGTGGAACGCGCTCGCCCACGAGCTGGACAGCGTCGTCGGCGTCGCGGCGGCCGTGGACTTCCTGCGCGGCTACCAGTCGCTGCGGCAGAGCAACGTCCTCGGCGCGCTGACCCTGGCCGAACTGGCGGCGACCGGCCACCCCAAGCCCCTGCACCACATCTCCTCGATCGCCGTCTTCAACGAGGTCGGCATCCCCTCCATGGGCGAGGACGACCCGCTCGCCCACGCCGACCGCCTCGTCGCGGGCTACGACCAGACGAAGTGGGCCGCGGAAGTGGCGCTGAGGCGCGCGCGTGACCACGGCCTGGTGGTAACGGCGATGCGCCCGGGCGGCATCGGCGGCCACACCAGGACCGGCGCATACAACCCCCAGGACCTCAGCAGTGGCCTCATCTCCGCCTTCGGCCGCTTCCGCACCGTGCCCGCCTTCCGCTACCTCAACGCGGCCCCGGTGGACTGGGTGAGCCGGGTCGCGGTCGGCGTCATCTGCGAACCCGACGCCTGGGGCTTCGACTACAACCTGACGGGCGTGCCCAACACCCTCGACGACGTCGTCCAGGACATGGCGCTCGGAGGCATGCACGTGCGCGTACAGGACTGGGACGAGTGGCGCACCGACGCCCTCGCCCGCCTCGAGGCCGACCCGGTGCCCGAACTGGCCTTCCTGACCAGGGTGCTGCAGAGCCCCACCGCCCTCAAACTCTGTGAGGCGACGCTGAAGGGCCCGGCTGCGGCCGACGAGCGTACCGCCGCGCTCGTCGAGGCGCTCGGGCTTCCGCGGGCGGAACGCTACGACGCCCAGGCGCAGCTCAAGACGTTCGAGCGGCTCGCAGGCGACGGCCTCGCCCGGCTGCCGCACAAGGACGACCGGCCGTACCTGTGGTTCTCCGAGACGACGGAGGGCAGCGTGGGCCCGGTCGGCGCCCCGGCCGACACCCCCTGCTCGATGGCGCTCACCCTCTCCATCGCGAGCATGTACCAGCTGGTGAAGGAGCGCCGGGTGGACGTCAGCGGCGAGCTGGTGTGCGCGGCCGTGCATCCCGAGCCGCTGGTCGTGGAACGCGGCGACGTCTGGATCCGCCCCGAGGAGGGAATCCCTGAGCAGCACGGTCTGCGGCACCAACTCCTCTGCTACCGGCTGGGGTTGCGTGACGCCGATGGCGGGAGCTGGTGGCTGGAGGGCCGCAAGTACGCCCGGGCCCGCCGCGATGTATGGCGGCAGACCCGTGCGCTGAGCGTCGAGATCGGCCGCGAGGGCGAACCGGCGGTCCTGGCGGGCGAGGTCGTCGTGCCCGCGGACAGCTACATACGCGACCAGATCGACGGCATCAAGGTCGACCCGCGCCTGACCGGTCAGGAGAAGCGGGCCGCCAAGCTGACCTGGCTCGCCTGGTTCGGCCTGGAGATGGGCCGCGGCCTGCTCGGGCCCTTCGCGCGGGCTGCCGCGGACCTCCTCGACCTGCGCCGCAACCCGACCCTCACGGAGCGCAACCGATGATCCTCAGAACGACGAACTCCAGGACCACCAGGCCGGCAGTCCGGAAGGTCAGGACCACCACGGCCCTGCGCCCGCTCCACCACCGCCTCGATCCGGCGGCCGTCGAGGAGATCCCCTTCCGGGCGACCGACGGCGTCCGGCTCGGTCTGACCCGCATCGACAGCGGCGAGGCGGACCGGCCCGCCGTGCTGCTCCTGCACGGGCACACGGCGTCCGCGGACATGTTCCTGCTGCCCGAGACCCGCAACCTGGTCGACGTCCTCCTCGACGACGGCTACGAGCCGTGGCTGCTCGACTGGCGGGGCAGCTGCCGGCTGCCGTACAACGAGACCGGTCAGAAGTACACGTACGACGACGTGGCCCTGTACGACATACCCGAGGCCGTCTCCCACATCCGGCAACGCATCGGCGACCGTCCGCTGTTCGTGGTCGCCCACTGCATCGGCTCCCTCACGTTGTCGCTGAGCATGGCGGCCGGGCTGGTGCCGGGGCTCGCGGGCGTGGTGTCGCAGGGCGTCTTCCTGACGCCCAAGCTCGCAGGCCGCACGTCGCTGCGCATGTCGGTGGCCGGGGAGCTGCTGAAGAGCAGGATCGACCACATCCCGGTCGACTTCCGCAAGGTGGGCTTCTGGTCGAAGTACACGCCGCTGTTCGCGCTGGCCTCCCGGAAGGCGAGCTGTCCGGACCCGACCTGTCAGATCCTGCACAACTCGGCGTGGGGCACGGGCGCCTCGCTGTTCGTTCACGAGCACCTGTCCGAGGCCACCCACAACCGGCTCGCGGAGCTTCTCGGCCCCGCACCGTTGTGGATCCTGCCGCATCTGCGCCGGATCGAGCTGGCCCGGAGCGTGGTGCGCTGGCACGACGGGGACCACCGCTACCGGGCGCTGCCGCAGAACGCGCTGGACGCGGCCGGCCGCATCGACACCCCCGTCCTGCTGCTGGCGGGCAGCGAGAACGGGCTGTGGCTGGACTCCCAGAAGCTCTGCCACGATGTCCTCGCCCGCCGGCAGCCGCAACTGGACGTGGCGTACACGGAGATTCCCGGCTACGGCCACCTCGACACGTTCCTCGGCCGGGGCGCCGCCCTCGACGTGTTCGGGCACATCCTCGACTTCCTCGGCAAGCGACGGTGACGGCCGGCCCCGGGGCCGACTACCGTACCTGCCAGTAACCGGACCGTACTCCAGGAGGCGCCCCATGCCGCAGCTCGATGTCGACGGCGCAGCACTGACGTACGACGACGAGGGCCCCCGCGACGGCGACGGTGTGCCCCTGGTGTTCGTCCACGGCTGGACGGCCAACCGGCACCGCTGGGACCACCAGATGGAGCATTTCGCCCAGAAGCGACGGGTGGTTCGGCTCGACCTGCGCGGGCACGGCGACAGCGACGGGGCGGGGGCGCGGAGGATCGAGGAGCTGGCCGCGGACGTCCTCGCCCTCCTGGACCACCTGAAGATCGACCGGTTCGTGCTCGTCGGCCACTCCATGGGCGGGATGATCTCGCAGACCATCGCGCTGGCCCACCCCGAGCGGGTCGAACGCCTGGTGCTGGTGAACTCCATCAGCCGGATGACCTACAGCCGCGGCCGGGGCCTGCTGATGGCGGCATCCACGCTGGTGCCGTTCAAGCTGTTCGTCGCCACCAACATCCAGCGGGCGTTCGCCCCCGGTTACCCGCGCGAGGAGATCAGGGAGTACATCCGCGGCTCCTCGGCCACCCCGCGCGAGGTCGTCATGACGTGCTACGGCGCCATGCGGGCCTTCGACGTCCTCGACCGGGTCGGCGAGATCCGCATCCCCACCCTGCTGGTGCACGGATACCACGACATCCAGCTGCCCGTCTCACAGATGTTGCGGATGGCGAAGGCCTACCCGGACGCGGTGGTCCGGATCGTGGACGCCGGCCACGAACTGCCGGTGGAGAAGCCGGAGGAGCTGACGACGGTGCTCGACGGGTTCCTGACCGGCCGAGGATGAGGGGGTAGGTGGCCCGGTGGTTCCCTGCGGGGCTTGCCTGAGGCCACCTACCCGTGTCGGGGCCCCCGAGAGGGTCGCTACGTACGTGCCACGAGACGCCCCTGCCGCCGTCGGTCCGGCTGAGGGGAGGTGAATCCTCGGCACGGAGCAGGCCCGGCGCGTACCGCAGGCCGTCCTCACCTACCGGCGCTCCGGGATCTGCCGCGGCGAACCGCTCGCGGCGGACGGGGGAGGCACCCCGGATCGCGTTCCCGATCGCGGCGGCCGCGCCGAGGAGCAGGCCCCGGCCGGTGACAGCGGCCGGTGCAACTCGCCTTCGGTAAAAGGCAGAAGAGGCAGTTTCAGCCAATCCGTGGTGCACGCCGAGGTCCATTGACACACCCTCCGCGCATTCCGTCTACTTCTTACGCACCACTCGTCGGAGTTCAACGCGTGTCATGTGGCGAAGGGCCAACCATGAAGGTGCAGGGGGGCGAGGGGAGTCCGCTCGGCGGACGAGGCGATCCACCGGGAGAAGCCGGCCACCGCGCGCGACGGGCGCGGTCGGGGCCGCCTGGACGAGGAGCGCATCGCCGTGGCGCGGCAGGGGAGGTCCCCGGAGTCGCTGTTCGGACGCCGCGAGCAGGTCACCACTGACCGGTACGAGCCTGTCGTCCGATTCCCTCTGCGCGAGAGCTTCCACGTCCGACTGCGGCTCGGCCAGTGGTACCGGGCGCCTCGTCGGGTGTCCGCGCCGGATGCCTTCCACGTATCGCGGCGGACCTGGCCGACGGATCGGCACAGACCTCCGCCCGCCCTGCGTGAGCGCGCACAGGCGGTCCTGCGACAGGACACCACCCTGATACATGCCTGACGTTCCGTCAATGAACACGGCAATTCTCGAGGAGATCACGATGACCGCTGGGGAACGCCAGGGCAGGAGCATCCCCAAAGCTCCCTCGCGATCCGGGGGAACCTCCTTCACCGCCTCGCTGCCCCGGGGCGCGGGAATAGGGTGGTTCGGGACCGCCGCCCTGGTGAACGCGATAGGAACGGGCTTCTTCTACCCGTATCAGTTGCTCTTCTTCCTGGGTGTGACCGAACTCCGGCTCACCACCATCGGCGCCGGCCTCACGGCGGCGACCCTGCTGGCCCTGCCGGCCGTACTCCTCCTGGGCCGGTGGGTCGACCGCTTCGGGACACGGGCGTCCTTGGTCGCCGCGGCGCTTGTCAGGGCGGCCGTGTTCGTCGCGTATCTGTTCATCCACGACGTCGCATCGTTCATCGCCCTCGCCTTCGTGGCGGCGGTCGCCCAGAGGGCGGAGCAGGTGGCGATGCCGGTGCTCGCATCCGGCATCGCCCCCGAAGGACAACTGGGGAGCTGGCTGGCGCTCACAAAGGTGGCTTTCAACGCGGGCATGGGCTGCGGTGGTCTGCTGGCCGGGCTGGCTCTCGTCCAGACGTCCAGCCACGCGGGCTTCGTCACGGTCGGCCTGCTCAACGCGGCGAGTTTCGCCCTGACAGCGCTGCTCTACCTGCCGCTCCCGACGATCCGGGCGTCGGCCGCAGGACGGTCGTTCTCCGGCAGCCGCCCCTGGCGCGACCCGCTCTTCGTCCGGATCGCCACGGTCAACTTCCTTCTCATCACCGTCATCGTCGCCACCGAGGTGGGCCTTCCTGTCTATCTGATCGATGAGTTGGACACTCCGGCGTGGACCGTGGGTCTGCTCTTCGCCATGAACACGATCCTGATGGTGGTGTTCCAGCTTCCGGTGAGCAGCCGCTTGCGAAGCCGTGCGCCGCTGCGCGTCATCGCCGTGGGCAGTGTCCTGCACGCCGCTCTGCTCATCGTCCTCGGCCTGGCGGGACAGCTTCCGTTCGCAGCGCTGCTGCCCTTGCTCGTCATGGCGGTGATGATCTACACACTGGGCGAGATCGTGGCCACCCAGGTCCTCTCGGTGCTTCTCGTGACTCTGGCCCCGGATCACGAGCGCGGTGTCTACCAGGCTTTCAACCAGGTCCTCGTCGGCCTGTCGCTGGCCGTGGTGCCCCTGCTCGTGGCTCTCTTTCTCACCCATGCGCCGGCCGGGCTGTGGTGGATGCTCAGCGCCGTGACGGTCATCGTGCTCGTCGGCATGCTGCGCATGGACCGGCGGTCCGGCGCCGCGATCGCCGTCGCGACCGGCGAGGGGGGTTCCCGCTGAGTCTGCCCTTCGTCGGGAGACCCGGAACCGGCCCGGGGCAACGGCCTTACACCCTTTGCGCCCTGAGGTACCACGGGGGCCGCATGCCGAGTTCCCACGGCCGTATCGGATGATGTGCTCATGAAAACCCAGCGGGCCGGATATGGCCTGTTCGCCGCGCTCGTCGCCCTGACGCTTCTGATATGCGGCGCGATCATCACCTCATTCACCCTCGCCGGCAACGACCCCAGGCAGCCGTCCGGGGCCGGTTTTGGAACCGGCGGGCGCCACGGCGGTGCGACGGCGCAGGCAGTGGGCACGGGCGGCTGGGCCGGGACGTGGTCCGCAGCGCCCGGGAAGGCCGGGGCAGCCCCCTCCGGCGGGTACTCCGCGCGCAACGTCGTCCACACCACGCTCGGCGGCAGCCAGGCCAGGATCACCCTCTCCAATCTGTTCGGGACCGAGCCGCTGCGTATCGGGCACGCCTCCGTCGCCGTCGCCGTCGCCGCGGACGGCGCCGCCGCCCTGCCGGGCACCCTGCGTCAGGTGCTGTTCGCCGGGCGCGCGTCCGTGACGGTACCGCCGGGCGGTCACGTCGTCGGCGACCCCGCACTCCTCCCCGTTCCCGAGGACGGGCATCTGCTGGTCACGGTCCATGTCCCCGCGCCCGGCACGGTCACCCTGCACGCGCGTGCGCGCCAGACCTCCTACCTCGCCGCGGGGGACAGGACGCGGGACACCGACGGGACCGCCTACACGGGGCGCACGTCGGCCTGGCACTATCTGACCGCGGTCGACGTCCGCAATCCCGCCGCCCTCGGCACGGTGGTCGCCATCGGCGACTCGCTCACCGACGGTGCCGGTTCCACACCGGACGCGGACCGCCGCTGGACGGACAACCTGGCCGAACGGCTGCGCGCGGGCCGCTGGGGGTACGGAGTCGTCAACCAGGGCATCAGCGGGAACCGCGTCCTCACCGACGGCACCGGCCCGAGCGCGCTCTCCCGCTTCGAGCGCGACGTGCTCGACCGCTCCGGAGCACGGGTCGTCGTGATCGCGCTGGGGATCAACGACATCATCCGCCCGCCCCGCCCGGCGGACCCGGCGGCGGTCACAGCCGGGCTGCAGAGCCTCGCGCAGCAGGCACGGGCCCACGGACTGCGGGTCGTCGGAGCCACGCTCATGCCCTTCGAGGGGCACCGCCGGCACTCCCCGGCCCTGGAGGCCGTACGGGAGGAGGTCAACGCGGCCATCCGGGCGGGCACCGTCTTCGACGCCGTCCTCGACTTCGACCGTGCACTGCGCGACCCGTACGCCCCGGACCGGCTCGACCCGGCGTACGACTCCGGCGACCACCTCCACCTGAACGACGCGGGGTACGCACGAATGGCGCGGAGCGTGGATCTCTCCGTGCTGATCGGTGAACGACCGGCTGCCCGCCTCTGAAGCGCTCCGGCACCGCCTGCGATGTGGGCCGCTCAGGACTGCGAATCCGGTGGCCGGGGGGTCAGCGGATGATCGGGGACACGGGTGGGGGAGTGCTGCCGAGGACGCGCACGGCCGACTGCGCTGCCCGCTCCACGGCGGAGATGCCGTGGGACATGCTCCGGCTGCCGTCGGAGAGGATCACGACGTAGAACGTGCTCCCGTGGGCTTTGACACGCCCCATGCTGTTGATTGCCCAGCGTTGGGAGTGGGTGCGCAGCAGCCAGCCGTTCTTGAGTTGCCAACGGCTGCCTGCTGCGGACACCCCCCAGTTCTGGTCGGCGTCGATCCGGCCCATGAGGGTCTGGATCAGGTCGCGTGAGGCTCCGTCCAGCGGTGAGTGGTCGTCGAAGACCGCGGACAGCAGGGCCAGTTGGTCTGCCGCGGTCGTCCGGGTGAGGCCCCAGTGGGGGCCCGGACCCGGTCGCGTGGAGGTCAACCCCAGGGCCCTGTTGGCGTCAGCGAGTCCTTGGCCGCCGCCGATACGCCGCCACAGAGCATCGGCGGAGGCATTGTCGCTCCTCTGGATCATCGAAGCGGCGGTCGATGTCTCCCACCGGGAGAGCTCTCGTCCCTCCCGCTGGGCACGCAACAGCAGTGCCGCAAGAATATCCACCTTCGCGAGGCTTGCGGTGATATGCACTCGAGAGCCGTACACCGCCCGCCGACCGTCCCTGGGCGCCAGAACAGCGACCGACACGCGAGTGCCGCTCCCCGGTCGGATCGGGTCGAGAGAACGGGCGAGCGCACTGTTCACGTCCGTCGGGTCCGGCACCCGCGTGCCGCTGCTGCCCGGCGGCGCTTTGGCCGGCTTCCTGCTCTCCGATGTCGCCGTCGGCCGGTTCTGCGCCGGGGAGTGTCCACCCCGGTCACCGGATCCGTTCTGCTGACCGGCAGCGAAGCAGCCCGTGAGCAGCATGCCCGCAGCAGAGCATGCCAGCGCCCGCTGTATCCGCCCCCGGCCCGCGAGCACCTCGTCGTGTCCTCGCGAGTCGGGCGGGACACGAGCTTGCCCCTTCCCCTGGGACGAACAGGGAGCACCAATCGGATTCACCGGGGACCTCAATCGCACAAGTGAGCGGCAAACAGAACGGAAAGTGTGGTCACAGTCTTTTCCGTCGTGAGGCGCGCCGCATCCCGGCGCGGTTTCCGCCCAACGGCGCAACGCCCACCGCAGACATCCACCTGACGGCCAATTGGGGACGACACGAAGGCCCGTCTCTCCCCGGCCCTCCGCCCTGCCCTCACGCCGCCCCGTCGTGCGCCGCCGCCCCTGTTCCCGGGAACGTGGCCTCTCCCGCCGCCCTTGCCGGTGAGCGCCGCCCGGCGCCTGGGGGAGAGTTCGGCGGCGCGGCCATGCGTGTCATCGAGGAACGTGCCGTGTGCATGAACGCTCCGGTGCGTTGCTGCACACGGGCGATCCGTCCGGCCGTGGAGTACGCCGGGCCGTCTCAGGTACGGGTGAGAGCCGTCCTGCGGGTGAGGCACGCCGGCCAATGCGACTCGGCGGGCACAGGTGTCAAAGGTGCTCGGCGGCGATGGCGTCGGCCACCAGCTCGGGCTCGTCCACCTGCACATAGTGGCCCGCCTGGGGCAGGAGCTGCAGCTCGCTGTGGGGGAACAGGTCGGCGAACTGCCGGGCCACGCGCGGGTTGAGGTAGCGGTCCTGGGCGCCGAAGACGACCCGTACGGGCGGCTTGAACGCGCGGATGTCCGGGATGCGCCGACGGCGGCTGAGCACGGCGCCGATGAGGTCGTCGTTGAGTCGCCAGAACGCCGGTCGCGCGGCTGGGAACTGCTCGTAGAGCGACGCCACGTACTGCTCCCGCACCTCGGTGTCGCGGATGAATCCACCCACCTGCCAGGCATAGAGCCGACGGTCCAGATCGGGTCGGCGGCGGACGACGGCGCGGGCCGCCGTGCGCAGCAGTGGCGTGGAGTAGAGCGCGATGGCGGGCGGGCGGCGCAGCGCGGGCGTCCAGTGGTAGTAGGTGTTCAGGAGTACGAGGCGGGCCACGCGGTCGGGGTTGGCGAGCGCCCAGTCGATCGCGGGCGGGCCCGAGGCGTCGTGTGCCACCAGGACAAGACGGCGCTCGCCCAAGGCGGCTGACGCCGCATCGATGACGGCGGCCAGGTCACCCGTCTGGTTGGAGGCCGTGTACGGGTAGCCGTGCGGCTTGTCCGACTGCCCCCAGCCCAGAAAGTCGAACCGCACCACGGCCATGCGGCCCGCGAGGTGCGGCAGCACGCGGTCGTAGAGACGTGTGCTGTCGGGAAAGCCGTGCATCAGCACGGCGAGCGGCCCGTCCCCCGGCACGACTTCGGCATGCATCCGGTAGGCGCCGCGGGGCACGGAGAGCACCTCGGTGGCCGGATCCATGACCTTCTCCGTTCGGCGAGTCACGTCAGAGAGCGGGTTCCTTGTGATCCACATCGGCGGGTTCACGGCGCGGCTGGACCGTCCCTCGTCGACACCACCCTCCCGGACCGCTTCTGTGGCCGTGTGCCCGTACGAGCAGGGACGTGCGCGGACCGGACTCAGCGCCCCTCACCGCGGCCGGGAGCATGGCTGCCGGGAGCACGGCCTCGTCACCGAAAGTCGTCCGGATCCGCATCGAGTCCACGTTCACGGATCTCTTCTTTGAAGCGCCAGATGTCGGGGCGGGACCCGTCGAGGTCGGTGAATCCGTACTCCCGGGCGAGCCGGCCGGAGCTCGCTGACGTGCCGTTCCACCGGGCCCGGTCGGAATCCGCGGCCAGTGCGACGACGGCGCGCCCGACATAGCGCGGCGACTCGGACAACGCGAAGTCCGGCGGTGCGCAGGGGCGGGACTCACCCCTGTCCGGGAGGAGGGCGTCGCGCCAGTTCTCCTCCGACACGGCGAAGTTGTCGAGCATCATCTCCGAGCGGAGCCAGCCTGGTGTGATGGCGACCGCGGTGGCTCCGTACGGGCTCAGCTCGTGGCCCTGCGAGAACGCGAGCCGGTTCACAGCGGCTTTCGCAAGGTCGTAGAACACCGAGATCCGATACCGCGATGCGTTGTGGTCGGCGGTGCCGTCAGTGACCTCGACGAGCAAGCCGCCCGCGCGTCCGATGAGCAGAGGGAGCAGGTGATGAGAGGTGATGAGATGACTGTCGACGGCGAGCCGGAGAATGCGCAGACCGTCATCGAGGTTGTGCTCCCACAGAGGAGTGTTCCACTGCTGGGGCCCGCCTTTGAGCAGTTCGCCACCCCAGATGTCGTTGACGAGAACGTCGATATGGCCATGGTCGCTGCGGACCCGCTCGGCCAGTTCCCGGACCTGGTCCGGGTCGAGATGGTCGACGGCGAGGGCGATGCCCGTACCGCCGAGCCGTGTGACGAGGTCGGCCGTTTCCTCGATCGTCTCGGGCCGGCTGTAATCGGACCGGATCCTCCGCGCAGTGCTGCTGCGGCCCGTACAGACGACCGTCGCACCAGCTTCACCCAGGGCGGCGGCGATCCCGCGCCCTGCTCCCCGGGTGGCTCCCGCGACAACGGCCACGCGACCGCGCAGCGCTTCTCGATCCGGTGACCAGTCCATGGGTGCAGTCTGCTCCCCGCATCGAAGGTCCGGCAGGCTCCCGACCGGTGGCTGGCGTGGCGCGGCCTACCGGCAGGCCGGGCGCGCCACGAGTCCTGGGAGCCCTGGGTCGTCCGATTCGGATCCAGGCGTGGCAACTCGCTGCCACCATCGGCGGTGGACGGCGGTCGACGGCCTGCCCTTGGCGGTGCTGCAGTGCCCAGCAACGCTGACGATCCCCGTCGGGCGGTGGTCAACCGGCACGGGCTACGTCAGTGGGTGGTGAGGACCATCCGGAAGCGGGCGGCGCCGGACATCATCTTCCGGTACGCCTCGTCAGCCTGGCCCAGCGGCACGGTCTCGACCATCGGGCGGATGCCCTGCAGGGCGCTGAAGGCCATGGTGTCCTGCACGTCCTGTGCGGTGCCGGTCGGGTGACCGCGGATGACCTTGCCGCTCAGGAGCAGTTGGTTGGGGCTGATCCCCAGTGGTTCCACGTCCGCGCCGATGATCACCATTTCGCCGCGGGGCAGGAGCCCTTCCACGGTTGCGGTGGCCGCGGCGGAGTTGGCGGCGGTGGCCAGGACGGCCTTGGCGCCGCCGAGGGACTGCAGCGCGTCAGCGACAGGGGTGTCCGCGGTGCTGTCGATGTAGTGGTGCGCGCCCAGCTGTTCGGCGAGGTCGGCCTTGCCGGATCCGCGGGCGATCGCCACGGTCTCGAAGCCCATCGCGACGGCGTACTGGACCCCCAGGTGGCCGAGGCCGCCGATGCCCAGGACGGCGACCAGGTCGCCCGGCCGGGCGGAGCTGCGCCTCAGCCCGTTGTACGTGGTCACTCCCGCGCAGGCCAGGGGTGCCGCGTCGGTCGCGGTCAGCGCGTCCGGGATCCGGGCCAGGGCGTCGGCCGGTGCGATCACCTTGTCGGCGAAGCCGCCGTCGTAGGCCCATCCGGGGACCTTCAGGTTCTCGCACATGATGAAGTCGCCCTGTCTGCAGGGTGTGCAGTGGCCGCAGCTGCCGCCGAACCAGCCCACCCCCACCCGGTCGCCGACCTGCCAGGTGCTGGGTGTTCCCTCGCCGAGTTCTTCGATCCGACCGGCGATCTCATGCCCGGGTACGAGCGGAAACCGGACGCCCGGTAGCGCGGCCTGCACGAAGTAGTCGTCGCTGTGGCAGATCCCGCAGGCGTCCACGGCAATCCGTACATGGCCGGGACCCGGCGCCGGCACCTCACGCTCGACGATTTCGAACGGTCCGCCGGCGGTCTCCACCTGCGCGGCTCGGTAGGTGTTCATAGGATCTCTCCGGCTGGGCACGATGGACATCCCTCTACCAGCACAGCAGCTCCGGCCCGATCACGCGCGCCGAGTCAGGTGGCGAGCGAAACGGCGGCCCGGCATCACCCTTCGCCGTCCGCGATCCGGGGCGCCGGTCGGCCCTCGAGCGTCACTCAGGGCCGATGCGGCCGGGCTCACCGGAGGCGAACGGCGCCCGCTGCCGATCCGGCCCCTTCCGTTCGTCGTTCCGGCGACGCGGACATCAGGGCGCCACAGGAGAAGGTCTGAACGGCGGGGACGCGCTCAATCGAGGCGCGAGGGCCGGAGCGATGTTCGGCTAGCGCGCCCTCAAAGCCCACGGCAAGGCCTTCGCCTGCCTCAAGGGCGACTACCTCGCCTTCAAACTCGGCGAGGCCACCCCCACCCACGCCGAGGCCCTCGCACTCCCCGGGGCTGAACTCTTCGACCCGTCGGGCAATCACCGCCCCTTCAAGGACTGGGTCTCCGTCCCCCACAACCACGCGCACAGTGGCCGAACCTGGCCGAAGCCGCGCTGAACAGCCTCACCTCATGACCCTGGTGTCCGTGGTGTCGGGACGGGCCGGACGGCGGTGCTTCCGCAGTCCTCACGTCATGGCTGCGTCAGGGACCGGCCGTTCTCATCCGCGCCAGCACGAGGGTGCTGCGGGCCGCGACCGGTACGCGGGTGCCGGCCTTGAACTGCGTCTCGTCAAGGTCCCCGGTGGGCGCGGCCGTGTCCACCTCCACCTGCCAGCACTCGCCGAAGCTCGTGTCCGGCAGGAGGAAATCGACGGGCTCGTGGTGGCTGTTGAACAGGACGAGGAACGTGTCGTCGACGATCCGGTCACCGAGCGAGTCCGGTTCCGTGATGGCCTCCCCGTTGAGGAACATCCCCAGGGCGTGGGCGTCCGGCCGCTGCCAGTCCTCGTCCCGCATCGGCATTGCGTCGGGGCTCAACCACACCAGGTCGGCCATGCTGTGCCCCTCGGTGTCACCACGGAAGAAGCGCCGCCTGCGCAGCACGGGATGCTGCAGCCGGAGCTCGACCAGACGCCGGGTGAAGCCCAGTAGGTGCCGCTGTTCGTCGTCGAGGTCCCAGTCGACCCAGGACAGCGCGTTGTCCTGACAGTAGACGTTGTTGTTGCCGTGCTGGGTGCGGCCTGTCTCGTCGCCGTGCGCAAGCATCGGCACGCCCTGGGAGAGCAGCAGGGTCGTCAGCAGGTTGCGCTGTTGGCGCGCCCTCAGCTCCCGTACCGCCTCGTCGTCGGTGGGGCCTTCGACGCCGCAGTTCCACGACCGGTTGTGGCTCTCACCGTCGTTGCCGTCCTCGCCGTTGGCCTCGTTGTGCTTCACGTTGTACGAGACCAGGTCGCGCAGTGTGAAGCCGTCGTGCGCGGTCACGAAGTTGACGCTGGCCCGAGGGCGTCGCCGTTCGTCCTGGTACAGATCGGAGGAACCGGCCAGCCGGGAGCCGAACTCGGCCAGCGCGGACGGCTCGCCTCGCCAGAAATCCCGCACGATGTCACGGTAGCGGCCGTTCCATTCGGACCACAGCGGTGGGAAGTTGCCCACCTGGTATCCGCCGTCCCCGAGGTCCCACGGCTCGGCGATCAGCTTCACCTGGCTGACCACCGGGTCCTGCTGGACAAGGTCGAAGAAGGCGGACAGCCGGTCGACCTCGTGGAACTGCCGCGCCAAGGTGGCCGCCAGGTCGAACCGGAAACCGTCCACGTGCATCTCGGTGACCCAGTAGCGCAGCGAGTCCATGATGAGCTGCAGCACGTTGGGATGCCGCATCAGCAGGCTGTTGCCCGTTCCCGTGGTGTCGTAGTAGTGCGCGGGGTCGCCGTCGACCAGCCGGTAGTACGCGGCGTTGTCGATGGCCTTGAAGGACAGCGCCGGGCCCTGTTCGTTGCCCTCGGCGGTGTGGTTGTAGACGACGTCGAGAATGACCTCGATGCCCGCCTCGTGCAGCGCCTTGACCATGCTCTTGAACTCGGTGACCTGCTGGCCGCGGGTGCCGCTGGAGGCGTAGGCGTTGTGGGGCGCGAAGAAGCCGATGGTGTTGTATCCCCAGTAGTTCGCCAGGCCGCGTTGGCGCAGGTGCCCGTCCTGGATGAACTGATGGACCGGCATCAGCTCGATCGCGGTCACGCCCAGCGACGTCAGGTGCTCGACGACCGCGGGATGCCCGAGCCCGGCGTAGGTGCCCCGCAGCCCTTCCGGCAGGCCCGGGTGAGTCATCGTCAGGCCCTTGACGTGTGCCTCGTAGATGACCGACTCATGGTAGGGCCGACCGGGCGGACGGTCGTTGCCCCAGTCGAAGAACGTGTTGGTCACCACGGACAGCATCGTGTGGCCGGCGTTGTCCGCGGGGTCCGCCTCGTCCGGCATGTCGAGCCGGTGCCCGAACAGGGACGGGTGGTCGTCGACCTGACCGTCGACGGCCTTGGCGTACGGGTCGATGAGCAGCTTGGCGGGGTTGCAGCGGTGCCCTTCGGCCGGCCGGAACGGTCCGTGGACCCGGTAGCCGTAACGCTGCCCGGGCTCCACACCGGGGACGTAGGCGTGCCACACGAAGCCGTCGATCTCGCTCAGCGCGACGCGTTCCTCCGCGCCCTCGTCGTCGATCAGCGCGAGCTCGACCTTTTCCGCCACCTCCGAGAACAGCGCGAAGTTGGTGCCGGTGCCGTCGTACGTGGCACCGAGGGGATACGGACGACCGGGGCGTGTCTTCACCCTGAGGACCGTAGCGGCTCCGCGTCGTCGCGCAGGCGAGGACGACGTCCGCGTCGGCAGAGTCTGGCCGGGGCGCATCCTCGGGCAGGCGTGGCCGTTCAGCGTCAGCGGGGGAGAAGCCGAGGGCCCACAGGGAGACAGCGGGTAGCGGCGCGTCACCTTCGACGATCCGGGTCTGGCCTCAGAATTCGGGGGCACACGGGTCTCACCCTTCCGAAAGGAGCTGCTCCATGCTTGGCATAGCCGCAGCGGTCCTGTTCTTCGTCGCCTTCCTGATCAACGCAGCCGAGATCACCACGAACCATGCCTTCTCTTCCGGGAACGTCATGCTCCTTGGCCTCACTCTCCTCGCCCTCCACGTGGCGGGGATCGGAAGCGGCTGGGCCGGCCCGAGGCGCAGACGCTGACAGAACAGGGACACCGAGGGTGTGATGACGCACCGTCACAGCGGTCGTTGCACCCTCGGTGTCCTCACCACAGGTGCCCGGGTCCCTGCCTGCTGTCGAGCAACTTCCTGCCCCTATGGCGGCGACATCAGACCTCGTTGCGCCTCCGCCTGCCCGGCCGCGGCGACACCGCTCCGGTCACCCGCGAGATCATCCGCAGACAGGAACCCGACACCTACCGCCGCCCCGGCATCCACATCGGCGGCCGACCCCACTGCCGTGGCCTCGTCCCATCTCCACCCGGAGGCCCCAACGGCGCAGCGTTTCGTCGTCGCCGCCACGAGTGAGCCCACCAGCAAGTGGACCCCGGCTCAGGTTCTCCGTCAGTCCAGGCCCCGTTCCGACGGTTCGGCGTCGAGCTCCTCTTCGGATATGACATGGACGGCCGCTTCCTCGGCCCCGGCGGCACCGGCATCGATGCCGACATCGGATGCCCAGAGCTCCTTGTCGGTGTCCGGGTGGGCTCCCTCGTCCGGCGCCACCAGTCGCCCCGCCCGCTCCACGCCGGCCTCCCGGTCGAGCGGCTCGCCCTCACCGGAAGGCAGGTCGCCGATGCCGTCCCCCTCACTCGCACCGACGTCGGGCTCCTCCTGGGCCAGCCGCTGGTCGAGGGTCTCGCCGTCGTGCTGCTCGGCCGCGGTGGTACCGACCTTGTCGACTCCCAGCGGCCTTTCCGGTGGGGAGTACCCCTCGTCCAGGATGTCGTCGTAATCGCGCTCGTCCACCGCGTCCTCGAGGTCCAGCGGCGCTGCGTCCGCCTGTTCCTCGTTGCCGCCGGTCGGCTGATAGACGTCGTCCGCCATACTGTCGTCGCTCATGATCGTCTCCGTGATAGGGGGCTCAAGCCTGCGGGTGTGTTCCGCTCCGGGCTGGATGACCTACCCCGTGCGTGGCCGGATGCCCGTTCTGCGGGTTCGGAGGATTACGGACGCTGAGATTGCGGCTGGTTACGGATCCCCGGACTTGCCAGGGAACCATCGTCTCACCAAGTGGAAAGGCCGAGGTGTCCGGCGATCTCCGCCCGCCGTCACGTCGCGCAGGCGGCGGTCTCCGCAGCGGTACCCGGTCGTGATCGCGCCATGATCTTCCGCGGGTCACCCGGGCGGGGGACCCTGAATGCCGGTTGCCCCGCCCTCGCCGGGCTCGCGCTCCACCTGCCCGCCGACCGGCCGCACGCCCGCCCGCCTGGACCGATCGATCGTCGTCACGGTTCTCCGGGGCTCCACCGGCCGGGAATCGCAGGCGGAGCGGGACCGCCAGGCCCGGCCGTCCGAGACGCGGCTGTCACGGCTTCGTCCGAAGGGGGCCGGTTCGGTCAGGGTGTGCGGCAGGCCGTTCCGGGGGCAGCATGGAGCAAGCACGCACCGGAAAGGGAGGCAGCACACGGACAGGTGGTAGGCCACGGATCACGGTGGGTGACTGTCCACGTGGTCCGCCGGGCGAAAGGTAGTGTCCCCGGGTGAACGCAGCCGCTGAGCGCTGGCCTGATGCCGAGCGGCCGGAGGACATCTCGGCGCAGCCGAGCGGGCTCATGGACCTCCTCGGTGTCGCCGCGATGCTGCTTGACGCGGAGGGGAGGATCGACCTGTGGAGCCCGCAGGCCGAGGCGCTGTGCGGCTATACCGCCGAAGAGGCGCTGGGCCGGTATGCGGCGCCGCTCCTCGTGCACGAAAAGCACTGGGAGCGGGTGATCAAGAAGTTCGCCGAGGTCCTGGAGACCGGCGAGAGCTGGGCCGGGACGCTGCCCGTCCGGCACAAGAACGGCACCACGCGGTTGCTGGAGCTGCGGAGCATGCGGCTGCTGGACAGTGCCGGTGAGCACTACGCGCTCGGGCTCGCCACCGACTCACCGACGATCCGCGAAGTGGAGCGGGATGTCGCGCTGTCCACCCGGCTGATCTCCCAGTCCCCCATGGGGGTGGCGATCTTCGACACCGAGCTCCGTTACGTGGCCGTCAACCCGGCCCTGGAGCGGATGCACGGCATGGCGGCGAAAGACCACTTCGGCCGGCACTACCGAGAGGTCATGAGGTCCCAGAAGTTCGCCGTGCCGGAGGCCGCGATGCGGCAGGTTCTCAAGACCGGGATCCCGATGGTCGACCACACCACCATCGTCGCCCGTAGCCCCGCCGACCCGGAGCACGAGCACGCCTGGTCGATCTCGCTGTACCAGCTGGAGGACCCCCAGGGGCGTGTTCTCGGGCTGGCCGAGCTGGTCGTGGACGTCACCGACCGGCACCAAGCCGCCATGGAGGCCTCCCAGGCCCGGCGGCGCCTGTCCCTGATCGCCGACGCCTCCGCCCGTATCGGCACCACCCTGGAGGTGGAGCAGACAGCCCGGGAGCTGGCCGACGTCACCGTTCCCGCTCTCGCCGACGTGGTCACGGTGGATGTGCTCGAATCCGTCCTGGACGACCATGGTGAGCAACGCCCGGTCCCCACGGACGGCCCCGCGCGCTTTCGCGCCCTCGCGCTGAAGGCCGCCTACCCCACCGAAGCCGTCCTCGCCGCCGATCCCCCCGGCCACGTGGCCGCCTACGACGCCGACCGACCGGCCACCGAGTGCGTACGCACCGGCCGGCCGGTCCTGATCTCCCACGCCGAAGAGGCCGATCTGGTGCGCATCGCCCGCGACGACGAGGCTGCCGCCATGCTGGCCCGTGCCGGGGTGCATTCCTACCTGCTGACGCCACTCACCGCGCGCGGCCAGATCCTTGGTTTCCTGGGGCTCGCGAGGGCCGCCCGCAACCCGCTGCCCTTCGACGAGGACGACGTCGCCGTTGCCGGTGAGCTGGCCTCCCGCGCCGCTGTGTGCATCGACAACGCCCGCGCACACCAGCGGATGCGGACCGCCGCAGAGACCCTGCAGCGCAGTCTGCTCCCGGACGATCCGCCCCGCCTGCCCGGCCTGGACGTCGCCTACCGATACCGGCCGGCACAGGCCACGTACGAGGTCGGCGGCGACTGGTACGACGTCCTCCCGCTCGACGGCGACAAGACCGCGCTCGTCGTGGGTGACGTGATGGGCAGCGGCATCGACGCCGCCGCCACCATGGGCCGCCTGCGCGCGGCGACCAGCGCCTTCGCCGACCTCGATCTCGACCCTGCCGAGGTCCTCCGGCACCTCGACAAGATCACCTCGGGGCTGGAGCACTACATCGCCACCTGCGTGTACGCCGTCTACGACCCCCGTCGCACCCAGTGCCACATCGCCAACGCCGGCCACCTGCCCCCCGTCCTCGTCCGCAACGGCAAGAGCCCCGAACTGCTCGACCTGCCCACCGGCACCCCGCTCGGAGTCGGAGGCGTCCCATTCGAGACGACCACCCTCGACCTCGGCCCCGGCGACCAACTGGTCCTGTACACCGACGGACTGGTCGAAACACGCGACCACCCCATCGACGAACGCCTGGAGACCCTGCTCCACCTGCTAGATCGGCCTGACCGCTCCCTGGAGGAGACCTGTGACCGGCTCCTCCACGAACTCCGTCGCCCCGACGACCCGGACGACGTCGCCCTGCTCATCGCCTGTACGCACCCCTTCACCGACTCCGGCAGACATCCGCGGGGCGGGTCACTGCCGGCCGTTGAGGAGCCCGATGACGACCGCGCTCCACAAGGCGACCGGTGACACGAGGGCCGCAGCGGACGAACGTGATGCGCGCGGAGCCGGCGGCGTAGCGGAAGAGGTCCGCAAGCACACGCACGCCGGGCGAACCGGTGCGGATCCCGCTCACCACGCAAGCGGGCCACTCGGGGCCTGCGTCACTTCCCCTGATCGCGGCTCATGCCGGACATGTCGACCACATCGAGGCCGGCCTTGGACGGGCTCACCGTCCGGCTGGGCAGCACCCCGGGCCGGGCAGCACGTGCCGGGCAGGTCGCGGACCCGGAAGGAACAGCGGGCCGAGGACTGCTGGATCGAGCCGGCCTGCGCGCCCGGTGAGAAGGGACCGCTCAGTACCGCAACGGAGCGCCGACCGCCGCACCGAAGCCGCCTTCGCCGAGGCGCGAACCGCACCGCCTCCAACGGCTGCGTGGGGCAAGGCGGGCGAGGCAGCATCGGCGTCGTGCCCACCGCTCACGCCAGTGGGTCCATCTGGGCCGCATCACCTGCTGATTCACGCGGCCCGACCCTCACCCGCTCCTTCGGGCAGGATGCCGACGCGGATCTCAGGAACTGTTTCCTGCGAGCGCACCGGCTTCGATGCGGCTCATGGGCCGGCTGGTCAACCGGTAGCGACCGTTGGGCACCTCGGTGGCGCCGGTGATCCGCACGGTGAGCGGGCCGGCCCACTCGTATCCCTTGCTTTCCCCGTGACGCGCCAGTGTGTCGGTGAGTTCCTGTCCCACACTCTCGCCGTGCTGAGTCAGTTCCTCGAAGACGTCCCTGGCCAGTTCGACGGTGTACACGTTGGGAACCACGACGCGGTTGAGGCTGCACACGACGGCGTGATCGTCGCATTCGCGCCGCAGAGCATCGAGCAGTTCCACCGGCTCGCTGCTCTGCGCCTTGGCGAACAGCGAGCGCTCGAACCGCTCGATCGCACGTTCCCATCGGCTCAGAGTTCCCATGACAACCCGTCTGCCCCTGCCTCGGAACTCCATGCTTGCGCTCCCTGCCCCGACGGGTGGCATCGGCGAAGCACGGCAGCGTGTTCAACGCCACGCGCCACCAACGCGATCTGGTCGGACGCCGTCGGGTACGGTGACCCCCACTCCGGCCTCCGAAGTGTGGAGACGAGTACATCGACACCGTCCACAAGGGCGGCGGATGCCATGGCGTGACCCGGTGACACGACAAGGGGAGTTTGATGTTCCGCAAGGTACTGGTCGCCAACCGAGGTGAGATCGCCATCCGCGCGTTCCGCGCGGCGTTCGAACTCGGCATCTCCACGGTGGCGGTGTTCCCTTACGAGGACCGCAACTCACTGCACCGGGCGAAGGCGGACGAGGCGTACCAGATCGGTGAGCCCGGCCATCCGGTACGCGCGTACCTCTCGGTCGACGAGGTGATCAAGGCGGCGCGAAAGGCCGGCGCCGATGCGATCTACCCCGGCTACGGGTTCCTGTCGGAGAACCCCGACCTGGCAGCAGCCTGCGCGGAGGCCGGGATCACCTTCGTCGGACCACCGTCGGCCGTGCTGCACCTGACAGGCAACAAGGCCCGCGCGGTCGCGGCCGCCCGGGAGGCGGGAGTTCCGGTACTCGAGTCGTCGGAGCCCTCCACCGACGTCGAGGCGCTGCTCGGCGCCGCCGACAGCATCGGTTTCCCGCTGTTCGTCAAGGCAGTCGCCGGTGGCGGCGGACGAGGCATGCGCAGGGTGGCAGAGCCCGGCGAACTGCGGGAGGCGATCGACGCCGCGATGCGCGAGGCGCAGTCCGCCTTCGGTGACGCGACGGTCTTCCTCGAGCAGGCCGTGGTGAATCCGCGCCACATCGAAGTGCAGATCCTGGCGGACGCCGAAGGCAATGTCGTGCACCTGTACGAGCGGGACTGCTCGTTGCAGCGGCGCCACCAGAAGGTTGTCGAGATCGCGCCCGCGCCGGACCTGGATCCCGGTCTGCGCGAGCGGATCTGTGAGGACGCCGTCGCGTTCGCCCGCCATATCGGGTACGTGAACGCGGGGACCGTCGAGTTCCTCGTCGACGAGCGTGGCAACCACGTCTTCATCGAGATGAACCCGCGCATCCAGGTGGAGCACACGGTGACCGAGCAGGTCACCGGTCGGGACCTGGTGATCGGGCAACTGCGCATCGCCGCCGGTATGACTCTTCCCGAACTCCATCTGACCCAGGACGACATCGAGCTGACCGGCACCGCGCTGCAGTGCCGCATCACCACCGAGGACCCCGCCAACGGCTTCCGGCCCGATACCGGCACCATCTCCGCGTACCGCTCACCGGGCGGTCCCGGTGTCCGGCTCGACGGCGGCACGGTGCACACCGGCGCCGAGGTGTCGGCCCACTTCGACTCGATGCTGGTCAAGCTCACCTGCCACGGGCACGACTTCGCCAACGCCGCCCGTCGTGCCCGCCGTGCGATCGCCGAGTTCCGTATCCGTGGAGTGGCCACCAACCTGCCCTTCCTCGGCGCTGTGCTGGATCACCCCGACTTCCGGTCCGGCAGGATCACGACCAGCTTCATCGACGACCATCCGGAACTGATCCGTACCCGTCCGTCGGCCGACCGCGGCAGCCGGATGCTGAGCTACCTCGCGGAGACGACCGTCAACCGGCCTCACGGGCCGCGCCCGGATGTCATCGACCCCATCGACAAGCTTCCTCGCACTGCGCTGAGCTCGCCGCCGCCGGACGGCTCGCGGCAGCGGCTCGCGGCCCTGGGGCCGGAGGCCTTCGCCGCGGAGCTCCGTCGTCAGTCGGCTGTCGCCGTGACGGACACGACTTTCCGTGACGCTCACCAGTCCCTGCTCGCAACACGTGTGCGGACCGGTGATCTGCTGGCCGTGGCTCCCCACGTCGCACATACGGCGCCGCAGCTGCTCAGCCTGGAGTGCTGGGGCGGCGCAACGTACGACGTGGCGCTGCGCTTCCTGGCAGAGGACCCCTGGGAGCGACTCGCGGCCATCCGGGAGGCGGTACCCAACATCTGCACCCAGATGCTGCTGCGCGGGCGCAACACCGTTGGCTACACGCCCTATCCGACGGAAGTGACGGAAGCGTTCGTCGCAGAGGCCGCGGCGACCGGGATGGACATCTTCCGGATCTTCGACGCGCTCAACGACGTCTCGCAGATGCGCCCCGCGATCGACGCGGTGCGGGCCACGGGGACGGCCCTGGCCGAGGTCGCGCTCTGCTACACCGGGGACCTGTCGGACCCCGCGGAGACGCTCTACACGCTGGACTACTACCTGCGGCTGGCCGAGCAGATCGTCGAAGCCGGCGCACACGTACTCGCCATCAAGGACATGGCCGGCCTGCTGCGCCCGCCCGCCGCGCGCACGCTGGTGACGGCGCTGCGCGAGCGGTTCGATCTTCCGGTGCATCTGCACACCCATGACACGGCGGGCGGTCAGTTGGCGACGCTGATCGCCGCGATCGACGCGGGAGTTGACGCAGTCGACGCCGCGGTCGCCTCGATGGCGGGCACCACCAGCCAGCCGTCGCTGTCGGCACTGGTGGCGGCGACGGACCATACGGAGCGGGCGACGGGACTGTCGCTGCAGGCCGTCGGGGACCTGGAGCCGTACTGGGAGGCCACGCGGAAGGTCTACGGGCCGTTCGAGTCCGGTCTCGCCTCGCCGACCGGGCGGGTCTACCACCATGAGATCCCCGGCGGGCAGCTGTCGAACCTGCGCCAGCAAGCCATCGCGCTCGGCCTCGGTGACCGCTTCGAGCTGATCGAGGACTGTTACGCGGCGGCGGACCGGATGCTGGGCCGACTGGTGAAGGTGACTCCGTCGTCGAAGGTGGTGGGCGACCTCGCGCTCCATCTGGTCGGAGCCGGAGTCGAGGCCGCGGACTTCGAGTCCGACCCCGGCAAGTTCGACGTGCCGGACTCGGTGATCGGGTTCCTGCGCGGTGAGTTGGGCGACCCGCCCGGTGGCTGGCCGGAGCCGTTCCGCACGCGCGCGCTGCACGGCCGCCCGTCGCAGGTGAAGGCTCCCACGTTGTCGGCGGAGGACCGCGGCGGTCTTCAGGACGCGCGCCGGGCGACGCTGAACCGGCTGCTGTTCCCCGGCCCGACCAAGGAGTTCGAGGCCCACCGCGAGGCGTACGGCGACACCTCCGTACTGCGCACGCAGGACTTCTTCTACGGCCTGGAACCGGACACCGAGTACACGGTCACCCTGGAGCCCGGCGTCACGCTGCTGATCGAGCTCGAGGCCATCTCCGAGGCCGACGAACGGGGCATTCGCACCGTGATGGCCACGCTCAACGGGCAACTGAGGCCGGTGTCGGTGCGGGACAAGTCCATCGCGACGGAGGTCAAAGCGGCGGAGAAGGCCGAGCGGGGCAACGACCGCCATGTCGCGGCGCCGTTCGCCGGAGTGGTCACGCTACTGGTGGGGGAGGGCGATTCGGTGTCCGCGGGCGAGACGGTGGCGACCATCGAGGCCATGAAGATGGAGGCGTCCATCACGGCCCAGCGCGCCGGAACCGTCCAGCGGCTCGCGATCGGCGGGATCCAGCAGGTCGAGGCGGGCGACCTGCTCATCGAGATCGGTTGACGGGCGGACCGGAGCATCGGCCCGCCGGGGTGCGCCGGGATTCCCGTACCGGATTGCCGCCGGAACGGGGGTTTCTTCGGCGCACCCCTGCTGCCTTGAACCGCACGAGGCGTCGTGGCCGCCACGAACGCCGCCGGCGTGTGCGCTGCGGGCCGTGACGCCAGGCAGCTGTCCGGCCGGGCAGCGCGGTCGGGACTCCCCGGTCGGCACCGAACCGAGTGATGACGGGAACTCGGGGAAGACGAACGATCAACGAAAGGAGCCCACTGTGCCCGTCACCTTCCGCAAGAGCTTCCGGATATTCCCGGGCGTCCGCCTCAACGTCAACCGTAGGTCCGTGTCCATTACGGTCGGCAAGGGCGATGGCGCCAGGCGTACTTACTCGTCGACAGGTCGGCGTACGACCTCGATGGACCTTCCCGGCCCCTTCGGCTACCGCAAGACAACTACACGCCGCAGCCGCCACTGACCCCGGCCGTATGCGAGGGGGCCCCTGTTCCGGCTGGCAAACCGTCAGGGCGCCACCTGCTCTCGCGCGTTGGCGCTGGAACATGCTTCGCACGCGGTCGGCTCGTCACGTACCCCGGTGCTGTGACGGCACGGTCGGCCTCAGCGATCGAAAAGCCTTGGCGCTGATCCGAAGGAGGCGGATAGGGTCCGGTGCCCATGGTGGACGCCGCCGATGGGCTCCACCGGGCCCGTTCCCGGCAGAGGAGTTCCGTGTCCAGCGTGAAGATGCATGCCGACGAGGTCGACATCGACGAATCGCTCGTCGGCCGACTGGTCGGCGCGCAGTTCCCTCAGTGGGCGGATCTCCCCATCACAAAGGTACGCTCCGCCGGCACGGACAACGCCATGTACCGGCTGGGTACCGACATGGCCGTGCGCCTGCCGCGCATTCCCGGCTCCGTCGCCCAGGTCGGCAAGGAGAACCGCTGGTTGCCTCACCTCGCTCCCCACCTGCCGCTGGCTGTGCCGGTGCCCTTGGGCAAGGGTGTTCCCGGCGAGGAATACGGGTTCCCGTGGTCGGTGTATCGCTGGCTCGAAGGCGAGAACCTTTTCGACGAGCCCGTTGTCGAGCTGCATGATGCCGCCGTCGAGCTGGGCCGCTTCGTCGCGGCTCTGCGGCGGATCGACGCCACCGACGCACCACCGGCCTTTCGAGGAGGTCCGGTGTGCACGGGCGATGACGAGGTCCGCGCCGCGATCCGCGACCTGAGCGCGGACGGGACGGTGGACGGGGACGCCGCGACCGACGCGTGGGAGGCAGTCCTCCGGCTTCCGCAATGGCAGGGCGCTCCCGTCTGGGTGCATGGCGACCTCCTGCCGGGAAACCTGCTGGCTCGGCAGGGCCGGCTCAGCGCCGTCATCGACTTCGGAGGGATGGGCGTCGGCGACCCCGCATGCGACATGATGGTCGCCTGGACGCTCCTGTCCGCCCGGACCCGTGACCTGTTCCGCGAGTCGGCCGGGGTGGACGACGCGACATGGGCCCGAGGACGCGGCTGGGCGCTGTGCTTCGGACTCAACGCAGAGCATTACTACCGCGCCACGAACCCCGTACTCGCAAGCGTGGGCCGCCGCGCGGTGGCCGAAGCCCTCTCCGACCACCACCGCACCAGCTGAACTTCTCCGTACGCGCTCCAGCGGGCGGTACGGGCCGGACGGAAGCTCGGCCGCGCCCGTGCCGGTCCGCATCGCTCAGGGATCTGCCCCCTGTCCGTCCGCCCCTCCGTCCGCCCCTCTGGCACTGGCCCGTCCCGCCACCTTGAACTCAACCTGACTTCAGGTTCTACGGTGCTTGCACCAGCGATCGTTCACAGGGAGCACCGCACATGAGCGCCCAGCGCCCCTCCGACGCCGAGCTCGCCGCACATCCAGCTGCCTACTGGACCGGAGTCGCCCACGAGGCCCTCATCGCGTTCGTCCGAGCCCAGCTGGCCGAGCTCGGCCTTACCCAGCCTCAGTACTGGCTGCTGCGCAACCTGTCCGAGGACGACCTCTCACCCGACGGCCGCGGCATGTCCGTCCCCGAACTCCAGCAGGCCATGAGCACCTACCTCCGGCGCGAGGACGACCTGAACTCCGAGGCGGAGATCCTGCTGAAGCGCGGCTGGCTCACCGCCGACGGCGAGGGACGGCTGTGGATCACCGAAGCGGGGGACGAGGCACGGGCGGCCATCAAGCAGCACGTCCCTGCCATCCGCGACCGCATCCACCACGGCATCGACGACGCCGACCACCTCACGGCCCTGATGGTGCTCCAGCAGATGATCCGGAACACCGGCGACAGGCCGGGTGCACCAAGGACATGACCTCCTGGGCAGGATCACGCACGAGCTCGAACCTGAAGGAGATCTGCGCCGGTTTCGACCGCCCATAAGTGCGCTTGGGCCGGAAGTCCGTGGTGGATGGACTGCAGATCACCAGGTCAAGTTGCTCGGACCGTGCTGCAGAACTGCCGACCGCCACAATGCGGCCCGCAGGTGCGGCCGACGGCAGCGGCGCACTGAATCGACCGGACGGCGCCCTTCGGCCTTCACGGAATCCCGGCTGCCGATGAACGTCCCACGACAGCGCCGGCAGAACGGTACTCAACGACGATCACGCGCTCGCGACTTCGGCACGTCCGGCGCAGGACCTCACGAGCCAGGCAGAAGGTAGCCATGCAGGTCGGCGGGCCCGGCCGGCACCACCGGGCGAAGGGCACAGCACAGAACACAACAGTGGGTTCCGTCCCACCCTTCCCGCACCCGCGACCGGGAGAGCCGCCATCGCACAACTCGTCGCGGCAGGGGCATATTTGCGACACCTTGGGTGGCAGGAGGCAACCCGCATCGATCAGTTGTCGTCCTCCGGGAGCGAGGGAGGCCACAGGGAGTCCTGAGGTTCCCCGACACAACCGATGATGAGGAAGACCACTGTGATACGTGTCTTTCGCGTGATGACCGCCGCCATGGCAGGACTCGCGCTGGCAGCGGGATCGCCAGGGCCGGCCCAGGCGGTACAGACGCCTGCCGGCTCCCTGTCGGACGCACCACGGGGCCAGGACGGGGGACTGCCGGCGGGCTGGCAGGTGACCGGCACCGGTGCGGGAAAGCAGCTGGTCTGGACTTCGGCCGCTCCGGTGCCCATGGGCGACGCACGGGTCGAGTTCTACGCCGGGGACCGGTTGCTCGGCCGACCGGTGGCCGCGCGGGACGGGCGGTCCTTCCACCTGCGGCTCGACGGCGCGCGTATCGGGTCGGCAAAGGAGCTGCAGGTTCTTGCCGGTGGCCGCCGTCTGGACGGGGAGGGGGCGGACCGGGCCCCGCGCTCCCGGCCCCGCCCCGCGCCCGCCCCGCAGGACACCGCTCTTCCCGCGAACCCCGTCGACCCCGGAACCCCTGGCCGCTATCGCACCGTCAGCGGCGAATACGCCCTGAACGCGGTGCGCTTGCCCGGCTTCCCCGCCCCGGTGGAGATGCGCGCCACGGTGGTGGGACCCGCCGATGCCCCGGGGAAGAGGCCCCTGGCGCTGTTCCTGCACGGCCGTCACGGCACGTGCTTCAGCGCTGGAGGCGAGGTGACCGGTGACTGGCCCTGCAAGAACGGCACACAGCCGGTGCCGAGCCACCAGGGCTATCTGCGGGCGCAGAGGCTTCTTGCCTCCCAGGGCTATGTGACCCTGTCCATCTCCGCCAACGGCATCAACGCGCAGGACCACCTCGCGGAGGACGGCGGTGCTCAGGCCCGCTCGTCCCTGGTGAGGCAGCACCTGGCCCGCTGGGCGGACTGGGCCGCGAACCGGTCCGGCGCACCGTCCGCCGTGCGCTCGGCCGCACCGGCGGACCTGTCCCGCGTACTGCTGGTCGGTCACTCCCGGGGTGGGGAGGGCGTCAACCGGGCCGCACTCGACAGCCTTTACCGACCGCCCGCCGAGCAGGACGGGTACAAGGGCCCCGTGCGCTGGAAGATCCGTGGCAACGTCCTGATAGGCCCGACGATCTTCGGTCACAATCCGGCGCCGGACGTGCCCTCCATGACCATCCTGCCGGGTTGCGACGGTGACGTTTCCGACCTGCAAGGCGAGATCTACGTCGACGGCACGCGCGGCATCAGCGGCGGAGCCGCACTCCACAGCGCGGTGTACATGGTCGGCGCCAACCACAACTTCTTCAACAGCGAGTGGACTCCGGGCCAGGCGAAGGCCCCGGCCGACGACGACTTCGGCTCGGGCGACACCCCGGACCCGGTCTGCACCCCCGGCAGCAAGCACCGTCTGACCGCTGCTCAGCAGCAGGCCGCAGGCGCCACGTACATCGCGGCGGCGGCCCGGCTGTTCGTCGCAGGAGACGACCGGGTGCGCCCGTTGCTGGACGGATCCGGACGGCGTGCGCCCTCGGCGGGCCCCGCGCGCGTGCTCACCCACGCCGTCGGCGCGAACCGAGCGCCGGCCTTCCTGCCCGGACCGTCCGTGGCCGTCACCGGCGGACGGCTGTGCGCACAGGCCGACCCCGACCCGGCCCGCGCCTGTCTGGCGGCCGACGCACGCGGTCAGTCGCCGCACTTCGCCACGTGGGAGGTGGCGGAGGGGCCGGGCCGCGACGCGGTCGCGATGCACTGGTCCCGGGCGGGCTCCAAGGCCACGGTGCGGCTCTCACGTCCGGTCTCGCTGGTGGGATCCGGCGCACTGGCGCTGCGAGTGATCGTTCCGCCCAACTCCACCGGCGCCCGGTTCGACGTCGCCCTCGTCGATGCCTCGGGTCGACGCGCGACTCTTGGCAGGGCAGCCGTCGACGGACTGCCGGGAAGCGAACGGACGGCCTCCTACTGGGGCCGTGAGGTCCGCGTACCGCTGTCCGCGGCCGCACGGGCCGGGCTGGACCTCAAGCAGGTGAAGGCCCTGGAGCTGAGCCCGCGCACCCGCTCCGGACGCGCGTGGCTGGTGGACGCATGGGGCTGGCGCCCCGGCACTCCCGCGGTACGTCCCGCCGCGCTGCCGCGCGTCGACATCGGCCGGCTGACGGTCAAGGAAGGCGACTCCGGGACGCGGACCTATCGTGTGCCGGTGCGGGTCACCGGGCACGGCAGCGGTCAGGTCCGGGTGTCCGTCCCCAAGCCGGGCACGGACCAGGTGACCCACCGCACGGTGACGGTACGTCCGGGCAGCCACGACATCGATGTACCGGTCGCGGTGCACGGCAACACCCGCTACGGCAACGACGCGGTGAGCGACGTGCTGGTCAAGGCGGTGCGCGGCGCGGTGGTCGGTTCCTACCGCGGCGGCGTGACGGCGCAGAACGACGACCCGATGCCCACGGTCACGCTCAAGCCGGTCGCGGCCGACGTCACCGAGGGCAAGCGCCTGACTTGGCGGGTATCGCTCTCCACGACCGCCGACGCGGAGATCATCGGTGAGTTCGCCTTCCTGCCGGTCGGCGAGGGCGCGGAGCTGTCCACCCTGGACGTCGACCGGCGCTGGCTCAAGGACAACTTCGGTGAGTCGCCGAGCCCGTCCCGGCCCCTGTCCAAGATGGTGGAGAACCCGTCTCTGCCGATCACCATTCCTGCCGGTGAGTTGAGCACCGATGTGACCGTGCCCACCGTCACCGACCGGGTGAGCGAACCCCAGGAATCGCTCCGCGGCCGACTGATCACCTACGACGCGGCCTGGGAGCCGCGTCCGGGCCCGGTCGTCACCGGCACGGTACGGGACGCTTCGTAGCACGGACACGGTTCACCGTCGGACGATGAGCACACCTGCCCCGGCCGGGGCAGGTGTGCTCATCGCGAAGGCGCCCGAGGGGGACATCGGCCCGGTCGGGCGCCTTCCGCGTGCCCTGCGTGGTGAGGCGGACGAGCCGCTCGGCCACCGGGTCGAGGGCCTGGGAGGCGGCAGGGGCCGGGGGAGGCGCTCGCGCTTGCTGGCGCCTCGGCGTCCGGACGCGGCTGTGACGATGGCCGCGCCGGCCACGGCGCGGATCTCCGTGCCGCCCTCTGCGCCCCCTTCTCTCCTGCCGACCGCAGCCGACGAAGGAGGATCACACGGACCGCCTGCGATGGGTGGTAACAACTGTTACCATGCGAGGTATGGCCAAGACGCAGCTGGGTGCACGGGTGGATCAGGATGTGGCGGAACTCGCGAAGAAGCGGGCCGCCGACCTCGGACTGAGCATCGGGGACTACCTCGCCCGCCTCGTCCACGACGACGCCAGCGGCCTGCGCGCCCGCGCCGTGGACGCGGCCGCCCGCTTCCTCGCCGAGCACCAGGACGTCTTCGACGAGGCCGAGGACGCACAGCAGACCTCTCCGGGAGCGCGCGCCGCCTGATGGACCTGCACATCGACGTTCCCTGGATCCTGCAGGTCGCCGAGGTCGCAGGGGCGGGCGACCCCGCCCCCGACGATTACGGCGTCCCCGTCTCCGCCGTCGCCCGTCACCGGGCCGAACTGTTCGAGCAGCCGGTCTACGACGGTCCCTACGCCAGGGCGGCCGCCCTTGTGCACACCCTGGGCCGGTGCCGCTGGCTGGAGCGCTCAAACCTCGCCGTCGCGGCAGCGACCGGCGTCATGAGCCTCGAAGCCGCAGGGATCTCCGTCAAACCCAACCGCGCGGACGCCATCGCCCTCAAGGACCTGCTCCTCGACTCCGCCTGCACCGCCGCGAAGGTCGCCGCCCTGCTGCGGAGTTGGCCCACGGCCACCTGACGCTCGTCGACGACGTCGAGCCGGTTGAGGGTGTGGGCGTGTCCCGCACCGCTGAGCGAGCCGCGCACGGTGCGTTCCCGTATGCCCCAGGAACCCGCGTGCCGGTCACGACCGGCACGCCGGTGGTCGATCGGCTCGACGGTGACGTCCTCGTGTGCGGTGGACATCTCGATGCGGTCGACGTGGTGACTGCCCTGGGCTGCCCCGCCGGCATCGGGCGTGCGGCCCGCCTCCATTTCCTGTCCGAGTTCCGGAGCGTCCCGGCCGAGCGAGAGGGCCAGTCCCCGAGGTGAAGGAACACTCGTGGCGGCGCGGTCGATGCCATGAACCTCGGCGGAGGGTGCTCGACCGGCAGGACGGCGAACGGCAAGATGATCAACTGGGCCCTCGGACGCGACGTCCGCGCGGGGGCTGGCACAGCCGTTCGAGCGACTCGGCGCCCACCGGATCGCGTCGGAGGAGGGTTCGGGCTTGCGGCTGTGAATGCATGTCCCCTTGAGCTATATAACCGTTTCGGCTCGATATGATGCACTTTGTGATTGCATCCGGACGGCGCCGACACCGTCGTCCTCCCTACCGCGGCCGGTGGGAAGCTGCCCTGCTGTCACCGGTGATCCTCACCGTCCTCATCGCCGGCCTGGCGTTCTCCACACCGAGGGAGATCGCCTTCAGCCGCCTCCTGCCGGCCGCACCGGCTCTGGCCGCTGCGATGTGGCCCGTGCTCCCCACGATCCTGCTGGGGATGTTCTGCCTGCTTGTCATGATCGGCCTCAGCTTCGTCTACACGGACCTGGGGACGCCGTACACGGCGGCTGCGATCGTCGCCGTGACTCTGGCGGCCGCTTATGCAAGCCATGTCCGACTTCAGCGGGAGGAGATGCTCTTCCACGTCCGGCTCGTCGCCGACACGGCCCAGAAGGTGCTGCTGCGCCCCCTGCCGCGCAGCATCGCGGACATCGAGATCGAGTCGCTGTATCTGGCGGCCCAGGAGCAGGCCCGGATCGGCGGGGACTTCTACGAGGCGGTCGACACGCCGTACGGGATCCGACTGCTCATCGGCGACGTACGAGGTAAGGGACTGTCGGCGGTGGGGGCGGCCGCGGCGGTGCTCAGCTCCTTCAGGGAGGCCGCGTACGACGAGCCCCACCTCAGGGGCATCGTCCATCGACTGGAGAGCAGCATCAGCCGCCACAGCGCGGCGTTCCCCGCCCAGGACCTGCCGGAGCGCTTCGCCACCGCTCTTGTCGCCGAGATTCCGCACGGCAGCGGCCACGTCAGAATTCTCAACTGCGGGCACCCTCCACCGCTGCTTGCGCACCGCGGGGAGATCCGCGTCCTGGAGCCCACCACCCCCTCGCCGCCCCTCAACCTCGCGACGCTCATCGGAGACCAGTACTGCGTCGACACCGTCAACTTTGTCCCGGGCGATCAGCTGCTCTTCTACACCGACGGGGTGACGGAGACCCGGGACCGCGCGCGCGAGTTCTTCCCGCTGCCGGACTGGATGCGACGGCAAGGCCCGACGCCGCCCCGCGAGCTGCTCGACCGGCTTCACCGGGACCTGCTCCAGTACAGCGGCGGAAGGCTCAACGACGACATCGCGGCCATCGCCGTGCGGTGTCCGAGCATCCAGGCCCAGGAGTACGCCACATAGGCGGCCGGGATCAGATTCCCCACGACGAGCGAGTACGAAGCGAGGACGCGCAGTACCGCGTCACCACAAGCCGCTGACCCGGAAGCGGGGCCAGGCCCTTCCGCCGCTCAGCTCACGCCGGCCGATGAGGAGGCCCGGCGGACGTCCAAGACTTCCCCGGACGGCCAACCAGGCAGACCGGCGACTTCCCAACACGCCTTGGCCGCACCGACCTGCAGGGTCATGGATTGCCTCGGATGATGGCGCACGAAGTGATCCGGCGGACGAGTAGCGAGCACGGCCGGAGTCTCACCACGGCCGGCGCCCTGGTGGCAACGGGTCACCCTTGGAATTCGGTGAGGTCGATGGTGTGGATGCGCAGCGGAATACCGTGGACGGGATGCGTCGTCTCGCGCTCCGGCACCATGCCGAGCTTGCGCATGACGTTCTCTGAGGCCTGGTTTCCGATGTGGGCGATGCTGATCACCCGGTCCAGTCCACGGTCCTGCAGAGCGAACTCCAGGGCGGCGTGGGCAGCTTCAGAGGCGTAGCCCTGTCCCCAGAACGGCCTTCCGAGGCGCCAGCCGATCTCCACGGCCGGCATCACTTCCGGCAGGTACTCCGGCACGGACAGACCTGCGAAGCCGATCAGCTCACCCGAGGCAATGAGCTCGACGGCGAAGAGACCAAACCCCTCCTCGTCCCACTCCTCCTCCCACCGCTCGATGTCCTCGGCCGTCTGTTCCAGATCATGGACCGCGCCGTCGTCGATCCACCGCATGACTTCGGGATCCGAGTTGATCTCTGCCATGGGAACAAGGTCGTCATCGGTCCAGCGGCGGAGGATGAGGCGGGGCGTGCGGATCTCGGTCATGGCACTCATCCTGTCGAAAACCGCCTCGCGACGGTAATCGGCGGCCCCTGGGGCGCGGATTCATGTGAGCGAGAGGTCCTCCGGAGATCCCCGGACCGGAACCGCGTCGCCGGGCGTGTTCAACGTTCTGGCCCTTCAGGCCCTCGAACCCACAACGGGGCGACTTCCCGCAGTTCGAGCCGGTCCAGGGGCGATCGCTCCACAACCCGGCCTCCTCCGAAGGTGCCGGCACCGACTGGGCGAGGGCACGGACAGCGGAGACTCCGCACCCTGGCCGGACCGGCGACGGCTGCCGGCACGCGCCCTTCTGGAGGGGTGGCCGAGGCCATCGACTGGGTACGGCACGCCCGTGAGGTTGAGTACGCATGCTCATACCTGCAGGCCACTTGGCGTCGACGATGTAGATCAACATCGTTGATGCCGGGAGACCAACATGCTCAGCCGCGTAGCCGACGTCCTGGTCCCTTTCGTGGGACGCCTCTCGGTGACCGCCGACGCCCACACCGAACTCGCGCCGGGCACCATCATTGCCGCGAATCACACCTCGCTCGCCGACCCCGCCATCGTCCTCGCTGCTCTCCGCCGCCTCGACGTCGAGCCGGTCATCATGGCTGCCGCCGGCCTGTGGCGTATCCCGCTGCTCGGACGCGCGCTCGTGCGCGAAGGACATGTTCCCGTGTTCCGCAGGACCCTGCGCGCGGCAGACGCCCTCGGGCTTGCCGCAGCGGCCCTCGAGAGGGGGCGGCTGGTCCTCATCTACGCCGAGGGCGGCCTCCCGCGCCGCAGAGATGCCGCTGAAGCGGCACCCGGTACCTTTCACAGTGGCCTGTCCAGGCTCGCACACCACACCGGTGCGCCTGTCGTTCCTGTAGGCCAGGCCGGCGCACGCCGTGTCATTTCGGGGAATGCCGCCAAGCAGATCGCGGGCCTGACCACCGCACCACTGCGCCGCCCGAACCTGCACGTACACGTGGGGGCACCGCTGCAGCTGACTGGTGACGATGCTGTGCGGACGGCGCAGGCCCGCACGGCAGTGACGAATGCGTGGAGGACTGCTGCCGCCCACCTCGGCGAAACCGCCGCGCTCGCTGGGTAGCGAGCGCGGCCCTCGGACGCGCGCTGCCCCTCCACCTCAACGTCTTCCAGCCGCTCTGGCTTCGACGGGGGCGCACGCGGCCCACTGGCTCAACGCAGCGTCGGATCACCAGGTATGTGCGACATCCACGATCAGTTTGTCCCCGGACTGGACTGCTCGGAACGGAAGCTTGGCGCGCACGCCCAGGCCGATCTGGGTCCGTCCTTCGAAGCTTGCTCCGAACTTCGCGTCCTTGAATGTCCTGTACCCGGCGACGGTCACGCCCGGCAGTGGCTTCCCAGCCTTCCCGGCGTATGTCGGACTGCCTGTCTCCGGGTCGTAGCTCGGCGCGGACACGAAGATCTGCAGGATTCCACCTCCACGGACCGGAATTCGCTCGCCGGAGCCGTCCTGCTGAAACGTCGTCACGTAGCCAACGTGATAACTGATATTGCTGTGCACGCCCTTGACGTGAAAGATCATGCGGTCGTAGCACCTGCTTTGACTGGTCACGATGACCTTGAGCCGCATGGTGGCCGATTCCACGGCCGACTTGGTGCCACTACCCCAGGAGGTCGCGCAGCCTTTGGCCGAGGCTGCCCTGCCCATGTGACCGGTCGCGCCATCGGCGCTCCCGGTCGTGCCGACCAGGCCGGCACCAGCTACCACCAGCGCACCGGCAGCCATTCCCAGCTTTCGCATGACTCACCTCGGAGAAGTCGTCGGACAGGTCCATACGGATAGGAGCGCCCCCTCCAAGATCTTCACTCAGCACTCAGATCAGGCCAGTCCCCATTCGTGCTCGTACCTAACCCACTTTCAGACAGATGTCAGCCTTGCGAATCTTCCAGCATTTCGTGACCTTCTGCCGAAGGGCCATGAGGCTGGTCCGCGACCTGGACCGCCGCCGACGCGCTTGCAGAACACGCGGAGCTGGTCCGGGTGAAGCGTGAACAGAAACACGACTCTGGATGGAAGAAACCCCGCACCTCTCGTCAGATGCTTTCGTCTTGAACCGGGCGGCAATGGGCCTCCACCGTTGCGAGCAAGCCAGGGACAGCCCTCGCGCCAGAGCTCCCTGTCGTCGTCCACTTGGATCGGCACAGCCTCTTGTGGCCACCCGCGTCCGCCCGCCGGGCGGGCGAAAGCGCTCAAGGGCTCGGTGAGTCGGCCGACTCACCGAACTCGGACGGGGTACAGGAACGTCATGGATGGCGTCCTCTGGTGGATCCTCGGCGCGGTCGTTCTCGCCACGGCGGTCTGCGCCGCCTGGTTGCTGTTCCGTGTGGTCAGCGCTCGCAGAGTGCTCCTCGATGCCGGAGTGCCTTTCAGGGACAAGGCCCTGTTCTGGGCGGCCGTGCTCTACACCGTGTCGCCCCTCGACGTGCTGCCCGACCCGGTGTACCTCGACGACATCGGCGTCCTGGTGGTCGCGCTCCGCGCCCTTCACGTGGCCGCTCGGCAGGCGACGCGGGACCAGCACTGCTGACCATCAGCAGGAAGCGGGTGGCTCCGTCGGCGGCGTGGTTGCGGAGCATGTCGAGCATGGTGCCGCTGGGGTGGATGCCGTTGCTCATCAGGTAGGTGCCTTGGTCCTTGACTCACCCCACACCCGAAACGGTCCTGGCCGAGGTCCTCGCCGAACAGGAGCGCCGTAACGCCCAGCTCAGCGCGGTCCTCGGCGAACCCTTCACCACCGCCAAACGCGACTGCACCCTCGTCTTCCCTCTCGGGACGGGACATGTCCCGGATCAGGTCCTGCAGCGACTGGGGGCGTTCGGCGTGGTGGGCAGCACCAGCGCGATGCGGTCCGCCGGGCTCACCTCGACGCTGACCGGGCGCAGGCCGGCTCGTCGAGGCAGATCGGTGAGGAAGACTGCGGCGTCCCAGTCGCCCTCGGGGAGGAACGGGCGTACGACGTCGGCCGCGGAGGAGACGTCCAGTTGCTCGTCCGCGACCAGGGGTGCCGTGCGCGCCGTCACCTGCCAGTCTACGTCGGCGCGGACCCGCCGCCTCAGCTGCTGCGGCAGCTTGTCGGCCAGTTCCTTGGCGATCTCCGACGCCACTCCGGGGTCGGCGACCAGCACGATCCGCACCGCGTGCGCCGCAGCGGCAGGCAGGAATTCTGTCACGGTCTCAATCCGGTCGGGGGCAGTCGCGACGGCTTTTCGCCCGAGGTCCCGTTGTAACGCCCCCCTATGTGGCGGTCGAGCGCGACAGGCGCCTTGGCGCCCGGCGTCCCTCGATCAGTCCCGCGCAACCGGCGCGGCCCCAGGAGGGACTTCGACGGACCCTGCGCGAGGGCGCGGCCGAAAACCGACATCTCCCTGGCGCCCTCCCGGTCGGTGGCCAACATGTTCCACAAGGCCCTGTTGACCTCCGCCGAGAAAGCCAGCCACATCAAGCACCACCTCGGCGTCGCCGGCCGCAGCGACCAGCTGTTCACCGATGACGCGGTCACTCTCATCCACACCACATCCCGCGGCTTCTCCCGCGCGGTCAACAACCTCTGCCTGCAATCCCTTGCGGTGCGGGCGGTGGAGGTCAGCCGGCTGTCCGGCCGTGGGCGTCGGCCAGGCCGGTGACCCAGGTGATGAGCGCGGCCGCGTCGGCCTCGAAGTCACCGGAGTCGAAGCAGCGTTCTTCTTCCGCTCCGCCCTGCCGTCGGTCGTCCTGGTAGAACGCCTCCAGCGGCTCCAGTCTCTGGCCGACGCGAAAGGTGCGATCACGTGGGACCTGAGCGTCGACTCCACGGTCTGCCGCGCCCACCAGCATGCGGCCGGGGCCCGCAATCAGGGCGATCTGCAGGGCGATCGGCATCGTCGTCACACTGGCCGGCCTGCGCGCCGAGGACGGCCGGGACGTCCTGCGGGAGATCTCCCGGCACACCGACATCAAGATGTGCCACGTCGCCGAACGCATCGTGGAATCGGCCCGGACGGGACACCTCGCGAGCGATATCCGCCACAAGCTGGAACGCAGCATGGCGACGCGCGCGACCCTGCGCCCCGAACCCGGCTGACCGGTGCTCAGCCCCTCGCACCGTTGTCAGGAGCGCGCGAGCCGGGCCGCGAGATAGGGCGCGGTGGCGCTGCGGCGGGTCCTCGCCACCTTGGCCGGCCGGCCCGCCGCGACCACCCGCCCGCCCGCGTCGCCGCCGCCCGGCCCGAGGTCGATGACCCAGTCGGCGGTGGCAATCGTGTCCAGGTCGTGCTCGACGAGGACGACCGTGTTGCCGGCGTCGACAAGCCGGTGCAGCTGTCGCAGCAGCAGCGCGATGTCCGAGGGGTGCAGCCCCGCCGTCGGCTCGTCGAGCAGGTAGAGCGCGTGGCCGCGGCGGGCTCGCTGCAGTTCGGTGGCCAGTTTGATGCGTTGCGCCTCACCACCGCTGAGTTCCGTCGCGGGCTGCCCCAGCCGCAGGTACCCCAGTCCCACCTCGCGCAACGTCTCCAGACTGCGGGAGGCGGCCGGGACGGCGGACAGGAACTTGGCGGCGTCGTCGACGGACAGCCCCAGCACTTCCGCGATGTTCTTGCCGCGGTAGGTGACTTCCAGCGTTTCGGCGTTGTACCGGGCGCCCTGGCAGGTCGGGCACGGCGCGTAGGTGCCGGGCAGGAACAGCAGTTCCACCGCGACGAATCCTTCGCCCTGGCAGGTCTCGCACCGCCCTTCGGGCACGTTGAAGGAGAACCGCCCGGCCGAGTAGCCGCGCGCCCTGGCCTCGTCCGTCGCCGCGTACAGCTTGCGCACCGCGTCGAACATCCCCGTGTACGTGGCCAGGTTGGACCGGGGAGTTCGGCCGATGGGCCGTTGGTCGACCCGGACCAGCCGGTCGAACGACTCGACTCCCGACGCGTCCTGGACGTCGACCTCCAGCTGCGCCTCGTCGGGCTCCTCGGGTACGAGTCCGAGGTGGCCGCGGACGACCTCGGCGAGCACCTGCGTCACCAGCGTCGACTTTCCGGAACCGGACACGCCCGTCACCGCCGTCAGTACGCAGAGCGGTACCTCGACGGACACGTCGTGCAGATTGTGGCGGGAGACGCCGCTCAGGTGCAGCCAGCCGTACGGTGTGCGCGGGCGGTGATCGAGCGGCTTGGCGCGCCCGAACAGGTACTGGCTCGTGGCCGACTCTTCCACCCGCTCAAGACCGGCGACCGGGCCGCTGTACAGCACGCGCCCGCCGCCCTCGCCCGCGCCGGGGCCGATGTCGACCACCCAGTCCGCCCGCCGTACGACGTCCATGTCGTGCTCCACGACGAACAGCGAGTTACCCGCCGCCTTGAGGCGGGCCAGCACGTCCAGCAGCGGTTCCGCGTCAGCCGGGTGCAGGCCCGCGGAGGGTTCGTCGAGGACGTAGACGACGCCGAACAGCCCCGAGCGCAGCTGGGTGGCGATCCGCAGGCGCTGCGCCTCGCCGGGCGACAGGGTCGTCGAGCGGCGCCCGAGGCTGAGATATCCGAGGCCCAGGTCGAGCAGTACGTCGACCCGCGCGACCAGATCGCCGCAGATCCGGACCGCGACCTCGGTCGTCTCCCCGGAGCGGGCGGTCGACGTGGTGGCGTCGGCCTCGGACCGCCCCGCGACGGGCCGCAGCAGCGCCACGACCTCGGTGAGCGGCATCTCGTTGATCTCGGCGATGGAACGTCCGGCGAATGTCACGGCGAGCGCCTCGGGCCGCAGTCCGCTGCCGTGACACTCCGGGCAGGGCACGCTCCTGACGAACCGGAGCGCCCGTTCGCGTATCTTCTCGCTCTTGGAGTCCGCGAGGACGTGCATGACGTGCTTGCGGGCGCTCCAGAACTTGCCCTGGTAGCCGTAGTCGACGCGGTCCTCTTCCGGCTCGATGTACACGGAGGGCTGCTCGTCCGTGTACAGCAGCCAGTCCCGGTCCTTCTTCCTGAGCCTGCGCCACGGTCGGTCGATGTCGATCCCCAGGCCGCTCACGACACTGCGCAGGTTGGCGCCCTGCCAGGCGCCCGGCCAGGCGGCGATCGCCCCCTCGCGGATGCTCAGCGAGGGGTCCGGGACGAGCAGGTCCTCGGCGACGTCGTGCACGACGCCCAGTCCGTGGCACTCCGGGCAGGCGCCGGCCGCGGTGTTGGGTGAGAACGACTCGGCTTCCAGCCGTGCGGCCCGGGGCGGATAGGTGCCGGCGCGGGAGTACAGCATGCGCAGCAGATTGGACAGCGTGGTGATGGTGCCGACCGTCGAGCGCGAGCTGGGCGACCCGCGTCGCTGCTGCAGGGCCACGGCCGGTGGCAGTCCGGTGATTTCCTGCACGTGCGGTGCGCCGACCTGTTGCAACAGCCTTCGGGCGTACGGTGCTACGGACTCGAAGTAGCGCCGCTGGGCCTCCGCGTAGAGCGTGCCGAACGCGAGCGAGGACTTGCCCGAACCGGAGATGCCGGTGAAGGCGACCATCACGTCCCGCGGAACGTCGACATCGATGTTCCGCAGGTTGTTCTCACTGGCGCCCCGGACATGCACGAAGGTGTCGGTCGCGTCCTTGTTCACCGTTCCTGACTACCTGATCGCGCCGGGAACCGCGCGACAGGCGCCGTCCCCGGGCCTCGCTCACACGAGCGTCCGGAGTGTCCCGGATCCATTTTCGATACACCGCCCTAGGTGTATCGAAAGCGGATCTTGAGCGTTGAGAGATTCTGGTTCGTGGCGCGGGGAGATCTCCCAGACGAGCAGTGGGTTGTGCCGGAGCCGTTGTTGCCGAGGGGCCGGAAGCCCGGTCGGCCCCGCGTGTGGTCGTGGCGGCAGTTGATCGACGGCGTACGGTTCCGGGTCCGCACCGGTATCCCGTGGCGGGACGTGCCAGCCGAGTACGGGCCGTGGGGCCGGATCTATGACCTGTTTCGACGGTGGCAGGCGGGACGGCACCTGGCATCGGATCCTTTCCGAGCTCCAATCCGAGACTGACTCGCGGGGCTCGATCACATGGGATCTCAACGACGACTCCACGGTCTGCCGGGCCCATCAACATGCGGCAGGAGCCCGCAAACGGAGCGAGCTGCAGAAGGAGCCGCCAGGAGGCGTCTTCGTCGAGCCGGGTGACCACGGGCTGGGCCGCTCGCGCGGCGGGTTCAGCACCAAAGCGCATCTGGCGGTCGAACAGGGGGAAAGGCCCATGTTGATCGTCGTGACCGCCGGACAGCGGGGCGACGCGGGGCCCGGGTGGGGTGACGCGAAGGGGGAAGTACCGGGAGCCGGGCCGGGGTCAGCAGCGGCACGCCATGGGGCGCCGGGCGCCCCCGTGCCGTCCTGGTACAGGAGGCCGGCTCTGTGAGCGGGCCAGGTGAATGTGGATGTGCCGGCAGTTGCCTTGGCCAGTCACATGCCGAGCACCCGTCGGGTCTCGGTGGCGATCTGCTGTGTCTCGCCGGTTGCGACCACGAGGACCGGGACACCACTCCCCGCCTGATCGATGCGTCGGAGGCCTTCTCGCATCAAATCTTCCAGTGCGGGGACGAGCAGCCCGCCTCGTACGCCGAGAACAGTCAGGGCCGAGCAGATCTCCTCACGTACCTCGGGTTGGTCTTCGCCGATCTCCCCGGTGAAGACCAGCGCGTCCAGGCGGTCCAGCGAGGCGGCCATCGAGGCGATGCCCCTGCGGCAGCTGAGTGTGAACGTAGCCAGCGCCAGAGCGGCCGCGGCATCACCCTCCGCGCGGGCGCGCACCAGGTCCCGGGTGTCTCCCGAGGTACCGGAGAGGCCGAGCAGACCGGAATGCCGGTGGAGTGTGTCATCCAATTCGTCCGTGCTCAGACCGTGCCGCCGCTGCAGCCACAGCAGCGCGCCGGGGTCGAGGCTGCCGCTGCGCCGGCTCATCACCAGGCCTTCCAGCGGAGTGAGGCCCATGGTGGTGTCCACGCTGCGTCCGTTCCGGACGGCGCAGGCCGAGCAGCCGCCGCCCAGGTGCACGAGCACGACCTGGAGGTTGTCGACGGGTCGGCCCAGGGCCTGCGCCGTCCTCTGTAGTGCCCACGAGTAGGAAAGCCCGTGGAAGCCGTACCGGCGCAGCCCGTATTCGGCTCGCCATCGCTCCGGCACGGCGTACGTGCGCGCCTCTGCCGGCAGATCCTTGTGAAAGACGGTGTCGAAGCAGGCGACATGAGGCACGTCGGGCAGGAGTTCTCGTGCGGCATCGACCACAGGCAGGGCAGGGGTCACGTGCAGCGGCGCGAGATCGGCGACGTCCGCCAGCAGCGCCCGTACGCGTGCGTCGATCAGCGTATGTCCGGTCAGGTGCGGACCGCTGTGGACGATGCGGTGACCAACCGCCGCAGGAGCGGGCACCTCGCTGAGGAAGTCCCGCAGGTCCGCCGCCGCAGCGGGCCCCGGGGGCTCCGAGGCGTCTCGATCCGCCACCCGTTCACCGTCCGCCGCGAACAGAGCGATGTGAAGGCTCGAAGAGCCGGCATCGAGGACCAGTACGTGACCATCACGGCTCTCGTGGGAGCGGCCAGCACTCATCACACACCTCCGGTGCACTCGCGTCCTCCGGCACGGTGCGCCCGCCACGCAGCAGCGGGCCCAGTACAGGTTCCCCGCCATCGCTTCGCGCCACTCCGGCAACGCAGCTCGTTCGCCGCCAGGGGCGCCATCGGTGTCCGCCTGCCAGAGGATGCCCCTGGCGGTGCGGCGGCGCGGTTCCTCCCGCAGGCCGGGGGCGAGGTCCCGGGCCGTCTCGGAGGGCAGACCCCCGGTCGGCGACCAGGGCGGGCCGCAGGTTCCTGCCGTTCGTGTCGGCGTCGGGCTGCCTCATACACCCTTGTCCTGCCGCCGGGTAGGCCTCGGTGATGTCGCGCCCCGCCGCTTCCCCCAGGCTGTCACCACAGGGAGGGATCCGCTGGTCCACCCGTTCGGCAGCACGCCGCGCCTGCGGGCCGGGGAACCCCTAGCATGCTCACTGTGCGACCCATTCTCCCGAAGATCGAGGGCGGCCGGGTACAGGGCCTCCTGCAGCTCATCGAGGACGGCATCCACCTCGTCGTTGCGGCGCTCCTCGTACTGCTCGCGGGGCTCCTGACCCTCGGGGTCGTCCACGACGTCATCAGGTCGATCCAGGGGCCGTACCGCGAGGAGACGGTGGTTCTCTCCGCCCTGGACAACGGCCTTGTGCTGTTCATCGTGGCCGAGCTGCTCCACACCGTCCGTCTCACCATCAGGAACCAGACCCTCGACGCCGAGCCGTTCCTCGTCGTCGGCCTGATTGCCGGCATCCGCAAGGTGCTCATCGTGACGGCCGAGGCGGAGAAGTCCTTCCGGTGGAACGTCGAGGGGATCGAACTGCTCATCCTGGCGGGGCTGATCCTCGTGATGGCGACAGCGGCGTACGTGTGGCGGCGCTCGACGCGGCCGGGTGACTACTTCCCGCTCCAGGAGGTGGGGCGCTCCCCGTCGCCGGCGCCGTCACCCAACCCGGTGCGCGGGTCCTGATCCTCCACGGCCGCCCGCACCCGCTGCTCCTCGCGAGCAGAGCCGACGTCCCGTTCCAGCGGTGTGCGGCTCACGGCCGTCGCGAGGTCCTCCAAGGCCCGCTTCTGCAGCTCCGCCCCGCGCCGGACCACCGGGCTCCGGTCCCCCACGGCGGCGCCCTCCCACGCGTGGAGCGCCTCCTCCACGCGCCCCCAGTCCGGATTCCTGTGCTCGCGCACGTCGACTGCCGCCTGCGCGGTGTCGGCCTCCAGGGCCTCGGCGAACCGCTCCGCCTCGGGGACGAAACGGCTGTCGGCCCGCGGGATGTGGCTCTCCATGAGCATCGCCGCGCGGCCGAACCCCTTGAGCGCCTCCTGCGCCTCCTCCGCCTCGCGCGACGTCAGGCCCCTGGGGCGGACCGGTTCCTGCCTTGCTTGGTCGTAGGCCTCCTGCCAGGTGGCACGTGCCTCCCTGCTCGCCAGCAGTGCCCTGCGCATGTCGGCGCGATGCTCCTGGGTCGGTTCGGCGTAGCTGCGGAGCACCGCGGCCGCGTAGCGGCCGTTGGCGGCGAGCCAGTCCGCAAGTCGGCCCGGCAGCCGGGGCGTCTCCCAGGCGGGGAACACCACGTACGCCAGCATTGCCAGGGCCCCGCCGAGCAGGGTGAGCACCACCCGCTCCGGGACCGTCTGCTCCCATGCCTGGCCGCCCATGCCGAGCAGGAAGACGACGTATGCGGCAGTGAAGCACTGGGAGTAGGCGTAGCCGGTACGGATCAGCGTGTACGACAGGCCCGCCGAGACCACCGCCAGCGCGCCGAACACCTGGGCGTCCGGGCCCAGGGCCCGCACCATCCCGGTGGCGAGCGCGACCCCCGCCAGGGTCCCGGCGAGACGGGCCACCGCACGCGCATACGTCCGGTGGAAGTCCGGCCGCATCACCATCACCGAGGCGATGGGCGCCCAGTAGCCGTGGCCCAGGGGTAGCCCGGCGGCGATCAGATAGCCGAGCGTGGCCACCGCCGACAGGCGGACGGCGTGCCGGAACACGGGCGAGTCCCGGCGGAGCTCACTGCGGACCGCCCGGACGACGACCGGGAGCAGCCGGAACATTGTCGGGCGCACCAGGAACTGGGCGCCCGCGGGGCCGGGGGGCGTGGGCGTCTTCCCGCGCGCGCCGCAGCTCCCGGCGATCTCCAACGCCTCGCCGAGCAGTTCCACGAGCCGCGCGGCGGCCTGCCGCGCGGGCCCCTCCAGCACCTCGTGCTCCTCGTCGACGCGCAGGACGTCCGCGCTCCCGGGCGGCACCTCGGCGGGAGTGCCGCGGCGGATCGAACGGGCGGCCGCGTCCAGGACGTCGGCGGCCGCCTCGAGCAACTCCCGCGCGCGGTCCCGCCCCGGTCCCTCCGCCGGGGCGCCGACGTCCGGGTCGGCGAGCGCGGCGACGACCGGCCGAATGCGCTCGGCGAGGCCCCGGGGGCCGTGGAGGACGGGGGGACGGGTGCGGGCCTGTGATGGCGTCACGGCCGCCGCGTCCCGGGCCGTCATCAACGGCTCCGGGTCGAACGGGGCGGTCGGGTCGTGCCGCAGCCGGCGGGCGTAGTCCGCCACGGCGGCCAGGGCGTCGGCGAGCGCGTCCCGATGCGCCCCCCAACGGCGGATCGGGAACAGCAAGATCAGCACGGCCTGCGCCACGCCTCCAAGCGCGATGACCCCGGCGTGCTCCAGGGCTTGCCCGACGCTCGTGGGCAGGGTGATGGTCACCAGCATGCTGCCGACCGTCGTCGCTGCGACGATCCCAGGTGTCGATCCGACGGCCCACGCCATCCCCGCGACAAAGGCCCATACGGCCAGCAGTGGGAGGAACGTCAGGAGTCGCCCCGCCGCCAGGTAGCCCACGAAGGTGCTGAGCGCCAGACCCGCGCCCGCGCCGAGCGCGATCACCTTGCGTGGACGCCAGATGCGCTGGAAGGTGGCCCCACCCGCGGAATAGGCACCGAGGGCGGCGGACGCGGCGTACGCAGGGGAGACCAGCCACAGCGCCGGCCCGATGACGATCGCCACCCCAGCAGCCGTGCGCAGCGCGAGCAGGGGCTCCAGCCGCGTCTCCTCGATCGTGAGCCCGGATCGCACGACCTCCCCGAGGGCGCGCAGCCACGTCACGGGTGTGAGCCTAGCCGGAACGCCCTGCCGGGGCGCGTCGGCCGCGCCGCCGCCTCCTGGCAGGGCCGCGCACGGCGGGCGCGCGCCCCCGGGCCGACCTGCACTCACAAAACGGCACCCTCGCGTACAGGGCGATCGATGACCACATCCCCCAGCACCGCCTGTTCAGCCCCAGCAGCCACGGCATCGTCCTCGTGGCCGATCCGGGATGGCCGACGGAGGTCGCGAAGCGGCTGAAGAAGGGTGACGGACCTGCCCTACCGGGACGACACCCGCCCCGTCATTGCCATGATCAACCCGCTGGAGCACATCGCGCTGCTGTCGCTGCCCATGCTTGGTCTGGTGCCCGTCGCCCACCGGCTGAGGGAGCGGCCCTGGTTCAGCGGGCGTGGGCGGGTCCGAAGGACCGCCGCGTGTAGCCCGAATCCCGGTACGCCGGCAGCGGTGAGCCGTGATGCCGCACGCGCGCCCTGGAGCCATTTGCGCCGGTATCGGCTCACTTCGAGGGCTGGTCACCGGGATCGTCTTGGAGCGTGTGGCGACGTTCCTGTTCGCGCTTGGAGTAGGCGGCTGCCCGGATCGCCTCGTCGCTCTCCAAGCCTGATCCCAGCGCGCCGCCCACGGTGGCGACCGAAGCGACGAACCAGGACAACGTCAAGTACTCCGCGGCGTGCAGCGGGGTTCGTGTCGCGGAAGCGAACACTCGGTCGTTGAGGATGAACAGCGCCCACACCAAGTTGATGACCATCAAACCCCCGTAGCAGACGAGCACCCCGATACCTACGGTCATGACCGTCGAGGCGTTGTAGAGCCTCGCCCTCTGCCTCGCCTCCGGCGAGCCCTCTGCTGGTCGATGCCACAGCTCCCCGTCTACGATCAGCCAGCCGATCATGAGCCCGACAGACCCGACCATGGCGATCACGAGGCGTGGCGCGCTCAGGGACTCGGCCAGGCTCCAGGTGGTGGAGTCCAGGGTGGCGATGGCCCCCGTGGCGAGTGCCGCCGCCAGGGCTTTCGACAAGCCCGGCACCAAGCGCCACGGCCGGTTGGCGCGGACCATACCGACGAGCACCCTCAGGTAACCGCGCGGCCCGCTGACGACGTACCGAAGATCAGCGGTCTCCTCACCGACCGGGCCCGGATGAACAGGCGTGAGACGACCGGCAAAGGGCCCCAGCAGCGGCTCACCTTGCGGAGGTCCTCCAGTGGCCTGCGGACCCGCCAAGCCAAGCACGGCTTCTTCCACGGCCCGCCGGGCCCTCGTCTGCAGCCGCAAGCCCCCCAGTGAAGGAAGAGACAGCAGCGCCAAGCCGTGTTCGTAACTCAGATTCACAACGAGCTTGCGCCCGTCTGATTGCAGCGGAAGGTCGGTGAGGGCCACGACGATATCCCAATTTTCCGCACTTGCGCGGTCCATGATCCTGCGCATCAAGGTGGGCGGGTCCTCGGTGCCTGAGGTGAAGGGCTCACTGACCACCTCGACGTCGAACCGTCGCCCCTGGCCTGACTTGTCGGCGAGCCGAGTAGGAAGTGTCCGGGCCATGCGCTGCGCGATCTCCGTCGGCGCGTCCGGATCCGCCAGGAGAGCCACGACCGTAACGCCCTGAGACGACACCCGCATGACTGGACCCTTCTCGTCGACTGCCCCCGTGATCGCAAGTGCCCACAGGATGCCCCCGAGGTAACGTCGACGCCGCGTGACATGCTGGCCTCCGCCGACATGTGCAGGCGGTACGGCCAGTCTCCTCGTCTTCCCAGCACAGGGCCGGCTCCCACCACGGGCCATGATCGCGTGCGCCACCGCGAACACCCGCTCTGGCCCCACCTCGGCCCGCACCGCACGCCGCGTCACCGACCACCCCGCTTCGGTGTCCGGCCCGGAAGTAACGGCTCGATCCGCGCCCCATGCGCGTCGGTCAACGGCGCACCCGCGTCCCACTACCCGGGCAGTCGGACGCCTGGGCCTGGCAGGGCAATACAGGGAGGCTAATTGGGCCCGACATGCGCATGCGTTCGCGCGCCCCCGTCTGCCAGGCTGACTGGGAAGCCCAGGGGGCCGGGAGCCACCCCGGCGCCCGCAGCCGGAGGTTGCCGTCATGACCGTGATGTCCATCGCCAGGTTCGAAAGGTTCTTCCGCGCGGCCGCCGGGCTGGACGTCGACAAGAACGATCTCAAGCGCTACAGCGACTTCGTCGACGCCAAGCTCTACGATCTGCTGACCGTCGCCCAGGCCACTGCCAAGGCCAACGGGCGCGACATCATCCGGACCTGTGACCTACCGATCACGAAAGGCCTGCAGGAGAGCATTCACCACTTCCGGAAGATCGACCAGGAAGTAGAACTCAAGCCGATCCTGGAACAGCTCGCCACCCACCCCGCTCTGGACCGCACGCCCGACGAGGAGACCGAGGCGGCCTATCCGGACATCATCGGCGGACTCAGCCTGGCCCTTGCCCAGAGCTTCAAGATCATCCACCCCGACCTGAAGAACCCCCGGACCCAGCACTGGGACGAGGCCCGAGCCGTCTTCGACCTCCTGCTGTGAGGGGCGACCGGACCAGGCGGTGCAGGCCACGGCCGAACAGCGTCAGCGCGCTCTGCTTCCTCGGCTGCCGCAACGATCCTGCTGGCCCGCCGCAGGGCCTCGTCCACGTCCAGGGTGCTGCCGAGAGCGGTCGGTGACCTCCGCCAGCAGCGCCAGGCGGTCCAGATCCCCGCTGCAGCGCCGCGTCCACGTCGAACTCGTCCTGCGGTGGAGCGCAACGCCCGACGCGCGCTGGGCAAACAGCCCTCGGGGCGGCTGACGCACCTGGTCGGTGAGCTGAGGCTGAGACCCGCGGCGGGCACCCGCCGGCTGCTGGAGCAGACCGCTGTGCGGCTTGCGGGGATCCGCACGATCCCCGACCATCACGCTCGGCAACCACCCGCGACCCGGGTGCTGGGACGGCCGGGGCGCCGCAGGCCTGCTGGGCGCGCTGGGCCGCTCATCTCCTCCGCCCGGATCACGGCAGGAGCGCGGCAAACGAGGTCGGCACCCGGGATTTGAGGTGTTGCCATTCGCCGGCGCTCATATGGCGCTCCAGAGATTTCAGTACGGTACGCACCGGCTTCTCGCTGCCGCCTCGACCGCATAGCGGAATTCGCCCCGACCCGTGCGAAGAACTCCTCGTTGCTCATCTTTACGGGCGTCTCGGCCGGCTTCCAGCCGTCGTAGTAGACGCCCCTGACGATGGTCGGCAGCTCGGCGCCGAACGTACGGCCGTCTCGACCGGGAGACGATCCCGGAGCGTGCAGCACGGCCCGAAGTGCCGCGTACGACTGCTTGCGCCGTTGCTTAGGCCATTCGAAGGCCTCCTCGACGTCCTTGAGGAGCCGATTGGCCTTGTCCACCATGGTGTCGAACGAGGAGAAACCTGTCTCAACCATTTTCGTGGGCTTTTCGTTCTGGGCGCCTCATGGGCTCAGTCCGCGAGGTCGGCCTTGCCGAACAGGACCGCGTAACTGGAGGGGAGTTGGCTGATGATCTGGTTCAGCTCTCCGCCGGTGACAGCGTCGGCAACCGTGGTCAGGACCGCGCTGGCGTCCCACTGCGCCGTACGCGGCCGGGCATGGGTGCGCTCGGCGACCCGGCGGTAGAACTCTTCGATCCCGAAGCTCCGCGCCTGCTGCGGCGTGGCGTGGTCCAGAACCTGTCCCAGCGGGCCGGGCAGCTGGGATGCGAGGTCCTTGACCTCTCCCGGGCTGATCCGTTGGGCCAGCACTTCCAGCACGGCGTTGGTGACGTCCGCGGCTTCGTCCTGGTCGTTGTATTCGCCTCGCTCGCGTACCCGGGCGAGGAATCCGTCGTATTTCATCGCTGCCTTCCTTCTGCCCTCCCCGGTCACCGCTGATCAAGGGGGGCGCCGGGTGCGCCGTCGGGCCTGCCGGGTCCGTCCGTCGGCGCGTAGCTGCCGTTCGCAAGGCCCTTGGCCCGGGACTCCCGCACGGACTCACGCAGGGCACGGCGGAATCGCCCGGGGCCCCAAGGAACGGCCTCCCACGGCCTGTTCGAGTCGGTTGCGGCTGGTCGGGCCGGCTTCTTGGAGCACGTGGGTGATTTGTTCGATCTCGTCGTCGAGGCGTTGTTCGGCCATGGCGGACGTACGGCTTGCCGTGCCCGCGGTGCCGGCCATCCCCGGCGAGTACAGGGTGCTGCCCGGTCCGGTGCCCGGGCGGTAGCGGCGGGCTCCGGCGCGCTCCCGCTCCCGGCGGCGGGCGGTGCGGTCGGCGATCCGCAGTTCCCGCTCGTGCGCGGCCTGCCGGACGTGCGCGGGCCGGAGGCGGTCTCGTGCGTCCTGTGGCGCGGGCTCGTTGCGCCAGGCTGCCTCGGCTTCCTCAGCGGTGAGCGGCCGGGCGATGTTCTCCAGGGACTGTTGTTCGGCCCGGACACCGAAGAAGACCTCGGCCAGCCCGCCCAGGGCCATGGCTGCCGCTCCGACGAGGAAGCCGATGGCCACCAGGTCGGCATCGCCACTGTGAATCAAGTGGCCGAACAGCAGCGGGCCGGTGATTCCGCCCACGGCCGTGCCGATCGCGAAGAACAGCGAGATGGACAGGGCTCGGGTCTCCATGGGGAAGACCTCGCTCACCGTCAGGTAGGCCGAGCTCGCTCCCGCGGACGCCACGAAGAAGGTCAGCGAGACCAGTAGGAAGAACGACCATGTCGTCAGGGAGCCGCTGATCAGCAGGACTGCGAGGACGGCTGCCACTACTGCCGAGCCGAAGTAGGTGCCCGCGATCATCGGCTTTCTGCCAATTGTGTCGAACAGTCGGCCGAGAAGGAGCGGTCCGAGGAAGTTGGCGATCGCGAAGAGGGCAAGGAAGTAGGGGATCGAGCCGGAGCCGATGTCGAAGAAGCCGTTCAGGATCGTGCCCAGGTCGAAGACGACCGCGTTGTACAGGAAAGCCTGTCCGACGAAGAGCGCCAGACCGAGAACGGCGCGACGCGGGTACCGCCGCAGAGCCACGCCGGCGATCTCCCTGAACGGGATGACGTCGCGCTGCCGTACGGTGACCGCCTCGCCCGGTTCCGGCAGCTCGCGGCCGGTCTCTTGGCGCACCTCGGCCTCGATCCGGTCGACGATGCGTTCAGCCTCGGCTTGATGCCCGTGGATGAACAGCCAGCGCGGACTCTCCGGCACGTGGCGGCGTACCAGCATGATGCCCAGGCCCAGAATGCCGCCCAGGCCGAAGGCCAGCCGCCAGCCGAGTGGGACGTCGTTCATGAGCCGCCCCGGGTGTTGAGCCTAGCCGGCCCGGCCGCGGTGTCGGATGGGTGCCCGCAACCGCGGCGTTCGCGTCTCAGCCGCTGCTGCTGGTGCTTTCACTCGCCTCGCTGATCTCGACGTGCCGGGGCTTTGCGACCTCGGCCTTGGGGACGGTGATGGTGAGCACCCCGTCCGACATCTGCGCATTGATCTTTTCGGTGTCGACCTCTCCGGGCAGCCGCAGGCGGTACTCGAAGGCTCCGGTGCGGCGGGCGCTCCGGCGCAGAACGCCTTTGCGTTCCTTCTCCTTGATCTCTCCGGTGACCACCAGCTCCTGGCCGTTCGCTTCGACGTCGATGTCCTTGCTCTTGACGCCGGGGAGTTCGATCTCGACGTGGAAGGCGTCGTCGGACTCCGTGACATCCGCCAGGGGTGTCCACGCGACTGCGGGCGCCGCGCCTCCCGCCGTGGATTCCATCAGGCCGCTCATCTCGCTGAGCAGTTGGTCGAACTCCGTCAGCGGATTGCGTGCCCAGCCAAGGGGCCTGTCCTGCATGGCACCACCGCGGTGGCGCCGGACGGGCGTGGTCATTCCCACCGCCTCCTTCTCCTTCTCGTGATCTCTTCGCCCGCTGGGTGTCATGCGAGCCAAGCGGACTCCTTCGGACGGGTGTGCGGGGAGCTGTCGGTGCCGCCGGGCGCGGCCGTGTGGTCCAGGTAGCGGTGCACGAAGTGGATGCTCATCGCGCCTTCTCCAACCGCGGAGGCCACGCGCTTCACCGAGCCGCTGCGGACGTCGCCGGCGGCGAAGACGCCAGGCAGGCTGGTCTCCAAGGTCAGGCAGTCGCGGCCCTGGCTCTGCCACAGTTCGGGAACGGAGGATGCCTGCGCCTCCGCGCCGGTGAGCACGAAGCCGCGCGCGTCGAGGGCGAGCGCACCGGACAGCCAATCGGTGTGAGGGTCTGCGCCGGTGAAGACGAACAGGGCCCGCACCGCGAGGCGGCGGTGCTCACCCGTACGGTGGTCGACCACGGTGACCGCCTCCAGCGCCTTGTCGCCGAGTGCCTCGGTCATCTCGGTGTGCAGCAGCACGCGCACCCGCGGGTGGCGCTCGACCTGATCGATCAGGTAGCGGGACATGTGCGCCTCGATGCTCGGCCCACGGACGAGCAGATACACCTGCGGTGCGTACCCGGCCAGGAAGAGCACGGCCTGCCCCGCGGAGTTGCCGCCGCCGACCACCGCCACCGGGTCGGTACGGCACTGCTGGGCCTCGTAGACGGTCGCCGAGTAGTGGACGCTCGTTCCCTCCAGGCGTTCGATGCCGGGCACCTGGAGCCGGCGGTAGCGGGCACCCGTGGCCAGGACGACGGCGCGGGCGGCGATCTCGCTGCCGTCGGCGAACGCCACCACGTAGTGGTCCTCGTCCTTGGGACGGAGATCGGTCGCCTCCACCGGAATGCTGATCCTGGCGCCGAACTTGTCGGCCTGGAGCACGGCGCGTTCGGTGAGTTCGGCGCCGGAGATGCCGGCGGGGAAGCCGAGCAGATTCTCGATGCGGGACGACGTGGCGGCCTGGCCGCCGGTGGCCATCGCCTCCACCACGGTGGTGCTCAGGCCCTCGGAGGCGGCGTACACCGCGGCAGCGAGGCCGGCGGGTCCGGAGCCGACGATCAGGACGTCGCCGTGACGGTTTCCGGCGGGCAGTGACGGCAGGCCGATGAGCCGGGCCAGTTCCGCGTTGCTGGGGTTGCGCAACAGGGTGGTGTCCCGCCAGATGACGAGCGGTGTTTCCTCCGGGCCGACGCCGAAGCGGCGCAGCAGGTCCTCGGCCTCCGCGTCGGTCTCCAGGTCGATCCAGCGGTGCGGCAGCCGGTTGCGGATGGCGAACTCGCGCAGCCGCCTGGTGTCGGGCGAGTAGCGCGAGCCGATGATGCGGAAGCCGGCGCCCTGTCCGACGAGCAGCGCGCGACGGCCCAGACAGGCGCGCAGCACGATGTCCCCGATGGTGGAGTCCTGGGACACCAGGTGGCGCAACTGGTCCAAGGGGACGACGAGGACCTCGCCCGGCTCCCTGGCGACAGCGGTGTAGAAGGCCACCTGTCCGTGCAGCAGCCCGAGTTCGCCGATGAAGCGACCGGGGCCGTGCACGCGCAGCACGTGCTCCTCGGGAGTGCCGTAGTCCTCGACGACGGCGACGGTACCGCTGAGGACGACGAAGAACGTCTCGCAGCGCTCCCCCTCCTGGATCAGCACGTCGTTCGGAGCCACGCTCCGGCGTTGCCCGTGCTCCGCCAGACGTGCTGTCTGGTCCTCCGTCAGGCGCGGATACGCGCCGTAGATGTCCGGGGTCTCCCAGAAGACGGCCTCGTCCGCTTCCTCCGGCACCGGTTCTTCGCCCGGCAGCGACTGGTCGCCGGACATCAGACGAACGCCTCGTGAACGTAGCACCAGCGCCATTCCTCGCCGGGCTGGAACGACTGCGCGATCGGATGGGCGGCGGCAGCTGCGTGCCTACGCGCGTGCTTGTTCGGTGAGGAGTCACAGCAGCCGACGTGCCCGCAGGTCAGGCAGAGCCTCAGGTGGACCCACGGGGAGCCGAGCAGCAGACACTCCTGACACCCTTCTGGGGTCAGCGGCTGGACCGGCCGCACAAGCGCGAGGTGGGGGTCTGCGTGCAGGGTCATCCGGATCACCCTTCCCGGGCCGTGATCGACCGTTCCACCCACTGGCGCAGAGCGGGGGCGGGCGCCGCCCCCGCCTGCCGGGCGACCGTCTCGCCCTGGTCGAGGACGAGCAGCGTCGGTACCGCCTGGACCTCGAAACGCTGCGACAGCCGCGGGTTCTTGTCGATGTCGACCTTGACGAGTTTGATTCGGCCGGCGAGATCGGTGGCGACCTTCTCCAGCGCGGGGCTGACCATGTGGCAGGGGCCGCACCAGGTGGCCCACAGGTCGACCACGACGGGGACGTCGGCCCGCTCGGCGACCTCGGTGAATTCGTCGTCGCCCGCGTCCACCATCCACGGTAGGGGCTGCTTGCAGTGGCCGCACTTGGGGCGGCCCTCCGCGGCCACGGGCACCCGGTTGGTGCGCCCGCAGTTCGGACAACTGACGGTCGTCGCCTGCATCGTGCTCATGCCGCCCGCGCTCCCTTCACGTCCTCGGGCTGGTCGTAGGTGACCACGAGCTCTCCGTGTTCGGCGTCGACGCGGACCGTCGCGCCGTCCTGGACGTCGCCGCGCAGCAGGGCGCGTCCGACCAGTGTCTCGACCTCGTGGGAGATGTAGCGGCGCAGTGGCCGGGCCCCGTACACCTGGTCGTAGCCCTGGTGGGCGATCACTTCCCGGGCGGCGTCGGTGAGTTCGACGGTGATGCGGCGTTCGGCGAGCCGCTGCCGCAGTTCGTCGAACTGCAGCTCCACGATCCGCTCGATCTGCCGCTCGCCGAGCGGTTTGAACAGCACGATGTCGTCGACGCGGTTGAGGAACTCCGGGCGGAAGTGCCCGCGCAGCTCGCCCATCACCAGGGCGCGGGCGTCGGGCTTGATCTCACCTTCTGCGGTGGCGCCGTCGAGGAGGTGCTCGGAGCCGATGTTGGACGTCATGATGATCACGGTGTTGCGGAAGTCGACCGTGCGGCCCTGAGCATCGGTGATGCGGCCGTCATCGAGGATCTGCAGCAGGGTCTTGAAGACATCGGTGTGCGCCTTCTCGATCTCGTCGAACAGCACAACCGAGTACGGCTTGCGGCGTACGGCCTCGGTGAGCTGGCCGCCTTCCTCGTAGCCGACGTATCCGGGCGGTGCGCCCATGAGCCGGCTGACGGTGTGCCGCTCCTGGTACTCGCTCATGTCGAGGCGGACCATGTTCTCCTCGGAGTCGAACAGGGTCCGGGCGAGGGTCTTGGCCAGCTCGGTCTTCCCGACGCCGGTGGGGCCGAGGAAGATGAACGAGCCGATGGGGCGGCGAGGGTCGCGGATGCCGGAGCGGGCGCGGATGATGGCGTCGGCGACGAGCTTGACGGCCTCGTCCTGGCCGACGACGCGCTCGCGCAGGATCTCGTCGAGGCGCAGGAGTTTTTCGCGTTCGCCCTCCTGGAGGCGGGTGACGGGGATGCCGGTCCAGGCGGCGACGATCTCGGCGATCTCCTCCTCGGTGACGACCTCGCGCAGCAGCCGGTTCTGCCCTTGTCTGGCGGCCAGTTGCTCCTCCTCTGCGGCGAGTCGGCGCTCCAGGTCCTGGAGGCGGCCGTAGCGGAGTTCGGCGGCGCGGTTGAGGTCGTAGGCGCGTTCGGCCTCCTCCGCCTCGTGGCGGACCTGCTCCAGTTCCTGGCGTAGTTCCTGCACGCGGCGGATCGCCTGCCGTTCGGCCTCCCACTGGGCGTGTTTGGCGTCGGCCTCACCACGCAGGTCGGCCAGTTCCCTTCGCAGCTCCTCCAGGCGGGCTTTGCTGGCGGGGTCGGTCTCCTTGGACAGGGCGGCTTCCTCGATCTCCAGGCGGGTGACGCGGCGGGTGATCTCGTCGAGCTCGGCCGGCATGGAGTCGATCTCGGTACGCAGCCGGGCGCAGGCTTCGTCGACGAGGTCGATGGCCTTGTCGGGCAGGAACCGGTCGGTGATGTAGCGGTGGCTGAGGGTGGCCGCGGAGACCAGCGCGGTGTCCTGGATCTTCACACCGTGGAAGACCTCCAGGCGTTCGCGCAGTCCGCGCAGGATGGAGATGGTGTCCTCCACGCTCGGCTCGTCGACCAGCACCTGCTGGAAGCGGCGTTCGAGGGCGGCGTCCTTCTCGATGTGCTTGCGGTACTCGTCGAGGGTGGTCGCGCCGATCATGTGCAGTTCGCCGCGGGCGAGCATCGGCTTGAGCATGTTGCCCGCGTCCATGGCCCCTTCGGCGGCGCCCGCGCCGACGACGGTGTGCAGTTCGTCGACGAAGAGCAGGATGCGCCCCTGGGCGGCCTTGACCTCGCTGAGTACGGCCTTGAGGCGTTCCTCGAACTCACCGCGGTACTTGGCGCCGGCGACCAGGGAGCCCATGTCGAGGGCGAACACGGTCCTGTCGCGCAGTCCTTCGGGCACGTCGCCGCGGACGATGCGCTGGGCGAGACCCTCGACGACGGCGGTCTTGCCGACGCCGGGATCGCCGATGAGGACCGGGTTGTTCTTCGACTTGCGGCTGAGGATCTGGGTGACGCGGCGGATCTCGGCGTCCCGGCCGATGACCGGGTCGAGCCTGCCGTCCCTGGCCTCGGCGACCAGATCGCGGCCGTACTTCTCCAGAGCCTCGTAGGCCACTTCGGGGTTGGCCGAGGTGACGCGCTGGTTGCCGCGGACCTGGGTGAGCGCGCTCAGGAACGAATCCCTGGTGATGCCGGCCTCCTTGAGCAGGCGCCCGGCGGCGGTGGACGACCCCTCCTCGGCCAGGGCGAGCAGGAGGTGCTCCACGGACACGTACTCGTCCTTGAGGCGTTTGGCCTCCCGTTCGGCGGCATCGAGCAGGCGGGCGAGGCGCTGAGTGACGAAGACCTGGCCGGGTGCCGCGCCGGGGCCGGTGACCTTCGGGCGGCGGGAGAGTTCCTCGCGCACGGCCGCGCGCATTTCCTTCGGCTCGGTGCCGGCCTGTTGCAGCAACCGCGGGATCAGACCGTCCTCCTGATCGAGAAGTGCGAGCAGCAGGTGTTCCCCGTCGACCTCGGTCTGGCCCATGCGGACGGCCGCGGTCTGGGCCTCCTGGAGGGCTTCCTGGGACTTCTGGGTGAGACGGTTCATGTCCATGGGGGTGTTTCACTCCTCGTGCCGCGGCCGCGCAGGGCGGCTTCGAGCAGGCTGATGCGGTCGAGCAGGTCGAGCACCAGGCCGATGGATGCGTAGTTCAGGCAGAGTCCGGTGCGCAGCCGCTGGATGCGGGCGAGGACCGCCGGGGCCGTGGGGTCGAACACCAGGTGCCCCGCGGCGTCGCGTTCGGCGTCGACCAGGCCAAGGCCAGGAACAGGCCGCTGATCCGGGTGGTGGTGGCCAGGGCGGCGAGAACGCCCGCGACCGGCCAGTTGAGGTTCTTCGCCGCGAGCCAGGCCGGCAGCGCGAACGCGAGGAAGAGGGATTCCGTGTATCCGGCTGCCAGGAACACCGCTGCGGGCGACAGCAACAGAAAGCCCGTGGCCCGTCGGCCGGCCCGAGCGCTGTCCGGCCGGCCCAGTCCAGCGATCCTGGCCAGGGCTACGACAGCCACCGCACCGCTCACCAGGGAGATCAGCAGGCCGGCCACGGCCCAGTCGGTGACGAGGGTGTGCACGGCGCGCAGCAGGAGGGGGAAACCGGGGAAGAAGGCCACCCGGTTGTCGGACGCGGGGTCGATTCCCGGGAAGGGGTCGAAGTAGCCGTACCGGGCTATGTGTTGATAGTGCACCCAATCCCATTGCTCCCAGCGGGACAGCCATGATGCGGGTGTCCTGGCGTCGGATCCGCCAGGGAACAGCCAGGCGGTGCAGTAGGCGACGAGCCACAGCCCCAGGCGCGTGAACAGGTAGAGCCGGAGCACCCGGAGGTCCGTGGGGGTCAGTCGGTCGAGCAGTCGGCGCCGCTCGGGGCGGCCGATGGGGCTCCGTACGGGACCTGGATCGCCTGCAGGATCACGGTGTGCCGGACTCGAGGCCGACTGCTTTGCGGTGGGCAGGGTCGTGGTCATCGGGCATCCACTCCTGGGTGCGTCGGTTAAGGGACGCCGAGTTCGAAAAGGCCGTAGCCCGCGTACGAGCCGGAAGCCAGGGCCGCGATGCCGAGGAGCACGAGTTGGTGGGTCAGGCTGAGGCGGCGCAGGGCGAGGGCGAGCGGGAGAAAGAGCGGGAAGAGGGGGAGCAGATAGCGGGAGACGTTGCCGAATATCTGCTGGCTGCCCAGGACGAGGACAAGGGTGAGAACGGTGTAGACCGTCAGGACGGCCGGGGGACGCAGCCGGATCAGCAGCGGGAGCAGTGCGAGCGCGAGCAGGACGACACCGACGGCGATCAGGTCCGCGAAGGGCCAGGCGTAGAGGTAGTCGGAGTGGCCCACCGGGACGGATGTGAGGACGTCGAGGGTGTGCCGGCCGTAGTCCCACTCGTGGGCCCAGGCACCGGACTGAAGCCTGAAGTAGCCGCTGTAGTCGCCCATTTGGTGACCCACCCAGCCGAGATGGGCGAGGAGACCGAGCGGGGCGACGGCCATCGCGGCCACCGGCCGCAGGATGCCGTCCCGGGAACGGTGGAGCGCGAGCAGGGCCGCGACGACGACGGCGGCGATCAGCGCAACGGCTGTGGGCCGGTTGAGCCCTGCCACACAGGTAAGGAGGCCGGCGGTGAGCCAGCGGCGGCTCAGGACGGCATGGCAGGCCCAGACGGCCAGGGCCACGTAGAGGGAGTCGGAGTAGACCGCCCACTCCACGCCGGAACCGGGCCAGACGGCCCAGAGTCCAGCCGCGGCCAGCCCGGCCCGTCTACCGCCGAGGCGTTCGGTGACGGCGTAGATGCCCAGGGCGGCGGCCAACGAGGCGACGACGGAGACCAGCAGGCCGGCGCCGTACAGGCCGAGGCCGGTGAGCTCGGAGACCAGCCGCATCAGCGCCGGGTAGAGCGGGAAGAACGCCGCCGAGTTCCCTTCGATTGTGATCGGGCCGGTGGCGCCGGGGATCGGGACCAGCTGAGGGTCGTACCCGTGCGCGGCGATCTGCTGGTACCACCAGCCGTCCCAGCTGGCCAGGACGTCCCACGGGTGGGCGCCGCCGCCGAAGCGCGGGTTCTTCGTGCGGTAGTCCGCGGCGGAGTGCAGCAGCCACATGAAGGCGGCGAAGCCGATGAACTTGAGCGTGCCGTAGACGGCCAGTACGGGGCCGTAGTGCTCGGCTGTGCGGCGCAGCCGGCGCCGGCGGTCGGGGCCTGTGGTCGCGGGCTGCTGCGACAGCCTCGCGTTCCAGCTCAGGGTGCCGGTCGCGGTCGTACGGGCGGTGGTCCTGATCATGCGCGGAACACCCACGCTCGGAAGAACAGGAACCGCAGCAGCGTCGCGGCAACGTTGGCGGCGAGGAGTACGGCGAGTTCGGTGGCCCGCCCGGCCGAGGGCGCCGCGTGGTGCAGGGCGGCGAGCGATCCGCCGGTGAGCGCCAGGCCGATCAGGAGGACGACCAGGCCCCTGCCCTGGTGGCGCAGCACACTGCCGCGGCCACGGAGTCCGAAGGTGAGCCGCCTGTTCACGGCCGTGTTGGCCACGGTGCAGACCAGCAGCGCGAGTGCGTTGGCGGCCTGGGATCCGGCCACCGGGCGCAGCGCCGCGTAGAGGAGCAGGTATACGAGGGTGCTGACGGCTCCTACGGCGGCGAAGCACACGAGTTGGGTGGCGAGCCTGCCCGGTGCGTCGGCGCCACCGTCGCGCAGCGACCCGCCCGGCGGCAGTGTGCCCCGTGCCAGTGCCCCGCCGATCCTGGCGATGCCGCGCAGGTCGGCCAGTGCCGTGGCGAGGATGTCGACCCGGGTGTCGGGATCGTCCACCCAGTCGACCGGCACCTCATGGATGCGTAGCCCGGCACGCTCGGCGATCACCAGCAGTTCGGTGTCGAAGAACCAGTCCGAGTCCTGCACGAGGGGCACCAGACGCTCGGCCACATCACGCCGCACCGCCTTGAATCCGCACTGCGCGTCGGAGAAGCCCACGGCGAGGACGGAGCGCAGGAGGGCGTTGTAGCAACGAGAGGTGATCTCTCGCTTGGGGCCGCGCACCACCCGGGAACCGGGGGCCAGGCGGGTGCCGATGGCGATATCGGAGTGGCCGGAGAGCAGCGGGGCCACGAGCGGCAGCAGCGCCGTCAGTTCCGTGGACAGGTCCACGTCCATGTACGCGAGTACGGGAGCCGGCGAGAGCGACCAGGCGGCACGCAGCGCCCGGCCGCGACCCTTCTCGGCCAGCCGAAGCCATTGCGCTTCGGGCAGTTCGTCTGCCAGCCGAGCGGCGATCCGCGGGGTGCTGTCCGTGCTGGCGTTGTCGGCGATGGTGATCCGGAACGGATAGGGGAAGGTCTCGCGCAGGTGTGCGTGGAGCCGCCGCACGCTCGGCTCCAGATCGTTCTCCTCATTGAACACGGGGACGACCACGTCCAGGACGGGCTCCGGGTGGTGCGTCGCCACCGGTGCGCGGTGCGGCAGTCGGCTCAGGTCCTTCAGTGCAAGTGACCCTTGGTTTCTCATGTTCTGTCCTTTTTGTGACCTGGCGCGGGGCAGGCCGAAGACGCTCGGGGCGAGGATGTGCCAGGGCGTTACGGGGTGACGGGCGAGGGCGAGGCGGTCGACGGCTAGTTGCGCGCGGTCGCCGTTCCCGAAGGCGGGGCCGAGGTCGAGGGCGGCGACGCGCCCTCCGTGTTCCCCGGCGGGGTCATAGTGGCCGTTGCCGTACTCCCGGTCGTGGCCGGCGGCGTGATGGGGGCGGTCCCGTCCGGGGACGCGGGGGCAGTGGAGGTGCCCGAGGAGGAGGGCGCGCTCGGGGACACATCGGGTGTCGCCGGCGGGGCGGAGGGCGACGGGCTCGTCGCGGGCTGTGGGCGGGGGTGGCTGGGATCGACCCGGGTCGCATGGCCGGGCAGCAGGAACAGCCCGACACTGAGGCCGACGACGGCCAGGGCGGAGCCGACGGCCCTCTGCGCGACCCGTCTGCGACCGCGGACACGCACCCCTGCCCAGAGACGTTCCCGGTGCTTCGGCTCGAACGGTGCGGGCGCCTCGGTGTCGCGCATCATCTGTGCCAGCTGCCGCTCGAAGTGATCCATGGGGTTCTCCTTCACCGCACCGGCTCGTTCACATCGCCCAGGAGCTGCCTCAGCCGCGCCACTCCGCGCGCGGCATGGGACCGAGCCGTGCCCACCGGGCACCCGAGCACCTCCGCCACCTGCCCCTCGGGCAGGTCCTGGTAGTAGCGCAGCACCACCGCCACCCTCTGCTTCGGCGACAACTGGGCCAGCGCGGCCTCCAGTCGGGAACGCTCCACCACGTCCGCGGAGACATCGCCGACCATCGCCGCCTCGGGCAGCTGTTCGACGGGGCGTTCACCCCACCAGCGCCGCTGTCCCGAGCGTGCCGCCGCACGCACCATCACCTTGCGGACATACGGCTCCGGTGCGTCATCCGCGACCTTGGGCCAGACGAACCAGAGCTTGACCAAGGACTCCTGCAACAAGTCCTCGGCCCGATGCCGATCGCCTCCGACGAGCAGCCGGGCCAGGTGGATCAGCACCGACCAGCGGGCAGCCACGAACTCGTCGAACGCACGGGCTCGACTCTGCTCCATCCGCACTGTCCCTGTTCTCGCCGGTCGCCTACACCTTGTAGAAGGCACTGGCATACGGCCCACGATGCACTTGCGGCCCGTGATCTGGATCACAGGGCATGCTGAGATGCTCCTCCGTCCCGTCCCGTCCCGTCCCGTCCCGTCAGCGACGCCGACGACGAGGGCGTGGTTCGACGGCCCCGCCCGACGGCCAACCGCCCGATGGGCACCGCTGCCGAAGACCAGTGGTGCCAACCCCGCGGGCCGCAGGGGACTCCCGTACCTCCAGGTGGGAGGACGGCCCGGTCGTCCACCCGCGCCGGACGGCCTCGTCCCTTACAGACGGATCGCCCAACGAGCAGGGCCCGCACTGTGAGGCATGTCATGGTGTGGGCTCATTCGCATATAACCGCCCCTGTATGCACAGCCCGGGACGGTCACGCTCCCGGAACAACGAGAAACGGGCCCCACCAGGGCTTTCGGGGCGGGGGAGTGCTTCCAGGCCTCGCGCCACCCAGCCGTCCTCCTCCGGACAGGTGCCACAACGCCAGTAGGAGCGAAGCGCAGGGGCGTCGCCCCCGTCGAACCGGCACCGCTGGAGGAGACCGCGCTGGAGCCGGCGGAGTGTCCGGTGTGAGAAATGGCTGTAGGCTTCGACGCCGTCGGCGTCCCAATCGAGGGGTACGGGCACCGGCCCGTTCCGGGCGCCAGATCCAGGAAGGTTCCCATGAACGCAAAGCCGCCAGCGCCTGGGCATTTCGGTGCCGGCAAGGCCCAGAGAGCCGCGGCGCCGCACCGCGAGCCATCGGCGGAGACGTTGACCCCGGGCTTGCCGCCCGCCGAGTCCTTTGCCGAACTGGGACTGCCGCCGGAGCTGGTGCAGACGATGACCAGCCTCGCGGTGAGGGAACCGTTCCCGATCCAGGCGGCCACCCTGCCCAACGCGCTGGCCGGCCGGGACGTCCTCGGTCGCGCGCGGACCGGGTCGGGCAAGACCCTCGCCTTCGGGCTGGCACTGCTCGTCCGTACGGCAGGCCGGCAGGCCGAGTCGAAGCGACCGCTCGGGCTGGTCCTCGTACCGACTCGAGAACTCGCCCAGCAGGTGAGCGACGCGCTGGAACCGTATGCGAAGGCGCTCAGGCTGCGGCTGGCGACGGTGGTCGGCGGCGTGTCGATCGGGCGGCAGGCGACGCTGATCCGGGCCGGCGCGGACGTGGTCATCGCGACCCCGGGACGACTGACCGACCTGGTCGCGCGCCGGGACTGTCGCCTGGATCAGGTGCAGATCACGGTGCTGGACGAAGCGGACCAGATGTGCGATCTGGGCTTTCTGCCGCAGGTGTCCGAGATCCTGGACCAGGTGCACCCCCAGGGGCAGAGGATGCTGTTCTCGGCCACGCTCGACCGCAACGTCGACCAACTGGTCCGGAGCTACCTGCACGACCCGGTGGTCGCTTCGGTCGACCGGGCGTCGGCCGCGGTCACGACGATGGAGCACCACGTGCTGCACATCCACCCCGCCGACAAGTACGCGACGGCCACCGAGATCGCGGCTCGGGACGGCCGGGTGCTGATGTTCCTGGACACCAAACTCGGCGTGGACCAGTTCACCCGCCATCTGCGGGCCAGCGGCGTACGGGCTTCCGCCCTGCACAGCGGGAAGTCGCAGCCGCAGCGCACGCACACCCTCGCCCAGTTCAAGAACGGTGACATCACGGTCTTGGTGGCGACCAACGTCGCGGCACGTGGCATCCACGTCGACGCGCTCGACCTCGTCGTCAACGTCGACCCGCCCTCCGACCCCAAGGACTACCTGCACCGGGGCGGCCGCACGGCACGGGCGGGCGAGTCCGGGAGCGTGGTCACCCTGGTCACTCCGAACCAGCGGCGCGACGTGAACCGGATGATGTCCGACGCCGGGATCCGACCGACGGTCACACAGGTGCGCTCCGGCGAGGAAAAGCTGACGAGTATCACCGGAGCGAAGCGCCCGCCGGCAGGGGACAAGACCAAGAGCGGCAACGCCCCCTTCCGTGGTCTGGGGACCCGGCCGGGCCGCGGCTCAAAGGAATCCCGCAGGACCACAGAAGCCCGCAAGGTCGCAGAGGCACGAAACGCGGCCCGGGTACGCAGGGGCCAGTGACGACCGAGCACGCATACCATCGCGAGCGCCGAAAGGGCTGGGGGCATCAGGGCTCGTCGATCAGCAGCTGATCAAGGTCGTCGCTGGTGGAGACAGCGCTGGTTGTGCTCGGACGGCCGTCCGATGTCGGGGCCGTGTCCGCGGCGTTTCGGTCTGCCGGGCGGTCAGGGCGGGTTCGTGCAACTCCCAGCGCGCGTCGGAGAGATGGCTGGGACAGCTGCGGGGCGGGCTCATGTCTCGGTGGTACTGCTCGAGCGTGGAGACGGTGACGGCGCATGGATGGGCGAAGATGCTGTGCGGGGTCGGACAGGAGTAGAGGCCCGAGGGATAGCTCCGGCGGCTGAGCGCGTCACCGGCCGGTGCGGAGCCGGCGGACGGTCGCCGCTTCCCGGTAGCCGACCTGCTGTGCGATGGCCGCGGCCGGCAGCGCGGTCGTCGCACGCAGGTGCTCGGCCCGCTCGCTGCGAAGCGCCCGGATGAATGCGTAGGGCGATGTCCCGAGACGTTCGCGCATATGACGTTCCAGGGTGCGGCGCGTGGTGCTGAGGGCGAGAGCGGCGTCCGTCACGCTGACGGGACGGTGCAGATTCGCCCGGGCCCATGTCTCGAAGTCGCTGATGAGCTGATCGTGGTCTGCGAGGTAGTCCGTCACCGCTCCCACGCTCGGCGCGGGACGTTCGTCGACAAGCAGGGCACTGGCGGTCTCCTTGGCCAGTCGCGGGCTGACCCGCGCGACAAGGCTCATGGCCAGGTCGATGTGCGCGAACGCGGCACCGGCGGTGGCGATGCTGCCGTCGCGGACCACCATGCGGGACATGTCCAGTTCGACGGCGGGATAGCGGCACCGGAAGATGTCGCTCAGCCACCAGCTCGTGGTGGCGTGGCGACGGTCGAGCAGTCCCGCCTCGGCGAGGACGAACGTGCCCGTGCACGCGGCGGCCAGCTCCCGCCCTTCTGAGGCCCAGCCTCGGAGCGCCGTGCGCACGGCTCGGGTCTCCTCACGCATCAGGGCGTCGACGAGCGTCGCCGGGCTCTGGGCGGCGAGGGCAGGGACGAACAGCAGATCGACGTCGCCGGTTGCGACGCAGTCGTCGAGCGTGCGGTCCACCGGCACGAGCAGGCCGCCCGCGGTCACAACCGGTTCCCGCGCGGGCGCAACGGTCACGGCTTCCACTGCCGGAATGTTGCCGTCCACCCGCTGCCGGGCGGCGTGCGCCGTCCGCAGGACGTCAAGGACGGTCGTCAGCCCCGAGTCCCAGCAGCCGCTCAGGACCACCACGCCAATCCTCATGTCGCAGACGCCCCTTCGCATGTCGCATCCGGCCTCAGTGTGCTCCCTACGGTGAGCCCATGTCATCCACACAGCATCCCTCGGCAGACTCCGCCCCCCCGGCCGGGAAAAGTACTCGTCGAACAGGACGGTCCGGTCCTCAGGATCGCGCTCAACCGGCCGGAGAAGGCCAACGCGATCGACTCGGACATGATCACGAGCCTGTCGTACGCCCTGACCCGGCTGTCGGACGATGCCGCGTTGCGCGTCGCAGTGGTGTACGGCAACGGCGCCCACTTCACGGGCGGTCTCGATCTCGCCTCCCTCGCCCCCCGCCTGGCGACCGGTGGCGACGGCCTGATCCCCGACGGCGGACGTGACCCGTGGGGAATGTACGGCAAACCGGCGAGCAAGCCGGTCGTCACCGCGGTCCACGGCCGGTGCTTCACGGCAGGTCTGGAACTGGTACTCAACAGCGAGTTGTGCGTCGCGGCGGACAACACGGTCTTCGGACAGCAGGAGGTCACGCGCGGCATCGTGGCGCTCGGCGGCGGCACCGTCCGCCTGCCCCATCGCGTCGGCTGGGGCAACGCGATGCGGTACCTGCTGACCGGGGACCAGTTCGACGCGCAGGAAGCCCTGCGCATGGGTGTGGTCCAGGAGGTGGTGCCGGCAGGCGAGCAGCAGGATCGCGCGCTGGAGCTGGCGCAACGCATCGCCCGGCAGGCACCGCTGGCCGTGCAGGCCACGTTGGCCGACGCCCGGGTTGCGCTGGCCGGGACGATCGCGGCCTCCGCGACCAGTCTGCGGGGCGAGGTGGGACCGCGGCTGTTCGCGACGGCCGACGCAGCCGAAGGCATCGCGGCACTGGTGGAACGCCGCACGCCCGTCTACAAGGGCGCCTGAGCAGATCCATCCGCACATTTCCCCGACCATGCGGGCTCCGCGCACCGGCCTGCGGAACTGAGGACCCACACATGCATGCTTTGATCGGCGACCAGCCTCGGCACTACGAGCGACTGAACCTGACACCCGGCGTTGTCCAGCCCTGGGAGGACGGACTGCGCACCGGCGCCGCCGGCGGGACCTTCGAGTGGTGGTACTGCGACGCACACCTGGACGACGGGTCCACTCTGACCGTCGAGTTCCACACCAAGCCACCCTTCGTCTCGCCCAAGGCGCCGCTGACGCCTTTCGTGCTGTTCACCCTGACGCTTCCGGACGGCTCGAGGATCGACAAGGCGTACACCGCGGAGCCCGACGAGTTCCGGGCGTCCACGCAGGGTTGCGATGTCGCCATCGGGAACAACATCTTCCGTGGGGGACAGGGCGGTTACACGATTCATGTGGAGGTCGAGGACGTGGTCCTCGACCTCGCCCTCACCGCGCAGGTCCCGCCTTGGCGGCCCGCCACCGGACACGCGTTCTTCGGTGCCGCAGAAGAGCACTACATCGCCTGGCTTCCGGTCGTCGCCCATGGCTCCGTCACTGCGACGCTGACCGTCGACGGGACGACCCGGGAGCTGACGGGCAGCGGATACCACGATCACAACTGGGGAAACATCGCGCCGCGCAAGGTGCTCGACCACTGGTACTGGGGCCGGGCCCGGCTCGGCGAGTACACAGTCGTGACCCTGATGTTCGTCAGCCACGAGCGGTACGGCAAAGCGGTGCTTCCCGCGGTTCTGGTAGCCCGGGCCGGCGAGGCCGTGGTCTCGGCCGTCGGTGCCGACGCCGTCGGATTCACCGAGCACGGGGTGAGCGTTCACCCGACCACACATGTCGCGGTCGGTTCGGAACTGGAGTATCGGGTGACCGACGGGGACGACACCTACACCATCGCCTTCCGGCACCGGAAGGACGCCTTCTTCCTGGATTTCGGCAAGGCTGGGGCGTACCACCGGTTTCTGGGAGATGTGACGCTGCGCCGTGACGGCGCCGAGGACTCGCAGACCCTGCGGGACCAGACCCTGTGGGAGTTGCTGCACTTCGCTCCCCGGGCACCCGAGGACGACGCAGACCCGCACGGGACCCAGCACATCCCGGTTCCGGTGATCGGCCACCAGGCCTGACCGGACGAACTCCGGGTCCAGGGCCGCCCTCCCGCGAGTGTTCCCCGACCCGGAAAGCCCCGGGTCAAGGGTTTCGGACTCACCTGGAACTCATTCGGAAGGCCGCCGCTGCAAGGAAACCGGGACTGCGGAGCCCGAGGGTGACTTGGCGGGCTTGGCGGGCTTGGCGGGCTTGGCGGGCTCGGGGGGCTCGGGGGGCTCGGCGGGCTCGGGGGGCTCGTTGGTCGCGGCGTTGGCGTAGCGGCGGGCCAGGTGAGCGAAGGCGTGGTTGAGTTCGGGTGGGCCGACGACCTCGATGTCGGCGTCGAACCTGCCGATGCTCGCGGCCAGGCCGGGCCATGACCAGGAGCCCAGGACGAGCCGGCAGCGGTCCGGGCCGAGTTCCTCGACGATTCCGTCGCGGGTGTACTGGGACACGACGGCGGCGGGCAGGTCGAGGATCACCTCGCCACGGCAGGGCCAGTCGCCCGAGCCGTCGGAGCCCCCGAACCTGGCGGCGACGAAGGCGGCCACCTCGCCTCCGGGCACTTCGCGCGGCGTGAAGCGGGGCCCCGTAGGGGTACGCGGGGTGATCCGGTCGGCGCGGAAGGTGCGCCAGTCCTCGCGGTCGAGGTCCCAGGCGACGAGGTACCAGCGCCCGCCCCAGGTGACGAGGTGGTGGGGCTGCACCCGGCGCGGAGGAGTTTCGGCGCGGTCGTCGTTGCCGCCTCCCGGTGGCGATGCGGAGGTGTAGTCGAAGCGCAGCACCTCGCGGGCGTGGACAGCGGCGCTGAGCGTCATGAGCACGCTGCTGTCGACCTGCGGGTCCGGCCGGATCGCGGGCCGCTCGACGGCGGTGACCTGGATGGTGTCGATGCGGCGACGAAGACGGGCGGGCATGACCTGCCGGACGGTGTTCAGCGCGCGCGCCGCGGCTTCCTCGATGCCGGCGCCGGTGGTGGTGGCGATCTGGAGTGCGACGGCGAGTGCGACGGCCTGCTCGTCGTCGAACAGCAACGGGGGCAGTTCCGTGCCGGCGTCGAGCCGGTACCCGCCATCGGGGCCCTTGGCCGCCACGATGGGATAGCCGAGCTCACGCAAGCGGTCGACATCACGGCGGACGGTGCGCGCGCTGATGTCCAGCCGCTCGGCCAGCAGCGCCCCCGGCCAGTCCCGGCGCGCCTGGAGCAGCGAGAGCAACGACAGCAGTCGCGCTGAGGTCTTCTGCATGACTCCATATTGCCCTGAGAAGCGGCCACATCCTGTCCGCTTCTCCTGCGACGGTTGTCTCGTGCCAGACAACGAGAACGACCGGAGGGCCCCGATCACCGTGACCGCCACGACCACGCCCCGCCCCACTCTCGACGCCGAGCGAGCCGACCTGCTCGCCGCGCTCGCAGCCGCGCGATCGGCCCTGACCAACACGACGCGCGAGCTCAGCGACGAGCAGGCCGGCGAGCAACCGACGGTCAGCGCGCTGTGCCTGGGCGGGCTGATCAAGCATGTCGCGTCCATCGAGGACGGATGGATGCGCTTCGTGGTCGAGGGCCCGTCCGCGATGCGCTACGACCTGCCCGACGGCGTCACCTGGGCCGATCTCACGGCCGGTACCGCACGCGAGTTCCCGCAGTCCGCCCTCTTCTTTGCCGGACTGGTCCTGACCGCGCTGGTGACATCCATCACCAGCGTGGTTCTGATGGCCACGTTGAGGATCGACTCCTATCCGGACGCCCTGCTGTTCGGCCTGATCGTCGGAGCCGGCGTGGTCTGTGCGCTGTCGGTGGTCAGGCGCGTGTCGTTCGGCCGACGTTCGGTCGGCGAGTGCGTTGAGGCGTGTTCCCGATGACCGTTCTTGATGACCGGGCCCTCAATCGCGCGTCGCTTGCCCGGCAGTTGCTGCTCGATCGAGCCGACGTGCCGGTCGTCGATGCCGTCGCGCACCTCGGCGGTCTGCAGGCGCAGGAACCGCAGGAACCCTTCGTCGGACTGTGGTCGCGACTGTGCGCGTTCGACCCGGAGGTGCTCTCGGGCCTGTTGATCCGGCGGAGAGTGGTGCGGACTCATCTCATGCGTCGCACGGTCCACCTTGTTACGGCCGAGGATGCTCTGGCCTGGCGGGCCCGCCACGACGCCATGCTGCGCCAACGGGTACTGGGGAACTACCGCCGTGAGCTCGCCGGGACAGACCTCGACGAACTTGCCGCGGCGGGCCGGGCGGTGATGGCCGACGACGTGCCTCGCTCGATGACCGAGCTGGCGCGGGCGCTGGCCGTGCGGTGGCCGGCGCCGGGGCCGCGGGCCCTGGGGGAGATGTTGGTCGCGGCTCTCGTCCCGGTGGCGCAGTTGCCGCCGCGGGGGCTGTGGCGGACGAGGGCAGGAGTGCGCAACGTCCTGCTGTCGTCCTGGCTGGGTCGCGAGATCGATGCTCTGTCCATGGACGGTTCCGATCCTGTGGGCCAGGCGCTGGTACGGCGCTATCTGGCTGCGTTCGGCCCCGCGGCTTCGGCCGACCTGCGCGCCTGGTGCGGTCTCGCCGGACTGCCGGCCGCGGTCGCCGCGATACGCGAGGAGCTGGTGACCTTCCGTGACGAGCGAGGACGGGTGCTGTTGGACCTACCCGGCGCGCCGCGCCCCGATCCCGACACACCCGCCCCGGTGCGGTTCCTGCCGGCGTTCGACAACGCGCTGCTCGGCTACCACGACCGCAGCCGGATCATCGACGGGGCCCACCGCGGCCTGTCGGTCGCCGGCGAGCGCGTTGTCCTGGTCGACGGCCGGGTCGCCGCGACCTGGACCGTCAAGGACGGCACCGTGATGGTCACTCCGTTGCGCAGCTTCTCCCGGGCCGACCGCACCGCCGTCGCCGAGCAGGGGCGGGAACTGGCGCTGTTCCTCTCCGACAACGACAGCCACCGCGTGCGGGTTGCCGCGTCTTCCCGCTGAGCGGTACGCCGCGAGATCCCCTTCCCTGCCTGCTGCCTGCTGCCTGCTGCCTGCTGCCGTGCGGTGCCGTGCTGTTCCGTGTGGTTCTGTGCCGGGGCGGCGAGCGGCTGTCTGCGCGGTGGCTGTCCGGTCGGCCGGACCGGGTGCAGGTTCGTACGTTGTCAGGCGGAAGCCACAACCTTCCCGGCTGTGACCTGGGGAGGGTTGGGGAGCAGGGACGCGAGGTTGTCCCGGACGAAGTCCGCCGCTCTCGAGACTGATTCCTCGGCCCCGGCCTGGTCCTGGAAGATGCTGGTCGAGACCATGACTGCGTTCCCGGCATCGATCCAGTAGTAGGCAACGAAGCCGGGGGTCTGGCGCATGAGTGGCACGAACCCCTCGTCCACCAGGCGTGCCGCCTCGGCCGGATCGGTCACCCCTTCGTATCGCCGGACTGCTGCGTACATGGCCGGTCTCCTCGCGGGTTTTGGGTGCGTGGTTTCGTCCTTGACGCAGACGCTTTACCCGTCGCGACGGCCACTTTGCTCGCGAAGCGTGCGGCAATCACCGGAAGGGCCGTCTTTGGTGATCCGAACGGCGGTTCCGGTTCTTCTCCAGCCGTCGCGGAAGGCGGCCTGGCCGGCCCAGGTGCGGCTGGAGCGGTCGGTGGGCGGCGGCCGGCCGCGCGGCATCGTTCCAGCCCGGCCCGGGGTGCTGTGCGGCTTCGACCGGGATTGGCCGCCGTCGGGTCGTCGGCAGTCCGTGTTCCGGCTGCGGCATTGGGTTCTGACCATGCTTGCTGTCGACCAGGGCGGCCGGGAGATCGGCGAGATGTTCCGCGGGTGAGTGAGGCGTTTACAGGGTTCGGCGGCCGGGTCGCCGGCGCGGTCAGCGACCGGTCGGCGGCCCCCACGGCAGACAACCCGAGCCCCGCCGCCCTGCCACACACAAGCCCCCTCCGGACATGGCCCGCAATACCGACACGCGCCCGCGGTCCGGGCGTCGCCCCGGTGCGGGGCTCTGTCGGGCCTACGCTGCCCGGTATGCCGGCAGCGTGAGTGGTTGATCCACGGGGATTTGTCAAGTCCCGAGATGCAGCGGCGTGACAGGGGTGCTTATCGGGGGCTTAATTGAGTCATGGGTTCACGCAGGCCGGGTGGCCCGTCCGTATCGTTCGGGAAAGTCCTGACGGCGTGTTTTGCGGGGCATTTCGTCCCGTTGCTGAATGGCCCGTGAATGGACAGGTTGTCCAGTGGTCCCTTGGTCTTTTCATCCCCTCATTCCCCTCTTTTTCTTGCGAAGGAGAATTCCCATGGCTCGCATTTTCCGTACCCGGCGTTTTGTGACGCTGACCGCTTCGACCGCTCTGGCCGCGGGAGGTGTGCTGGTGCCCACCAGTGCGTTCGCCGCTCCGGCGCCGGCTCACGCGGTGACGGCGAAGGCAGCCGTTCAGGGCGACAACTGGCGTCACGGCCACGGCGACAAGTGGCGCCACGGTGACAGCGGCGGCCGGAACAAGGGCGGCGGAGGCGGTGGGAGGGGGAATATCGTTGTCATCATCGGCAACAACAACACGGTGCCTGTCAACAACGGGACTGTCAACACCCGTTGAGAGAGCAAGCAGGTGCAACACCGGTGAGGCTGTGGCCCGGCCGGGTGGCAACGTCAAGGGGACGTGTCACCCGGCCGGGCCCGTGCGTGTGCCGTGGAAAGCGGTATGCGCACACTTTCGCCCTGTGTTTTCGGCGTGATGGCACCACCCCGGGGCGCCGGTATCGATTCCTGGATCGAGGAGAGGGGGTTCGCCCGGTGTCTGCGGAGTGCGCGACTGGGCGACGAATGCGTGCAGGCTGCACTTTGGCGGCGCCCGGTGTCCCGGGGCCTGCCGGGGGCGTTCGGCATGCTGGTTCGGCTGCCGGTTACGCCTGCTGTCGTCCACCGCGCTTCCGCCTCCGGATCTCATCGAGGCCGGTGCCACGGGGAGCGGAGCCAGTACGTCGCTGGAACCGGGGTCGTCCACAAGGCCGGGCAGCAGCACGGTCCGTGCGGCCGGCGACGATGTCGACCGGCCGGCACGCCGGACACGATGGGCTGTGCGAAGGGTGGTCCGGTCGCCGGGGGCCGTGATCTTCTGTGCCCCACCTGCACGACCGGTGGGCATGGCGCGGGAGCACGGCAAGGGGCCTGTATCTGGGGCGGCGCCCCGCACGCCACCGGACACTGTGGCCACATCGGAGCAGGAACCAGGCAGGGATGTGCGCTGCCGGGAACGCACTCGGGGAGAAGAACCGCGCACGCGTGATGCTTGCGGGCCGGTCTGGACGGCACGCGCTGAGCGGCCGGTCGCGTTGGTCCGGCGCCGCGGTGGCCCAGGGGGCCGAGGGTCAGCGGAGCGCCGGACTGGCGGGCGAGGTTCCCGCCGGCCTGTGATCCCTTCTGTCGCGTGGGTGCCCTGACTGGTGGCGGGGCACGGGCGGGGTCGTGGGCCGAATGGCCGGGAGGCCTTTCCCCGGGCGGGAAGCCACGCGGGGCAGGATGCCGGGATCATCGGGACGGTCGGCCTCGCGCTTGCTTCCCCGATGGTGCGCCGCTGCTCGCGTGTGTCAACCGGTGTCCGGCTCGGGTCCGCGGTGTTCGGCGCCGCCAGTGCCGCCAGTGCCGCCACTGCCGCCAGTGGCCGGTGCTGTTGATGCCGCGTCAGGGGGTGGCTTGATGGCCGGGTCTGGTGAAGTCGGTTACGGCGGGCTGAGGTTGGGGCCGGGCGGGCATGGCCGACAGGGGGTGTGCGGAGCCCGGTGAGCGTGCGGCGGCGCTCGTGTGCGGGGTCCTTGTGATGGTTTGTGCGCTCGATTCCTCGAGGCGGGGATCGGCTCACCTCCCGGCGCGGCTTCGGGGCGGTTCTCCTGGGGCTTTTGGGTCGCATCGCTGCCTGGTGGTGCCTTGGCGGCCTTTTACCCGGAGCGTGCGCTCTGGTCAAGCCCCGATATGTCGGAACGTGACCGCATTGCGCTGCTCGGGCCTACTGGAAGTGGCCTCACGGAAAGGGAAACGAGGCAGCACGGTAGGGCGGAATTCCTCACCGGGATTTCTTCTCGCCGAACCGCCGGTTCATCTCTTTGGCGGCTCCGGTGGAAACCCATACCGGTCCGCCCGTTCTGTGAATTCGGTGGGGCGTCGTGAAGTATTCCCCCGCAATAAGGAGAAAACCATGACCCGTAATGTTCACATCAACGACAATGCCCGTCCCAAGCGCCGGCGCTTTCGTCTCGCAACGGTTCTCGCCTCGGCCGCCGTGATCGGCGGGGGCGTCCTCTTTCCGGCTACCGCGATGGCGGCCCCGAAGCCCGCCGCGCCTGTGGTGAGCCTCGCCGGTCATCACACCGGCATCCAGGCCGGTACCGGTGGCCAGGGTGGCGACGGCTTCTTCGGTGGTACCGGTGGCCGTGGTGGTGACGGCATCTTCAACGGTGTCGGTGGCCGTGGTGGTGACGGCTTCTTCGGTGGTACCGGTGGCCGTGGTGGTGACGGCATCTTCAGCGGTCTCGGTGGCCGTGGTGGTGACGGCTTCTTCGGCGGCATTGGTGGCCGTGGCGGTAATGGCTTCTTCGGTGGTACCGGCGGCCAGGGCGGTAACGGCTTCTTCGGTGGTACCGGCGGCCAGGGCGGTAACGGCTTCTTCTGACCCTCACCCGCCGACGGGCCGCCACGATCCGCGTCCGGGCCGTGGCAGCCCACCGGCACGGGGGAGGTCGTACGCGGCCTCCCCCGTGCCCCTGCCAAGTCGGTCATCGCGAAAACAACCGCCGGTCCGCCGTACACGGCGTCGGGGCCGGCGCACAGCACCTGCAGGTCAACATCCATGTCGTGGAACGGAGTCCCCCATGTCCAGAAGTCTCTGGCGGCGTCCATTCATCCTGGCGGCGGCCGCAGCGGCCCTCGCCGTCGGCACCGCATGCGCCGCACCGGCGCCGCACAATGCAGGCACAGACCACTCCGCCAGTGCCGGTGACCGCCTCGGCAAGAGTCCGCAGGGCGGCCGGGGTGGTGACGGTGGCCGTGGTGGTGACGGAATCTTCAACGGTCGCGGTGGGAACGGCGGTGACGGCGGCCGCGGCGGTGGCTGCCTGCGCGGTAGCGGCGGTGACGGCGGCCGTGGTGGTGACGGCGGCCTGGGCGGCATGCTCGGTCAGCCAGGTGAGCCCGGCAAGCCCGGCCGGCCAGGCGAGCCTGGTCTGGGTGGCCAGGGTGGTGACGGCGGCCGGGGCGGGGACGGCTTCCTCGGCGGTACCGGCGGCCGCGGCGGTGACGGCGGCACGGGCGGCTGCCTCAGGTTCAGCGATCTGCCGGACAAGACCAAGGACAAGCTCTCGGCCGCGGACAAGGCACGGATCGTGATGATCGTTGTGTACGGGGACGTCACGAGCGCCGAGGTCGCCAGGAAGTACAAGATCCCACAAAGCGAGGTCGACACCTGGAAGCGGAACGTCCTCGACGGTGACTGGTTCACATTGCTGGGAATGGACCCCTTGGCGTTCCCTCGTGACTGACCACGCGGACCCGACGACCCCGGGGCTTCAGGACCAGGACCCGGAGCGCACCGCGGATACGGGAGTTCCGGCGAGCCACCACGAAGCCCGTGGTGGCGTCGGAGCGTTTGACGATGTCGAGGGTGAGCTGGGGCTTCTCGGCCGGCCGGTCGGCCCGCGCGGCCGCCGTCCGCCCAGACGAGACGGATCGAGAAGTACAGCGTGCGCAGCCGCTGAAGCAGCCCGACGGCCGCGTCGCGGTCCTGCGCATTCGCCGCGGTCGCGCGGCATGCGCCGACGGGTCGCCGTGTCCACGCGCCAGGAGCTCGTTTCCGTCGAGGCCGGTGAACATTCGAAGCACGAACAGGGTCCGCAGGAGCGTGGTGGCGTGCCGGACGCCCAGACGGAGTGATGCGACCGGTCGCGCTGCAGGTGGCTCGCGGGAGCCGTAGGAGGCTACGGCGGAGACCACCACGGCCCGGGGTCCAGTGAGCCCCCGGAGGGAATGCGTGGGCCCATGCCTGCCTCGGTTATCCTGCCTCGTCCTGAACAGGCCAGGGAGGTCCCCACCATGAGCAGCACCACGTCGTCCTTGCCCGAGCGGATTGAGCTTTCGGGGGAGGGGCTCGTCCTCCGCGACTGGACCGAGGCTGACCTGGCTGCGATGCCCGAGCTGTTCGACCACCCTGACATTGCGTACTGGACACCGATCGTCTCGCCCTTCGACGAAGCGGCCGCCCGTGCACGGCTGGACCGGGACCGGCAGCTGCGGGAGGAGGGCACGACCATCCTGCTTGCCATCACCGTCGACGGCGGCGCACCGCTCGGCGAGGTAATGCTGCGGCGTGCCCCCGAGGGCATGGAGCTCGGCTACGCGGTCGGCCCGGCGCACCGCGGCCAGGGGCTGGCAGTACGGGCGGTGCGGGTGTCAGCCGCGTACGCCTTCGAGCAACTGGGCGCGGAGCAGTTGATCCTGGAGCTGGAGGCCGAGAACGCCGCCAGCGTCGCCGTAGCGACCAAGGCGGGCTTCAGACTGCTCGACGTGCCGCTGATCACGGGTGAGGAGAAGGGGCGGCCCTACACCCTGCAGACGTGGGGTCTGAACCGCTCCTGACCCTCCATCACGAGCATCCGACACCACGCTCCCCCCGGGGCTATGACCGCCGGCCTCCAGATGCACAAACTCATCGAGCTGATTCCGACGTGAAAGCTGCTGGAAGCTCCCTCAGACCGTGACGATCCGTAGGGGCTTCCAGCAGCATCGGCACCCCCACTGGGAGGGCCTTCAACCCTGTCGGCGAGGGCACGGCTCCTGGCCACCGGCGGAGACCGCAAGACCGACCCCGCTGACGCACTCCACGTCGCCCAGGCCGCGCTCTTCCGCGCCTACCTGCGCAGAATCACATCGGAGGACCAGGCGGCATCCTGCGGCTGTTGACCGAGCGCCACGACGACCAGGTCAACGAGCGGACGCGCACCACAAACCGAACGCACGCACTCCTGCGTGACGCCGCACGCGGCGCTCACGCCCTTCCTGACGGGTCCTGGAACCTGGCCGCTGCCGCCTGGACCTGGATCTCGATGTCGTAGTGCCCGCCGACGCGGTCACGGAGGATGCGGGCGACCCGGAGCCGGTGCTTGTGCGCCCCGGGCACGTCCTGGTCCGGGGCCGGGTCCAGCGCGCTTTCGTCGGACGACCGTGCCTGATCGGGGCCCCACACAGCCCCGCCGGGCAGTGGCTGGTTCGGTTGCACGGACGGCGACACGGCCGGGTCGGACGCCTCACCGTCGTTGCCCATCAGCGACGAGACGGCGATGAGACCACCTACGGCCCCGACCCCGCACACCCCCGCGAGGCGCCCCGGCTTCACGACGAGCCGCGCGACGTCGATGCGCCGGGCTCTCGCCTTCGGTCGGGCAGGTTTTGGTGACGTCACCGGGGTCGCGGGCCACTGGAAGCAGTTGGGCCCAGCCGTGAACGGCGAGACTGCGTCTCCGTCCGCGGTGCTCCACAAGGATTCGCGGGGGGCCGGGACATTCCCAGGAGACGAGTCGGGCTTCGGGATGACGTGGTGGTGGGCGCCGACGGGGGGCAATCCGTCCTCCGCTGCTTGGCCATCCGGCTCTGTGCCACGCTCCCACAGCGGCTCCACCACAACCGCCGACGCGGCAACAGGGCGTGGACTGCGTGCCTCTCCCATCGGCGTCCGCGGCCGGAACGCGTCCCAGTCGTCGCCGGGCTGCCGCCACGGGTGCGAAGGCGCGGCCTCGGCGCCGGACGAGCCGCTGGAGTCTGCGCTGCGCCCCCTCCCGTCGAGCGGGTGCTCCACGGATGTGCGGCGCCCAGGCACCCGTGACGCATCGGCCGTTCCGTACAGCGGGGTGAAACCGTCGAGGAGTTCGGCGCGAGCGTCGTCGAGCGCCTGCAGGACCTGCTGAAAGGAGTCCATGATCGAGCGCTCGAACTCAGGCCCTGGAGGAAGGGCTTCCTGTGGCTCGCTGTTGTCAAATTTCACCGGCAGTCCTCCTCGACCGACATCCACGGGGCTGCCCGAATCGGACAGACGCAGGATGTCTTGTAGCGGCCGGATAGCATCGAAACGATGAGCTGGCACCTTGGGGGCACCGGGGTTGCAAGGCTTGTTCGGTCACAGAGCCATACGCGGCCGGCGCGGGTTTGTCTCATTTGCTTTCCGAGGAACTGCCTCTTCGTCGATGACGAACCTTGCCTGCCGGGGACGCCGAGGCGGATCGTCGTCCGACTCGAGACATCGCGCCGGACCGTCAGGAGTGGCTGTCGGACGACTCGACGGAGGTGCAGCGGAAGCGCCCCGGCTGACGGGCTCCCGAGCAGGGCCCCAGTTCACTGCTGCTACCAGCATGTCTGCGAGAAACTCCGCATCGTCACCTGTGGCTACGCGCAACGAAAATCCCCTGTCGCTCATACGGCAGATCCTCTACGACCGGCCATAGAGCACACACCCCACCGGTGAACCTTCCTGGTCACAGCACGATGGCACGCGCTGAGACTCCCCGGCCGCGCTGCCGACCAGCCCGGCTCTGTCCGGAACCACCGGTCGGGGGCGAAGTGGTAGCAGTCCGAGGTTCCAGCAGGGTACGGAGTACGTCAACGCCTCGTCCGTCAGGGCCTGACCGCCTGAAGCCCGGGGCGCAGCCGACCGGCTGCGCCCCGACTGCTGTTCGACTCATTCCGCCACCAGGTGGCGAGGCAGCCGGGGAGGCCCCGGGCTGCCCACAAGAAAATCCATGGAGAGAGGACTGCCGGGCGTGCCAAGCTGACCCCGTCGAAGGGGTGTAGCTCAGAGGCCAGAGCGCCGGTCTCCAAAACCGGATGCCGCAGGTTCGACTCCTGCCACCCCTGCCACCCCTGCCACTGATCACGGCTTCGAGGCCGTCCCATGGCATCCGCCACCCGTCATGTCGCGCTCAGCCGCCGTCGTTTGACGACTTCCCCTTGCCTCCGTCGGCGCCCGGCAGCCGACACACCAGCCAGGAGGACCACCATGGGCTCATGACATTGGCCACGCCGGGAGCATCGACGACCTGACCGACATGATCAGCCATATGCGGGCGCTCGCCCCGCGGTGGTGGGAGTACACCGGCGCCACGCTTGGAGATGGCGTGGGCCATCACGGTGTGATCGCCCCGGCGGCAGGGGCGCGTCGTCGGCCGTCACCGCCCGGCCTGGTGCGGCGAATTCGTCGACGTCTATCCTGCCGAGGTCCGGCGGTAGTTCCCAAGTACACGTTGCGCAGCAACCGTGCGTGTGGGTACTGCCCCTCCAAACCCTGGCGTGCTGAGCGTCCCCCGCCACATTCCCGTGGCGGTCGAGGGACTCACAGCCCGCGGGCCGTGGTCACAGGTTCAATCGGACGTTGAGCAGGCATACGACCGCGTCGGTGTGGGCGTTCAGAAGGCCGGCCATGAGGATGCCTCGTTGGTTCTGGAGGATCCGGTAGCGGCTGTGCAGGGGTTCCACCTGCGGGATGAGCACGGCGATCCGCCTGTCGTCGCGGTCGGGGGTGGCCTGTTCGACGTAGTCGACGACGGGATGCACCAGGGCATGCTGGGGGCTGTCGATGATTTCGAGCCGTACACCGGGGTTCCACCGCGTCCAGTCGGCGTCGCGCATGATGTCGGCTTTCTCCTGGTCGTGAAGACGGCGACCACGACGACCTCCTCGCCCAGCGTGTACGCGGCGTTGACGGCGGAAACGGCGACCGCGTCGACCCCACCCAGCGGAACGATGACGAGACTGTGGGCGCGTGTCGGACGCGGCGGGGTGCGGTCCAGTCTGAGCTCGTTCTCGACGAGGGTGTAGTAGCGCTCGATTCGAGAGAACAGCAGCATGAGCAGCGGCACGATGAGGACGACGATCCACGCACCGGCGAGGAACTTGGTGGTGAGCAGGACGATGCCTGCAACGGCCGTCAGCACCGCCCCGATGCCGTTGATCAGTACCCGAGGCAGCCACGCGTCAGGGCGCTGGGTGAGCCAGTGCCGGACGAGGCCGATCTGGCTGATGGTGAAGCCGACGAGAACGCCGATGGCGTAGAGCGGGATCAGGCGCTGTGTGTCGGCGCTGACGACAATCAGCAGCGCGCCGGCCATCATCGCCAGGGCGGCGACGCCCCAGCGGTGTACGGGCCGTTCCGAGCGGAGGGCGAACAGGTGGGGGAGACGGTCGTCTTTGGCAAGCAGGCTCATCAGGACCGGTAGGCCGCCGAAGCTGGTGTTCGCTGCGATGCCCAGTACGAGGGTGACGAGGAGACTGATGGCGTAGTAGGCCCAGCCGGTCCCGAAGGCACTGGCGGTTAGCTGGGCCAGCAGCGTCACATGACCCGGTACGACCTCTGCCCAGCTCGACAGCAGCGCCATCGGTGAGGGTGCCGACTTCGCTGCCGAGACAGGCGGCATCGAACATCGCGAGCGGTCCCGGGGTTCACAGGGTCGGCCCTTCGCCCCAGGCACACAGATCGACCTGCTTGGTGTGGTCACCAGAACAGCCAAGTGATCGGTCGGCGTTCAACTCCCAGCACCGGACCGGAGACCAGCCCTCCAGGGAGTCCGGCGCCCTCCAAGATCACCACACCACTGAAGCCACAGAACCGCGGGTGGACCAATTCCGTCGGTGGCCCAGGATGTGCGTCTGCCGGGAGCGTAGCCGGGACGCTCAGAATCCGCCGGTGGAGCGGTACGCGTCCTCGGCGGGGCCCGTATCCCACAGCGCGCGCCTGCCTTGTCAGACCCTGTGCCTAGGCTGTCCGCACGGTCCGGCGTCAAGGAGCAGCCCAGTGCGGATAGAGCGTCATCAGGTAGGCGAGGCAGTCGTTTCGGCGGCGCGCGAGGACTTCGCGAGCCGGATCGGGGGACGGGCCCGGTCCATGTCGAAGGCCGGTCGGATGGCCACCTACGAATGGCAGTCGATCGCCGACGAGTTCCTCGACTACCTGGGCGCCCTCTCCGTCGAGACGCCCAGCCTCGACACCTCGGAGGCCAAGGCCGCCCTCAAGGATGCCACCGAGTCCGCGGTCGGCGCCGTGTCTTTCGCGGCGTACTTCCCGCACTGCACCTTCCAGGTCTTCCTCGACTACGTGAACTTCGGCATCAGCTACGACCCGAGCGACGAGGACGACGTCGAGGAAAGCGTCACCCCTGGCGAGTGGATCGACGCGTTCTGCCTGACGATCCTCAGAGACAGGGCCAAGTGGCACGGTGAGGCCTTCCACTTCGCCCGCGAGAAGTTCGCTGAGAAGGCACAGGGAAGCCCCGCCGGCGAGCTCGTCACGGGTTTCATGGCTCAGGTTCTCGACGACACCGGAAACGACCAGGACCACCCACCGAACGCGCAGGCGAAGCTCGCCGCCATCGACGCCGCGTTGGCCCGCATCCGCAGCCGGGCTGAGGAGACCGGCGAAGGCCTCCTCGACCGGCCCGACAGCGTGGCGCTGAGGACCCTGCGCGCCCTGTCTGCCGAGGACCGGGAGGCCTTCGACTCCGGACTGGCCGCCCTCCTGCTCCCGCACACCACCGTTCACGGCGCCACTGCCTCGCCGAGCAGTCTCCTCCCGCTCCTGCCGCTCGGCCTGGCCGCGCTCGCGTACCGGACCCTGGGCTGGGCGCCGGCCCTCCACACCGACTACCTCCCGCACGCCCTGGTCACCGGTTTCGAGACCCGCGGTCCAAGGGTCGGGGGTTTTGGCCGTAACCGGCGTCCGGACGCGGTCGCCGCGCTGGCCGCAGGTCCGCTGGTGGTCGAGCGGCCGGCATGCGACCGGACCGTGAACGCGGAGAGCGAGGCGCTGTTCGACCAGTACACCCGGGAAGCCTTCACTCCGGAGGAAGGAAAACCCCTCGTCGTAAGGCGGCTCGGGCGCGCCATGCGCTACCAGGAGCTCCTCTTCAAGTGGCGCGCCGGAAACTCCGCCGACGTCACGGACGCCCAGCTCGCGAACCTGCTGCTGGCCTCCCAGCTGGGGGCGGCCCTGTTCCGCATCGCCCTGGCAGAGCCGGGCACCGAAGTCGCGGTGACCATCGGCGGCCAGAACCTGCGCTATCCGGCTGCGCGGGGCGGGGAGGCGGGCGCCGGCTACTGGGAGAACGCCACCGCCTTCGCCCTGATCACCGGTGTACGCGAGGACCTCGCTCCCTTGGTCCTCGCCGGCCCTGCGATCGCCGGCAAGGACGGCTCCGCCTTCGCCGCGTACCGGGAGGCCCTCCACGCCTACCTGACAGGGGTGGAGACCGAGCCGGCGGCGGAGCGGGCGCTGCGGGAAATCGAGAAGGCCAAGGACTGGGGCTTCCTGCCGCCACCGGCCGTACTGTTGTCGCAGCTTGTGAAAGGCGACGAGGAAAGCTTCAACCTGGCTCTGGCCGATGCCCTCGAAGCCCACCGCGATCACTACCAGGTCGCCGACCGCGCCGACGATCCCGCCTCCACGATTGACGTCAACGTCCTCGCCCTGTGCTGCCACGCCCGCCGCCGGGGCTGGGACATCCGGGTCGAGTCCCCCTACCTGCCCCAGCGGCTCCTCAAGGCTGCCGAATCCGTCTAGACCCCGGCCGGTCCAGCTGGGCAACGGTCCGCCCCGAACCCTCGGCTCAACCCACCGTCCTGCCCGGCAGGGGGCACCCAGCTGGACTGACGTGCACCGCGCGCCGGTTCGCGAATCCCGCCCGGAACCGGGCCTGTTCGGCAATCGCACGGCGCGGCCGGCCAGGCGTATCCAAGTGGTCTCCGGTGGCGGCGGATACGGTCGGCGGCCGGCAACCAGCCGACGCCGAGGGTGGACGGGCCGCGCCCACGGAAATGTACGGGATCGGTAATAAGCGGATCCGTCACGCCGTAGCTCGCGTCCTCCCGGGGGCAAGTCAGGTGCAAGTCAGGCGCAGGGGAGAGCGGGGAACGGGCATGGGGCGGCATCGAAGCATGGGGATGAACGGCCGTGTAATCGCGGCGGCCATCGGCGTGGCGGGGATCACCGCCCTGGCAGCGGCGTGGACGACCCAGGCTGTCCCGGCCGGGAGCGAGTCGACCGCGCCTGCGAAGCCGAGGCCGATCGTGGGCCAGACCTCCGTTCCGGATCCCCAACTCCCGGCCCCCACCGTCAGCATGGATATCGCGCATGCCTCCGACATGGGTGCCAAGGGCGTCAACATTACGATCGACGATGGTCCGGACCCGACTTGGACGCCCCAGGTCCTCGACGTGCTCAAGGAGAACGGCGTCAAGGCGACCTTCTGCATGGTCGGAACGCAAGCCAAAGCTCATCCCGAACTTGTCAAGGCCGTGGTCGCGGACGGACACCGGCTGTGTGACCATTCCGTCTCCCACGACACGACGATGGGCACCGCGTCACGTGCCCGCCAGTCCCAGGAGATCCTGGATGCGGCGCGGATGATCAGCGAGGCCTCGGGGGGCGTCAAGCCGCTCTACTACCGTGCTCCGGGCGGCGCCTTCACTCCGTACAGCCGTCAGCTCGCTGCCTCGCACGGTATGCGTCCGCTGGGTTGGAACGTGGACTCCAAAGACTTCAAGCAACCCGGGGCGGCCGCGATGGTGGCGACCGTGAAGAACGAGATCGCAGGCGGTCCCACCATTCTGTTCCACGACGCGGGCGGAGACCGCAGCCAGACGGTTGCTGCTCTGCGCCAGGTCCTGCCGTGGCTCCGGGAGCAGGGATACGTCTTCGGCTTTCCGGTGCGATGAGGCCGCGGGGACTGATAGCCCCATTGATGCGCCGGACTCTCGGTCAGATTGTCGGTCCGTCAGGCCCAGGCTGTGACGCGGCGATGAGACAGGTTGAGGTAGTGGTTGTGGGATGAGGTCAATTGCTGGTTCGACCCCGAGTTGATGGGGTCACTGCCGGATGTGTTCCCGGCACGTCGGTGCAGGACTGGCAGGCAGCCCTTGGTCTTGTTGTGGAGCGGCTGGCGGTTCCAGCGGGGCCCGTCCGGTTGATGCTGTCCATGGTCCGCCTCCCCGAGGAGTTGAAGCAGCTTCTGCTCTCGTTCGTCGCGCCGACCCGGCAGGAGTCCGGCTGCCTGGAATACCACTTCCATGAAGATCGCAACGACCCCGGCGTCTTCGTCTTCTACGAGGCCTGGCGCTCCCAGGCCGATCTCGACGCCCACCTTGCCCTCCCCCACATACAAGTGTTCTGGGAGCGGCGCATGGACTACCTGCTGACCGATCTCGACGTCCGCTTTCTCGCCATGCACAGTCCCTACCAGTCACCGACTGGACCGGAGCGCGGCCTCTGGCACCCCAGTGACGCCGCGCCGAACCTGAATGTCTCAACCGACGGTTGAGATGCGACTTCCAAAGCCGCACACCGACCACTTGGTGCACTGAGGACACTGCGCTTGCCCCCTCGTCTACAGCTGCGGCGACGCGCTTGATCGATCCGTGGCGCACATCGCCTGCTGCGAAGACCCCGGGGATGCTGGTTTCGAACGGCAGCGGCCCACGCCCGAGGCCCTGCCAGCGCTGGCCGAGTTCTTCGGGCGGGATGTGCGCGTCGGTGAGGGTGAATCCGTTCTCGTCCACGGAGCAGTCGCCGTACAGCCAGCCGGAAGCGGGATCCGTCCGATGAAGCCCCGGCATGCGCACACGGGCGAATGCACACGGGGATCCGCTGTTTGAGCCAAGCCTCCCAGGCATCTGAGCCCCCCGCACGAGCAGCTGCTGTTCCTCCGCACGCGTACCTGCTCAGGGACGGCCCCGGCATCAGTCGTTGCCTTTGAGTGAGGTCCACGGCAGGGTGCGCACCTGCCGGTGCGCCGCCCTGGGTATAGTTATTGAGAATTAGGTACAGAATTCCCTAAACTGGACATCAGGATGTCGAAGACCTCCGTGGACGCCGAGGGTGTCGTCGATGCCCGCGGATCGCTCGACGAGCGGAGGCGCACGGTCCCTGCGGGTCTCAGCAGGCCGAACGCGCCGCCGGGTCTGCTGCTCACTCCGATGCCGGGCAGCCCGGGCACTCGACAAGGTCATCCGCCACGGGTCGTGAGGTGCTCATTGGCAGGTCCGGGCCCCACGACCTCGAAGCCCTCGGCTGCTCACCCCGTTCTTGATCCGCACTCACTGCTCGGAGACGAGTTCCATGCTCGCCATTCACCTCACCCGGTTCGGGGAGCCTGAGCAGAGCCTGAAAGTCGTGGACGTTCCTGAGCCTCCGGCTCCTGCCGCCGGGCAGGCGCTGATCCAGGTCGAGTACGCCCCGCTCGACCACCACGACCTGCTCCTGGCGCAGGGTACCTATCCGGTCCGGCCCGAACTGCCCAGCGCCATCGGCAACGAGGGAGCCGGCACGGTCCTGGCCGTCGGACCGGAGGTCACCCACATCCGCCCCGGCGACAGGGTCCTGCTTCCCTTCGGCACCTTCGCCTGGTCCGAACAGGTCCTGGCGGAGGCCGCGAAGCTGACCGCCGTGGACAGAACCATCAGCCTCGAACAGGCGGCGATGCTCAGCATCAACCCCACCGCCGCAGGTCTGCTGGTGGAGTCGCGTGACCTTCCGGCCGGCTCCTGGGTGGTGCAGAACGCGGCGAACAGCGGCGTCGGCCGGTCCGTTATCGCCTTCGCCAAGAAGCGCGGGCTTCGCACGATCAACATCGTCCGCCGCGAGGAACTCGTCGCCGAACTCGAGGACCTCGGCGCCGACATCGTGCTGCTCGACTCCCCGGACGTGGCCGAGCGCGTGCGTGCGACCACCGGCAACGAGCCGGTGCCGCTGGGGCTGGACGGCGTCAGTGGAAAGGCCACCTCGCTCCTGCTCGACGTGCTGACCGAAGGCGCCCTGCTGGTGATCTACGGCTACATGAGCGGCGAGCCCTTCACTCCCGACCAGCACGCGCTGAAGGCAAAGAACATCACCACAAGGGAGTTCTGGATGTACCAGGACGAATACCTTCCCCGTCATCCGGACCTCAGCGCGGAGTCCGCGCGGCTGGTCGCCGACGGAAAGCTCACGTTGCCCTCCGCCCCCGTCTACAAGGCCAAGGACTTCTCCGAGGCCCTCGCATACCTGCGGAGGAACGGCAAAGTCCTCCTGGACTTCAACCCTCACCGCCCGTAGGCATCGTCGCGGCCCGGTGCCGATACGGCACGAGTGACTGGATCCTGGGCGACGAGATCGACCCCCGATCTCCGCAGCAGCCTCATTCGCCGCACCCGTCGGGCGGCCGTTGCCAGAGGCGCCAGGCTTCGGGAGGCGCACATGGCCGGCGTGCCCCGCCGGTGCAGCTTCCCCGGTTCCGTCTATTCACCAATAGGCACATATTGCGATATAGGGCGGGAATGCTGAAGGCTCCCGACGGCGACGAGGGCGGCGGTGCCCCCTGCGGGTCTCTGCACCTGAACGCGCCGCCGGGTCGGCTGTGCGAACCGATACCGCGCAGCTGGCACGGACTTGGCACACGATCGAGGAAGAGCACCATGGACACACACCGCACCATCGGCGTACTCGGCGCAGGAGAGGTGGGGCAGGCGGTCGCCGACCAGACCATCCGCTACGGCCATGAGGTGGTCATCGGCAACAGCCGGGGCCCGCAGACCCTCGAAGCCCTCGTGGACAGGCTGGGGCCGAAGGCCCGCGCAGCAACGGCCGAGGAGGCGGCGAAACCGGAGCTGGTGATTCTCTCGGTGCCGTTCTTCGCCGTACCGGAACTGACGGACCTCACCAACTGGTCCGGGAAGATCGTCGTCGACACGACGAATCAGTTCGCAGCGGCCAACCCCTGGCGGGGCCGGTACGACGTCGGTGACCTCACGGGCAGCGAATGGGTCGCCCAGCACCTTCCGGGAGCCCGGGTCGTGAAGGCGCTCAACACACTGTTCGCCCCCTTCATCGCCGCTGACCCCCGGCATACCGAAGGACGGCAAGTGGCCTTCTACGCGGGCGACGACGCCGACGCGAAGACAGCGGTGGCCGGCTTGCTGGACCAGTTCGGATTCGCCGCCGTGGACCTTGGCGGTCTGCGTGAGGGCGGTCGGCTGATGCAACTGGACGGCGCACTCAGCGCGAAGCACCTGCTGCTTCAGGACGTCGGCTGACGCCTGCCCAAGCCTCACTCCAGCGCACAGGAGGAGCTCATGAACCGTCGAGTCGTCTACACCCGTGGCGGGTCGCCGGCCAACGTCGTGACCGTCATCGAGGAGCCGGAGCCGACAGCACCCGGGGCCGGTCAGGTCCTCATCCGCACCACCGCCTTCCCGGTGCACCCTGGTGATCTCCAGGCCGTTGAGGCCTACCCCGAGGAGGCGGCAAAGCCGATTCCCGCCGGCGTGGAGGGCACCGGCGTGCTGGAGGCGATCGGCCCGGGAACACGCGTGGCGCCGGGCGTCACGGTCGGCGGCCGCGTAACGGTCTTCCCTCACCCGGGGGCCTGGTCCCAGTGGATCGTGGCGGATGCCGGGGCGGTCATCGTCGTCCCGGACGAGCTGTCGGACGAGGTCGCCGCGCAGATGCTGGTGAACCCGCTCACCACGGTGATGCTGCGCCGTGAGGCGCAGGAGCACCTGGCCTTCGGATACGACGGTCTTCTGGTGCAGACCGCCGCGGGCTCGTCGGTCGGGCGGCTGCTGACGGGCGCGTCCCTGGTGCACAACCTGGCGCTCGTCAACGTCGTCCGCAGCGACCGCGGTGCCGCCGAACTGCGCAAGCGATTCCCGGACGTGCCGGTCGTGGCGACGGAGCATCCTGGCTGGACGGACGAGATACGCGAAGCAGCCGACGGCCGCCCGGTCAGTGTGGCCTGCCCCGTGCTGCGGCCCGCGGCGTGGTGTCAGAGGCGCACGACGATCAGGGCGATGTCGTCGCGGGCGCCGCCTGCCACTTCGAGGCGGGCGAGCAGGGCATCGGCGAGGCGGTCGGGGCTCAGGAGGGCATAGCGGGCCAGGGCGTCGGTGAGCCGGTCCAGGCCGGCGTCGATGTCCTCGCCGCGGCGTTCGACGAGTCCGTCGGTGTAGAGCACGAGGGTGTCACCGGGGGTGTAGGGCAGCGCGGCCTGGGGGCGGGGGACGTGTTCGGGGCGGGCGCCCAGGGGCGGGTCTGTGGCCCGGTCCAGCATGGTGCAGGCGCCGTCGTGGTGCAGCAGGACGGGCGGGGGGTGGCCGGCGCTGCTGTAGGTGATCCGGTGCCGGCTGGGGTCGATCACTGCCTTGACGGCGGTGGTGGCCACCGCTCCCTCCACCGATCGGGCGTACAGGCCGAGGACCTCCAGCGACCTGGCGGGCTCGTGCAGGGCCCGGACGGCGGCGCTCAGTGCGCTGCGGAGCATGCCCATGACGGTGGCGGCCGCCAGGCCGTGGCCGACGACGTCGCCGACCGCGACCGCGAAGCACTCACCGGGCAGGTCGACGACGTCGTACCAGTCGCCGCACACGTTCAGCGACCCGACCGCGGGCAGGTAGCGCACCGCAACATTCGGGTGCCGGACCAGGTCGGGCGAGTGGAGCATGGCTTCCTGCAGGGTGACGGCGACCTGGCGTTCCCGGCCGTGCGCCTGGCGCAGTTCCTCGTTCAGCCGCTGCAGCTCGCGCGCCCGCGCGTACAGCTCGGCCTCCATGGCCTTCCGTCCACCCCCCGCCCCGCCTTGTGGGCGGGAGAGGACGAACGCGGTCACGTCCTCCACCCGGTGGATGATCCACGCCACCTGCCCGTCCGGCCCGAGTACGGGGGTGTTGATCGGGGACCACCATCGCTCCTCGAACACCCCCGGCCTGGAGGCGACGGGGATGTCGTACTTCTGCACCGCCATCGTGTCGGGTTCCCTGGATCGCAGGACCCGGTCCAGCGAGGCGCCCAGGTTCCGCACCCCGTCGGCGTCCGGGTCCGCCGGATTGTCCGGGAAAGCAGCGAACAGATACTGCCCGACCAAGTCCTGCCTGCTCCGACCGGTCGCCCTCAGGTACGACTCGTTGACGTCGACGATCATCAAGTCGGGAGCCAGCACCAGATACGGACTGGGCGTAGCCGTGAAGACCGCCTTGTAATCGATGTGCGGTACCACGGTTTGTGCGTCCCTTCGACTGTCCTGGGTGTATTGCCAATCTACGAAACGCGCGGCGCCGGCGCCCGCCGACCTGCGCCATCGGTGTCGCACGAGACGACGGCAGCCCCCTCACGCTGACCGGTGTGATGCCGGAGGTGGCCTACTTCTGCTCGAGACCGTCCGTCAGCGGCGGTGATGTCCAGGGCCACGAGACCTGGCCCGGCAACGTGCTGTGCGTCCATTGCGTCGATTTCTTCGCGCACGGGGCAACGGCTCCCGACCACCTGGAGGCCCGCCGAAGCGCCGTGGACGACCCACATGTGTCCTGTGACAGCCAACCTTGAGCAGTGTCATCGAACTTTGAGTGATCGGGCCGTGGAACCAGTCCCAAGAGACCGTCGTCTCGCTCGGTACTCGTGATCCGTTGGAGGCGCCGTGGAATCCGATGGGCCGTGGTGGGCGATCATCGTGATTGCAGCCGGAGCGACGGTAGTCCTTGGCGCGATCCTTCTGTCCGTGGTCGCCGCAGTTGCCCTCGGGACGGGTTGGGTGCGACGGAGGCGCAGGGGCTAGTCCCGTGTCACGAACTCACGTGCGTCAAAGTTCGATGGCACACCTTCAAGACTCGCTGTCCAAGACAACACGGGTCACGTGCCGGGCACCGGGCACGGCCCATGGCGGACGACCGCGATAGGCGTGGAGCCTGGCTACAGGGCGATCGCGAGCAGGTCGCCTCCGTAAGTGCCGATGTAGAGGACTCCGTCGGACACCGTGGGCGACGACGGTGTGAAGAAGGTGTCCTTGGCGGCGAACCGCCAGCGTTCCTTGCTGGCGGCCATGTCCACGGCGTACAGGTGCCCGTCGTCACTGCCGAAGTAGACGACGCCGTTCACCACTGCCGGTGTGGAGTCCACACTGTCGGCCGTGGGGAACTTGAGCCGTTGCTGGGCGGTGGTGGCATCGACCCCGTACAGATTTCCGTCCTTGCTGCCGAAGTAGGCAATGCCGGCCACCACCGTCGCGGACGACGTGCCGACGGGGCCGCCTGCGGGGAAGTCCTCCCACTCGCCTCCATTGTCAGCCTTGACGGAACGCAGGCCGTCGTCGGATCCGACGTGGACGCGGTCGCCGGTCACAGTCGGTGTGGCATTCACGATCTTGTCCTGGAGCGACCTCCAACGCTCACTCCCGGTGGCCGCTTCCAGCGAGATGAGGCCCCTGCCGCTCCCGACGATGACGGCACCGTCCGCCACCGCCGGCGACGTCACCGATACGCCGGTGAGTGACGTCCAGCGCGGTTTGCCGTCGGCCGCGTCGACCGCGTGCACACCGTTGTTGCTGCCGATGTAGACAACTCCGTCCACCACGACGGGCGATGTGTAGTTGGGGCCGGTCCGGTAGGCCCAGCGCCGTTTGCCGGTGCCGGCGTCGACCGCGTACAGATTGCCGTCGCCGCTGCCCACGTAGACGGTCCCGTCCGCCACGGCCGGTGACGACTCGATCATCTCGCCGGTCCGGAACGTCCAGCGCTCCTTGCCTGTGCCGGAGTCGACAGCGTAGAGCGTGCCGTTGCCGCTGCCGACGTACACGACTCCGTCCGCGATCGCCGGCGTCGAATTGACGGTCTTGCCGGTGGGAAACACCCACAATTGTTGACCCGGCTGTGTGCCGGTGCGGTCGAGTACCCTCCACGCGGTGTAGCCGGCGCCGGCAACACCTACCCCTACGAGTCCGAACAGGGCCTGTCGTCGGGACAGCCCGAGACTTTGTGCTCCCGGTCGGCCGGTCGGAGCCGGCATGTACGGTCCCGGCCCGCCGGGAACCTTGTCCCGCGCTTCCTGCAGGGCGGGGGCGGGTCCGGGCAGAGCGGTGGTGGCCTGGGGTGCCCCGGCGTCCGGGGTCGAAGTGATGGCGGTGCCGACCGGTTTCGGGGGTTGCGCTGGTGGTGGGCCGTCGGAGGGTGCCGATGCCGGCACGGTCGAGGGCGACGGGGTGGCCGGTTGAGGAGCGGCGGCACGTGCGAGGACGGTTGCCGCGACCGTTTCGGGAAGCCAACCGGGCTTGTGCAGAGTCCGGCGGGCTTCCGGCGCGTCACCGTGGTCGCCGAGACGGTCCAGCAGGGCGGCGACGGTAGGACGCTGCCCTGCCTCCTTGGCCAGACAGTCGGCCACCAGGTCGCGCAGCACGGTCGGGAGGGCGTCCAGGTCCGGTTGCTCGTAGACGGCCCGGAAGTTCAGGGCGTGGGCGGATCCCGCACCGAACGGGCCAGTACCTGTCGCGGTGAACGCCAACACCGCACCCAGCGCGAAGACGTCGCAGGCCGGGCCCACGGGCTGTCCGGTGAGCTGTTCGGGAGCCATGTACCCGGGTGTGCCGATCACCGTTCCTGTCTGCGTGAGCACGCTGACGTCGGCCGCGGCGGAGATCCCGAAGTCGATCACCCGTGGACCGTCGGCCGCGAGCAGGACGTTCGACGGCTTCAGGTCCCTGTGGACCACTCCCGAACCGTGGATGGATTCCAGTGCCTCGGCCAGGCCCGCGCCCAGTGTCAGAGTGGCGTCCTGCGGCCACGGGCCGTTGGTCAAGACGGCTTCGCTCAGCGGTACCCCCGGCACGTACGCAGTTGCCAGCCATGCTGGTGATCCCTCAGGGTCGGCGTCGACGACCCCTGCGGTGAAGAACCCGTTCACCCGGCTCGCGGCGCCGACCTCCCGGGCGAACCGGCGACGGAATTCACCGTCCTCGGCGAGTTCCGGACGTACCACCTTCACCGCCACGGCACGGCCGCTCGGCGACCGGCCCAGGTACACCCGCCCCATGCCCCCGGCACCCAGCCGCGCGACGATCCGGTACCGCCCGATCGTCACCGGATCCCCGTCGGCCAGCGCCTCGAACGAACCCTGACCCGGTTCCCGATCCATCCCCACCCCCAGTGAACTTCAGCGGCCCCCCGCCGCCATGAAAGTGCCTCATCATCTCTCATCTGTCGGACACTTCGCGTACCTGGCCAACGTCCTCATCGAAACCAGCGCTCACTGGCTGCCCCTGATCGACCGGACAAGTCCCCAGTACGTCAAGCTCCAGTTCCGCAAGGCAGGCAGTACGGCCTACACCACCTTCTAGACGGTGAAGGCGAGCACCACCGGTGCCCTCAAGACCACTGTTACTCCGCCGGGGACCACGTCGACGTGCGCTGACCAGTGCCCGTACCGGCGGCCCCGCCAGGGCCGCCGGCACGGGCTCGAGGGCAGCGGAGGGCCCGGCGGCCAGCACGTCTGGCTCCCTTCCCGGCCGTGTTCATTCGTGCCCACGGACATCCATCCATCACTATGGAAGGAAACGTCCGATTACCTGGAGGCCTTGCCATGCACCGTGATGGTTTTCCTGCCCCGGATTCCGGGCTCCTCCTCACTCACTTTCTGACGGTGGCCGACGTAGCCAGATCTCGCGCCTTCTACACCGACGTTCTCGGCGGTGAGGTGGTGCTCGAGGAGAACCCCTGCACCATCAAGCTCGCCAACGGATGGATCATCATGAACCCGGGCGGCGGCCCCACCCCGGACAAGCCAGACGTCACCCTGCGCCCGCCCACCGACCCGAGCACGGTCAGCAGCTTCCTCAACCTCCGCGTCGCCGACATCGAGGCATGTCACCGAGAGTGGAGTGCGAAGGGCGCCGAGTTCCTCACGCCACCCATCGATCGCAAGGCCGAGCTGCGGTGCTACTTGCGTGACCCGGACGGCTATCTCATCGAAGTCGGGCAGGCCACCGGCATGCTGAACGGCGTCTACGCCGACCCGCCCGCCGGACCACCGCGCTGACCTCCCCCGCGCTGCTGCAGGCTCGTGGCGTCCGCCAGAGTGACCGGTTGGCCCCGATCATGCCCAACGTGCCGCACCTTCCCTGTCGCCCACTACGGCATCCTCCGCGCGGGCGGCGTCGTCGTGCCTACGAATCCGCTACTCATGGCCCGCGAGATCGCCTTCACTCTGCGCGACTCCGGGCCCGGACGGTGCTGACCTCTCCGATGCCGGCAGCCGAGGAGGCCGAGACCGACGCCCGTGCGGGAGCGAGGGGTTAGAGGCGGCTGTCGCGTTCTCGCTCGACGACGACGGATCGGTCCGCTGGGTGACGCTGGGCTTGCGTACCTCCAGCCCCGAGTGGTAAGCCCGGACCGCGTGCGAGGGTCACCGGGGGTCGAGCAAGGTGACCGACGTGACCACACACTGACCAGTACCTCGTCGCACGAGCCACTGAGAACTACGGCGTTGGGGAATTCTTGAGGCCGTGGCACGTGCGCAAGTCAGCAGCGGGCATCCTGTTGAGCAGTTGGCATTTCATCCGCGCTTCCCCTGGTCGCGGGCTTGGACTCGGAACGCCCGGCTGTCCACGTCTGGGACTGGGAGCAATACCGAGCTCGGCTTCCAACTGCCACCATCAAGCTGGGCGGCTGACCCCATGAACCGACACACAGCAGTCCTTCTCCCCGCCGCCGGCCTACTCACCCTCACCGGCTTCGCCGCACCGGCCCAGGCAGACGACGGGCAGCTCCGGCCGGGAGCTACCCTCGCCCCGCCGGTCATCGCCGACCTGCGCCTGGTGACCGCCGTCATCACCACCGTCTCGGGCACTGTCGACGACCGCCGCGAAGACACCACCGGCCAGACCACCGTGACGCTCGGCGCGAGGATCCTGTTCGGCAAGGACAGCGCCACACTGACCGCCGCCGCCCGTACCCGTATCCGCGCCGTCGCCGGTGAGATCCGCAGCTGGCACGCCACGAAAGCCACCATCGTCGGCTACACGGACGACCTCGGATCGGCTGCCCACGGCCTGACACTTTCCCGCCGGCGCGCCGAGGCGTGCGCGACGTCCTCCGCGACGAACTCGGTACCGGCTTCACCTACACCGTCAACTGATTCGGCGACGCCCATCCGGTCGCCGACAACAAGACCGAGCCCGGCAGGGAGAAGAACAGGCGCGTCACCATCTCCTTCCCCCGACAACCCTGAGCCCACCGAGTAGAGAGGCAGCTAGGGCGCGTATCGAGTCGTGTTCAAACTGCACCGCTTCATAAGCTGGTGGCGGCCGCCTGTAGCGACTCGTGTGGGATCATCCGTCTATGAGCAGCGACCTGGAAGTGAGCGCTCTGGCGATCAATGTCACGATCCCGCAGGCGCTCCGCTGGACGGACACTCGACGCGGTGAGGCGTTCACGCTGACCACACTCAACGTCCGGCTTCTCCCGGACGGTCGCCTAGCCGCAAAGGCCTATGGCCGACCAGTTGGTGGTGGTCGGGGCGCATACGTCTCGTTCCCTGTCCCCGACAAACCCGAACTGGCGGCCCTGGTCGCCGGTGCTGCCAGCCGTGCCGCGGCGTTGTGGGCCGCTCATCGTGGTCTCGGCTGAGCTTAGTCCGACTCGAAGGCGGACGGTGACAGTCCCGGACTTCGCTCTCGCGGCGCGGCCTGGAACGGTAGATCTTCTTGCGTGACGCGAGTGCAACTGACGGATCCTGAGTGGGAGTTCATCGAGCCGTACCTGCCGATCGGCGAGTACGGCCCGTACCCCGAGCGACTGCGGCAGCAGTTCGAGGGCGTGATCTGGCGGTTCAAGACGGGCGGGCAGTGGCGGGAGATGCGATGCGGTCCGCCTCCAGAACAGCGACGGTACGGCCTGAGCGCGCCAGCTCCCGCGCCGTGCAGAGCCCGGCCATCCCACCACCGATCACGGCGACATCCACTCGGATGTCGCTTCTCAGGGACGGATACCGGAGATCCGGGTCGTACTCCGTCCAAAGCGATCCCCCTGGTTGTCCGGGCAAGGTCATTACCTCCGGGTTCCGTGCGGGCTGGGCTCTGATTCATCGCCCTGTGAGCACCGGCTGTCTCTCGGCGGCTACCCGGCCCCCCGGGCCTGACCCATCAGGGCACCATCCGAGTGAAGTCCGCAAAGTCGGAAATAATGTTATCTATCTGAACATCAAGGAAAGGGGAGCGTCACGGCGAAGAAGCATCCGTCAGACGCAGAGAGGTTCAGCTGTCACATGAGACCTGACCAGCACGGATAATCCGAAGACATCGACGATGTCAACCAGGACAACCCTAGTGCTCCACGGACCTTCCACCCGAATGGCCATGCACCTGGTCCCTAGAGGAGGGCCGGCCTTCACGACGAGACAGGAAAGCCTCACTGTCTGGGGCCCCGGCAAAGTGAGACCGCGGTGGGAAGTCCCAAGAGAGGGGAATGCAGGACAAAGGCCGCCGCGGCCGCTCCAGCCGCCCACCGGCTCCACTTTTCGGCCCTTCACCGGCTCGCCGTACAAGATCCGACGGCTACTGATCACTTGAGGTTCCGTGACGGGGGACAACCGCAAGGAACTCACCCCGGCTGATGCCCCACACCTCCAGCATCACCCCGGAATCTCCGTGCCGCCACCCCTTGCGTTGCTCCCCCGGTCACCTCTGCGCGGACGGAGTCGGCCACGCGGGATGTCATTGTTCGGTGAGCATGTTGGTGCGCAGTTCGTTCAGGGTGCGGACGAGCAGCCGGGAGACGTGCATCTGGGAGATACCCAGTTCGGCCTCGATCTGGGCCTGGCTCAACTCGCGCCCGAAGCGTAGCTCCAGGATGGTGCGTTCGCGCTCGCCGAGTTCGGACAGGCGGGGCGAGCGCGTGGAAGTCCTCGACGAGTTCCATGCTGTGATCGGAAACGCCAATGTGGTCGGCGTAGGAGCGACCGCTTGCCAGGGTGGCCGGGCGGTCGTCCGGGTCGATGTTAAGGGTGTCCAGGGAGCTTGCGGTGTAGGTGGCGGCAATGAGCCCGTCGCTGACCTCCTCTTCGCTGAGCTCGAGGTGGACGGCCAGTTCGCCGACCGTGGGGTCACGGTCCAGTCGGTGGGCGAGGTGCTCTTTGGCTTTGGCGAGTTCCACGCGCGGTTAGGGCAGACGGCGGGGTACGTGGACGTCCCAGCAGGCGTCGAGGAAGTAGCGCATGACCTCGCCGCGGATGTACGGCAGGGCAAAGGAGGTGAAGGCCACCCCCCCGGCTGAGGTCGAACCGGCCGATGGCCTTGATCAGGCCGATCGTGCCGACCTGGAGGATGTCGTCCGCCTCCCCGTCGCCGCGGTTGCGGAACCCGACGACCGCGTTTTCACCAGCGAGAGGTTCATCTCGATCAGCGTGTTGCGGACGTACTGGTACTCGTGCGTGCCCTCCTCCAGCACGGCCAGCCGCTCCATGAAGGTCACGTTCAGTTGCCCCATCCTGGGGGCCACTTTCCTGCCGTCCTCCACACGGGGAAAGGCAGTCCGGGGAGGCCCGGGCGGAGGTGGTGGGCAGGCTGGTGATGGACGCCGTCACGAGGACTCACTTCCCAAACAGACGGCGGGCACTGTGACCGCGCTTCCCCGTTCCGGGTGGGGGCACGCAACCACATTCCAGCTACTCCGCACGGCAGCCGGAATCTGTGCCCGCCCAGGCCGGGCGGCTCGGCTCCCCGCGCCCTGGACGACTGCGAGACCGGTCATCACCCGGGTCGCGCGGCACGCAGGCGTCGGCGTCAAGCTGAGCGGCCACTCCGCCCAAGCCGGGTCACCACCAGCATCGAATAGGAGTAAGTGCACAAGGCCATGCGCTGGCGCTCCCCGTGGCCCAAGGCATCGGCCCGTGAGCCCATGGGCCCGCAACTTGAGGAGTTCGAGCGATGACCGAGTACACGGAGCCGATACCAGCGGAGCTACGCGCCCTCATGATCGAGGCGGGCGCCCTACAACGACGCATTCTCGATGTGCACCAGCGTCTGTGGGCCAGCGAGGAGACCCGGCGCAGTTCCTTCCACCTGGAGTGCGCTGCCGGAAACGTGCATCGGGCCAGGGAGGCCCTGGGAGAGACGGCAGGCGACCTCGCCCGCAGCCGCAGCGCCCGCGCCCCCCGCCTGTGCGATGTGCCTTGGGGCCTGTGCCCGGAGCACGGCAACACGCTGTCTGCGACAGGAGGCCGTGCCTGGTGCACCAATCATGGGTGCCAAAGGTCCTGGAGATACGACCGGCTCGCCAACACCTGCACAGAACCGGCCAGCCACAAGATCACCGACCGCCAAGGGCACACGCTCCTAGCCTGCACAGGGCACGCCCTCGATGCGGCCAAGAGCTTAGAGGGAGCCATCATCACCGGCCATTCGTACAGCGGAAGATCGGCCGGGAGTTTGGCCACCAACTGTGCGACGGCATGGACGCCGAGCGGCTCCACCGACGCATGACCGTTCGGTTCGCCGGTCCGCGCCACCGGATGCGCACCGCGAGCGAGCTGGCTCGGCGCTGGTCGGGGCACCGCGTCCGTGACCGGGACGGTGTTGGCGAGCACCGCCGGCTGGAGGACCCGGCGCTGGCCGGCTACGCCGACACCGCCGCCGAGGTACTGGCCCAACACCTCACCCTGAGCGCGGCCGGATTGACCCCCTGCACCCACCACGAACCCGCGAAGGAACCCTGACGCGCCGCGCCAACCTGGCCGGACGACTGCGGCCTCCGATGAGCGCCGCCAGGATCGTCTCCAGTCGGCCGTCGGTGACGAGCTGGTCGGCCGCCGCCCGGCGGGCGTTCTGCGGCGCAGAGGAGCGAATGTGGCCTGCCTCTCGGAAGAAGGAACCGATGAGACGAGGTCGCACGGGCTGCGTATGTCATCACAACGCACCAGTGACGCCAGCAGGATCCGTTCGGTTCAGCTTCCCGTCACGGAACCGTCCATGGAACTCCAGACATGACACACGTACTTGGGCGAGGAGGACGACCGGTGGGCCTCAACGACGCCGAACCACAGCAAACTCCCGGTTCGTTCCCTGACATCGCGCAGGAGATACGGGATTCCTTTCAAGCCGTGCTGGACGCCTTGGATGCCGCACGCGCCGACCTCTACGCTTCCGACGAGCAGCAGAACGAGGCTGAGATCCCGACGCAGTCCTGGGCTGGTCACAGTAAACCGGTCACGGACGCCGGCTTTGGTGATCCGGCCCCGTCCCGGCGGACAGAACAGGAAAGGCAGGAGCCCGACCCGGACTCGGATCGACCGCGCTCCGTTCCGCCATCTGGCGTGGCCCCGCTGCGCACCGGTGATGGTGATCAGGGCCGTGTTCAACAGGCTGTCGTGGTGGAGCCGATGTGGCCGCGCGGGGCGCATCCGCAGCCCGTGCCACTTCCGCCTGTGCTGAGGCCGCCAAGGCCGCGTGGCACAGATCCGACCCCCGTTGCGCCGCCCGTGACCTTTCGGACCCTGGCCTTCCCGTACAGAGAGGGCGCCTGTGGCGGGAATGGCCCGCACCCGGTCACCGCACCGTCGGCTGTCTCCCAACGCCCGGTCCCGCAATCGGACCAGCCGGGCGCCGCGCCATCGGGGGCGGCACCGCCACACGTCCGGGCGCACGCGACGAAGAGAAGGCGAGGACGGGGGCGCTTGACCGACCGGCGGGGAACCCGTGTCGCCGGAGTTTTCGGGGTGGGTGCCATGAGCGGACTGATTCTCGCCTCCTCGCTGCTGATCCACGACGGCCCCGCACCGGCGGTGACTTCCCCGCCCTCTGGGCGGCTGGAGGGGTCCCTGCCCGACAACCCGGCTCCCTCGCTCCCCGAGATCCCGGGTACTGGCGTGCTGCGCCAGGGCGACAGCGGCCACGGAGTATACGAGTTGCAGGTACGTCTACTTCAGGTCCCGAATATCTACGACGGCGGCGCGATCGATGGCCGCTACGACAGGGAGGTCCGGGTGGCCGTGGCCAGATTCCAAAAGCGGCACGGCATCCCCGGCGACGAGATCGGCGTCTACGGCGACCACACTCGCCACGCTCTCATGTTGCTGACCAAGTAGTCAGCGGCACAGCACTTGGGATGGCCGTAGCGCGCCGACGCGGCAGTTCACGCAAGGGTTTGTCGGGGGAGTAGGCCGCCCCCAATGCGGGGCCCGCTGGGCGAGGGCGTCGTCGAGGTGGCAATCGAGCGCTGCTGCCGAGGTGGTCGGCCAACTGGTGGTTTCGGCGGGCGACTTCCTCGACCTGGGCCGGCGGGCGGCAGCGGCGTCTTTGCAGGGCGGTGGTTGCGAGACTGTCGGGCGCGGCAGTTTGATAGCCGGTCCGTGCGACCGGGCGCCCCGCAGACCGGCCTCACCTCCCGGACCCGCCGTCTGACCACCGCATAGGAACGTTTCCGTTCCAGCCGATCCGTTCCGCGGTCGCCGTCGCATCTCCGGCAACCGCTGCAACAGCGACGCCGGTGCCGGCGGCGAGGCCAGTGTCCTGGGAGGGGATGCGCCTGTACGAGGTCGGCCGCCGATTGGGGGCGGAACACTCTGTCATGTATCGCGCCTGCAGATCCTCGCCGACAGGTCGAGGGGGGAATTCCGCGATGACCCTGATCTCACGTTCCGTGTGATCTTCGCGGTGCGCGGGAGGGGGCGTCGCGCTGTTGCAGTCCTGCAGGCGTACGGGAAACCACGCCCATGTAGGGAGATCAGTCGTGAGCAGTGTCGCGCCGGTCGGACTGGCAGGACGGCCGGCGTTGGCGTTATCGGGGGAGTAGGTCCTGCTTGAGTTGTTGGTTCTCCTGCTCATGCCGTGCGGCTTGCTCAGGTGCCGCCCCGCCCGCCGCTGGAGCCTGGTTGTTCGTCGCACCCTTTCCAGGGGGTGGGCGCGCTTCGGGCATGGCGGAAGCAATCGCGTGGGGGAGGTCGCATACGGGGCGCCTGTCCCGCTCGTCCACCAGCACCCGCCCGTGCCGGGTAGACCCGCGCGCAGGAAGCGGCCGTGGACGGCGAAAGCCGTCACGACCGGCGGCCGGTGAGGTCCCCGCCGGGATCGTCGGCCAGGAGGATGGCCGTGGTGATCCGTTTGCCCAGGGGTTCGCGGTGGACCGCGAAGCTCTGGCCGACCGCCATGACGATCTCCAGCCCGTGCTGGCCGATCCGTCTCGGGTCGGGCGCGAGGATCGCCGGCGGCGTCGGGTTGCTGTCCCACACGGTGACCTCGACCGCGCCGCCGCTGACTTCCAGCGTCAGCAGGCAGGGGCCGGGTGCGTACTTACGGGCGTTGGTCACCAGTTCGCTGACCACGAGCTGCACCAGGCCCATCGCGCGCCCCGACACCGGCAGCCCGTGCACGGCCTGGACATCGGCGAGGAAGCTACGGGCCAGATCGCGAGCGGCGGCAATGTCCTCGCTGCCCTCGAACGCCCCCGACACCGATATGAGGTTCTCCACCAGCAACTGCCCGTCCTCACTGTCCGCTGTCCGCTCCATGCCGCACCGCCCCTGCCCCCGCGCCCAAACGTGCTGCGGCCCGTTTACCCCCGAATCTTCAAACCAGACATGTGGGGCCGCCCAGGAGTGTGGCGTCTCTGGGGGCCTTCCTTGCCCTGGTGCCTACGGGCCGAGGCATGTGTCACAGCTGTCGTGTGCCAGTCGTGTCGACGGGAAAACGAGTCTGCAACCTAAAGGAGGCTGCCGTGGCACGCGATCGGATCGGACTGGCTGATGTGCTGGAAGCGGCGGAAGATGCCGCGCCGGTGCGCTCCCTCAATGTCGTGGCGCGCAATCTGCGCGACCGGTTCGGCGCGCGGTACGTGTCATTCCTGTTCGTCGACGTCGTCGGGCGACGCCTGCTGCGGGTCAGCGAGGAGGCGGCTACGCCCCAGGAGCGCCGCGCCGAACAGGTTCCCTTCGACGACAGCGTCTACGACGAGGTCCTGCGTATCCAGAAGGTGGTGCAGGCGCCGGAGGGAGAGCAGGGCCAGCGGGTGCTCGCCCCCGTCACCAATCGCGGAGACGCCGTCGGTGTCCTGGAGCTGTTTCTTCCCCAGGTCACACAGGACGTGTTGGAGCAGGTCGAAGAGGCCGCGCACGCGCTGGCGTACATCATCGTGACGGACCGCCGCTTCACCGACCTCTACCACTGGGGCAATCGCACCACCTCGGTCAGCCTGGCCGCGGAGATCCAGCGCCAGCTCCTGCCCTCGGCCCCGTCCTGCGAGGCCGCCGAGTTCGCCCTCGCCGGCGCCCTGGTGCCGGCCGCCGACATCGCCGGTGACACCTACGACTACTCCCTCGACCACGACACCCTGCACCTGTCCGTCACCGACGCCATGGGTCACGACGTCGACGCCTCACTCATGGCCACCCTCCTGGTCAACGCCTCCCGCGGCGCCCGCCGTGCCGGGACGGATCTTGCCGAACAGGCCCGCCAGACGCACCAGGCCCTCCTCGACCACGGCCGGCGGACCTTCGCCACCGGCCAGCTGCTGCGTATCGCCCTGGACGGGAGCTGCGCCCAGCTCGTCAACGCCGGTCACCCCTGGCCGCTACGGCTGCGCGACGGCACGGTCGAGGAACTGCACTTGGCCGTGAACCTGCCCTTCGGCGTAGCCGGGCAGGGCCCATACCAGGTGCAGGACCTCGACCTGCGCCCCGGGGGCCGCCTCGTGCTCTACACCGACGGCATGCAAGAACGTCAAGCGCAAAAAGTCGATCTCCCCGGCCTCATCCGTGACACCGCCGCCGAGCACCCGCGCGAGGTCGTGCGCAATCTGGCCACAGCGGTCACCGACGCCTGCGACGGCCGTCCGCAAGACGACGCCACGGCCCTGTGCCTGGACTGGCGCGGACCACATTTCCGCAGACCGCCGCGAACGTTCGATGCCGACGCCCGGGGGTGACGGAGGTACCGGTAATGAACGGCGAAGCAAGTGACAGGTGGCCCGGTAACGGTCGGTCGCTGGCTCGCATGGGGTGCGTTCGGGTTCCGCCCGCCGGGCAGGTTCACGGAGGTGACCGCCAGCGCGGTCACCTCGGCAACAGCTCTACGTAGGACACGTCCGCGCGCCGCTCGGCCAGTTCCGTCAGGGCATGCTCCCAGGACGGGCGGGTGACCGCGCTGATATCGCTACTGGCACGTATCCCGGAACGACCGGGCAACGGGCTCACCTCCAACGCGGCCCTTCCGGTCGTCGCCGGGTCCGCCCACCGCATGTGGGCCATCCAGTGCTCGGACTCCTTCAGCACCCGACCGCACGTGCTGGCCGCTCTCGGCACAGCACGGGCAGAAGGAAGCCCTTTTCAGGCCGTTAGCGTGTCGCCCCCTACTGGGAGGGATCGAATGGGGCTGTGCATCTGGTGGCCTAGTGAGAGGACGGCCGCGGCGCCTCCTAAAATGCAAGGAGGCATGCCAAGCAGAAGGCGGGGTATGCGCTGCATCGTCGGTTCACCAGCCGACAACCGCAGGGGTCGATCGACCGGGAGGGAAGACTATGACGACGGCCGTGCAGACTGCTGAGCGCACCACCGAGATGCCGGAGATCTCGGACCCATCGAAGGTGGCGCCCAGGGACGCACGGGAGTTGTCGAAGCTGTTCTTCGATCAGCTCGCGGCGCTGGAGGAGGGCACGCCCGACTACCAGTACGCGCGCAACACGCTGATCGAGATGAACATGTCCCTCGTCCGCTTCGCGGCCGGCCGGTTCCGCAGCCGGGGGCCGGAGGAGATGGAGGACATCGTCCAGGTCGGCATGATTGGTCTGATCAAGGCCATCGACCGGTTCGAGCTGTCCCGCGAGGTCGAGTTCACCTCCTTCGCGGTGCCGTGCATCGTCGGCGAGATGAAGCGGTTCTTCCGCGACACCTCCTGGGCCGTGCATGTGCCCAGGCGCCTGCAGGAGGCCCGCGTGCAGCTCGCCCGCGCCACCGAGGAGCTGCACGGCCGGCTAGGTCGCAACCCTACGACCAAGGAACTGTCCGAGCTGCTGGGCCTGTCGGAGGAAGAGGTCGTCGAGGCCCGCGTAGCCGCCAACGGCTACAACTCCGCGTCCCTGGACGTGGCGATCAACGGCAGCGAGGACGGTGAGGCGGCCCTGGCAGACTTCATTGGCACCGACGACGCCGCCCTCGAACTGTTCGAGGACTTTCACGCCCTGGCTCCGATGATCGCCGAACTCGATGAACGCGACCGGCAGATCATCCACTGGCGCTTCGTCGACGAACTCACCCAAAAGGAGATCGGCGAACGCCTCGGCATCTCGCAGATGCACGTCTCCCGCCTGATCTCCCGTCTTTTGACCCGCCTGCGTGAAGGCATGCTCACCAGCAACTGAACCGAAGCGGCCCTGCGGCTGGCTATGAGGTCTTGGCTGGTAGTGGCTGGGCTGCGCGGACCGTTATCGCGCACCTGGACGATCCGCCCCCGGGCGGATCGTCCAGGAGAAGGTATCCCGTCGACCTGGGCTTCGCCGAGGGGCCGCGGCCGCCCGCGACAGCCGAAAGAAGAGAACACCGGTACTCGCTGCGACCACCGCCGAGCTCTACCAGGTCGGCCAGGACATCGACTGGACGGCGTTCCAGGGAGACAGGGCGTGTCTCACCTGCGGAAAAGCGGGTACCTGCGAGACCGGATCACCGTCACGAGTAAGGAGAGTCGTTGTGTCTTCCACCGACGTCGTCGAGCTCATCCTGCAGGACCACCGCCGTATGGAAGACCTCTTCCGTGCCATGCGCAACGTCGAGGCAGATCGTGCCGCCGCTCTAGAAGAATTCGCGGACCTGCTCATCGCCCATGCCTCAGCCGAGGAAGACAAGGTCTATCCCGCCCTGCGACGTTACAAGAACGTAGACGGTGGCGATGTAGACCACAGCGTCCACGAACACCACGAAGCCAACGAGGCGCTGCTCGCCCTGCTGGAGGTGGAAGACACATCTTCCAAGGGGTGGGATGACAAGCTGGAGGAGCTCGTCACGGCAGTCAACCACGCGGACGAGGAAGAACGCACGCTCCTCAACGACGCCCGGGAGAACGTCGGCGACGACCGCCGCGCCGAGCTGGGGCGAGCGTTTCGCGAGGCCCGTGCGCAGTACCTGGAGGCCGGCTGCGGCAGCATCGAGAACGTGCGCAAGCTGGTGGCTGCTACCAGCGATTGATCTCCTTCGGCGCCGCCCGAAGAGCGGTAGCCTGCTCGCCGCCGCGGACAGCTTCGATCTTCCGGCTCTCGTGCGGGTGCCTGGGGACGACTGCACCAGAATTTCTCCATCTCCTGGACGAGCAGGACTTGGTCGACCTCCGCCCGCGGGGTCCTCGACTCGGCCCATGTCCGCGCTAAGACCGTCCTACCTTCTTGGCCGGGTTGAGCGAGCCGCCTGGCCCCACCGGGGACCGGCCTGGATCGACACCGCCTTCCGGGTGCCTTTCGCCGGGCATACGGCTCACGACGCTGAGAAATGGGGTAGTCAGGTTCCGGCCTACCAGCAAGCCGAGCGAGCCTCGATCGACGCCTCCGCGAATGGACTGGCCGACTACTGCCGGGCCCGCCAGGGCTCTGCCGAGCTGCAGGCATACCGCGCCCGTGCCGTCGATGCCGGCCGCGCCCGGATCACCGAGCGTTCGGAACCTGACAGAGGTGATGCCGCGGCCCCGTCCAGCGCGCTGGACACCATCCGCGCCAGCGGCCGGTCTTCTGATCGACTACAAGCAACCCGACGAACCAATGCATTCGCACTGCCACCACCACAGGGATGATCACAACAACTCGGGGTTGAAGTCTCGAAGCGGGAGCACACGAGGTATCAGGGGACATGGCGCGGCTGGCCGGGCTCGCCGACAGAGGCTTCTTTGGTGGTGTGAGATGGGTACGGACTGTGTTTCGCCGGTTGTCGTGGTTCTTCCGGACGGTCAGGAGCTCGGTGGCTTGCTGCGCGCGCGTGTGCAGACGCAGCGGGCCTGGATGTACCAGGTCGGCCTGCCGGCGTGGCAGGCGAGGAAGGACGGGTGGGTGCAGCCCGCTGAGCATGTGGTCTGGGTGCCTGGCGACTATGTGCGCCTGCTGGAAGGCGTCCCCTATGAGGGCGTGCCGACGCAAGAGCTGGTGTCGGCGGACGCCGCCGCGCCGGCTACGGAGGCGGGAGTGTGGCGGACCCAGAGACTACCGTTTGAGCGGGGCCGTCCAGGATGGAATGTGGTGCACGTCCATGACTGCAAGGACGCGGACGACGGTGACATCCTCGACCGTGACCAGGCGCTGACCGCGGCCCGGCAACCGGGTACGAGGCTGTGCACGACGTGCGAGGCCGCCGAAACACTGCAGCCTCTTCTATAGCCGCTTTCGCGGTCCGCACCCGTTCCCGCGGGTGATGGCTGCAGCGGAGGCTGTATGCATGGGCTGCGGCAGGTCTTGTAGCGGTTCCGCGGGGCACAAGGGATTCACCGATTCGAAGGAGAATCTCATGCTTGGCATTGCAGCAGCTGTGCTGTTTTTCATCGCGTTCCTCATCAACGCAGCGGACATCTCGACCAACGACATCTTCACTTCGGTGAACGTCATGCTGATCGGGCTGGCCCGTGCACCCACCAGCTCGTCCTCAACGGACGCGTCCTCCTCGGCCCGCTCGGCTTCTAACCACCCGGCGCCCGGGCCCGCACCACCACCGTGGCGACGGCCCCGCCCTGCCGTCCCCGGGACGAGTCCTTCCACGACATCCTGACCGCGCGAGTGGGGCCCCGTTCCTGGGGCTCCTGGCCAAGACCCCCCTTGCCTCGATGAAGTACGCCATGCGCCTGGCCGGCAAGATATCCGCTCTCGTCAACAACCGCGACGGCCCAGGCGTGCGAACCCGATGGCTGCGGCCTTTCGGCGAGACCGAGTTGTGCCCGGCGGGCAGCCCCTGGGCCGGGCGGCACCTGCTCGGCCTCCGGCGGGAGACCTCGCTCCTGGACCGGGTCGGCGTGGCGGAGACGGCGACCCGGTCCGCTGACCGTGCTCAAGGTCTATGAAGCTCCTCTTCAAGGACAGCACATCCGCCGCGAACTGGGTCAGTATCCGTTTCCTCGACCGCTACATGAGCTACGTCCCCGCCATCGAGCCGGACTTCGACGCCTGCCCCATCGAGGACCGCTGGAGCCACACCACCTGAGCGTGCCGGTGCTGTCCCGGATAATCAAGGTCCCCGTCGACACTGTCATGCTCGACAACCCTGCCACTACCCGCTCGAGGAGCCCGGTCTGCAGCATATGGAGGACGCCATCGCGGAATTCGTCACCAAATACACCACCTGACCGAGCCCGCCCGGTGATTCGCCCCGGCTTGTCGGCGGCTGAACTCTCCCACCACGTTCAGCCGTCCACGCCAAAGGCCGGCGCGGGCGGGTCGGATGTCATCGAGGATCCGCGGAGTGCTGCCGGCTCGCGGTGGTGTCGGTGCTGGGCGGGCCGTTGGGGCCGGAGACGGCTCCGAGCTGGGCGAGGCCGTCCAGGATGTCGGTGCAGGTCCAGTACTCGACGAACTTGCCGTTGGTCACGCGCAGGATGTCGTGGCCGCTGAAGGCCACCTTCGTGCCGGTGGGGGCTGTGGCGTGGGGGATGCCGCCGGTGTAGGTGGCGCGCATGGTCCAGCGCGCGGCGATCAGGTCGCCGTCGACGATCGGGCCGAGGTCGACGGTGATGGTGATGTCGCCGAAGGCGGCCATGGTCTGCTCGACCTCGGGCAGCAGCCGCGCCGGGCCGGTGATCGCCTCGGAGTCGCTGCCGTCGGGGCGTGCCTGGTGGACGACGAAGCCGGGGTCGAGGATCTCCTCGGCGTGGCTGAAGTCGCCGCGCCATATCTCGCTCCAGCGGCCGTAGAGAGCGCGCAGCTGCTCCGGGGACTGGGTGGTCATGGGTTCTCCCGTCTACCATGATAGAAAGTGTCTGCGCCAAGCACAGTCTGCGTGGCACACATATTGAATGTAGGGCATTAGGATCGGTACATGTCAAACCGAACTCGTGCGGAGACGGTGGCCGCGGTCAACGTGGCCGCCCGGCGGCACCACGCCGCCTACACCCTGTTCAACCAGGCCATGGCCGAACGACTCGGCCTGCACCCGACCGATCTGCAGTGCGTGAGCCTGCTCGGCCTGGAGCCCCGACCGCGGTCGACCGGCGAGATCGCGGAGCTGACCGGGCTGACCTCAGGGTCGGCCAGCCGCCTGGTGGACCGGCTGGAGCGGGCCGGCCTCGTCGAGCGGCAGCCCGACCCCGGCGACCGGCGCAAGATGCTCGTGTCCCTCACCGCCCATCGCAGCCCGGAACTCGAAGCCGCCTGGCAGGCGCCCGGCCGGGCCTTCGCGCAGGCTCTCGACGAATTCACCGACGACGAGCTCGGGTTGATCGAGCGGTATCTGCAGCGCACCACCCAAGTTGGCAGCGAGCAGACCCAACTCATGCACAGGAGCTGACCAGAGGCAGGCCAGCCCGGCCGAGGAAAAAAAGCAGAGCACTCTTGAGGCGGTGTTCGGCTGGAACGGCTATGTGGCCGACATGCCCTACTCCTGTATCGCCAGGTGATCACCACCGAGTGAAGGTCGTTAGCTGACCTCGTCCCTCGGAAACATCGCGGTGTGGCGCGTCCTTAACAGGGCGCGCCACACCGTGCATCTGCCCCCGAACGAACGTTAGATCAGGAACGGAGTGGGATCCGTAATGAGACAAACGATCGCGCACATTGCTGAGGAAGCCCTCCGGGAAGGCACGCGCCCGCCACGCGTCGGTGCCGGGCACGCCCTGCCCGGGCGTCTCGCCGACGGGCCCACGGCCGCCGACGTATGGATCGACGGCGATCTCGGGTTCGCCCTTTTGGTACACCGCCGTGACGATGGATTCGTCTCCGAGGAGCTGTATTACTCCGTACGGGACACGAAGGGCAACTGGCTCGACTGCGATCAACTTGGCGGCGGGATGCTCGGGTTTGACGTCGAGGACGAAACAGCTGTCAGGTCCGTCCTGGCCGGCGCGCCGATGGCTGTCATGTCCGAGTCGGAGGCTCTCGTTTACACCGGATCGAAGCATCACGAGGATGGATACGAATCCGTTCGTATCCTGACCGTGCTCGTTGGCGAGCAGACAGATCTCATCGACTTCGAAATCCGCACATCAGAGCCTCAGGCACGTATTGGGCACCTCAGCAAAGACGTCACCTCACCATTGATACTGGCCGTGGTTCGGTCCGGGCAGCGGCTGGTGGTATCAGCCATGAAGCGCGAAAATTCATCACTCGTAAGGGACGGGAACACCATGGAGTTCTCCCTGCGGGCCCAGTGAGCACCAACGGGCAGCATCTCGTGCGTCTGTGCGGACTACTTCTGCAGGCTGACCGGCGCCCGGTCTGCGGCCCAGGTTCCGACTGCAGGTCGGCTCGGATCTGAGCCACTACCACAGTCGCCGACCTGCACTGCACCTACCTGACCCCGGGTGCTGGGCTTGCTCCAGCCCTCTGCGCTGGCCGACACGAGGTCGACTGGCTGGGCGTGCGGCGTCAGGCGTTCGCCGAGGCGCCGGGGCGAAGACCACCGCCGACACCTACGCGGCGATCGACCTGGCGGTCAAGGCCCTGAACGGCCACAGAGGCCCCGCCCAACTACCGGGGCGGAGCCTGTGCACATTGGAAGGTCAATCCGCTGCGGGCGAGTCCGGGCCCGATCGCGAGCTGGGGCGTCGAAGATCCCGCCACTGGTGCTGACAGACGTCGAGCCCGGAGCTGTTGCAGTCGTGGGTGCGTTGCCATTCGAGTGCACAGTCGTGAGCCCTACGGTGGCGGATCGTGCTGGAGTGCGCGGATGGAGATGCGATCGCGGAGGTCGCCCGGTGCATGCGGATCAGTGCCAACACGGTCTGCCCCCGGCGTCGGCTGGAAACACCAGGCGCGATCGCAACGTTCGTTCGGTGAACGTCACCGCCCGGTCGGCTGACCGCAGCCGCGACCGCGCTCCTGAGCTGTGTGTTACCCGCTCACACGGTCTGAACGCCTTGTCACCGGCGGATGGCCTCTGCGCAGCCATCCCTGGAAGGGATAGTTCGGCGCTTCGCGGGCGCCACCCCCTGTCGCCAGCGCCATGCCCACCTTGCGGAGGTGAACTACGGGTCACGCCCGTCTGGTCGCGGATCGCATCCATCCTGGGCACGCCCGCCGGGGCGCCCAACGCCTGGACCGTCCGGGCTCCTGCCGTAGGAGAGTGTTCAATGATCGGCGGATCCGATGATCAAGGAGACGCCAGATGAGCGACACCACCATCGAGCAGATACCGGGCAGCGAGCCGACGGCGGAGGCCGTGGCGGCGAGTGACGAGCAGTTGGTTGCGATGCTCGTGGACCGGGCTCGGTCGGAGGGTCTGCGGCTGACTGGTGAGGGCGGGCTACTCCAGCAGTTGACCAAGCGGGTCCTGGAGTCCGCCCTGGAGGGCGAGATCACCGATCACCTCGGATACGACAAGCACGATGCCGAAGGTCGGGGCAGTGGCAACAGCCGCAACGGGACGCGGGCGAAGACGGTGCTGACCGATGTCGGACCGGTCGAGGTCAAGGTGCCGCGGGACGTGGCCGCAACGTTCGAGCCGGCCATCGTAAAGAAGCGGCAGCGGCGCCTGTCCGGGGTGGACGAGATGGTGCTGTCGCTCTCCGCGAAGGGCCTGACGCACGGCGAGATCTCCGCGCACCTGGCCGAGGTCTACGGCGCGAGCGTGTCCAAGGCGACCATCTCCACGATCACCGACAAGGTCATGGACGGGATGGCGGAATGGTCCAACCGCCCGCTGGACCGCGTCTACCCGGTGCTGTTCGTGGACGCGATCAACGTGAAGATCCGGGATGGTCAGGTGGCGAGCCGTCCGATCTACGTCGTCATGGCCGTGACCGCCGAGGGCCACCGCGACATCCTGGGGATCTGGGCCGGTGACGGCGGCGAGGGCGCGAAGTACTGGCTGAGCGTGCTCACGGACCTGAAGAACCGGGGCGTCGACGATGTTTTGATGCTCGTCTGCGACGGGCTGAAGGGCCTGCCCGAGGCGGTGGAAGCCGTCTGGCCCCGAACGATTGTCCAGACCTGTGTCGTTCACCTGCTGCGGAACTCGTTCCGGCACGCGGCCCGCCAGGGCTGGGACAAGATCGCCAAGGCGTTGAAGCCCGCCTACACGGCACCGAACGAAGCCGCCGCGACCGAGCGGTTCAGCGAGTTCCAGGAAACCTGGGGCAAGAAGTACCCGGCGGTCATCCGGCTCTGGGAGAACGCCTGGGCCGAGTTCGTGCCCTTCCTCTCCTTCGACGTCGAGATCCGCAAGGTCATCTGCTCGACGAACGCGATCGAGTCCGTCAACGCCCGCATCCGCAAGGCCGTACGTGCCCGCGGGCATTTCCCCAACGAAGCCGCGGCCTTGAAGTGCGTCTACATGGCGCTGATGAGCCTGGACCCGACCGGCAAGGGCCGCAAGCGGTGGACCATGCGCTGGAAGGCACCCTTGAACGCCTTCCAGATCGCCTTCGAAGGCCGGCTCACACCGGCCGCCAACTGACCCCTACAAAAACTGGATCAGCCGTCTACTGGACACACCCGACCGTGATCGGTCCGGGGCGCGCCTCCACATCCTGATCTGCGAGCGCCTGTCGGGGTCGAACCGACGGCCCTCGCTCTACACCGGCCATAGGGACCAACGGGCTGTACCGCTGGTCCCCATGGCCGGATCAGCCCCGCGGGCACCGCGGCTGTGGCTCCGGGGCTGTCGCTACGCGGCGCCCGCCACTGTCAGGCCCGCGACCGGCAGGAGCAGAATCCACTGCGGCAGCCGGAGCAGTGGCCTCGGCCAGCCGACCGACAGCGTGACGACCAGGAAAGCGACTGCGTACGCGACGAAGTGCGCAGCCACGAACCACGCCATCAGCCTGGTCGCTCGCGTATTGTCCGCCAGCGCGAGGTAGACCAAGGCGGCTGCGGAGAGCACCAGGTCGACGCTCACCATGTGCCACACGGCATGAAGGACGCGCTTGGGTTCGTCTGCGAGTCCGCAGGACAGCAGCGGGCGCACCACATCCCGGTGCCCGCCGGCGATGTGCGCTGCGGCCACGCCGAACGCGGTGATGCCCGCTGCGAGAAGCCAGCCGTTCATCGGATCTCGATTCCTTTGGCTATGACAGCAGCCAGCCGGCCGGCCAGCTGAGGGTCGGGGTGTTCCCCGACCAGACCGACGTGGAAGAACACGGCTCCTGCCAGCGTGTCCAGGACCAGATCCACGGGTATGCCCGCCGCGATCTCCCCACGCGCCACGGCACGCTCGAAGACGATCAGCAGCCGCTCCTTCGATGGGGCCAGGAAGTCGCTGCGGATGCGCGCCTTCAGCGCCGGATCGGCGGCGAAGTCAGCGAGCAGCCCCGGGAGCGCTGCTGCAGCGGCAGGCGCGTGGAACTCGTCGACCAGGTCCCGCAGCAGTGCGGTCAGGTCCCCAGCCAGCGTTCCGGTGTCCGGGACCGGAGCATGGTCGGTGGCCGTGAACACGGCCTCGAAGAGCAACTCCGGCTTGCCCCGCCACCGCCGGTAGACCGTGTCCTTGCCGACACCGGCACGGGCAGCCACCGCCCCGATCGATGTCGCGGCGTAGCCGACCTCGCCCACCAGCTCTGCGGCCGCGCTGACGATCGCCTCGTGCGAGCGGGGATCCCGGGGACGTCCCCTGGAGGACGGAAAGGAGCTCATAGCGATTTACCATACGGGGCGACCCGTATGGTAAGCAATGGGCGCGGATGTGAAGGCTACCGACCCCTACGGGCGGCGCTGGGTGATCCAGTGCAAACACAGGCGCAACGGTCTGGTCGGCTCGGCGAGGGAGGACGCGTTCAGCCAGCCGCCCGGTGAGGTGAGTGTCGGTGACTGCGGCTTCGGTGAGCCAGTACCTCCAGGCCGGTCAGATGGTCTTCGTCGACCACCAGGTCCACGTGACGACCATGACCGCGCTGCACCCCGCGGACCGCGCCAGATCCCTCGCCCAGCACACCGGCGAGGTCCGGCCGGCCCTGGGGCGCGGTGACGGTGAAGCCGCGCGTGGCGTAGTCGGCATGCAGCCGCTGCCAGTCCAGCGGCTCGCTGACATAGCCCAGGCTGCGCCCGTACAGCAGGTCGCAGCCCTCCAGGTGCCCGTCGAACTCTGCGCGTACCCACGCCGGCACGGGGGAGTGGGGCCCGAACGCGTAGCGTGCCCGGCGGCCGGGCCCGGCACAGGCGACGAGCTCGTCCTGTATGCCCACGCACTGCACCATCTGCCGATCGGTCATCCTCACCCAGCAACAGCTCCCCACCCCTGCTCGATGGCTTCGCCGACCAGGACGTGTGGGAAGACCACCGGCCACGTCAGCACTTAGCTAGAACCCAAGCGCCGGAACTGGGTCACGATTCAAGCGTCGCCGACACACTCAGGGGCAGAGCCTCTGTGGCTGTTGTCGCAGGCCAGGAAGTCTCCAGACACGGTATCGACCAGTGAAGGGCTACCCCAGGGCGAACTCCTCCACGGCATCACCAGGTGCAGGCCCTGCAACGAACGGGATCGTCCTGCTCGACGACACCTTGCTGGCTCGTCAGCCGGACCGGGGCGGTGCACTGTGGAAGACGTGGGCCTCAGGGAACGCTTTGCGGGGCTGCGGGAGCCATGGCGGCCGAGTCATGCGCGGCTGGCGATTCCCGTGGTGCTCATCATCGTGATCACGATTGTGGACATCCTGGTGCCGGAGGACATCCATCTGGGGCCGTTGTTGGTTATCGCGCCCGCGATCACTGCCTTCTTCGCCGGCCCCTGGATGACGGGGCTGGTCGCCGCACTCGCGGTGATGGCTCAGGCGGGCATCGCGGTGCTGCGCGATCGGGACGAGTTGTTCTCGGCGAACCACCAGGCACAGATCGTCGCCCTGGTCCTGGTCGGATCGAGCCTCGTGATCTTCTGCGCGCTGCGCGAGCGGCACAGACGAGAGCTTGCCCAGGTCCGGTCGGTGGCCGAAGCCGCACAGCACGTCCTGCTGTGGCCCCTGCCGGATTGGATTGGCCCCCTGCGGATCGCCTCCCTATACCTGTCGGCCGAGGACGAGGCCCAGATCGGCGGTGACCTGTACGCGGCCAGCCGCGTCGACGGCGGGACGCGGGTGATGATCGGCGATGTGAGGGGCAAGGGCCTGGCCGCCATCGGAGAAGCCGCACTCCTGCTCGGTGCCTTCCGCGAAGCCGCTCACCAGCACACCACCCTGCCCGCCCTGGCCGCCGCACTGGAACAGAGCATCTCCCGCTACCAGGCCGACTTCGAGCCGCAAGACGAGTCCGGAGAAGGCTTCGTCACCATCCTGCTTCTGGAGGTACCCGACGAGGGCCCCATCACCCGCATGACCAGTTGCGGGCACCCCGCCCCCCTGCTGCTTAGCCCAGGCCACAGCATCACCACTCCGAGCTTGCACCCCGCGCCCCCACTGGGGGTCAGCAGCACATCGCCGGCGGACTACACCGTCGACGTGGTCAGCTTCGAGTCCGGAGACACCCTCGTCCTCTACACCGACGGCGTCATCGAAGCACGCGACCAAGACGGAAACTTCTACCCCTTCGCAGAGCGGGCCACCCAGTGGACCGACAACTCCCCAGAGGCACTCCTGCACCACATCCGGCGTGACCTCCTCGCCCATGCCGGCGGACGCCTCGACGACGACGCCGCTCTCATCGCCATCCGCCGCCCAGCAATCGCCCACGCGACGCCACCACGGAGAGGGCAACCACGCCGACGGCTTCCGCCGCAGCTCCGATAGAGCCGAACCACGGGATCGACCGGGGCGCGATACGTAGGGGGCGGCTCGGCCGCGCCCCGCCACGTCGACGCCTTTATCGGCCCCTGGCACCGTGGCTTCGGCGCGCACGGCCCGGGACTCCCTGCGCGAGACGCTCGTCCACCTCGGCGGCGCCCCGCTCCAGGGCGGACTGTACGTCTGCGCCAACACCTGGGAACCGTACGTCGAAGAAGCGGCCCACCGCCTCGGCGCCCATGGCACGCTCACCCTCCTCACCACGACGGACCTGCGCAGGGGCGACACCCAAGAGCCTGCCGAACTCGCCCGCCGCCTGTGGCCCCTGCAGGAGATCGCCGACCGCTACCACCGCCTCAGCCGCATCGCCCAGCCCCGCCTCGCCCGGCTCACCGGCACCGCCGGACTCTCCCCATCTGCACTCCTCACCATCGCGGTCGAGCTGGCCGCCGAACTCACCCGCGCCATAGAGCCCGACCCACTGTTGCCGCCGCAGCTCCTGCCCCAACCCTGGCCCGGCACGCAGGCCCGGGAGCTCATCGCCCGGTGCTGGGCGGCCCTGCACGAACGAGAACGCGGCGAAGCCCGCCCTGCCCTCTTCCGCCTCTACACCGACATCACCCGGGAAGCGGCAGACCGCGTCGCGCGCTGACGACGGAACAGACGGCGCAGGTCACGTCTGTTGGGCGAAGGCACCGAGAGGCACCCGCCCCTCCGGGCAGACGGGCATCAGATCAAGTTTGTGCACTTTGATTCGTACCGACCGGTGCACGTTCGGCCCTGGCAAGATTTCCCTGAAGCTGGGATGTGCCACCGTGCGCCGGTGACGCAGCGTCACGGGTAGCGGCGTCGAAGCAGGGCCATGAGGATGACGCGTTGGCGGAGCAGCGGGACCCCCGCGCGTCCGGCCATGATCCGCTTCTGGAGCTTCAGATCGGTGATGCGGCCTTCGTTGGCGCCGGAGTTGAACGAGGTGGTGATGTCCTGCACGACTGCGGGCTGGTCCTCGCGGATGGCTTTGGCCAGGCTGGCCAGGGCAGGGAGGCGGGCGGTCGTGAGTTGCTCGAGCCAGTCCGCCAGCGGGAAGCAGCGTCGCGGGCGTCGAGCATCGCGGCGAACTGACGCACCAGATCGTGGGTTCGGTCCAGTTCCGGGCAGTGCTCGAACAGCCGCCTGAGTCCCTCAGCGGCGTGCAGGCCGCGCCGGGACGGCGCGGTGGTGATCCAGCGGGCGACTTCCCGGGGCGAGGGTGGTCGCTCGCGTGGCGTGTTGATCGGTAGGCCGCGACGCAGCGGCGCGACGGCCATCTCGATCCGCTGGTAGTGGCCGCGGTAGCCCTTGGCGACGAGTTCCTGGTGCAGCACCGTTGCGGTGTGCTCGCCTTTCTCCCAGCGTTGCGGCACGTAGTCCAGGTATGGATCGAGACTGGTGGGCCGGCGGGACCGGGTGGTTCGTACACATTCCTGCCAGGTGGCTGCTCGGGCGTATTTGCGCAGGGTGCGCCGGTTCAAGCCCAGCTCGCGGGCTGCTGCGTTGAGCGAACGACCCGTATCGGTCACCGTGTGCACCGCGTCGAACATCTGCTTCGCGTGGCGGCGGGCTGGGGTATCGGCCTGGTCGGATGGTGCCACTGGGTTCGCTGGTGGCGGTGCCGGTTCGGGCTCGGGTACTGCGGTGGGTAGGCAGCCGCGATGGGTGGCGGCGATATCCCCGATCCGCTTCGACAGCCCCTGCCACAGGTGAAAGCGGTCGCTGACCTGCACCGCGTCCGGGGCCGTCGGTGATGCCCTGGCGGTAGACCAGCGAGCCGTCCCGGCAGACCACCTCGACACCGGGGTGCGTCCGCAGCCAGGGCGGACAGCTAGGAGCGGAATCCACGGCCCCGTACGGCGACCGAGTTCACGACGGACGTGCGGCACGTCTTGTGGAGCGGCACAAACCGAATAGACCAAACCGGTCGTGACGTGCAACGGCGCCCGGGCCGAGGCCTTCATGGCACGGGCGAGGAAGGCCAGGTCGGCGGCGGTCTGCCGGCCCGTGCGGGCGCCCTGGCCGTCGGGCTTGCCCGCGTCGGCCGTGGGGTGCGTCTTCGCGGGAGCGGTGGTGCGGGCCATCAGGTGCCCTCCTTCCCGCCGCCGCCCTCGATGAGGGTGAACATGCGGTCGTAGGTGCCGAGCTCGCGTTGTTCGACCTCGATGCCGAGGCTGTCGGGGGCCAGGGCCGCAGCTTTGGCGGTGGCCGCTCGGGCTGCCTACTGGTGGATCACCTCACCGCGCAGGTTCCGGGCCGCCGAGGCGTGCTCGGGGTCGGTCAGGCTCTGATGCTGGCCCAGCAGCGGGTGTGACGGGCCACCAGGTCGTCGCCGCAGATCACAGTGATCTCCTCGGTGTCCGCGTGGACCGTGACCACGTGGCCGATCGCGCGGGGGCGGACGGAGTAGTCGTTGGTGTCGACTCGGATGTAGTGGTCGCGGCCCAGGCGGGTGCGAAGCGGCCACCAGTGGGGCGGGCCGACGGGCGGGATGGCGAGCATCGACGCCCGGTCGCTCTCCCAGCGGTCGACCGGCCGGGCGTCGATCGAGCGGTGATGGCGCCGGTTGGCGATCTGCAGCCAGGCGGTGAGCTGGGCGTTGAAGTCGTCCGGGCCGGTGAAGAGGCGGCCGGGCAGGAGCTGGTCTCCAGGTAGCCGTTCGCGCGCTCGACAAGGCCCTTCGCTTCCGGGTTCCCGGGGCGGCAGAGGTGCACCCGGATAGCGAGCAGGCCCACGAACGCGGCGAACTCGCTGGTCAGGCGCCCCTTGCCGACTCCGGCTTCGTTGTCCCAGACCAGCATCTTCGGCACGGCTCCCCAGGTGGTCAGCAGCCGCCAGTGGGCGCCGATCAGATCGCCCGTCTGCCGTGAGGGCAGCATCCGAGCCGTGATCACCCGCGAGTAACCGGACACGATGACCAGCACCGGCGGGCGCCCACTCTGGCCGTAACCGAGCGGGATGTCCACGGGCGGGAACCACAGGTCGCACAGCACGAGTTCACCCGGCTCATAGACCGTCCGCGAGACCGGGGTCCACCGGCAGATAAGCCGGCCGCAGTTCGCGCGCCCGCTCCCGCAGGATCGTCAGCCCTCGGTCCCAGCCGATCCGCTCCGCAATCACCATCACGGGCATCGTCGGGGTCTGCTTAAGAAGCTCCCGCACGGCCGGCTCCACCGCGTCCACCGCCGAGCCCCTCGACGCCCGCCGATACCGCGGCGGACGGTCGGAGGCCAGCGCCCGCAGCACGGTATTCCTGGAGATCCCCAGCTGACGGGCCACCGCGCGAGTCCGCCGTCCGTGGCCCTCGTTTCACCCGTTGCCGAGACCGCTCCGCTACTGTGCCGTCATGAGCGAGCCTTTCGCCCAGGGCGAGGATCATCCGGCGTGCGGGATCTGCCTGTCGAAGCGGCTGCCGTGTTCGTTGCGGCCGGGGTCAGACGCCTGGGCCGACGGTTCAGCGGCCTTCTGTATCTCCTGGCACGGCCGGGCCCTGGCTTCTTAGCCGCGTCCTCGGCGTACAGGCAGCGAGATGGGTCGCCTCGGGGTACTGCTTTCTTCGCCGTCGGGCTGTGCGGAGACGTCGTTTTCACGCTGTGCAGGGGTGCGCGTCAACTGCGTCCACTCCGCGAACCACCAGGCGCCTGCCACCACGCACGACCACAGCAGACCGGCCAGCACGGCACTGGGCCACGGGGCCCGCTCCGCGCACCGTTCTACTGTCGTCAGTACCACCCAGCCGGTCAGAAGGACGGCCACAGTCCGCACACGCCGATGCCTGAACATGGCGCCCCAGTACCCGGTCGCGGTAGCGATCACGCAACCAGGACTGCGGGACGGTCTGGCGGCATGAGAGGGGCTGTGGGGGGCAGGCGAGGTGAATGGCTGATCTTGGAGAACTCCTGCAGACGACCATGAGGCGCAGGCACCTGAGCGCCCAGGCCCTCGCCGACCGGACCGGTATCCGCACCCCGCGTATCAGGGCGTTCGCCATGGACGGCGCCGACCGCCCGGTCCATCCCACCGGCCAAGAGCTCGCCGAACTCGCCAGCGCCCTCGGCCTGCCCCTGCCCGAAGTTCTTCACGCGGCCCAGGTCCCCGTCGGCGCACCGGCCTGAGCTGCCACGCATGGCACTGTGCGCGGTGCTGCTGCCCGCCTTCTTCCTCGCTCTGATACTGGCGCTGGACCGATACGAGGAACGGCTGTTCACCCCGCGCCACGCTCACCGCCCGCGTCGTCCCCTCCCTGCCCGGCACGCCCGCCGGTAGACAACCCGGAGCACCGGCGGGCGCAGTCACGTTCCCCGACGTGCCCGGGGTGGTGGGGTCAGTGTGGGGAGTTGTCGTCTTCTTCGGTCTCGATCCGCTCCTTGCGCACCTCGCGCGTGACGGTCTCCTCCTCCGTGACTTCTTCGGGGGTGAAACGCACGCGTTCGACCGGTACGGTTTCGGTTTCCACGACGGGCTTCTCTTCGTGCAGGGTGATCTCGTGTTCGGCCTCTGAGATCCTCCGCCCGGACGTGGCGTGGTCCACGTGGGCGTCGGTGATCGGTTCGCGTTCCCCCCGGACTTCTTCGGGACGCACGGGGACGGTCCGCTGCTGTTCCTCGGTGACACGTATTTGCGCAGCCGTGCCCGCCCTGCTTCGCGGCGTTCGGTGCCGACGTGCATCTCCTCCTCGGAACGGGTCATCGCGTCATCGCCCGTGGCCGCGGAGCGGGTGGCCTTGCGGACCGCGTCGGTGTCAGCGAATGCGGCGGTGTCGGGGGCCGGGCTGCCCATGCCGGCGTCGGGGTGGGCCCATCCGCCCTGGCCGGACTGGTTGGCCTGCTGCCAGGCTTCCTCCCAGTCGATGCCGTAGTGCTCGTACAGGCGGTGTTCCTCATCCTCGGAGAGGTGTCCGCCGGCGTCGACGTCCACGTCGACGTTGGGGGCGTCCTTGACTGGGGCCTTGGCGTAGGGGACCTCGAGATGGTCCTCGACCAGGGTGGCCTCACGGATGGGGACGAAGGACTCACTGGTGCCGAACAGGCCCGTCTTGACGCTGACCCATTCCGGCCGGCCGGTGACATCGTCGAGGAAGACATGCCTGGCGTCGCCGATCTTGTTCCCGTCGATGTCCTGGACGGGATGGTCCAGAACGGTGGGGGACGGTGCTGAAGCGGACGCTGAAAGAGTTCAAGGACGACGAGCTCGCCGACCGGGCGGCGGCGCTGACCTACTACGGCATCCTGGCTTTGTTCCCCGCCCTGCTGGTGCTGGTCTCCCTGCTGGGCATCGCCGGGAAGTCGGCGACGCAGGGCGTCCTGGACAACCTCACCAAGCTCACCCCCGGCGCGGCACGCGACATCATCACCAACGCGGTGACACAGCTGCAGTCCTCCGGCGGCACCAGCTCCATTCTGGCGATCGTCGGCCTGGTGATGGCCCTGTGGTCGGCATCCGGCTACGTGGCCGCGTTCATCCGCACCTCCAACGCCGTCTACGACATCCCCGAGGGCCGACCGATCTGGAAGATCACCCCACTGCGGCTGGTCCTGACACTGGTGCTGATGATCCTGGCCTGCATCAGCGCCCTGCTCGTGGTGCTCACCGGCCCTCTCGCCCAGCAGATCGGCACCGCCCTGGGCATCGGGGACACCGTGCAGACGGTGTGGTCGATCGCCAAGTGGCCCGTCCTGGTCGTCCTGGTCACCATCATGATCGCGATCCTGTACTGGGCCGCACCCAACGCACGGGGCCGCGGCTTCAAGTGGATCACCCCCGGCAGCTTCCTCGCCCTGGTGATCTGGATGATCGCCTCGGCGGCCTTCGCGTTCTACGCGGCGAACTTCGCCTCCTACAACAAGACCTACGGCACCCTCGCCGGAGTGATCATCTTCCTGGTCTGGCTGTGGATCACAAACCTGGCGATCCTGCTCGGCCTGGAATTCGACGCCGAGATGGCCCGCGAACGCGCCATCCTCGGCGGCCACCCCAAGGACGAAGAGCCCTACGTCCAGCCCCGCGACACCCGCAAATGGACCGACGAGGAACGCGAGGACAGGGGCGAGCGCTGACCCCAGGGGCTGGTGTGTGGGCTGCCGGATGACGGGAAGCCGGTGATCATGCGCCTCCTCGATGACGTCCGCCGCCTCGACCGCCGCCTGACCCGCCGGGCCGCCTCCTGGGACTCACCCTGGGCCAGACAGGCCCTGCCGGCCGTGGAATCCGCGGCCGAAGGCACCAAACTCTGGTGGGGTTCGGCCGTCCTCATGGCCGCCGCAGGCGGGCGCACCGGGCGCAAGGCCGCGGCAGCGGGCGTGGTGAGCATGCTCACCGCGCAAGTGCTGTCGAACGCGGTGTGCAAGCAGCTGTACGAGCGGCGCAGGCCGCCCGAGCAGATGATCCCGCACGACGACGTCGAGGACCGGCCCGACAGCTCCTCTTTCCCCTCCGGCCACACCGCCGCCGCCGTGGGCTTCACCGCCGCCGTGGCCCCCACCTCCCCGTGGTGGGCAGCCGCGGCCGCCATCCCCACCGCGATGGTGGCCCTCGAGCGCGTCCACACCGGAGCCCACTACCCCAGCGACGTCGCGGCGGGCGCCGCCATCGGCATCGCCAGCGCCCTCCTGGTCCACCACGCACCCCGCCTGCTGCTCCGCAGCCTGCTGTAGCGCGTCGACCAAAGGGGTCCTGCTGCGGTGAGTGTCCCGACGGGGCTCGGGTACCCGCCGGGAAAAGACCCGTACACGACACGAAATGGGAAGAGGCGTCCATGGCTGCGCGGACGTCGCGCCTGCCGGCAGCGAGGAAGGCCGAAGACCCCGAAGCAGGCGTCGGAGCAGATCTCCACGCTGATGCGGCAGGAACTGCGTCTGGCGCAGGCGGAGATGCAGCAGAAGGGCAAACGGTTCGGGCTTGGCGGCGGCCTGTTCGGCGGGACCGGCATCACCTGACCGTCACAGTCCTGCTTGCCGCGGTGGCCGGTGTACTCGCCGCCGTGGGCAAGAAGCAGGTCAGCCACGCCACCCCGCCCGCGCCCGAGCAGGCCATCGACAGCGTCAAGACCGACGTAGCTGAGATCAAGGAGAGGGCCCACCGATGACGGACCAGTCCCGCAGCAACGACTCCATCCCCACGCCCACCCCGGAAGAACTGCGCGAGCAGGTGGAAGGCACCCGCGAGGAACTCGGCGAGACGGTCGAAGCGCTGGCCGCCAAGGCCGACATCAAGACGCAGGCGCAGCAGGCGTCAGCGCAGGTCAAGAGTCAGATCCAGGACAAGGCCGCCCGCGCCCTCCATCTCGCGCAGGACAAGACCCCCAAGCCGGTGCGCGAGAAGGCCGCCCAGGCCAGGCAGCAGCTGACCGAGACTGCCCACAACCTGGGCGAGAAGATTCAGGACAAGACCCCGCAGCCAGCCCGCGAGAAGGCCGCCCAGTTGGCAGAAACCGCGCGCGGCAACCGCGGCCTTCTCATCGCCGCCTGCGTGGCGGTCCTCGCCGCTCTCTTCTTCGCCCGTCGCAGCAGGGGGTGCTGAATGAAAGCGTCCAAAGTCGCCTACAATGCGGCGTCGAGCAAGGCAGACGAGGGCCGCGACGTGGTGTTTGCCCTCTCGTCGTTTCCTGTCGTAGTAGGCGCGTGAGTCCGGCTGGGACAGTGAGGCGAAGGCGGCGAGATAGAAGGCTCGCTTGAGCTGTTTTTGCCTCGCCGGGCCGGGTGTTCGCTGCGTGTGGAGGAGCCGACCGGCGGTGGCCGGCGCAAGTCCGGCGGAGGCGGCCAGGTGTCCTGCGGTGGCGAAGCCACTGCCGTCACCGACGTCGATAAGGATGCGTGCTGCGGTCCTGACCCCGATGCCGGGCATGGAGACATCCGATCGGTCTATGGCGTCAAAGCCGGGGCCGGTAGCGGGGTGGGGAAGGCGGTGTCCTCGTCGTAGTTCTGGCGTGTGGTGAGGCAATGGTGCAGCTGGCCGATGAGTCGGTTATAGAGGTTGCGCAGGGCCGCGGTGTGACGGTCTCCGATCCTTCTGCGGCGGTCGTAGTGGCCGCGGGCTCCGGGGGAGCCGGACAGCGCGGCGAAGGACCAGACGTAGCCGACTGCGGCCAGTCGCTGGTTCTTCACCTTGCGGTGGTGGACGATCAGGCTCTTGCCGGAGGCTCTGGTGATGGGGGCCGAGCCGGCGTATGCCTTGAGCGCGCGGCCGTCGGCGAAGCGGGACCGGTCGTCGCCGATCTCGGCCAGGATGCGGGCTCCGGTGAGTTCGCCCAGGCCGGGGAAGCTGGTGATGATCTGCCCGTCTTCGTGTTCGGTGAACTTCTCGGCGCATGCGGCGGCGAGGTCGTCGGCTGCCTGGGCGGCGGCATCGAGTTGCAGGACGAGTGCTCTGACCTGCTGGCCGAGGGCTTCCTCGACGCGAGGGAGCTGACGCATGTGCGGCTCTCGCAGGACTCCGGCGAGGTGCTCGGCCCTGGTTTCGATGCGGCGCTGGCGGCCGGCCTTGCGCAGGAGAGTGCGAAGCCGTGCCTTGCTCAGCGCGGCAGCTGCGGCAGGAGTGGGAGCTGCGGCGAGGACGGTGCGGGCCTCCGGGTGGGCAAGGCCCACGTTTTTGACCTGGAAGGCGGCCAGTGCGGCCGGGAAGAACTCCCGCAGCAGGGATGAGTTGGTTGGCCAGCTGCTGACGGTTCCAGACCGCATCTTGCTGGGCCCGGGCCAGGACGGCGATCGCCTGGATGAGTTCGGAGTCGGCGGGCAGCGGACGGTGATGGTCCGCGTCCGTGCGCAGGACGTTCGCCAGGGCGAGTGCGTCCGCGTGGTCCGACTTGGCCCGCGCGACCGAACGTCGCTCACGATAGCGAGCGACCGCCATGGGGTTAATGGCATAGACGGGGCGGCCGGTGGCTCGCAGGCATGCCACCAGCAGACCGCGGGAGGTCTCGATCGCGACGGGGATCGGATCCCCGGGCTCGTCCCCGGCCTCGGCGAGAAGGTGCTGCAGGGCCTCCAGCCCGGCGAGGTCGTCGCTGATCCGTTGCTTGGCGACCAGATCGCCGCGTTCGTTGACCAGGGCGACGTCGTGGTGGTCCTCCGCCCAGTCGATGCCGCAGAAGATCTTCAAGTAGGCCCTCCTCGAACGCAGATAGTGCAGGAGCCAGTGCAGGGAAACGCCGCGCCCTAATGGGAGGACTCGCAGGTCCGGCATCCGATTGGCAGTTCGCATCCCCAGCGGTCGGCAAGGGCCCCGCTCTGTATGCGGAGCACGTGGCTCTGGTGTCGATGAGAGGTCTCCTTGCCGACGGCTCGGAAGACGCACTACCCAGCGGATGATCACGACGTGCCGGAAACGGAGGGCTGGTTGCGCACAGCCTCGATGAAGCAGGAGTCGAGCTCCGGGTCAGGACCAGACGTCCTCCGGCTCTCCGTCACCGTCGTGCACCGCCATTAGGTCAGGACCTGCGAAAGAGGGTGCGCCTCCAGCAGTTCCTCGTCCTGGCGGCGAGGAGTCTGCGCTGGTCGAGCGCGGCGGTGAGCGAGGCGGCCGAGCTGGGGACGATCAGGGCGGCAGCGTCAGTGCCGGGCACGACGAGGGTCTGTTCGTCGAGCGCGTTGAAGATGTCCTCGACGAGTCGTTGGGCCATGCGCGGTGCCTTGGGCTGCAGCATGGATATCAGCCGTCGGCTGCCGGCTTTCCGCAACTGTGCTGGTGAGCCATAGCGTTCAAGAAGGAACAGCACTGCCGGGTGATCCAGACGAGGACCCAGGACCCGCTCGAGCGAGGGATGGATTTATGTCAACAGCCCGCGCAGACGGTTCTGGGTGCGGGTGACCTCGCCAGCCAAATCGTCGTCGAAGCCGACGAGCATGTTCAGCTCGGCAACGGTTTCGACGTCTGGTGCCAGGGCCCGCAGAGTGTGCGGCATGGAGCGGGCGGCATCGGCGATGACCGCAGCGTCCCGGGCGTCGGTCTCGACTCACCGGGGTAGAAGTCGGCGATCCGCCGCATCGTCAGCCCCGGCAGATAGGCGACACGACAGCCGGCGTCGCGGGCCACGGCCAGCGGCAGAGCCCCGATCGAGGCCAGCTGGTCCACCACAACCAGCACGGTTCCGTGCCTGTCCTGCAGCTACTCAAAGACTCACGAACCGCCCTCTGAGAACTCTCGCACGGGCCGAGGAGCGCAAATGTCCGTCAAGGCTGCACAGCTCTTCCGGAGGTTACCGGCCCCCAGACGGCCCTTGTGGAGGAACGCAGATGCAGAACCACTGAAAACCTCAAGGTTGAGCGGAGCCGCTCGGGACGCCGGGAGGGAGGCCGTATCGCCTTGGAATCGCCCATGCTTGAGGGGCAGGGCCAGCTGGAGTGGCCGTGCCCGCCGAATCGTAGGAGGGACTTCTTATGACCCGAGCCATCGTCACAGGAGTGGACGGATCTCCCGAGAGCCTGGCCGCTGCGGATTGGGCAGCCCGCGAAGCCGCTCTCCGAGGGCTGCCCCTTCGCATCGTGCACGCCTGGCTCTGGCAGCCGCTGGACGTACCGATCGTCCAGGACAAGGAAGAGCAGGGGCAATCGGCCCACACCATTCTGCGGGCGGCTGAGACACATGTAGTCAGCCGGTACCCGGACGTGCCAGTCACCGCCGAGGTGGTGTCGGACACGGCGGTCTCCGCGCTGCTCTCCGAAGCCCAGCGGGCGAACATGCTGGTGCTCGGATCTCGCGGGTACGGGGCTATCGCAGGATTCCTGCTTGGTTCCTACGGTCAGCAGGTCATCGCGGCATCGTCCTGCCCCGTGGTCTCCGTCCGAGCCCGGGACGGGGGTGCGGATAAGACAGCAGGCGGAGAGATCGTCGTGGGCCAGCAAGGCGACGCCGACGACAGTGACCACGTACTCCAGTTCGCCTTCGAAGCAGCCGCCGCACGCGGCGCAACGCTGCGAGCGGTGCGGGCCTGGAGCCTGCCGCCCATCTTCGCCTACAGCCCCGGATCGATGCGCCTCGCCGACGAAGCCGGAGGGCTGGAACCGTTCGAGAAGAAAACTTTGGAGCACGCGCTGAAGCCATGGCGGGAGAAGTACCCGACCGTCACTGTGACCCCGCACGTGGAACTGGGAAGCGCGGGACAGGTACTGCTGTCGGTTGCCACCCGGGCACAGTTGCTCATCCTCGGCCGACAGGTACGCCGCTCCCCGATCGGTGGACGTATCGGATCAGCGGCTCACGCCGCTCTGCACCACGCAACCTGCCCCGTAGCAGTGGTGCCACACCCCTGAGAGCCGATGACCACTGAACGGGCCCGATGACGAACCAGGCCAGGCGGATACGGGTAGAACGTGCAACAGCCTGGGCCACGCTGCGAGAGAGCATCCATAGCTGTGACCTGTTCGCCCCGGTCTCGCTGTAGGGGCGGCAACGCCCGTCCCGTCGGCGGCGGGCGTGTGCGGCACTGTCTGCCCGGGGGCGCTTTGGGCAAGGAGTTGACCCCGGGCAGGCAATGCCTGCCCGATATGCCGACAGGACGGCGGCGTACGAATCGACGCTGCTGCGGCAAAACCGCCGAGTGGTGTAGAAGCTCCCCGGGCGGATATCCGAGTACGCACAGCGCGCTGCCGTGCCGGGCGGCCCTGCCCTGGGAAAGGTGACGCCAGACCTCTGTCCGTCCCTCTGGCCCCGTCCGCCGGCGTGAGCTCACCTGGAGGACCGAGATCCAACAGGTGCGTGGCGGCTTCTGCTTCGCCGTCGCCACAACCTTCCACCACAGCACGCGGGACCCCTTTGCCATCAAGGTCACTTTCCAGCCCCCGCACAGCCCCCCGGTCGTGTGGTACATGGACCGCGAGCTGCTGCTCAACGGCACCCGCGCCCCCGCAGGAATGGGCGACGTCCGTATCCGCCCCGTTCCCGGACCTGGATGCGCTGGCGGGCTCCAGATACGCCTGGGCATTTTCCCCTGCGTCCACTTCACACTCGACCGGGCGGCACTGACCGACTGGCTTTCCCTGACCTGCGCCCTCGTGCCACCCGGCACAGAGAGCGAGCACCTCGACTGGCAACCCTTGAACGAGTTGCTCAGGAGCGCATGACGTGCTTGCGGCAACTGGGCTCACTAACGGGCATTGCGGCGCGCGGCAACGCTGTCGCACACAGGGGATGGGCCCTGACCCAAGGCCGGGTTCGGTGGGTAGCTGTGGTTCGGGCTCGAGGATGCTGATGTCGAGACGGGTGATGGTGCGGCTGGTGTCCGGACGGCCGTCTTGCTGGCGGTCGTGGTAGCGGGAGATCTGTGATTTGACCTTGCGGGTGCTGATGCGCGGCCGCCGGGCTGGGAGGAGTCCGGCCAGGATCCGGCGGCCGATGACACCGATCGTTGTACGTGGGGTGATGCTCGTGGCCTGGACGACCCGGTCACGGGCGGTGTGCAGGGCGATGGTGAAACCGCAGCGGTCCGGTCGGTGCCCCGCCGGGACTCTGCCGCCTCGACCATCACGGTCCGCAGGGCCTGGTAGAGGCTGAGCAGGGCCCACATCTCCTGCTCGACGCCGACGGGGTCGCTCGAGCGCAGGACCCGGCCCGCATGATGGTGTGCCGCAGCGCGAAGTATGCAGACTCGTGCTCCCATCGCTGGTGGTAGAGGCCGACGAGAGTGCCGGCCGGACAGCGGCGGGCGTCGGTGAGAGTCGTCACCAGGCGGTAGGAGCCGGTGAAGGTGCTGCCGTCGTCGCAGGTCACGGCGATCTGTGCTTCCACGACCCGGACCGGGAGGGAGCCGAGGACGGACAGGTAGGAGCCGTCCGCGAGCCGGACAAGGACCGGGGTGCGGCGGTTGGCTCGGAGCCGGCCCAGGAACTGGGCACCGGTGTCGGCTACGGCGGCGAGGAAGGCGTTGGTCGAAGCCCTTGTCCCACAGGACCAGCATGTCCGGGCTCAGGTGGTGCAGCAGCCGGCGGGCGTAGGCGGTCTCCCCGCCGCTGGTGGCTCCGAATACCGCGCCGATCAGGGCCCGTGTCCCGGTCTCCACCAGAGTCATCCAGCATCGGGTAGCCGCCGCGGCTCTGCGAACCGAAGCGGTCTACGTTCCGGACACTGTCAGGCAGCTTGATCGAGCTGCAGCCGTCGAAGGAGACCGTCCGGAAGGACCCGAACCTCACGCCGGGCGTGGACGGCTGGGCCCGCGGGCCGGCGAGGACCTCGAACAACCGGTGGACGGGTCCTGAACCGACTCGTCGGCGCAGGTCGCGGAGGGCCTTCGCGGTCGGCCACGCGGTCTCCAGCCCGGCGCCCGTCAGCGCCGCGGTCAGCTTCTGCCACACCAACCGGTAGCCAACCTCCGGGAACAGGCACATCGCGAGCAGGAAGTAGACACCGACCCGCGTAGGCAGATCCCGTAACCGGCGCTGCACACACCGGGTCTCCTCCAGGACGGCGTCGACGAGGTCGAAGGAGACGACCTGGGTCAACTCACCCAGGTGACCAGGACCGAACCGCCCCGCGGCCACCGTGAGTTCTCGAGAGAACGTCGTCAGACCGGGTGGCAGGCACACTGAGATGCGGGCAACGGAACTCCTCGGCGATCAGCAGTCTTGGCGGACTATCTGATCAACGTCGATCCCGTTGCCCGCGTTGCGATCGACGCCGAAACCCCTTGCCACCAGCAAGAATCCGTTAACTACCCGGCCTTGGGTCAAGGCCCGGTCTGGTCGTCAAAAGGGCTCGGCAGACGGCGTCGGCAGGCACTCGAGCGCCCGCTCCGCCCTTCTTGCGGGCCGCTACCCACCGTGGGTGTGGGGCCGCGGTGAGGGGCAGGGCGGTCTGCAGATGCGATCGGCTGCCGACCGGGTGCCTCGTGGTGTGCCCCCGATGTGGCCCGGCCTGGTGGTGAAGGCTCGCGCAGCCGTTAGGCGCTGTCCGTTGTGTTGATTGGGCACGGGCCGGGCGTGCCGAGGAGCGAGCCTGCACGGTCATCGGAATCCGACCTTTGCGAGGACCCCTCCCGCTCCGTCCTCCGCACTTACAGGTGAGCCATGGCGAACGCCGACAGGAACCCGACTACGGTGACCAGTCCCGTCAACAGGTGAACCTTGTTGTAAGCCTCGGGGATCATCGTGTCCGCGATCATCGCCAGGATCGCCCCGCCGGCTACCGCCGTGATCATCGCCATCACGGCCGCGGACGCCCCGCTCAGCAACGTGTACCCGGCCAACGCAGCCAGACCGCTGATCACAGCGATGCTTCCCCATAGGGCGAACACATATCTGCGGCTGCGGCCGGCGCTGCGCATACCGGCGGCACTGGCGAGGCCCTCGGGAAGGTTGCTGATGAACACCGCTCCCACCGTGGCTGCCCCCAGCTGCCCGCCGCCCAGGAGACTGGTGCCGATGACCACGGATTCCGGGACCCCGTCCAGCAGCGCCCCGAGCGCAATGGCGTTGCCCGACCCCGGCGCTTCGATCTCGGACGGCTGCTGCTCTCCGGATCGTTTCCGGTGCTGAGCACCGTGCCGTGCCAACAGGGCGTTTGCCGCCGTGTACACGGCAGCCCCGCCGAACGCCTCTGTCACCACCGGCCCCATACCGGAGCGCTCGTAGGCCTCAGCGATCAGCTCGAACGACACCGCGGCCATCAGCACACCGCTGCCGAATGCCATGACCAGAGCGATCAGCCGAGGCGGAACCCGCACAAACGAGCCGACGGCCGCGCCCCCCAGCAGAGCCCCACCCGCGAACAAGCCCCAGCCGCCCGCAACCAACGCTCCAACCACAACCGCCCCTCTCCACTGACAGATACACCGCATGTACCCGCCACGCTGAAGAACATCCAATGGCCGTGGAACCACCCCTACACGGGGCTTGCCCAGCTGCCTGATGCGGCAGTGAGCTGCTCACCGGAGCCGCACAGCTTCACCGATGGCACCTGACGACCCGGCGACTTCACCGCGGGATCGTCGCTCAGGAGCGACGGGACTGGAAATCGTTCGGCCCTGTCTCACATTCGGTGGTGACGGAGAGTCGTGAGGGTCGTTGACCTTCGCGTGAAGGACATCAACGAGCTTGTGCAGATAGTGTTTTCGGGCCTGTTCCCGCTGGTCATCGAGGAGGTGGCGGACGAGGGTGAGCGGATCGTGGTGCCGGCGCGTACTCCGCAGGAGGCCGCGATCTGTCCGGTGTGCGGGGCATCCACGGGGCGGGTGCACGGCTACCACTGGCGGACCGTCGCCGACGTGCCGGTGGACGACCGCCGGGTGGTGGTCCGTGTACGGGTTCGGCGTCTGGTGTGTCCCAGACGCGGCTGCCGGCAGGCCTTCCGTGAGCAGATGCCCGGGGTGCTGGAGCGATACCAGCGCCGCACGGCCCGTCTGACCAGGCAGGTCATGGCCGTGGTCAAAGAGTTAGCGGGCCCGGGCTGGATCACGGCTGCTAGCGATATTCGCGGTGGGCCTGTTGCGTCACACGGCCCTGCGCACCCTGCTACGCATCCCGTTGCCTACCGGGCGGGTGCCCCGTGTGATCGGCGTCGACGACTTCGCCCTGCGCCGGCGGCACCGCTACGCCACCGTCGTGATCAACGCCGAGACCCATGAACGGACCGACGTACTGCCCGACCGCACCGCCGACACGCCGGAAGCATGGCTGCGCGAGCATCCGGGCATCGAGATCGTGTGCCGAGACGGCTCCGCGACCTACGCCGAGTCCATCCGCCGTGCCCTGCCCGACGCAGTCCAGGTCGCGGACCGGTGGCATCTGTGGCACAACCTGTGCGAAGACGTCCTGAGCGAGGTGAGAGCGCACAGCACCTGCTGGGCCGCCGTGCTGGACGCGCCCATCTACGAGGGGCCTCGCGCTCAGACCACCCTGGAACGCTGGCACCAGGTGCACGGCCTGCTCGAGAAGGGTGTGGGCCTGCTCGAGTGCGCCCGCCGTCTGCAGCTGGCCCTGAACACCGTCAAACGCTACGCGCGAGCCGACCGGCCCGAGCGGATGCTCCGCGTCCCCAAGTATCGCGCGAGCCTCGTCGACCCCTACCGTGAGCACCTGCGCAAACGCCGGACCGAGGACCCCGCCGTCCCCGTCCAGCACCTCTTCGAAGAGATCAAGGCCCTGGGCTTCGCCGGCTGCCTGAACCTCCTGCACAAGTACGTCAACCAGGGCCGCGCGGACGCCGACCGCAGCCACATCTCCCCGCGCGGGCTCGCCCGGATGATCCTCACCAGGCCCGACAACCGCAAGGCCGAACATCACGATCTTCTGGCACGGCTCATCGCCGCCTGCCCCGAGATGACCCAACTGGCCGCCGTTGTTGGGGGCTTCGCTAAACTCCTGACGCCTTGCGCAGGAAATGCCGACGGGCTCTCGCGCTGGATCGTCGAGGTTCGCTCAGCCGATCTGCCCCATCTGCACGCCTTCACCCGGGGCCTGTACCGGGACCGCGACGCCGTGAACGCCGCACTCACACTTCCGTACAGCAACGGCCGCACCGAAGGTGTCAACACCAAGACCAAGCGAATCGCACGCCAGATGCACGGCCGTGCAGGCTTCACCCTGCTCCGCCACCGCATCCTCCTCGGATAGCGCCACCCTCCGTTACCACCGAATGTGAGACAGGACCGTTCGTTTGACAGACCCGGAGCGACAGCAGCGTGGGCCAACGCCGTCCTTCCGGCCGTGCACGAACGCTTCAAAGGGCAGCGGCCCCCTCCGCCGGTACGCCTGTTCAGCGCGTGGTCGCTGTGGGGAAGGGTCAGTTGGTGAGGGCTTGGTGGAGGGTTTCGCGGCAGTCGATGACGGCGTCGACCGATGATGGTGAGGGTGCGCATCACGGCTTCGCCGGGTGCGGCCAGGCACAGCCAGCCGCCGGCCTCGGTGAGTGCGTGGTGGGCGGCGAGGAAGATGTTGATGCCGAGGGAGTCGATGAAGGTCAACTGCCGCAGGGACACCACGACGCAGGGATGGGACGTGTCAGGCAGATCCATGGCCTGGCGGAGCCGTCCACGGTGGTGGCCACGACCGACAACTGGCCCGCCAGTTCAGCCTTTTCGGTACCCGCCACTTCTTCCTCAGCCATGTCGGTGATACGGGCACACCAGGACCGTCGCCCGGACAGCTGCCCCGCGTACACCGAGTGGCCTCCCAGGGGCGGTGGAGCCAACAGAGGGGCAGCAAACGTCACGCCTTACCGGTGTGGGTGGGCGCGCGAGGGGTGAACGGGGGTAGTGAAGGTGAGTACTGCGATGGAGTCAGTGCCAGGGGGCGAGAACGGCACAGACCACGGTGGCTCTGGAGGGGGACGGCACGGACATCGCCCAGGCCCGCCACCTGGCAGCCGCCTTCCTCACCCGCGTCCGGGCCGACCATGGCCTGCCCGTCTCGCAGCGCGCCATGGACCTTACCCAGCTGGTGGTCAGCGAGCTGGTCACCAACGCCCGCAAGTACGCCCCCGGCCCGGCGTTGCTTGAACTGCGGATCACCGGCGACACGGTGGAAGTCGTGGTCTGGGACTCCGACCCGGTACTGCCGATCGCACGGGCCGCGGACATCGTCCGGGTGGGACAGCACGGCCTGGAGGTCGTGATGGCCGTCGCCGAAGGCTTCGAAGTGCAGCGAGCCCGTCGGCAAGCGCATCACCGCCCGCATCGCTCTGCCCGACGAGACCGACGACAGCCGACCATTGTCTTGACACGCCACGGGCGTGGGCTATCGCCGCCGTCGGCGATTCCCCTTCATCCAGATCTCACACACGCGCCGTCTGCAAGAACGAGAATCACGAGACAGGCAGCATGACCAGCCTGTTCCGTCATCCCTACCGTCATTGGACTGGCGCGCCGACTGGCTAGAGACCAGCGGCACCCGAATCCTCAAGGTGGATAGGCTGCGACTGGGCAAAGTAAGCGCCCCGGCCGAGGTATCGCGTATGCGCGATCAGGGGGCATGGACAAAGAGGGAGAGCGGGCCTCGGCTACAGCGCCCCGCACATCCGACTTTGGGGAGCAGCCCCACAAAATCGGGAGGTAGCGGGGAGTGCCCTAAACGGCGGGAGTTGAAGAAATGCTGCCACGCTGCGGCCGGGCCCGTTATCTCTAAACCGTGCAAGGGGATCTCAGAATTCGAAGACGCTTGAGCCTTCGGAATTCTTGATGCACTCGTTGGAGAAGGTGTGCTCGTAGTTCACACGCTTGCCCTGCCACACGCCCTGTGCGGTTACCGTGACGGGGTCGTACTGCCTGGTGCAGAAGCGCGGCTCTCCTCGCGTGGTCTCTGCCAGCTCGCTGAAGTCGCCCTTTACCTGCGCGAGCGCGGCACAGGCGTCCTTGGGGGCCGGATGCGTGCCAGTCGCGGTGGGGGCGCAAGTGAGAGTCACAGCGCGCTGCGGTGTCGCGGCGACGCTTTCTCCATGAGCACTGGTAAGGACCAGTGCCGAGGGGGCGTACAGCGAGGAGGGTTCGCTGTGTGCGGTGCCGGCCATTGAGCCCATCAGCGCTAAGGTGAGGGCGGCGCCGGCTGCAGTCCATCGAGCGGTCTTCCGCATTTTGCGGCCTTTCCGTGTGTTGGATCGGTTGGGTATTGCTCTCTGGTTCGCATTTCCACGTTTGCCTGGCCCATCCGCAAGCGTCACAGCAACCCCACACATTTCAGAAACGTTCAGTTCTCAATCAGTGGCCCGGATGTTATGGGGAAGATGCGGAAAGGAGCAGCCCAGCGCCGGACTCCATCCAGCGGTACCGGCTCCGGCGGCCGAATAGAGCGGCTCGCAGACGGCTGAATCCCTTCGCTCCTCCCCGGGTCGCCGGGGTGGATGCGGGCGCCCGGTCCGGGCCGCGTGTGCTGCAGTACGTGGGGCGCATGTCCCCAAGAACTGGGGATTGCTCTGGAGCCCATGGCGCGCCATGTAGGTGCCGGCCGTGCGGCGTCAGGGCACTCGTCCGCCTCCATGGGCGCCAGTACCCAGGCAGGCCAGTTCGCAAGGTTGGCTAATGGTCGGCGTCCTGGTGGGTACCCGACTTGTGTCGTCCCCAAGGAAGGAGCCCCGCATCGTGATCGTTGTCGCGTGCCTGCTGCGGTGCCGCAGCAGCAGCGAGCCAGGCGCTGGCCAGGCCGATCCCAGCGCCGGCGGGACATCGTTGTGGTAGTGGGTGCCCCTTTGCACCCGTTCGACAATCACCATCGTTGCTGGCACGGCGCAGACAGCGCCCGCTAGCGGCCAGGAGGGAGCAACGGCGGCGCTGAAGGCCACCGCGGCCGCAGTGTGCCCGGAGGGGAACCGACGAGCCGGAACGGTCGTCGACCTCACCGTGGGGGAACCATCCCTTGGGCGGCCGGGGCCGGTCGGCCAGCTGCTTGCACACGCCGTTGGCCACCAACTGCGCCAACACCATCGCCGCCAGGCCCGCCGCGGCCCTACGGCCCCGCCAGCCGCCCAGCCATGCCATGACCGCAGCGCCGCCGCACCACAGCTTGGTGCCCTCTGCGGCCTCTTCCATCGCCGACAAGGAGCGTGTGAGGCCGGGCGAGTCCCACGACGCCATCCGCTTCGTCAAACGGCGATCACCGTCACGCACTCCGGCGAGCACCCTCATGACCTGTATGTATCCCTTGGAGTTGGGCCCACACGCTATGAAGGAGGGAGAGTCGCTCGCCACGGCTCCCGAGGCCGCAGGGTGATGAGGCCCTGGCATGCGATGAGAGCCGCCGAGACCGCCATCATTGGGGTTCCCTTCCGTGCGGATGGTGCGCCGGTGCCCTTTGCTAGGAGCCCCGGACCGGCGCTCTCACCCGCTGGCAGGAGATGGTAGTGCCGTCCGCTTTCGGTCGGCGGCCGACCCCACTGCCGGTCGCTTAACCGATGACGGTCTCTCCTGCCACAGACATGGACTTGGCAATCGCCCGGGACACCACCGTTGCCGCGCTGCGCCTGGTCCTGCCGAGCGGGCAGGGGTGTGCCCCGCGAGACAGCGTGACCGGCGAGACGTCAGAAGGCGGAAGCCGCCGCGGTCGTGCTGCCGCTTCCGACTGCGCGAAGGCCATGCGCAGACGGGCGGCGATCTCGGGCACGGTGTGCTTGCGGTCGGCAGCCAAGCGCAGGTACGGCTCTGCTCCCTGGCGCAGGCCGGAGTGTGGTGGGCCCAGGGAGCGGTAATGCTGCCGTCCAGCCGATGCCTGAACGAGTCCACGCCGGCAACGTCGGGCGCGATAGTGCTCCCGGAGCCCGCGAGGCCGTCCGTTGCTGCCTGCATGCGCGCCCACCCGCGTTGCGCATCCACCTGGAAAAGTTGACCTTCTGCTCCTGCTCCGGCGCCAGCACATTGCTGTGGGCCAGGGAGAAAGCCGACTGGTTCGGTGCGGACTTCGCAGTGATTGGCCTCTACCGGCCTGCTGTGGCCAGGGGCTTCGCTGTTCCGACCGCCGAGCTCCTGGGTGCCGCCTGCGCCGAGTAGGGCATCACCGGCGGCATCGGTCTGGCCGGAAGGGCATGTCCCTGCGGACGTCCTCGCTCAGGTGGGGCGGGGTCGTGGGACACCAATGCTCACGTGGTGGACCGCCGCCGAGTAGTGAACCAGAGGCTTCCCGGTGGGGGCTGGCAGCCCGACGGCGGCCAGGAGTGTCTGTTGCAGATCATCGAGGGTGGCCGAGGACAGCGCCCAGGGTTCGTGCTTCACCGGGACTTCCCACACAATCCCCATGCGTCGTGTGTAGGCACGCCACCTGGAGGTCAGCCACACGTCGAGATCCGACGACTCGATTTCACCACCAGGGCGTACGGTCAAGCGGTACGACGGCCCGCCACCGCGCCGGGAGCCGGCGTATCTCACCGTGCTGCCGTGGCTCGTGACGGACAGGTCGGCCCAATGGTACGGGACACCGACGGCCATTCGCGCGACCAGCGTTGTCGGGTTTGCTGCTTCAATGGTCAAGAACCACAGTCCCTCACGGCCATCCGCTGCGCGTACATAGGTGCGCAGGTTGGTCTCGGGGAAAGAAGCCAGGCGTGACAAGGGCGTCGCGGGGACTCCGGCAGGCCGTACATGTGCCATAACAAAGGGCGTCAGGCTTACCCAGGCCCGCCCGTCCCGCTCGTCAACGACCAGTCCGTCAGGCAGGAGTCTTTGCACCTCGCTGGGCGGGAAGGACCAGTGGAGGAGGGTCTGGTTCAGCCACTGGACCTGGAGCAAGCGCAGGGCCATGCCGTGCGTTTTCCCGCTCCGATGTCCGATAAGGCTGTTTTGCGTGAACACGCGGGGGCCCCAAGACGCGAATCCGGACGGCCGACCTAGTGGCCGCTCGGAGCCTAGACGAGTAATCCGAATGCTTGGTCAGTGGTCGTAGGCGGTGAGTGATCGTGTGATGGATTGGCCTGTGTTGCGGTTGTGCCAGATCGCGGTGGTCAGGGCCAGGATTCGCTGGCCGACGCGGGCGAGGACTCCGGCGGGGGTTCTCGCTCCGTGACGTTCGAGGTCGAGTTGGCCCTTGAGGGTGTCGTTGACCGACTCGATGAGCTGGCGGACGGGCTTGAGCAGGTGTTCGCCGGGTCGGGGCTTGATGTTGCGGTAGGTCGGCCGTAGCAGGGTCAGGCCGTGCTCGGCTATGAAGGCGTCGAGGCCCTTGGACACGTAGCCCTTGTCGCCGACGACCGTCTGCCCGGGATGTGTGGCCAGCAGGTCCTGGTCACCTGTGAGCATGTCGGCCAGCACCTCGCGTTCGTCGACTTTGGGGTTGGCCAGTGCCCAGGCGATGGGCAGCCCGCCGGGCGTGCACATCAGGTGCAGCCGCAGGCCCCAGAAGTACCGGGAGTGCGAGGGGCAGTAGCCGTATTCGGCCCAGCCGGCCAGGTCGGAGCGTTGGACGGTGGGCCGTGAGCGTGCACACTCGACGGGCGTGGAGTCCACGATCCACACGTCGTCGTGCCACAGGTCGGTGTCCCGGGCCAGGGTGCGGATGAACCTGCTGATCAGCGTGTTCGCTGCCCGCAGACGCTTGTTGTAGCCAGACTGCTGGGGCAGGTAGGGGAAGGCGGCCGCCAGATGGGCGCGGGCGAACCGCAGCCAGCGGGTCTCGGAGACGAACCCAAGCAGGGCCTGCATCACCGCCAGCGTCAGTAACTCGGCATCGGTCAGCCTCGGCGGACGGCCCCAACGCCGTGATCCTGCCAGAGAGTCATCGATCTTCACGTACAGTGCAGTCGCGAGGGTTTCGAGGTCTGTCGTCACAAACGGACCAACGAGACCCTCGCTTCATGCACCCGAAGCCTTCGGACTTACTCGTCTAGGAGGTGGCTCATGCCGGATGCCGGTCGTGTTCAGCAGATGGGGCAGACGGCGAAGGAACAGGCCCCTGCGGTGGCCACGCAGTCCGGGCAGGCCGTCGGAGAGGTGGCCGGTACCGCTGCCGAGCGGGTCAAAGCGGTCGCCGGTGAGACGGGCGCGCAGGTAGGTAGCGCGATAGGGGAGCTGAAGCAGCGCGTGGTGGGCGAGGGTCAGGGGCAGGTGGAGCGGGTGGCCGGGACGGTGCGGCAGTGGGCCGATGATCTCGCGGGTCTGGCGGAGAAGGCCTCGGATGACTCGCCCGCCCGCAGCCTGGCCACCCAGACAGCCGATCAAGGCCGTCGCGCGGCGGACTACCTGGACAAGAACGGTCTGGACGGCCTGGTAGGTGACCTGCAGAATTTCGCGCGCCGCCGTCCGGGAGCGTTCCTGGGCGGGGCGGTGCTGGCCGGACTGGTGGTCGGCCGCCCGGCCAAGGCCGGCACCAAGGCGGCGGGGGCGCCACCGGCCCCGTATCAAGACAGTGGAAGGCAGGGCCTGGAGCGTGAAGACACCGACCCCCTCCATGAGGGCGTACCGGCTGTGACGCCGGTGCCGCAAGGCGCTGAGGTGCCACCACCGGAGTTTCCGGCTAACCCGGCTCAGCCGGGGGTGTGAGATGGCGTCGATCCACCCGCAGTCGCCCGGGGCGGAAGGCACAGGCCAGGGGGAGGGCCGCTCGGTTGGTGAGCTGCTGTCCGCGGTGACGTCGGACGTGCAGACGCTTTTCCGCCAGGAGGTGGAGCTGGCGAAGACGGAGATCCGCGAGGAGGCCACCAAGGCGGGCAAGGCCGCGGGGGTGTACGGGGGCGCCGGGTTCGGCGGATACATGGTGGCGCTGTTCCTGTTGCTGGCGGCCGTGTTCGCTCTTGCCAACGTGATGGACGCCGACTGGGCGGCGCTGATCGTCGCGGCGGTGTGGGCGTTGATCGCCGCTGTGCTGTACGTCATGGGCCGCTCCCGGATGCGGGAGGTATCGCCGAAGCCTGAGCAGACCGTCGAAACGTTGAAGGAGGACGCGCAATGGGCACGTCACCCGACCAAATGAGGACCGAGATAGACACCACCCGCGAACGCCTGTCGCAGAACGTCGATCAACTCGCCGACCGCGCCCGCCCGCGGCAGATAGTGCGCCGCCGCACCAGGCGGATGCGCGGCGCGGTGTCCGGGCTGCGGGACCGTGTCATGGGCCCCATGGCTGATTCCGCCGGGACGGCCCGGCACCGGACGCTGCAGGCTAGTGGGGCAGCGAAGGAGAGCGCCGGCGGGGCTGCGGACACAGTGCGCGAGACTGCCGGACAGGCTGCCGGTCAGGTGGGTGAACTGGCTGGGCAGGCACGCGAGACGGTGGCCAGGGCACCGCAGCAAGCGGTGCGGCAGACGCAGGGTAATCCTGGCGGCAGGGTTGATCGCCTTCGGGGCCGGGCTCCTGACCGCGTCCCTGCTGCCGGTCTCGCAGGCCGAGCAGCAGACGGCCTCCCAGATCGCCGACAGCGACGCCGTCGAGCCGGTCAAGCAGGCGGCCCTCGAGTCGGCCCAGCGCCTAAGGGAAGGCGCGACCGAGGTCGCGCAGCAGGCGGCCGAGCAGGTCGAGGACTCCGCCGCGGACGCCGCTCGCACCACCAAGGAGCAGGCGAGCGCGCAAGCGGCGCACGTGACGGAGCAGGCCCGCGACTCCGGGCAGCAGGTGGCTGACGAAGCACGCGGCCAGAGCCGCGGCCCCAGCACCGGTCCTTGACAGCAGGCTCGGCGCGGTCGTTGCGTAGAGCCGATTGAGCGCCTCCTCCCCGCTCTGCGCTGCACCACCGGGACTGCCGTGCAAACCAGTTGCTCCTTCCCCGGTCTGCGCGGCGGGCAACCGAAGAAGGAGTGTGATCATGGCCCGGAAACCAGCAGATGAGGTGCCCAGCGGGCGGGAGGATGACGCACGGCGTGCCGGGAGGCGGCTGTCGGCGAGCAAGCCCAGCCAGCTGCCCAAACGGTCCTGGTAGGCGGTGCTCAGGCGTACGGTGAGGGAGTTCAGGGACGACAACCTGCCCGACGGGGCGGCCGCCCTCACCTACTACGGGGTGCTGGCGATCTTTCCCGCCCTGCTCGCCCTGATGGCGGTCCTCGCTCTGTTGGGCAGCGCGAGGATCAAGCCCCTGATCGACAACCTGGGCAGTCTGGCCCCGGGCACTGCACGTGAGCTGATCACCAGCATGCTGGGACAGCTGGAAAGGAGCCAAGGCAAGGCGGGGCTGACTTTCATCGTCGGCCTGGTGGTCGCGCTGTGGTCGGCCTCGGGCTATATCGCGGCGTCATGCGGGCCTCCAACGCCGTCTACGACATCGGCGAAGGCCGGCCAGTGTGGAAGACGCTGCCCACCCGGCTCCTCATCACCCTCGGGGTGGTCGTGCTGCTGGCGCTGATCGCGATCGGTGTGGTCTTCACCGGCACCCTCGCCCAGAAGACCGGACAGATCCTCGGCATCGGCAGCACGGCTGTCATGGTGTGGAACATCGCCAAATGGCCCGTGCTGATCATCCTGTTCAGCCTGATCGTCGCGCTGCTGTACTGGGCCGCGCCCAACGTCCGACGCCACTTCCGCTGGGTCAGCCCCGGCAGCATCCGCGCCGTGCTCATCTGGCTTGTCGCCTCGGCCGCCTTCGCCCTGTTCTTGGCGACGTTCTCCAGCTACGACAAGACCTACGGCAGCCTGGCTGCGGTCATCGTCTCCGGCTTCAAAGTCCATCTCACCTAGGCCTGCACACCGGGTACCCTCACTCTGGTCACCCACGTGTTCACCACCGACTCCACCATCCCCGACATCAAAGCGACCGAGAGTGTTCACGACGGTCTTGCGGCGTAGGATCTGCTGCCCGACGAGCACATCGTCGACAACGGCTATATCGACGGCTCCCGCATCGTCACCGCCCGTCATCGCCAGGGCATCACCCTGACCGGGCCGGTGACCAGCAACACCACCGCCCAGGCCACCGGCGGGTACGCCCAGGACGCCTTCATCGTGGCCTGGGACAACAAGACCGTGACCTGCCCGAACGGCGCCACCACCGACCGATGGGGCGACCCCCTCTCCCACCGCGGGACCTCGGTTGTCCGGGTAGTTCCTCCCGGCCGGCTGCCGCCCCTGCTCTGCTCGTTCCAGCTGCATCAGCTCGTCCGCCGCCAGCTACAGACAGATCACCCTGCGACGCCGACCAGAGCCTGAGGCCATCCAGCAGGCCCGCACCGCCCAGGACACCGACGACGCTTGGAACCTCCAACCGGCCCCGATCCCGGACCCGGACATCCCACCTGGCAGCACTCGTCCCGGCGGCTTCCCGCCGGGACGAGTGATCAGTGCCTCGCATTCGCCAACAGCATCGTGACGAAGCATGGGGGCACGAAACCCCAGCAAGCCCGGGCCGGGAAAGAACGCCCGGGAGTGTCAGCCGAACAGGTCGCGGACCCGGATCGTGCGCACCCGGCGGGCGCGACGCGCAGGCAGCCGCCCGCCCAAAGGGGCGACCGAGCTCTCCCCGGGTGGTTTCCAGTCGTCGCGGACCGCGTCCCAGAAGTCCAGCCACGCGTCCGTCTCGGTCGGCCCGCGCCCGACCACCTCCGTGCCCGGGCAGGAGACGACGTAGCCGTTCGGGGTCACCTCGACCGACACCGCACGCTGCTCCACGGGGCACCACCACCCATCCCTTGCGAGGCAGACCGGATGAGGCAGGAACGTGAGCCAGCTTTTCGGCTCGCCTCCCGGCCACAAGGGGCGGGAGGCGACAGGCGACCTTCAGTGTGCGCCCCCACTCGCCCATACCGCACCCCGGGGTCCTGAGCACGGCCCCCCGGATCAGCACACCCGTGAGCGAGACGCGTTCGGCCGCCCACGGCTGGTGCTCGAGACGATGGAGATCATCCTGAAGGACGGGAGAATGCGGACGCTGCGGCTCAGCCCCCGCGATCCGGACGAGTGCTTCTTCCGCGACGCCCCGCCCACTCTCACCTATCCCGGCCGGGAGTAATGATGAACCTCAAGGACACCGTCTACGGCCGCGCCCTGGGCAACCCGGACATGATCGCGGAGGTGTTCACCGCCGGTGACTGGTCCGTCTGCGACAACTGCTGCGGCTTCATCGACACCGGCCGGTGGCGCCGGCTCGCCGCTCATGCGGGGCTTCGCCGCCTCCCGCCTGAATGGGCCGCGATCCGCGCCGCCCTCACCGGACCGGCCCGCCCCCTGCCATAGCTCGAAGACATCACGCTCCATCACCAGCTCACGGAGCGGGGAAGTCGCCCTGACCGGTGGGTCCATGGAGCTGACCGGTTCGGCTGCGGTCGCGGCGCCCATGGCACCCTGCGCCTGAAGTCGGCCTTGGGGCGGGTGGCGGGGCACGGAACACCACGGTCCCGAGCCAGCTCAGGTCGCTGCTGCTGACGGCGCTGTTCGCTATGGGTTGCGGTAGCGGTCGTGGAGGATCCTGACCGTATCGGTCCACACGCTGTCGGCCTGCAGGGGCAGATGTGACCGGCGTGGTCGGCCAGCCGCCGGTAGATCGGGTGCATGGTTCCTGCCTCGGTGATGATGAGGGCGGTGAGCAGAGCCGGGCGCTGAGGTTTCGGGCTGCGAGGTCGAGCGGTCGGCTTGACCCGTCCAAGCACCTGTACCCGATCGGATTCTGTGAGCTCGCCGACGCCCTTGACCTGGGCACACAGCTGCCGTGAACGGATGCCCCCGACCGACCGCGTCAGGCGAGCCGCGTCGTGGCCACATGCCCAGGCTTAGGGTTTATACGTGGCGATTTTCGCTCGGGAAGAGCGGCGGCACGACCTGGCGGACGTCGTGTACGTGCCGACGGCGCAGGACCCCGACCGTCTCGGCGCGGCGCTTCATGCCGAGGGCACGCTGATCGCGCTGGAGGTGCGATACGGCCTGTCCGATCCGGAGTGGGCGCCCTGGCTCGTTGCAGCACGCCCCTTTCCACTCGGCCCCGGTCTGACGCGACAGCTCGAAGAACTCGGCTCCGCCGTCGTCGCGCTCTGCGACACCGCTCAGGACCTGTACGCGGACGGTGATCCGCATGTCCGAGCGGCTCTGGACATCGGAGTGCCCGAAGATCTCCGCGGTCGCGACCTGCACCGTCGCATCGAGCTGTTCCGCCTCGATGTCGTGGTGAGCCAGGGAACTCCGCTGGTCACCGAGCTCGAGGAGGCGTTCGGCAACGCCGGGAAGATGCACGCCTTCGAGCAGGCGTACGGCGTGGGAGCCGACGACGTCTTCCGGACCTTCGACCGCCTCGGCATCGAGCGCATCTGGATGGACGACCAGTACCGCATGTACCGGTCGGAGAACGAGCTCGCCGCCCGCCGCATGAGGGAGCAGTTCGCCCTCCCGATGGAGGTGGGATTCTTCTCTTCGTTTCGTGATGACGGGCGCAGGGGCTGGCGGTTCTGCTACGTCAAGGAGCTGCGGCAGTACGACAAGCGTCTGCGCCGGGAGATCCTCGCGGCGTCAGAACGACTGATCAATCCGCTCTTCCACGGTTTCGGCACGAAGGCGCTGCTCGCACTCGTCTGGGACCCGGCCCTGGAGTCCCGCATCGTCCAGCGGCTCGGTGCACATCTGCTGGCCGTGCTCCGCGCGACTGTGCCGCGTTCGCAGGTACTTCCGGCTCGTGCCGACACGACGCTCGTGGAGCAGCTCAAGGCCTGCGGCCGACAGAAGGTACTGAAAGTGATCGACTCCGACGACTCCGTCTACACCTGGGGAAGCCGCGGGGTGTTCTTCGGTGATCACTCGGTGAGTCGCTGGCGTGACGCGCTGGACGCTGCCGCGGCAGGCCGGATCCCCGGCCACCCCGAGGCGTCCGCACGTTTCGTGATCAGCGATCTCGTGGACAGCGATCGCTACGACGTCGAGTTCCTCCACCCCCAGAGCAGGCAGTTGTGCCTGATGCCAAGGGCGCGGATCCGCCTGACCCCGATCTACGCCCGCGAAGGCCGCAGCAGCAGATTCCTTGGCGGACACGCCACGTTCGTCAACACCAGCCGCAAGGTGCACCTGGGCCGGCACGCCGTCTGCACCCCCTTCGTACGGTCCCCGGACCCCGCCTGACTACGTCATAGGGGCCTCGCCAGGGCGAATACAGGCGGGTGGGCTGCCCGAAGACGCATAGTCGGCCGGTAGGGCAAGGTGATGCAGCGCCTCCTGCAGCACCTCATCGACGTCGTCCCTTGCTCCCGGAGCATGGTCCGTGCGCAGCAGCCGATCACCACACGCCGCAGCGTCAAGTTTCGGTGACGTGGGGAATCGAGGAGCTGGTCCCCGGAGCCGTCACGCATCCGGAGGCCAGCACTTGCGCACTACCCGGGCAGCTCTCGATGAACCTCCACATGCCCACGGCTTGCGTAGCCCATCTTTTCGATGGACCCGCCGCATGCGTATGGACCCGCTGGACCGTGACGGTGCTGATGGCCGAGGGCAAGACACACCGGGAGATCATCCGCTGTCTCAAGCGGTACGTCGCCGAGAGATCTATAACCTCATCCTCTCCGCGAGGAGTCCGGCTGACCGACCAGACCTCGTTCAGGCAGCTGATTGACATCCATAGGGGCATCTGTGCCATTTGTTCGAGCTTGACAAGCACAAGCTCGTCGTCGGCGGCCTCGGGCGCGGGCCATCGAGCGCCTGGTCGGCGGTAGGCGCCGCGCCTGGCCCGACGGCAGGCCGTGGGCTCGGTTGGCGCTTGCGGTGCTCCTGTGCTGCGGTTGCGGTTGGGCGCCCGATGCGAAAGGTATGGAGCACTTCCCAGAGGAATGGAGGAGACTGTGGATGTGGGCCGTGAGGCAGGCGGGCGGGCGATGCTCGCCGGTCTGCTGGACGCCAGCCACCTGATGCCCCTTGAGGCGCTGCCGCAGAAAGCGAACGAATACGCCCGCGCCGCGGGCTTCACCGACGTGCTCATCTATGTCGCGGATCTCGACCGACAGGTCCTGCAGTTGCTGACCGGTCCGGACGGGACCCCGCCGGCTACCGCAAGTAACATCCGGATCGAGGGCACCACTCCCGGGCGGGCCTATCAGTACGGCCAGCTCACCTCCTCGTCCCTGAAGGAGGCGGCAGGCATCGACTGGTGGCTGCCTGTGGTGGACGGAACCGAGCGCGTAGGAGTGCTGCGCGTACGCTCCGTGTACGACGATGACCGCGCCCGTGAGGACGCGGACCGCCTCGCCGCGCTGCTGGCGCTCCTGATCGTCGCCAAACGACCCTCCAGCGACACCCTCGCCCGCCTCACGCGGACCGAGCCGCTGAACATCGGGGCCGAGATGGCGTGGAACCTGATGCCGCCGAGCACCTATGCCGACGGGCGCATCGTGATCTCGGCGTCGCTGGAGCCGGCCTATAGGATCAGCGGCGACGTGTACGAGTACGCCCTCGACGGCCCGCTGGTGCATCTAACGATCTTCGACGCCATGGGCCACGACAACGCAGCCGGCCTGTGCGGAGCCCTGGCGCTCGGGGCCTGCCGCAACGCCCGCCGCCAGGACGCCGGCCTCATCGCCGAGGGCGAGGCCGTGGAAGCCGCCCTGATCGAGCAGTACGACCACCGGCGCTCCGTCACCGGCATCCTCGCCACCCTCGACACCCGCACCGGTGTACTGAGCTGGGTCAACCGCGGCCATCACCCGCCGGTCATCATCCGCGCCAACCGCTGGAGCAGCCACCTCAAGTGCCCCCCGGCCCACCCCATGGGCACCGACCTGGGCCTGCCCAGCACAATCTGCCGCGAACATCTGCAGCCAGGCGACCGCATCGTGCTCTACACCGACGGCATCACCGAAGCACGGGGTCCCGACGACACCGAGTTCGGTATCGAACGCTTCACCGACTTCCTCATCCGCCACCACGCCGACGGCCTGCCCGTACCCGAAACCCTGCGCCGCCTCATCCACGCCGTCCTCGACTACCACGACGGAAACCTCCAGGACGACGCCACCGTACTGATGTGCGAATGGCTCGGCCCCGCTGTGGAGGCGACCGAACCGGCGGCGGCCCTGACGGGACTGCCCTTCAGCGATCCGCTGCCCTTCACACGCAGCACCGATCAGGACGGGAGCAGCCAGCTATGAACACCCTCCTCCATGTCGAGGTGGCCGACACCCGCGGGCAGACGAGGGCCCTCACGGTGGCCGGGGACCTGGACTTGGACACTGCCTGGGTCCTGGAGCGCACCGTGGACGAGGTCCTCAACGACCACCGCACCGTGCTTCTGGATCTGACCGCAGTCACGTTCTGCGACTCCTCCGGCCTCAACACCCTCATTCGCCTGCGCCGCCGTGCTCAGGACGTCGGCGGCCAGCTCGTTCTGGTCGCACCGCCCCCGCAGATGATGCGCCTGCTCACCATCACCGGTGCTGGGAATGTTTTCCCCATCCACGGCAGTCTGACCGAAGCCTGGCAGGCACACCCTGCTTCTGGCACTCCGCCCACGGCCTGACCGGCCTTCATCACGAACCGATCCGCCAACCCGGTCCAGGCGCGGCCTTCACCGCCTTGGTCGGTCAGTTGGTTATGCGCGTGACTGCGGGAGCCGTTTCGACGTGACTGTGGGAGTCACCACCGGGCCGCCGCAGACATAGCGGGCGCCGTACCGAGTTTGCGATGTCAGTTTGTTTTGGCTCTGGTCCACTTCTTGTGGTCGCGTACGCAGCGTGACTGTCGATCTTCTCGTGATGGTGGCTGAGATAGCCCGAAAATCGCCCGGCCGGTGTGCAGTGTGGCCGACAGTGCTGCCTCGTGAACGAAGTACGGCCGCAACTCGAAGAGTTGCTGTTCTCCTTGCTGGAGAACGTGTTGGTGGAGTCGGTCGAGGTGACCGACATGGTCGTCCGGGTCGAGGCCCTGAGCACTGCCCGGCAGGCGACCTGTCCGGGCTGCGAGTGCCCCTCCGGGCGAATACACGGCTCCTATCTGCGGTTTCCCCATGACCTGCCATCTGCGGGCAAGTCCGTCGTGGTGGCATTGAGGGTGCGCCGGTTCGTCTGCGCGGAAGCCTCCTGTCCGCGCAAGACTTTTGCCGAGCAGGTGCCGGGACTCACCCGCCGGTTCGGCCGGCGGACGGAACGGCTGCGATCGACGCTCATCTCGGTCGGCCTCGCGCTCGCGGGCCGGGCCGGGGCTCGCATGACGGACATCTTCTGGGACGCGCCTCTTCAGCTGCTCTTACTTCTCACCGACAATCACGCGCTCTCTGGACGACGGGTGATGCCGGAACCCACCGACAAGTGCTCTCGCTTGAGACCTATGCAGCCATGGGGGTGTCCGCGAGCGTCCATGACTCAACGGCGGTCTGAACCTGGAGCACGCGGGCGTAGGCTCTCCGGGATGCGGATAGGCGAGTTGTCCAAGCGCACGGGCGTGAGTCCGCGCTCACTGCGGTACTACGAAGAGCAGGGCCTGCTGACCAGCGCACGCTCCGACGCGGGGCAGCGTCACTATTCCGATGCTGCGGTCCAGCGCGTGTCACTCATCCGACAGCTGTTCGACGCGGGTATGTCCAGCAGGGTGATCGCGACTGTGCTGCCGTGTGTGGACGTCCCGGGTGACCTGGGCGTCGCCGAGGAGACGTTCACGGCGATGATGCGCGAGCGCGACCGGATCGACGCCGACATTGCGCATCTGATCGAGACCCGGGATGCACTCGACGTCCTGATCAGGGCCAACAGCCGACACCGGGCGGAGCTGTCCACGGCCCCGGAACCGGTGCCGCAGTCGGCCTGATGCTGTGATCTGCATCTCAGCCGGTTGCCCCTCACATCAATGTCAGAGGTGAGGATGGCGACAAGGCCCGGAATCACCGGGTCGGTCATACGAGAGGCGGCGGAAGATGGGGCAGGCGTGGGGTTTCGGCAGGTATGGCGGGCCCGAGGTGCAGGAGTTCTTCGATCGTCCCGACCCCGTCCCCGGTCGCGGCGAGGTGCTGATCCAGGTCGACGTCGCCGGCGTGAATCCCCTCGACCACCTTCTGCGCTCGGGTCTGGTCGACGGGCTCGACGGCGGGCGTCCGTTTCCCCGCGTGCTGGGCATGGAGGCAGCCGGAACCGTTCTCGCCCGGGGCGAGGACGTCAACGGGCTCGAGGTGGGTGACGCGGTCTTCGGCTTCGCACTCACCGGTGGCGGCACCTACGCCGAGACGACGGTGCTGTCCGCGCCGAACACCGCGCGCATCCCGGAGGGTCTGTCCGCGACCGTGGCGGCAACGCTGCCAGTAGCCGGGACGACCGCGGTGGACGTGCTCGACCAGCTCAGCCTCCCGGCCGGTGCCACGGTCCTGGTCAACGGAGTCGGGGGCGGGGTCGGCCTCGCCGTCGCCCGGCTGGCTATCGGGCGCGAGCTGCGCGTGATCGGCACCGGGAGCACCGCCAAACGCGAGCACGCCGAGGCCATCGGGGTGCGGTTCATCGACTACACCGCCGAGGACGTCGCCGCCGCGGCACGCGAGCTGGTTCCGGACGGCTTCGACGGGATCGTCGACCTGGCCGGAGGCACCTCGCTGCGGACGGTCGCTCCGCTGGCCCAGGATCCCCGCAACGTCATCGCTGTGGGTGATATGTCTGTGCCCGATCTCGGTGGGCGTTTCGTCGAGCGTCGCGTCGACCGCGAGAACCTGGAGCGGTCGGCCCGGCTGGCCCTCGACGGACTCCTCGCACCCGTAATCACCGCGGTCCATCCGCTCTCCGACGCCCCGGCCGCCCTCGCCACCGTCGAGAACGGTCACACCTCGGGCAAGGTTGTCATCAAGGTGGCATGAGAAGTGCCCGGCCGTCTGACGCTGTCGACCGTCCATTGCGGACTGACGAGAACCCGTGGTCAGCGCATCATCAACTGAGCACGTTCACCTGTACGGGGTTGAGCAACGTTCAGGCGTACGCCGACAGCTGTCTCCTCGCAGACACAGGCGCAGCAGGAACGCTGCAGCACCACCACCGCCAGCATGAAGGCTCACGCCGCTGACGGGTCGCTCCTGCCCGGCCCGGGCTGTGTCGACACCTGGCCGGGCTGCGGCGGATTTCACGCTGCCGGGGGCGGGGTCGGTGTAGCGTCACCGTCAGCTGTCGTGGTTCCGAAGTCCCTTCCGCCCGTGAGCACATACACACGGGCGGTTTTGCTGTTCAGTGCCGCTGAGGACCCGGCGATCACCTCCGGGCCCCGCACGGTGCGGGGACCGTATCTCGAGTCCCTTGGAGGACGTACATGCCCAGCGGAACCGTGAAGTGGTTCAACTCCGAGAAGGGCTTCGGCTTCATCGAGCAGGACGGCGGAGGCCCGGACGTCTTCGCCCATTACTCCAACATCGCCGCCCAGGGCTTCCGTGAGCTGCAGGAGGGCCAGAAGGTGACCTTCGACGTCACCCAGGGCCCCAAGGGCCCGCAGGCGGAGAACATCAGGCCTGCGTAACTCCGTGGTACCCGTGCCCGTCCCCGCGCATGGGGACGGGCAGGACCCACGCCCGCAACAGCCCGGCTACACCCCGGCCGCAACCTTGCTGTCCTCGGCCGTCTCGGCCGCCGCGCTCTCGCCGGTAGCGCTGGGCGCCGCGGCTGCAGCGGTGTCGTTGTCGGGCGCCGTGTAGTAGACCGTGCTGCCCTGCTTCGAGCGCTCTGCCAGGCTCTTGGCGACGAGCGTCTCCAGCGCGTTGCGCACCACCTGCACACTGGTGACCACTCGCTCCGGGTGCGCCTGCGTGAGGTCCTTGACCACCTCGCCGACCGTACGCGGCTCGCCGGTGAGCAGGCCCTGCACCAGCTCCCGCAGCGGCGGCCCGCTCTTCGACTCCGCCGTCTTCCTGGCCGGCTTCGCCTTCTCCTTGGGTTTGGCCTGCGCGGCCTTCCTCTGCCCGCGGGTGGTGCCGCCCGTCTTCTTCGCCCCCCGCGGCTGCGGAACGGCCTGTGCGGCAGCCGCCTCACCCGTGATGGCGGCCGCCGTGCCACCCGGCGAGCCGGCCTGCGCCTCGACGGTGGGTGCTCCGGCCTCGGTGGCACCTGCTGGGGGCAGTGCACCCTGGTGCATGCTCAACAGCCAGGCCTCATCCGCCTTGAGTTGCTTCAGTC
>NZ_JBHVDH010000008.1:0-306348 GCF_042802855.1 Streptomyces sp. NPDC057445 | reverse complement strand
TGCGGGGCCGACCCTGCACGGCCCCGCCCCGGCAGCGTTGCCGACTGCCGCCCGGTGGATGGTTCACCCGACACACGGCGATCGGCCCCCACCCCCGGGCCCGAGGGGGGCCGTGGAGGGGTCGTGTCCGGGACACTAAAGCGTGATTTGTGGCGCGGCGCGGGCGCTGCCCTTTGAGGTGCCGGTCGGCGCGCCGTAAATCATGCCGTCCCGGATGCGAGCCCCGGAACGGACACCAACGCCCACCACCCGGTCCGGGCCGACCCCGTACAGCTGAGCCCGTCCGGCGCTTGAGGACGGACACACCGGCCGCGCACCTGGTCCCGGCCAGCGCCGACAACCGCACCGGCACGGCGCTGCGACCCGTACCGGCCAACGCCGCCAACCGCACCGGCACCGCGCAGCGACCCGCACCGGCCAGCGCCGACAACCGCACCGGCACGGCGCAGCGACCCGTACCGGCCAACGCCGACAACCTCACCCACAAGCGCGGTCACCCACGCGCCGGTCCCGTGGAGCCGCGCCCTACCAGCGTGACCGGCAGGTCACCCGGCTCCGGCGCGCGGCCCTCCAGGACCGAGAGCAGCGCGGACATGCCCGCCTCGCCCACACGTTCCGCCGGGAGGCTGACCGTCGTCAGCTCCGGCTCCAGCGCCGTCGCGAGGGCCAGGTCGTCGAAGCCGGTCACCGACACGTCTTCCGGGACGCGCAGCCCGAGGCGCCGCACCGCCTTGCACGCGCCTGCGGCAATGATGTCGTCGTCGCAGATCAGCGCGGTGGGCCGCGGTCCGGTGACGCTCAGCGCCTGCCCGGCTGCGGCCCGCGCGCCGCTCACGTCGAGCGGCGCCGGCACCGTGCGGAGTGACACCCCCGGCACGTCACGCAGGACCGCGTCCAGTGCCCGGGCCCGTACCTCGAAGGTCCAGGACGGCACGGCCGACGCCAGATGGACGAAGCGGCGGTGGCCGAGACCGAGGAGATGGTCCGTCACCTGCCGCATACCGTCCGCGATGTCGAGGTTCACGTGCGCCGCCGAGGCCGGATCAGCCGGGTCGCTGTCGAGCATCACCAGGGGCAGGTCGGTGCCGCGGATCGCGTCGAGGGCTCCCGCCGCCATCGACGAGGCGATGACCCCGTCCAGCGCGGCCCGCGCCGACGCGAAGGGGTCCTTCGCGGGACCCACCCCCTCCGGGGAGGGATAGAGCACGACGCCGAAACCGTGCTCCTCCGCGACGGCCGCCGCACCGGCGTACACCCGTGCGAAGAATTCATTGGTGAGCGCGGGCACCACGAGCAGCGCCGTCCGGGTACGGCCCAGCCGGAGATTGCGGGCCGCAAGGTTCGGGCGGTAGCCGAGGTCCACGGCTGTCTGCCGGACCAGCCCCGCGGTGCGCTCGGAGACCCGGCCCCGCCATTTGTCGCCCAGCACCAGCGACACCGTCGCCTGCGAGACGCCCGCCGCCCGCGCCACGTCCTTGCTGGTCGGCCGCGCGCCGCCGACGGGCTCCCGGGTCTGCACACTCGCCTCCGCGCGTCATCGCGTCCGTCGCGAGGGGTGGACTCGCGGTCTGCGCACATGATACGTATAACTTCGAAGGTTATACGTAAAACTCCCGGGAAGCGGGACCCATTGAAGAGGCGGGACATGACCGCGGGAGCGTCCGGGTACGCAGACATCCTCAGGGCGCCACACGCCGCCCGACTGCTCACGGGCACCCTCGTGGGCCGCCTGCCGAACGCCACGGCGCATATCGCGATCGTCCTGTTCACCCGTGCCGAGGGCGGCAGCTACACCCTCGCCGGTGCCCTCGCGGCCGTGTACGGGATCGCCACGGCCGCAGGACAGCCGCTGCTCGGACGCCTGGTGGACCTGCGCGGACAGCCCCGCGTACAGTTCCCCGCCGCCGTCGTCTCCGCGCTCGGCATGGCGCTGCTCGCCGTGGTCGGCACCGACCCGCTGCCGGCGGCCTATGCGGCCGTCGTGGTGGCCGGTTTCTTCACCCCGCCCCTCGAAGGCGGGCTGCGTGCGCTGTGGCCGGGCGTCCTCGGGCATCGTGAGGACCGGGTGCACCGCGCCTACGCCATGGACGCGGTCGCCCAGGAGATCATGTTCACCGTCGGTCCCTTGCTGGTGACACTGCTCGTCTGGCTCCTGTCGCCCGCCGCGGCACTGCTCGTCATCAATGCTCTCGGCATCGCCGGAGCGCTCTCCGTCGTACTCTCCGGGCCCTCCAGGGCCTGGCGCTCCGCGCCCCGCGAGGCCCACTGGCTGGGAGCCCTGCGCTCGCCCGGGCTGCTCGCCCTGCTCGGTTCGTTCTTCTTCGTCGGCCTCGCCCTGGGATCCATCACCGTCGCCGGCGTCGCGTACGCCGACGACCACGGCCGTGAGTCCGTGTACGGCTGGCTGATGGCGGCCCTTGGCCTCGGGGCGCTGATCGGAGGCGTCGCCTACGGCGCCCGCCAGTGGACCGGAGCCCCCGAACGGCGGCTGCGCGTCATCGTCGGCCTGCTGGCCCTCGGCTATCTGCCGCTCGTGTTCACCCCCGGTGTCCCCGCGATGACGGCACTCGGAGTCGTCGCCGGTGTGTTCCTGGCCCCGGCCATCGCCTGCGCGTTCATCGTCGTGGACCGGCACGCCCCCCGAGGCACCGTCACCGAGGCGTTCTCCTGGCTCGTGACCACGTTCGGCGTCGGCGCGGCGGCCGGAACGGCCGCCGCGGGCCCGGCGGTGGAACTCGGAGGGACCTCCGCGGGCTTCGCGGTCGCGGGCGTCGGCGGAATAGCCGCCCTGCTGGTTCTTCTGGCCACCGGAAAGGTCCTCGCAGTTCCCGGACGCGGCGAACACATCGCGTCAGGGGATGAAAATGATCGAAGTGGTGCTGTCGAACCCGGTTTCAGCTCGGGCCATCAGGCGTAATGTTCAGTCATGGACCGCCGCATCTTCGGGCTGGAGAACGAGTACGGCGTCACGTGCACGTTCAGGGGACAGCGCCGACTGTCTCCTGACGAAGTGGCGCGCTACCTCTTCCGCCGTGTTGTGTCATGGGGCCGCAGCAGCAACGTCTTCCTGCGCAACGGCGCCCGCCTCTACCTCGACGTGGGTTCGCATCCGGAATACGCAACTCCCGAATGCGACAACGTGACCGAACTGGTCACCCACGACAAGGCGGGCGAGCGCATCCTCGAAGGCCTGCTCGTCGACGCCGAACGCCGCCTGCACGAGGAGGGAATCGCGGGCGACGTCTATCTCTTCAAGAACAACACCGATTCGGCGGGAAACTCCTACGGCTGCCACGAGAACTACCTCGTCGCCCGCCATGGAGAGTTCTCCCGGCTCGCGGACATCCTGATCCCGTTCCTCGTCACCCGGCAGCTGCTCTGCGGAGCCGGAAAGGTGCTGCAGACCCCGCGCGGCGCCGTCTACTGCGTCAGCCAGCGTGCCGAGCACATCTGGGAGGGCGTCAGCTCCGCCACCACCCGATCCCGTCCCATCATCAACACCCGTGACGAACCGCATGCCGACGCCGAGCGCTACCGGCGGCTGCACGTCATCGTCGGGGATTCGAACATGTCCGAGACGACCATGCTGCTCAAGGTCGGGGCCACCGACCTCGTGCTGCGCATGATCGAGGCGGGCACGGTGATGCGCGATCTGACGCTGGAGAACCCCATCCGGGCCATCCGCGAGGTGAGCCACGACATCACCGGTCAGCGCAAAGTGCGCCTGGCCAGCGGTCGAGAGGCCTCTGCCCTCGAGGTCCAGCGCGAGTACTACGAGAAGGCCGTGGACTTCGTCGACCGCCGTGGCATCCGCACCGGCACGGTCGCACAGGTCCTCGAACTCTGGGGCCGCACCCTCGAAGCCATCGAGGAGGAGGACCTCGACCGCATCGGCACCGAGATCGACTGGGTGATCAAGTACAAGCTCATCGAACGGTACCGGGCCAAGCACAACATGACGATGTCGCACCCCAGGGTCGCCCAGATAGACCTCGCCTACCATGACATCCACCGCCGCCGGGGGCTGTACTACCTTCTCGAGAAGAAGGGCCAGGCGGCGCGGATCTGCAACGACCTGAAGATCTTCGAGGGCAAGTCCGTGCCCCCGCAGACCACCAGGGCGCGGCTGCGTGGCGACTTCATCCGCCGGGCCCAGGAGCAGCGACGGGACTTCACCGTCGACTGGGTGCACCTCAAGCTGAACGACCAGGCGCAGCGCACCGTGTTGTGCAAGGACCCGTTCAGGTCCGTCGACGACCGGGTGGAGAAACTGATCGCCGGAATGTAGTCCGCCCAGCCGGAACGTCACTCGGGCCCCGTACGTTTCTCGTGCGGGGCCCTCGGCACGCCCTAGAGTGTCGAGCGACCGATGTGCCGTCTGAGATCTGAGGAACACGTGCGCCGACTTGCCGGCCTGCTCGTCGTCCCCCTGCTGCTGCTCTCCACAGCGGCATGCGGCGACGAAAGCGGCTCCGACTCCAACTCGTCCAAGAACGGGTTCCCCGCGATCACAGCGGGTGCCAAGTTCGGTGAGAAGCCGACCCTCGCCAAGGGGGAGGGCGACCCGCCCAAGGAGCTGAAGTCCGAGACCATCAGTGAGGGCGACGGCCCCGTCCTGAAGAAGGGCGATGCGGTCCAGGTCAACTATCTGGGCCAGTCCTGGGACTCCACCAAGCCCTTCGACAACAGTTTCGACCGCGGGCAGCCGTTCGACCTGACGCTGGGCGCCGGCCAGGTCATCAAGGGCTGGGACCAGGGCCTCGAGGGCAAGAAGGTCGGCAGCCGTGTCGAGCTCGTGATCCCGCCGGAGCTCGGTTACGGCGCGCAGGGCCAGGGCGACATCAAGCCCAACGCGACCCTGGTCTTCGTCGTGGACATCCTGAAGGGAACCACGATCCCCAAGTCCGCCACGGGCACCGACGTCGCCCAGGACAACATCGACCTGCCCAAGGTCACCACCAACACCGACGGCAAGGCCCCGACCGTCACCGTCCCCAAGACGGACCCGCCGAAGAAGCTGGTTTCGAACTACGTCATCGAGGGCAAGGGCGAACCCGTCAAGGCCACCGACACCGTCGTCGTGAACTATGTCGCCCTCACCTGGAAGGACGGCAAGAAGTTCGACTCGACGTACGACACGGGCAAGACCGCCAACTTCCCGCTGCCGCAGCTGACGCTCAAGGGCCTCAAGGACGGCATCACGGGCAAGAAGGTGGGCAGCCGCATCCTGATCGTCGCCCCGCCGGACCAGGCCTTCGGCGACAAGGAGCAGCAGGGCATCCCCAAGAACTCCACGCTGGTGTTCGCCGTGGACCTCCTGGCAAAGATGTAAGACTGTCCCGGTTGCCCAGTTCATGAGTTTGAGGAGCACAGCAGTGAGCATCGAGAAGCCCGAGATCGACTTCCCGGGTGGCGAGCCGCCGGCCGATCTGGAGATCAAGGAGATCTGGGAGGGCGACGGCCCGGTCGCCAAGGCCGGCGACACCGTGTCCGTCCACTACGTGGGCGTGGCCTTCTCCACCGGTGAGGAGTTCGACGCGTCCTGGAACCGCGGGACTCCGCTGCAGTTCCAGCTCGGTGTCGGCCAGGTCATCCAGGGCTGGGACCAGGGTGTTCAGGGCATGAAGGTCGGCGGGCGTCGCCAGCTGACCATCCCCGCGCACCTCGCGTACGGAGACCGCGGCGCCGGCGGCGGCCGTATCGCCCCGGGCGAGACGCTGATCTTCGTCTGCGACCTGGTCGCCGTCTGATCGCAACCGGTCGCAGTAGGGCCCATGCCTCCCAGGACTTGGTCCGGGGACACCCGGAACCCGGGGGCATGGGCCCCACGCTTTTGCCATGACAGCCCGTAGCGGTAGGTTCAACGATCAGAGGAACTGCGAGGAAGGGCGGGACGGGCGTCGATGGCCATTGCCAAGGCCGAGCGGCTCATGAATCTGGCGCTGTGTCTGCTCGGGACGCGACGGCCGCTCAGCAAGCGTGAGCTGCGCGGCTCCATCGAGGCCTACCTCGAGGCGGGCAGCGACGACTCCTTCAACCGCATGTTCGAGCGCGACAAGGACGATCTGCGCGAACTCGGCCTGATCATCGCGACCGTGGAGAACCTCGACGGTGAGACCGGCTATCTGGCCCGCCGCGACTCCAACCGGCTCCCGCCCATCACGCTCGACGCCGAGGAGGCCGCCGCCCTCGGCCTCGCCGCCAAGGTCTGGCAGCAGGCCCGCCTCGCCGGTGCGGCCAGCGGCGCCCTGCAGAAGCTGCGCGCCGCCGGAATGCCCGAGGCCGAGGACTCGTACGACGCCACCCAGCACAGTGCGCTCGAGCCCCGCATTCCGGTCCATGAGGCCGCCTTCGAACCGTTGATGCTCGCCTGCCGCGACCGCAGACCTGTCGTGTTCGACTACCGCAAGTCCAACGCCGTACGCCCCGAGACCCGACATGTCGAGCCCTGGACGCTCGAATGCTGGCGTGGCCACTGGTATCTCGCGGGCTGGGACCGCGACCGCGGAGCGGAGCGGGTGTTCCGGCTCTCCCGGATCACCGGAAAGGTGCGCTCCAGGGCCGGCACGTTCACCGCGTCGGTCCCCGACGTGGTCACCGTGCGCGAGACCGTCGAGACCTGGGCGGGGGAGACCGCGACACGCTCCGCGCTGATCAGGCTGCGGGCGGGATCCGGCTACCCGCTGCGTGCCCGCGCCACCGCGGTGCGGGAACTGGGCGACGGCTGGGACGAGTTGGAGATTCCCTACGGGCACGGCCTGGACGCCTGGCTCGTCGAATTCGGCCCGGACGTCGTCGTACTTGAGCCCGCGGATCTGCGGGCCGATGTGGTCGACCGGCTCCGTGCCGTGGCCAAGGGCTGAGGGGGACTCGAAGGACCATGGCCGCGAACGCCATTGACCAGACACGGCGCATGCTCTCGCTGGTGACCTATCTGCGTGAGCGTCCCGGCGCCCGCGTCGGTGACGTCGCCCGCGCCTTCGGGATCACCGAGGACGAGCTGATCTCCGACCTCGACGTACTGCCCATGTGCGGGACGAGCTTCCGCGGCGGCGATCTGCTCGACATCGACACGGACGGCGACCGGATCTGGTGGCACAACCCGGACGATGTGGCCGAGCCGTTGCGGCTCGCCGCGGACGAGGCCACCGCGCTGCTGGTGGCCGCACGCGCGGTCGCGACGCTGCCCGGGCTGCGCGAGGGCGACCGGGAAGCCCTGCTGCGGGCGACCGCGAAGCTGGAGGCCGCGGCGGGCGAGACGGCGGGAGCCAGCTCCCGCCTGTCGGTCACCTTCGAGTCGGAGGGCGGCGTCTTCGCAGAGGTGGACCGGGCCATCTCCGAGCGTCGCAGGCTGTGGCTGCGCTACTACTCGCCGGCGCGGGACGAGCTCACCGAGCGCGAGGTCGACCCGATCCGGCTGTTCGCCGTCGGCCACACGTACATGGAGGCATGGTGCTACCTCTCCGAGGCGCGCCGGACCTTCCGTCTCGACCGGGTCGCCGAGATCCGGCTGCTGGACGAGCCGTCCGCGCCGCCGGAGATCGAACTGCGGGATCTGTCGGAAGGTCTCGTCCAGCCGTCGGCCGAGGATCCGGAGGTCGTGGTCGAGGTCGGCCCCGGCGGTCGCTGGGTCGCCGAGTACTACCCGCACGACAGCGCCGAGGAGCTGCCCGAGGGTGGCCTGCGGATCACCCTGCGTACCCCCGAGCCCGCGTCGCTGCGCCGGCTCGCGCTGCGGCTGGGGCGGGACGGCCGGATCGTCTCGCCGCAGGACCTGGCGGACAGTGCACAGCGTGCCGCGGGTGAGGCGCTCGCTGCGTACGACGCCCGGGACTGACGACCGCGACCGATTGGAGATGTAGATATGTCCCTGCTGTCCGGAATCGCTGTCCCCAAGGTCCCGGTCCTCTTCAAGGCCGCCTGCCCGGACTGCCGAGCCCGCTTCGAACTCTCGGCGGGTGCGCTGAGGCTCGCGATCGGCGGCAGCCGGAGAACGACCTTCTACTCCTTCACCTGTCCCGAGTGCGGAGTCGCGGTGCGCAAGCCGGCGGGGGAGCGGATCGTCGAGCTCCTCACCGGCGGCGGTGTGCGGACGCTGCGCCTCCACTCCACCCTCTGACCCCTAGGTTCCGCACCATGTTCTGGCCCATGCTCGCCATCGCCCTCGGATTCCTCGGGATCGCCGTCCTCGGCGTGCTCGCCATCAGGGTCTTCCTGGAGGCCCAGCGCCTCGGCCGTCAGGTCGCCAGGACCGCCGACCAGATCGATCGGGCCGCCGAGGACCTCGAGCGGTCGGCTGCACGACTGGCGCGCACCGGCGAAGCCTGGCGCTGACCGGGCGGGGTCTCCTTCGCGCCGGGCGCTGGAGGTACGCTGCTGAGAATGGTGCGGACGAAGAGGCGTCTGCCCACATACGGCAGTATGCACAGGGATTGCTCTGTGTTTACCCGTGCGAGTTACGATCACACCGGGTCGTGGTTCGGACGTCAGTCCAGGCTCTCGGCCCACCGCCCACCCAAGCCGCCTCGGTGAGAAGGTAGACAACCCATATGTTCCGACAGATCGGCCCCACCGAGATCATCCTCATTCTCGTCGTCGTCGTGCTGCTCTTCGGTGCCAAGAAGCTCCCGGAGATGGCGCGTTCGCTCGGCAAGTCGGCCCGGATCCTGAAGAGCGAGGCCAAGGCGATGAAGTCGGAGGGTCAGCAGCCCGCTCCCGCCGACCCGCCGGCCGACCAGCCCCAGGCCCAGCGCACGATCAAGGCCGCGCCCGGTGATGTGACCTCTGCTCGTCCGGTCACCGAGCCGACGGACACCACCACCCAGCGCTGACCCCAAGGCCGCTTTACTGCCGTCTGCCGCACGAGATGAGGACGTGGGTTGCCTAAGCCTGCCCGCAGCAAGAAGGAGAGGGACCCCGAGGGGCGGATGCCGCTCGCGGACCATCTGCGTGAGCTTCGCAACCGGCTCGCGAAGGCGATGCTGGCGATCACGATCACATCCGTCATCGCTGCCTTCTACAGCCAGGAGCTGATGGAGCTCCTGGCGTCACCTGTCGAGAGGTGCGAGCCCGGAGCGCTCGAGACCGGCGGTAAATGCGCGACGATCGTCTACACCAATCTGCTGTCACCGTTCACGACCACCGTGAAGGTGGTCCTGATGGCGGGCATCATCGCGTCCTGCCCGGTCTGGCTGTATCAGCTGTGGGCCTTCGTGGCACCCGGCCTGCACAAGAGCGAGAAGAAGTACACCTACGTCTTCGCGGCCGCGGCTGTCCCCCTCTTCGTCGCGGGCGCGTACCTCGCGTTCCTGATCATGCCCATCAGCATGAAGGTGCTGCTGAGCATCACCCCGGACCCCGCGGCCAACTTCCTCGAAGTCGACACGATCCTGGACTTCGCGGTCCGGATGGTCCTGATCTTCGGATTCTCGTTCGAACTCCCGTTGCTGCTGATCATGCTGAACTTCGCCGGGATAGTCACGGGGCGGCGCATGGCGGGCTGGTGGCGGGGTGTCGTCATGGGCATCTTCGTCTTCGGCGCGATTGCCACGCCGTCCACAGACCCGCTGGGCATGGTCGCCCTTGCCGGGCCGATCATCGTCCTGTACTTCATGGCGGTCGGCATCTCGCTGCTCAATGACAAGCGCCGACGCCGCAACGACCCCGACGCCGAGCTGGACGACGACGAGGCCGCCGCCCTGGATCTCACGCCGACCGCGATCGGTGGCGTGGAGCCCGTACCGGCCGCCCGGGCCCTGCCGGAGCAGGCGAGCGGTCCCGAACGGGACCGGATCAACGGTTACGACGACGTCACCTAGGCCGGTCGCCCGGCGAAGACGACGCAGGGGCCGGACGGAAAATGCCGTCCGGCCCCTCGTGTCGTTCGGTGGCTCAATCGGATGGTGAGTGACGTGACGCAGTTCGCGGGCGACCGCCGACGATGCCGTAGACGCGGCGGAGGGTGGCCGCCCAGAGCGCCATCGTCGTCTCGGTCGCGAAGGTGCGCGGTCCCAACTCCTGGTAGGAGAGGGCGGTCATGACTGCTCGAACACCAGATCGAGGTCGTCGGGCGCAACGGAGAATCGCCGCGGTTTGCGGGTCCCTCACCGTCGGTTAAAGATCGCGCCCACTGTCATAGGGGGCGGGTAGTCTCGACAACAAGATGACAGAGGACCTCTCACCAGCTGAGCGATACGCGGCTGCCCGGGCCCGCGCCGCCGACCAGGCCACCGCGCTCGCACCTTTCCGTGACCTGTACGAGTTCGATCTGGACCCCTTCCAGATCGAGGCCTGCCAGGCCCTGGAGGCCGGCAAGGGCGTGCTCGTCGCGGCGCCCACCGGGTCGGGCAAGACCATCGTGGGCGAGTTCGCCGTGCACCTCGCACTGGCCCAGGGGCGCAAGTGCTTCTACACGACCCCCATCAAGGCGCTGTCCAACCAGAAGTACTCGGACCTGGTGAAGCGGTACGGCCCGGACAAGGTCGGCCTGCTCACGGGCGACAACAGCGTCAACTCCGAGGCACCGGTGGTCGTCATGACCACCGAGGTGCTCCGCAACATGCTGTACGCGGGTTCCCAGTCGCTTCGCGGCCTCGGCCATGTCGTCATGGACGAGGTGCACTACCTCTCGGACCGCTTCCGCGGCGCGGTCTGGGAAGAAGTGATCATCCATCTGCCCGACTCCGTGACGTTGGTGTCGCTCTCGGCCACCGTTTCCAACGCGGAGGAGTTCGGTGACTGGCTGGACACCGTCCGTGGTGACACCGAAGTGATCGTCTCCGAGTCCCGTCCCGTGCCGCTGTGGCAGCACGTGCTGGCAGGGCGGCGGATGTACGACCTCTTCGAGGAGGAGACAGACCACGGCGGCCGGGGCGCCGCGCGCCGCGAGGTCAACCCCGATCTGGTCCGCCTGGCCCGCACGGAGAACTCGCGGACCTACAACCCGCGTGACCGCCGGCGGGGCAAGATGGTCCGCGAGGCCGACCGAGAGCGGGAGCGCCGGCAGCGCAGCCGGATCTGGACCCCTTCCAGGCCCGAGGTCATAGAGCGTCTCGACGCCGAAGGACTGCTGCCCGCCATCACGTTCATCTTCAGCCGAGCGGCGTGCGAGGCCGCCGTCCAGCAGTGCCTGTACGCAGGACTGCGGCTCAACGACGAGGAAGCGCGCGAGAAGGTGCGCGAGATCGTCGAGCAGCGCACGGCCTCCATCCCCCGCGAGGATCTCCATGTCCTCGGCTACTACGAGTGGCTCGAGGGGCTGGAGCGGGGCATAGCGGCGCACCACGCCGGAATGCTCCCCACCTTCAAGGAAGTTGTCGAGGAACTCTTCGTCCGGGGCCTCGTCAAGGCCGTCTTCGCCACCGAGACCCTCGCCCTCGGCATCAACATGCCCGCGCGTTCCGTGGTGCTGGAGAAGCTCGTCAAGTGGAACGGCGAGCAGCATGCCGACATCACCCCCGGTGAGTACACCCAGTTGACCGGCCGTGCGGGTCGCCGCGGCATCGACGTCGAGGGCCATGCGGTGGTCCTCTGGCAGCGGGGCATGGATCCGGGTGCCCTCGCGGGCCTCGCCGGTACCCGCACGTATCCGCTGCGTTCCAGCTTCAAGCCGTCGTACAACATGGCCGTCAATCTTGTGCAGCAGTTCGGCCGGCACCGCTCCCGCGAACTGCTCGAGACCTCCTTCGCGCAGTTCCAGGCGGACAAGTCGGTCGTGGGCATCTCCCGCCAGGTGCAGAAGAACGAGGAGGGCCTCGAGGGCTACCGGGAGGGCATGACCTGCCACCTCGGCGACTTCGAGGAGTACGCGCGGCTGCGGCGCGAGCTCAAGGACCGGGAGACCGAGCTGGCCAAGCAGGGCGCGGCGCAGCGCCGTGCGGCGGCCGCGGGGTCCCTGGAGAAGCTCAAGCCGGGCGATGTCATCCATGTACCGACCGGAAAGTTCGCGGGACTGGCTCTCGTTCTCGATCCGGGTCTGCCGGCCGGCCGAACCAACGGCCACCGGGGCGGCTTCGAGTTCCATGACGGTCCACGACCGCTTGTGCTCACCGCGGAGCGGCAGGTCAAGCGGCTCGCGTCGATCGACTTCCCCGTCCCGGTCGAGCCGCTGGAGCGGATGCGCATCCCCAAGTCCTTCAACCCGCGCTCGCCCCAGTCGCGGCGCGATCTGGCATCGGCGCTGCGGACGAAGGCCGGGCACATCGTTCCCGAGCGGCACCGCAAGCCACGGTCGGAGGCCGCGGACGACCGGGAGATCGCCCGCCTGCGCAAGGACCTCCGTGCCCACCCCTGCCACGGCTGCGACGAGCGCGAGGACCACGCCCGTTGGGCCGAGCGGTATCACCGTCTGCAGCGCGACACCCGGCAGTTGGAGCGCCGCATCGAGGGGCGGACGAACACGATCGCCCGTACTTTCGACCGCATCGTCGGCCTGCTGACCGAGATGGACTACCTCCGGGGCAACGAGGTCACGGAGCACGGCAGGCGGCTGGCACGACTGTACGGCGAGCTGGACCTGCTGGCCAGCGAGTGCCTGCGCGAGAATGTGTGGGAGGGGCTCAACCCCGCCGAACTCGCCGCATGTGTCTCGGCGTTGGTCTACGAGGCGCGACAGGCCGACGACGCGGTGGCGCCGAAGCTCCCGTCGGGGAAGGCGAAAGCCGCGCTCGGTGAGATGGTGCGGATCTGGGGCCGGCTCGACGCGCTCGAGGAAGAGTTCAAGATCAACCAGGCGGAGGGCGTCGGCCAGCGGGAACCCGATCTGGGCTTTGCGTGGGCCGCGTACCAGTGGGCTTCCGGGAAGGGACTGGACGAGGTGCTCCGCGAGGCGGAGATGCCGGCCGGCGACTTCGTCCGGTGGTGCAAGCAGGTCATCGACGTGCTGGGCCAGATCGCGGCGGCGGCGCCCGGCGAGGGAACAACGGTCGCGCGCAATGCGCGCAAGGCGGTCGACGGGCTGCTGCGCGGTGTCGTGGCATACAGCTCGGTCGGCTAGAGACCGACGGAAGGGGCCCCGCACCAGCCGGTGCGGGGCCCCTTCCCGTGCGCAACCTGTGCTTCCTGATCAGCGACCGCACGTCAGCCGCGCAGGTACCGCCGCCAGCCGCCGCACGCCGTGATGTCCTCGGCGTTGTCGAGCGCACCGGGCTCACAGAGGAAGCCCGCCACGGAGCCCCCGTCGGCCAGGACGACCCGGCCTATCGCCATCGGGCGGGGGAGTGCGGCGGTCAGCCGGCCAAGGCCCTCCGCCGGGAGCTCCCAGACCTCGGCCGCGATCGCGGCGCCGCCGGCGGGGACGTGCACCAGGCCCGGCTTGGGCGGATCTGTGGACAGGGCGTACAGACGGTAGTGGGGCGCGGTGGTGGTCGTACGGACCAGTCGGGCGCCGAGCGCGAGCAGTTGGGGGTTGAGGGGTTGGCCCGACAGATGAGCGCCCACCACGGCGAGGTGGACGGGCGGGGTGAGCAGGCCGCCGATCGTGGCCAGTGCCTCGTCCGTGCCCGCGGGACCGACCAGCATGGCGCCGAAGGGCCGGCCGTCGACCTCCCCGGCCGGGACGGCGACCGCGGCCATGCCGAACAGATTGGTGGAGTTGGTGAACCGGCCGAGGCAGGCGTTGCTGCCCAGCGGATCGGCGAAGACCTCCGCGAGTGTCGGGTGGCCGGGCGTGGTCGGCAGCAGCAACGCGTCCGCTTCGCCGAGGCCGGCCAGGGCGGCCGTACGCAGCGCGGCGAGGCGGGCCCGGTCGGCGTAGAGCCGGTGTGCGGGGACCTCCCGCGCACGGCGGATGATCCCGGCCACGGTCGGGTCCAGGTCCGATGTGTCCTTGTCGACAAAAGAACCCACCGCGGTGTAGCGCTCGGCCACGAACGCACCCTCGTACAGCATCGCCGCGGCCTCGGTGAACGGCGACAGATCGACCGGCCTCAACTCCGCCCCGGCCACCTCCAGTCGGGCGGAGGCGGCGCTGTACGCCTCGGCCCAGCCCGCATCGAGCTCGCCGAGCTGGGCGAGAGGCGGGACGGCGATGCGCCAGGGCCCCGGGGCCCGCGCCGGAACAGGGACCGGGGCGCCGCCCTTCGAGAGGACCGCCAGGGCGAGGCGCGCCTGCGGGAGCGTACGGGCGAAGACAGAGACACAGTCCAGGCTCGCGCACGCCGGAACCACGCCGTCGGCCGGGACGAGACCGCGCGTCGGCTTGAGCCCCACGATGCCGTTGAAGGCCGCGGGTACGCGTCCGGAGCCCGCCGTGTCCGTGCCCAGTGCGATGTCGGCGATGCCGAGCGCGACGGCGACCGCCGAGCCCGAACTCGAGCCGCCGGCCACCCGCTCGGGGTCAAGAGCGCTGCGTACGGCCCCGTACGGTGAGCGGGTGCCGACCAGGCCGGTCGCGAACTGGTCCATGTTCGTGGTGCCGATGACGACGGCACCGGCCGCCTTGAGCCGGGCCACCGCGGGAGCGTCGCATTCCGGCTCGTACGCGTACGACGGGCAGCCCGCGGTGGTCGGCAGGCCCGCGACGTCGATGTTGCCCTTCACCGCGACGACGGTCCCGGCGAGCGGCAGTCGCTCCCCGGCGGCGCTCCGGGCGTCGACCGTACGTGCGTCGGTCTCCGCTTCGGCCCGCGGGCGCAGGGTGATCCACAGCTCGGGCCGGTCGACTTGGGCGATGCGGTCGTAGGCGGCGCGGATGCGAGGGAGTGCTGGATGAGGCATGGCGGGGCTCCTTGCGCGGTGGGGAGGGACACGGGAGACGTCGGGGGTGTCACTCCGGCGGTGCCAGGATCAGCAGGGGCGTCCCGGCGGTGACCTGGGTGCCCGGGGCGACCAGGACCTCGGTCACCACCGCGTCCCGCGGGGAGGGGACGCGGGACTCCATCTTCATCGCCTCCAGTGCGAGCAGCGGCTCGCCAGCGCGGACCGAGTCTCCCGCGGTCACACTCACCTGCCAGACCGAGGCGGCGAACTCCGCCTCCACGACCTGGCAGCCCGGCGGAACGTCCACCTGCTTGGGCGACACGGCCGCAGCCGGAGCCTCGGCCGCTCGAGCGAACTCACCCGCCACCTCCCACGCGTCCCGCTCCGCCGCGAAGGCCGCCGCCTGCCGGGCCTTGAACTCCTCGATCGAAGAAGCGTGTTCGGCGAGGAACCGCCGGTGGTCCGCGAGCGAGAACGTCCCGCTTTCGACACGCGGCGTGAAGCGCCCCGCCGCCATGTCCGCGCGCAGCTCCAGCAGTTCGTCGGCATCCACCGGATACCACTTGATGCGGTCGAAGTGCCGCAGCAGCCACGGCCGAGGGCCCGACCAGGGCGACCACACCTGTGTCGTGCGGCCCACGAACTGATAACCGCCCGGCCCCTCCATCCCGTACACGCACAGATACGCCCCGCCGATCCCGACCGAGTTCTCGGCGGTCCACGTCCTCGCCGGGTTGTACTTCGTGGTCACCAGACGGTGGCGCGGATCGAGCGGAGTGGCGACCGGCGCGCCCAGATAGACGTCACCGAGACCGAGGACCAGATACTCGGCATCGAACACCGTCCGGTGGACGTCGTCCACGGACACCAGACCGTTGACCCGCCGGATGAACTCGATGTTCCACGGGCACCAGGGAGCGTCGTCCCTGACTCCCGCCATGTAGCGGGCGATGGCCTCACGGGTGGCCGGATCGTCCCAGGACAGCGGGAGATGGACCGTGCGCGAGGGGATGACGAGCGACTCGGTGGGCGGCAGTTCCGCTTCGATACGCCGCACCTCGGCCAGCGCCTCGTCCGGAGGCAGCACGTCGGGGTCGAGTTTGATCTGCAGAGAACGGATCCCCGGCGTCAGGTCCGTGACCCCGGGCAGCCGACGAGCCCGCAAAGCCTCGGCGAGCGCGTGCACCCTCAGCCGCAGCGCCAGATCCAGCTGCATCGGCCCGAATTCGACCAGCAGATTGTCGTCGCCGCTGCGGCGGTACGTGACGTCGCCGCGCCGCGCGAGCACCCCGCCGTCGACGATGTCCGGGCGTGCCGCCCCGTCCACCGTCACCGGCAGAAAGCGGACCTCGTCGTCCGGCCGCAGCTGGCCCAGCTTCCATCGCTCCCGTGTGGGGATCGTCGCCGGGCAGACGAAACCGCCGAGCGAGGGCCCGTCCGGGCCCAGGAGCACGGGCATGTCACCGGTGAAGTCCACGGCCCCCACCGAGTAGGGCGTGTCATGGATGTTCGACGGATGCAGGCCGGCCTCCCCGCCGTCGGCCCGCGCCCAGCGCGGCTTCGGCCCGACCAGCCGTACGCCCGTGCGCGCCGAGTTGAAGTGCACCTTCCAGCCCGCCGCGTAGAAGTCATGGATGTCCTCCTCGGTGAAGAACTCCGGTGCGGCGTGCGGCCCTTCGACCACCCCGATCCGCCACTGCGAGGTGAACACGGGCCTGGAGCCGTGCGGCACCGGTGCCGACGGGGCCGTCCGCGTCCCGCCGTGCAGCACATCGCCGGTCACCAGCGCCCGGCCGCCGTGTCCGCCGAAGCGCCCCAGCGTGAACGTCGCCGCGCTGCCGAGGAACCCGGGCACGTCCAGACCACCGCCCGCGACCAGCAGATAGGTCCGCATGCCGTGGTCGGCCGGCGCCCCGATGGAGAGCGTGGCACCGGCCGGGACCGTGAAAGGCTCCCACTGAGGGACCGGTACGCCGTCGACCGTGACCGGAGCCGGAGCGCCTGTCACGCACACCGTGGTGGCATGACTGAAGCGCAGGACCGGTCCCTGGAGGGTGCACTCCAGACCCGGGGCGCCCTCGTCGTTACCGAGGGCGCGGTTGCCGAGCCGGAACGACAGATCGTCCATCGGGCCGCAGGGAGGTATCCCGGCCTCCCAGTAGCCGGTGCGGCCGGGCCAGTCCTGGACGGTGGTGAGCGTGCCCCCGGCAGTGACCTCGATCCGCGGCGTCGGATCGCCCACCGTGGCGAGGGTCGCGGTGGAGTGCTCCGCGTCCCGCACCCGTGCGTCCGCCAGGGCCGCCCGGACGAGCCCGAGATTGGTCTCGATGCCGTCGATACGTGTGGCGGCGAGCGCCCGGTCGAGCTTCGCCAGGGCGTCGTCGCGGTCGGCGCCGTGCGCGACGACCTTCGCGAGCATCGGATCGTACGCCGTCGTCACGTCCGTACCCGTCGCGATCCAGCCGTCCACGCGTATGCCGTCGGGGAATTCGACGCGGGTCAGCAGTCCGGCGCTCGGCCGGTGGTCGCGGGAGGGGTCCTCGGCGTACACACGGGCCTCGACCGCGTGGCCGCGCGGCGCCCCCGGTTCCCGTACGACCTCCTTCTCGCCCCGCGCGAGGCGCAGCATCCATTCGACGAGGTCGACGCCGTAGATCTCCTCGGTGACCGGATGCTCCACCTGGAGCCGGGTGTTGACCTCGAGGAAGTACGCCTCCTCACGCTCCGCGTCGTACACGTACTCAACCGTCCCGGCGGACCGGTATCCGACACTCGCGCACAACTCGCGGGCCGAGGCGGCCAGTCGGTCCCGGACATGGTCGGGCAGGCCGGGCGCCGGAGCCTCCTCCACCACCTTCTGGTTGCGGCGCTGGAGTGAGCAGTCGCGTTCGCCGAGGGTGACGACCTTGCCGTCGCCGTCGCCGAAGACCTGCACCTCCACATGGCGGGCATGGCCGATGAGCCGCTCGAGGAAGACACCGGCGGAGGAGAAGGAGGCCCCGGCCACCCGCTGCACGCGCTCCCAGGCGTCGGCGAGCCCGGCCCGGTCGTGCACGGCCTGCATGCCGATGCCTCCACCGCCGCCGGTGGCCTTGAGCATGACCGGATAGCCGATGCTCTCCGCCGCGGCCACGGCCGCACCGAGGTCCGGCAGCAGACCGGTGCCGGGCGCCAGCGGGACCCCTATGGCCTCGGCGGCGGCGCGCGCCGTGTGCTTGGCGCCGAACAGTTCCAACTGGGCCGGGGACGGGCCGACGAAGACGATCCCCGCGTCCTCGCAGCGACGGGCGAAGACCGCGTCCTCCGAGAGGAACCCGTAGCCCGGGTGGATCGCGCCCGCGCCGGTATCCTTGGCGGCCTTCAGCACCAGGTCGGCGTCGAGATACGACTGCTTCGCGGGCGCGGGCCCCAGGCGGACCGCCTCGTCCGCGAGCCGGACATGAGGGGAGGAACGATCGGGGTCGGAGAAGACCGCGACGGTACGAAGGCCCAGGCGCCGGGCCGTGCGGATGATGCGTACGGCGATCTCGCCCCGGTTGGCGACAAGAAGCGTGTCGAAGGTCATCCGGCGGCCTCACTGATCGTCATCTCGACGGCGGTCGGCTCGAAGCCGTTGCAAGGGTTGTTGATCTGCGGGCAGTTGGAGACGAGGACGAGAACGTCCCGCTCGGCGCGCATCGTGACGCGCAGGCCCGGGGCGGAGATGCCGTCGACGATTCCGAGCGTGCCGTCCTTCTCGACCGGGACGTTCATGTACCAGTTGATGTTCGGGACGAGGTCCCTTGCCGTCAGGCCGTGTCGGGCCCCCTCGGCGAGGAAGTTGTCCATGCAGGCGTGCTGCGACCAGGTGTGATGGCCGTAGCGCAGGGTGTTGGACTCCTTGGAACAGGCTCCGCCGAGGGTGTCGTGGCGCCCACAGGTGTCCTCGGTGACCGTCATCAGCGGCGTGTGATCGTTCGACATCAGCACACTGCCCGTGGTGAGGAAGACTCCGCCCTGGGCCTGCAGTGTGTCCGGGGCGCTGTAGCGGACGGCCGTGTCGTGGGCGTCGTACACCAGGAAGTCGACGGCCTGGTTGCCGTGCAGATCGGTGATGGTGAGCTGCTCACCGGCGCGGACGACCCACGACCAGGCGGCACGGGCGGGTACGACGGTCCTCATGACGGCTGTCCCTTCGCGGTGAGGAATTCCTCGGTGTTGAGGAAGGCGCGGCGGCCCTCCGGAGTGGCGTCCCGGAGCGCGTCACCGGGTGCGGTGGGCGCGGCACGCCAGGCGAGGACCTCGAGCGGGGTGCTCGTGTACGTGGGGCGCGGGTCGAGCGGATGCGGGACGTTGGCGATCAGGACGATCAGGTCCTGTTCTGCGCGCAGGGTCACGGATGCTCCCGGACCCGCTGAGCCGGTGAAGGCGAGCGAACCGTCCTCGCCGACCTCCACGCCCTGGAAGAAGGAGATGGACGGGGGCAGATCGCGCGGCTCCAGACCGTTCTTGAGAGCGGCCAGGCCGAAGAGTTCGCGGCCGGCGGGCGTCGCTGACCCGGGAGCGCCGTCGCCGTACCGCGCGGTGTTGCGTACGAGGGCCGAGGTGCCGCACAACGCGTCGTGGCGCCCGCCGGTGTCCTCGGTCAGCGAGGCGAGGACCCGCCCCTGGGCGGACAGCAGCAACGTGCCCTTCCCCGGGTACGCGTTCCACTGCACCTTCACCGTGTCCGCGGTGTTGAGGCGCTCCCAGGGACGGCCGTCCGCGTACAGAAGAACGTGCGCGCAGGCGTCGCCCCGGAGGTCGGTGAGGCGGAGTTCCGTGCCGCGGGCCAGGACGCGGTGGGTGTAGTTGCCACCCGCAACGGTCTCCGCCCAGACCAGGTGCCCGGCCGCGCAGGGCGGCCCGGGCCAGTCGGTGGCGGGCACCACGGGCATGGCCTCTGCGCGGGTGCCCTCCTGGGCGCGGGCGTGGTCCCGGGCTCCGTGTGTCGTCGCAGTCGCCATGGCGGCGTACCTCCGGCTCGCGCGTAGTTTCTGTCGGACGACAGAAATTAGGGGGCCGGGACTTCCGGGCCGTTGCCCGTCCATTGCGGGGCCGTTACCGAAGGCTCACCAAGATCCGGGCCTCAGCTGCGTGTGCGACGATCGGCCGCATGGGGACGACGGGACGCAAGGTCGGGCGGCCGCGCGCGGAGCAGCGGCCGGACAGCGGGCTGTCCGCGCGGGAGGAACTGCTCGCGGCGGCGGCGGAGCTGTTCACGATGCGCGGGTACGCCGCGACGACGACCAGGGCCGTGGCGGAGCTCGCCGGGATGCGGCAGGCCACGATGTACCACTACTTCAGCGGCAAGGAGGACCTCCTCGCCGAGCTCCTCGAGTCCACGGTCACCCCGTCTCTGGCCCTGGCCCGCCGGCTCCTCGCGGACGACGAGCGTGCGGCGGAGGAACGGCTGTGGGAGCTGTGCCGCTCGGACGTCGAGTTGCTGTGCGGCGGGTCCCACAACCTCGGAGCGCTCTACCTGCTCCCGGAGGTGCAGGCGGAACGCTTCTCCGGGTTCCATCGCGTGCGGGCCGACCTGAAGGACGCGTACGGGCAACTGCTGGCCGGTACGGCGCCGGGCCGCGAGCTCGACAAGACCGGCCTGGCGCTCAGGACCGACCTGGTCTTCGGGCTGATCGAGGGCGTGATCCTGGTCCACCGCTTGGATCCGGAGCGGGCGGTGGATACGTTCGCGTCGGCGACGGCGGATGCGGCACTGCGCATCGCCGGCGTCTGACGGGGCTTCGCCCCGCGTCCCCCTTGGCGATCGTCCGCGTTGGCCCTCCGGGCGGGGGTTCGGGGTTGGGCGGTACGGGTCCGCCTGCGCGGTGCGGGTGTGGTTGTCGTGGTGGGCCGGGACCGTGACGGTTGGCCGGTGTGTCCGTCCTCAATCGCCGGACGGGCTTGGGTGGTCGGGGTTGGCCGGGACCGTGGCGGCAACCGGGGTGTCCGTCCTCAATCTCCCCCAGACTTCGTCCGGGGGGACCTCCAACAGGCTGTGGGTGGGGGGCGGGGCCCCTCCGGGCTCGACTCCTCGGGGACGGCGGCGTACCGCCCACCTCGCAGGCAACCAGCAGTCCCGCCGTCCCCTGCGGGGCCGACCCTGCACGGCCCCGCCCCGGCAGCGTTGCCGACTGCTCCCCGGTGGGTGGGCAACAGACACGGCGATCGGCCCACCACCCCGGCCCCGAGGGGGCCGTGGAGGGGTCGTGTCCGGGACACTAAAGCGTGATTTGTGGCGCGGCGCAGGCGTGGCCGATGTGGTACCGGTCAGCGCGCCGTAAATCATGCCGTCCCGGATGCGAGCCCCGGAACGGCCCCCAACGCCCGCGACCCGGTCCGGGCCGACCCCGACCACCTGAGCCCGTTGGGGGTCCCCCCGGACGAAGTCTGGGGGAGATTGAGGACGGACACACCGGCCAACAACGCGGCACCGGCCACCACGACCACGCCCCACGTCACGCCCCGCGGCGCCGCCAGGCCCGGTACGCCGCTCCCGCTGCCACCGAGCCTCCCACGAACAGCAGCGTGAACCACTGGAAGTACCAGTGGCCGCCCGTCGGGTCGTAGACCTCGGCGCGGGGCCAGGCGAGATTCAAGGTCATGGTGAGGCCGTACACCAGGGCCAGGGCGTTGACGGGAACTCCCCAGCGGCCGAGGGAGAAGAGCGGGCGGCCCGTCTCGTCCCGCTCGTCGGGGCCGGGCGGGGCCCACCGGCCGCGCAGGCGGCGGACGAGCATCGGGCCCGTGACCATGGCGTAGGCCAGGTACACCATGGCGATGCAGGTGGTGCCGATGGCCAGGAGGGCCTCGGGCGAGAGGAAGTTGAGAAGCAGCAGGAGCGCGGCGAGGAGGCCGACCGCGACCGCGGCGGCGGCGGGCATGCCGGTGCGGGCCGGGACCTTGGAGAGGGTGGCCGACAGCGGGAGTTGACGGTCGCGGGCCATGGAGTAGAGCATCCGGGTCGCCGATGTCTGGATGGCGAGGGTCGCGGCGCAGATCGCGACGACGACGTCCGCGAGAAGCACCTTGCCGAGGCCGTCGCCCAGCGTGCTGGTGAGGACGTAGGAGAGGCCCTCGGTCGCCAGGCGCCCGTCGGCCAGGCTCGGTGCCGCGAGAAGGCCGCCGAGGAGGAGCAGGCCGCCGCAGACGCCGGAGGTGGTGAGTGCGGAGAAGGTCGTGCGGGGCGCGGTGCGCCGGGGGTTGACCGTCTCCTCGCTCATCTCGCTCGCACTCTCGAAGCCGATGAGGACGTACGCGGCCGTGAACGAGCCGATCAGCAGCGCGCCGATCGCTCCGCCCGCGCCACCCGTCTCCATGACGATGCCCGGGTCGCGGTCCGAGTGGGTGAGGAGCAATGTCACGATGAGCGCGACTCCGATGATCTCGGCGGTGACACCGATGGTGTTGACCGCCGTCAGGATCCGGTTGTCCAGGACGTTCACGACGGTCGTGAGGGTGAGCAGGATCAGCCCGAGGAGCGCCGCGTTCGCCGCGCCGCTCGCCGACGTGGGCGCCGGGTCGTCGCCGATGAGCTGGAAGCCGGGCCAGATCGCGGGCAGTACGGCCTGAAGCGCCAGGGCGGCCGCGCCGACCACGACCACGCGTCCGATCACCATGAGCCAGCCCGCGTACCAGCCGAAGGCGGGTGTGCTCAGGCGCGTCGACCATTGGTAGACGGCGCCGGCGAGCGGGTAACGGGCGGCGAGTTCGGCGAAGCAGGCAGCCACCAGGAGCTGGCCCGCGAGGACGACGGGCCAGGTCCAGAAGAAGGCCGGCCCGCCGAAGGAGTAGCCCAGCGCGAAGAACTGGAACACCGTCGTCAGGACGGAGATGAAGGAGAATCCGGCGGCGAAGGACGCGTACCTGCCCATTCGCCGCCGTAGTTCCTGCTGGTAGCCGAAGTCCGCAAGCGCGGACTCGTCGGGTGTGCGGGCGGAGCCCGGGGTGGAGCTGGGTGCGGTCACGGTCATGGCAGCCCCTGTCGCTGATTCCTGTCAGGCGACAGAAATTAGGGAGGGGCTGTTTCGGCCGCGTGTCGCGGCTGAAACGGGGCAGGGCCGATCTCCTCACGGCCTCGCCCCTCACCGCGCGTACAGCGAAGCCGCCTAAGCCGTCGGGAAGTTCAGCAGGGCGAGCGGCTCGGACGTCGGAGCGGGCGAGCCTCCGGCGGGTTCCACCGTGACGCCCATGGCCGTGGCCTCGCCCACCTGCCCGTCCATGAGCAGCGTCTCCGGCAACCCTGTCGAGTGCAGCAGTCCGGCCGGCCGCATCGTGCCCCGGTCGGCGAACCACAGCTGGTACACCTTGCCTCCGCCCGGCCGGGGGAGCCCTGACGCGAGGAACACGGCACGGTCCCGCTCGCGCGAGACGGCCACCGTGCCGCTCGCGCCGCCGCTGCCGAGTGCCGCCGTGCTGGTCCGTACGTCCGGTGCCGTCAGCACTTGAGCCAGCGCTTCCGCCTGCCGCTGGGCCTGGCGCACCGTGCCCCGGGCCTCGACCAGCGCGTCCTCGGCCGCCCGCTGCTGCCACACCGCATAGCCGCCGAACGAGGCGACGCCCGCCACACACGCCGCGAGCACGAGGCGGGACAGCCTGCGCCGCCCGCTCTGCCGGACCCGCCGCACCGGGAGATGCGCGCTGTTGGTGTGATTCGGGGCCGGCCCGCCGACCAGCGGCGGTTCCTGACGTACCGTCGCGATCCGCGACAGCACATGGGTCTTCATCGCGGGCGGCGGCGTCTCTGTGACGGCGAGCCCGAGCCGTCCCGCCGTCGCGCTGAGTTCGCGCACCTCCTGGGTGCACACCGCACAGGCCTCCAGGTGCCGCTCGAACCGCACACGTTCGCGCTCACCGAGGGCGTGCAGGGCGTACGCGCCCGTCAGTGTGTGCAGTTCGGCATCCCGCGCCGAACCTCGTCCCACCGCGCTCATGCGTTCACCCCCAGACAGTCGCGCAGGCGGATGAGCCCGTCGCGCATACGCGTCTTGACCGTGCCCAGTGGCACGGCCAGCAGCTCCGCCACCTCGCGGTAGGCGAGCCCTCGGTAGTAGGCCAGGGTCACGGACTGGCGCTGCAACTCGGTCAGCGTGCGCAGACAGCGGCGTACCTGCTCCCGCTCCAGCCGGGCCTCGACCTGCTCGACCACATCGTCGAAGGCCGGCGTCCCGCCGAGCCTCGCCGCCTTCTGTTCACGCTCCGCCGCTGCCTGGGCGGACCGGACCCGGTCCACCGCGCGGCGGTGCGCGAGGGTGAGTGTCCAGGTCAGCGCGGAGCCACGGGACGGCTGGAAGCGCGCGGCCGTGCGCCACAGCTCGACCATCACCTCCTGCGTCACCTCCTCCGACTGGGCCGGATCGCGCAGCACACTGCGGACTATGCCGAGCACGGGCCCGCAGAGCGCGTCGTACACCTGGGCGAAGGCCTCCTGGTCCCCGCGGGCCACCCGTACGAGCAGCGCATCGAGCCCCGGTCCGGCCGGTGGTGCCCCTGTGATGCGTACGGCTTCCTTCACGCGCTCTCCCCTCGCACTGACTTCCCTCTCATATACGGAGCCGGAACGCGTCTTGACTGCCGTTCGGCAGGACTTTTTCCCAGGTGATACGCCGTTGTTGCAAGATCGGTGCCCGCCGGTCCTCGCGCTCCGGGCCTTGGACGACGCGACGAGGCCCGGGCAGCCGCCCGGGCCTCGTCGCGGCCGGAGCCGGCCGGGTCGTACAGGCGCGCCCGCCGCGCCGTGGCGGGTGAGGAAGCAAGTGCGGTTCTCTCGCGGGCCGTTGAGCGCCGGCGGCGCCCGGCGGCCACGTGGCTGGGCGCCGGCCGCGACGCGAAACCGTCCTGCGGCCCACGCGCGTCGGACGCATCGCAGAGGTGACCGACCTGGGGGACGACCCGCTCCGGGGCGCGTCCGCGGGCTCGGTGCTATGCCGTGGGCGTGCGCTCCTGCTCGCGCTCGACCTGGGCGTTCCAGTCGCGCTTGATCGCACGCCATGCCTCGTCCGACTTGCCCAGCCGCCAGTAGCCGGAGATGGAGAGCCGTGCCGCGGGAATGCCGCGCTCCAGGCGGAGGTGGCGGCGGAGTTCCTTCACCGCGCCGGCCTCGCCGTGGACGAAGGCGTGCACGTCGCCGGCCGGGAAGTCCAGCTGCCGCACCGCCGCGATCAGTGGCTCGCCCACCGCGCTGTCGCCCCGGTGCAGCCAGGTAACCGTGACCCCGTCCGGGGTCGCGATCTTCTGCTCGTCCTCGGGGCCCGACACCTCCACGAACGCTTGCACGACCGCACCGGCCGGCATCCCCTCCAGCGCTGCCGCGATCGCCGGCAGCGCGCTTTCGTCGCCCACCAGCAGGTGCCAGTCCGCCGCCGCGTCGGGTGCGTAACCCCCGCCCGGTCCCTGGAGATGCATCGTTTCACCTGGTCGCACCCCCGCGGCCCAGGGGCCTGCCAGGCCCTCGTCGCCGTGGACCACGAAGTCGATCGTCAGCTCGCGGTGCACCGGATCCCAGCCCCGCACCGTGTACGTGCGGGTGCTCGGCCACTGGTCGCGGGGGAACTCCTCGCGGATCCGGCCAAGGTCGAAGGGCTCGGGGTACGTCACGCCCGGCGCCGCGAAGAGCAGCTTGACGTAGGCGTCGGTCGACCCGTCCGTGCCGAACGAGGCCAGTCCTTCCCCACCGAGCACGACGCGGACCATGTGCGGGGTGAGCCGTTCCGCACGCACCACCCGCGCCTCGTGGGTCTGCGGTGCCTTGCGCGCGGACATCTCTGCCACGGGGTCTCCCTCGCTCGTAACGGTGGTTAGGCAAGCCTAAGCTAGCACTCCGCGGCAAAGGCCGCCTCGCGCATCCTCCCGGACGCACGGCTTCACGCCCGCAGTTCCACCAGCAGCCGGTGCACCACCCGTCCCAGGCCCCAGCGAGCCGCGAGTTCCTCCAGTCGCTGCGGATCGCGCGGCTCCTTCGGCAGGGCCGGGTCGAAGACGGGCAGCGGCACGTCCCCCGCGACCTGCACCACCTTCGGCGCGACGGCCAGATACGGCCGGGACTCGTCCAGGCGCTTCCGCTGTGACGGAGTCAGCTTCGACGTGGGGTCGTCGACCGCCGCCATGATCCCGGCGAGGTCCCCGAACGCGTCCAGCAGCTTCGCCGCCGTCTTCTCGCCGATCCCGGGCACGCCCGGAAGCCCGTCGCTGGGGTCCCCGCGCAGCAGTGCCAGATCGGCGTACCCCGGCCCGTCCACCCCGTACTTCTCCCGCAGCACCGCCTCGTCGGTCGCCTGCATCATCCCGACGCCCTTCAGCGGATACAGCACTCGCACACCCCGCGCGTCATCCACCAGCTGGTACAGATCCCGGTCGCCGGTCACGATGTCCACCGGCCCCGCGGCGTGCCCGGCGAGTGTCCCGATCACGTCGTCCGCCTCGTACCCCGCGACACCGACACGTGCGATGCCGAGCGCGTCCAGCACGTCCTCGATGATCGGCACCTGCGGGGACAGCGTGTCCGGGATCTCTTCCTCGTCAGGACCCGTCTCGGTCTCCACCGCCACCCTGTGTGCCTTGTACGACGGGATCAGCTCCACCCGCCAATGGGGGCGCCAGTCGGCGTCCATGCACGCCACCAGCTCGTCGGGGTGGTGGTCCTGGACCAGCCTGGTGATGAATTCGAGCAGCCCGCGCACCGCGTTGACCGGCGTGCCGTCGGGCGCTCGCACGGAGTCCGGGACCCCGAAATAGGCGCGGAAGTAGAGGGAAGCGGTGTCGAGGAGCATCAGGCGTCGCGTCACAGCCCCGATGATGCCGCACCCCACCGACATCGCCGCCGTGACGGCGCCCGCACAGCCGGGGACGGCCCTCGCAGGGGAGCCGCGGGGGCAGTGCCGTGCGGGCAAGAGCGCCGGGACCTCGGAGAGCCCGCACCCCCGGGCCCCGGGCAGCCGTCCGCCGGGCTCCTCGAAGGCCCCGCGCACGCGATGTCGGCCGCGGGCCGCCCTACCGCCCCCCCCGCACTCCCCGCACTCCCCGCACTCCCCGCACTCCCCGCACTCCCCGCACTCCCCGCACTCCCCGCACTCCCCGCACTCCGCGACAGCGCGGAACGGCGACCGCCACGTGAACTGGATCACTCTGGCGTTTGCCCCCGTCGGACCCGGGCAGGCGGGACGCCGGAGCGGACCCCCCTGCGCCCTCGACCAGCCGTAACGGCTGTGGTCGGCGCCATCCGGGCACGCGGGCCGAACCCGCCCGCTCCACGGCCCGGCGGCGAGGGGGACGCGGGCCGCTTTCAGGTTCAACGCGTGAGGTGTATGTGTCCAGGCTGCAGGCCGAGCACTTGTACAAGGTGTTCGGTAAACGACCCGACGATGCGGTGAGGAAGCTCGAAAGCGGCGCAGGCCGTGACGAGCTCCGTGCCGACGGAACGACCGCAGCGGTGATCGATGCCTCCTTCACCGTCGAGCCCGGGCAGATCTTCGTCGTCATGGGTCTCTCCGGATCCGGCAAGTCCACGCTGCTGCGCATGCTCAACGGACTGCTGGAGCCGACAGCCGGACGTGTGCTCTTCGACGGCCAGGACCTGACCACCCTGAGCGCCCGTGAACTCCGCGCCGTGCGCTCCACCAGGATCAGCATGGTCTTCCAGCACTTCGCGCTCTTCCCGCACCGCAGCGTGCTGGAGAACGCCGCCTACGGCCTCGAGGTGCAGGGCGTCCCGCGCGCGGAGCGGGAGCGCCGCGCGACAGAGGCCCTGGAGCTGGCCGGTCTCGCAGGCTGGGAGAAGTCCTGGCCCGACGAGCTCTCCGGCGGTATGCAGCAGCGTGTCGGCCTCGCCCGCGCGCTGGCCACCGACGCCGATCTGCTGCTGATGGACGAGTCCTTCAGCGCCCTCGACCCGCTGATCCGCCGCGACATGCAGGACCAGCTGCTGGAGCTGCAGAAGCGGCTCAAGAAGACGATCGTCTTCATCACCCATGACCTCAACGAGGCCATGCGCCTCGGCGACCGGATCGCGGTGATGCGCGACGGCCGGATCGTCCAGCTCGGCACCGCGGAGGACATCCTCGTCACCCCCGCCAACGACTACGTCGCCTCCTTCACCCAGGACGTCGACCGGACCCGTGTGCTCACGGCAGGGGCGATCATGGCCGACCCCGGGACCGCGTACGGGACCACGACCGACACCGGTGAGGAACTGCGTACCGCACAGGACGTGCTCGACGCCGCCCCCGCCACCGTCGCAGCCGACACCCCGATCATCGAGCTGTTCACCCCCTGCTCCACCAGCGGGGTCGCGGTCGCCGTCACCGATGCCGACGGCGAGCTCATCGGTGTCGTCCCGCGCGCCCGGCTGCTCGCCGTCCTGGGCGAGCCGATGAAGCCGGAGCCACCGGTTCAGGGCGCCGCCGCCGAGGACACCGCCCCCGTCGGCAAGGCGGTGGCCAATGCCTAGGCTCCATCTCGGCCAGTGGGTCGACAGCGGTGTCGACTGGCTGCAGTCCCACCTCTCCTGGCTCTTCGACGCCATCACGTCCGTCGTGACCGGTATGTACGACGGCATCGACGCCGCGCTCTCCGCGCCCGAGCCGCTTCTCTTCGCCGGCGTTCTCGCCGTCGTCGCGTGGTGGCTGCGCGGTCTGCTCGCGGGTGTCCTGGCGTTCGCCGGGTTCGCCCTGATCGACTCCATCGAGTTGTGGGACGACGCCATGTCGACCCTTTCACTCGTCCTCGTCGCCACGATCGTCACCCTCGTGATCGCGGTGCCGCTCGGCATCTGGGCGTCCCGCTCGAAGGCCGTCAGCGCCGTGCTCCGGCCGGTCCTGGACTTCATGCAGACCATGCCGGCCATGGTCTATCTGATCCCCGGCATCATCTTCTTCGGCGTGGGCGTGGTCCCCGGCATCATCGCGACGATCGTCTTCGCCCTGCCGCCCGGCGTACGGATGACCGAGCTCGGCATCCGCCAGGTCGACAAGGAACTCGTCGAGGCCGCGGAGGCGTTCGGCACGACCCCGCGCAACACCCTGCTGCGCGTCCAGCTGCCGCTCGCGCTGCCCACGATCATGGCCGGTATCAACCAGGTCATCATGCTCGGCCTCTCCATGGTCGTCATCGCGGGCATGGTCGGCGGCGGCGGTCTCGGCGGCGCCGTGTACCGCGCCATCGGCAATGTCGACATCGGCCTCGGTTTCGAGGCTGGTGTCTCCATCGTCATCCTGGCCATGTACCTGGACCGGATCACCGGAGCACTGGGCCACCAGGTTTCGCCGCTCGGCCGTCGCGCCCTCGCCAAGGCGAAGAGCATGACCGGCGGGCCGAAGATCTGGAACTACCGCCCCCAGCCGGTCGTCGCCGTCGTCGGTGTCGTGATCCTCGCGCTCGTCGCGGGCGGCATGGGGATCTTCGGGGGCACCAAGTCCGCCGACGCGTCCGGCCCCGGGGCCATCGGCCAGGGCAAGAAGATCTCGCTCGGCTACATCCCCTGGGACGAAGGCATCGCCTCCACCTTCCTCTGGAAGGAACTGCTGGAGAAGCGCGGCTTCGAGGTCGACGCCAGGCAGCTGGAGGCCGGAGCGCTGTACACCGGTCTCGCCGGTGGCCAGATCGACTTCCAGACCGACTCCTGGCTGCCGGTGACCCACGCCCAGTACTGGGACAAGTACAAGAACGAGCTGGAGGACCTGGGTTCCTGGTACGGGTCCACGTCGCTGGAGCTGTCCGTCCCGTCCTACGTGAAGGGCGTCGACTCCCTCGATGACCTGAAGGGCAAGTCGGGCCGGTTCAAGGACCGCATCGTCGGCATCGAGCCGAGCGCCGGAATGATGGGCATCCTCAAGGACAAGGTCCTCAAGGAATACGGCCTCGAGGGTGAGTACGAAGTCGTCGACGGCTCCACACCCGGCATGCTCGCCGAGCTGAAGCGCGCCTACGACAAGAAGGAGCCCATCGTCACCACCCTGTGGTCGCCGCACTGGGCGTACAGCACGTACGACCTGAAGAAGCTCAAGGACCCCAAGGGCACCTGGGGCAAGGGCGACGGGGTCCACACGCTCGCCCGCAAGGGGTTCTCCGCGGACAACCCGCAGGTCGGCAAGTGGCTCAAGAACTTCAGCATGACCGAGGAGCAGCTCACCGGACTCGAGGCGAGGATCCAGGAGACCGGCAAGGGCAAGGAACAGGAAGCCGTCCGCGCCTGGCTCAAGGAGAACCCGGGCATCGAGGACCGGCTGGCTCCGCAGTAGACCATCCTCTCCCCCCACAGGTAGGGCCCCGTCACATACAGTGGCGGGGCCCTCACCGTTGCGCCTGTGACAACTGTGCGATTCCGAGCCGGGAATCTGCGTAAGGTACTGAGAGGGAGGGAGGGAACGAGCGATGGCAGACAAGGAAACGCTCCGAGTGGGCTCCGCCGTCCGAAGACGGCGCAGGGCCCTGGACCTCACGCTTGCCGCCGTGGCCGAACGCAGCGGACTCTCCGTGCCCTTCCTCAGCCAGATCGAGAACGAACGGGCCCGGCCCAGCAGGCGCTCCCTCGACCGGGTCGCCGAGGCGCTCGAGACCACGGCCGCGGAACTGCTGGCCGCCGCGGACTCCGCGCGCGTGGTCGATGTCGTACGGGCGGACGACGAGGCCGACGGCCCTGGCGTGCGTCCCCTGGTGCGCGGTCATCACCAGCTGCGCGCCTTCGAGTTCAGCGGGGAACAGGACGCCGGTCGCGAGTACCAGCACCGCAACGACGAGCTGATGTACGTCGCGGACGGGGCCGCCGAGGTCGAGGCCGAGGGCCGGGCGTACCGACTGGAGAAGGGCGACACCCTGTTCCTGTCCGGCGGCGTACGTCACCGCTGGCGCGCCACCCGGCCCGGCACCCGCCTGCTCGTCGTCACCGTGGGCGGACACGTCGCGGACGGTCAATGACCGTGTCCGGCGTAGGCGAGCGCATCGGAGCCGCGCCATGAGACGGGTCGTGTCGCTCGTTCCCTCCCTCACCGAGGCCGTCGCGGTCAGCGCCCCTGGAGTGCTGGCCGCGGTCACCGACTGGTGCAGTCACCCGAAGGACCTCGACGCCGTCCGCGTCGGGGGCACCAAGAACCCCGACATCGAGGCGATCACTGCCCTTGGGCCCGACCTCGTCATCGCCAACGAGGAGGAGAACAGGGCCCCCGACCTCGCCGCCCTGCGCGCCGCCGGCCTCGAAGTCCTGGTCACGACGGTGCGGACGCTGCCGCAGGCCTTCAGCGAACTGGAGCGCGTCCTGCGCGCCTGCGGTACGGGCCGCCCGCGCTGGCTCGACGAAGCCGAGTCCGCCTGGGCCACGGCCGAACCGGGCGAGCCGCGACGCGCGGTCGTACCGATCTGGCGGCGGCCCTGGATGGTGCTCGGCAGCGACACCTTCGCCGGTGACCTCCTGGCCCGGCTCGGCATCGAGAACGTCTACGCCGGGCATGCGGACCGGTATCCCCGTATCGCACTTGAGGAGCTCAACACCGCCGGTGCCGACCTCGTCGTCCTGCCCGACGAGCCCTACCGCTTCACCGCGGACGACGGACCCGAGTCCTTCCCCCGACTGCCCGCGGCATTCGTCGACGGACGCATGCTCACGTGGTACGGGCCGTCACTCGCAGCGGCGCCCGCGGCGCTGCGCGCAGCGCTCCGCTGACCAGTCCGCGCAGCGTACGGGCACCGGCCACGAGCCAGGCCACGACGAGCACGACGTACAGCCCGGCGGCCATCCAGCCGAAGGCCGACAGACCCGTGCGGGCCGCAAGCCCCGCCGCGCCGGTGACGCAGGTCCCGACCGGGAACGTGAACGCCCACCACGTCATCCCGAACGGCATCCCCCGGCGGGCCGCCCGCACCACCAGCGCCCCGGCGAGCACCAGCCACAGCAGAGCGAAACCGGTCACCGGAACCCCGTACACCACGGCGAAGACCTCCAGCCCGCGCGCGTAGGGACCCTGGACCGCTGCCGGAGCCACGGCGGCGAGGTTGTTCACGGCGGTGGTGGACTGACCCAACGGGCCCAGGACGAGGAACAGCGTGGGCGTCAGGAGGAGCGGCAGCGGACCGTGGTGGACCAGGCGGGCGAAGACCGACGGCAGCATCACCAGCACCGCCAGCAGGCTCAGACCGAACATCGCGTAGCAGGCGAGCAGCATCGCCTCGCGCCACTGACCGACGGGCAGCCGGTCCACCAGCAGCGGACCGAACGCGGCGGACACCATCGGGGCCACCACCGGCAGCAGCCACACCGGCGAAGCACTTCCGGGCGCGAGCCTGTGGCGGGTGATCATCAGATACGGGATCGCCACGGCGACGGCGAGAGCGGCGAGCGTGCCGACGGTGAACAGCGCGACGGCCGCCACGGTCGCCGTCCCTTCGCCCATGAGCTCGCCGCCGACCGACAGGGCGCCCACGCCGACCGCGAGGAGCGCCATGGGGAGGCAGCCGTAGAACGGCGCGACCGCGGGATCGCGCAGGTGGGCGAGGGCCTGGTCACGGTGGTGCATCCAGTGGGCGGCGCGTGCGGTGAGCAGGGCCGCCAGCATCAGCGCGGACAGTGCCCACACGGCGGCGCAAGCGGCTCGCAGGCCCGGTGGCTGGGCAGGCAGGGCGGCTCCGGCGTTGGCGACGATCGCGGTGCCCATGACCGTGGCGTACCAGTTCGGGCCGAGATCGCGGAGCGAGGGGATGACCATGAGGCCACTCTCCGGGCTCCTTCCCGCTCCCACCAGGGATCATTTCGCTATGCCCTCATAAGCTGGGTTTATGAGCGAAGAGCGAGGCGGGCTGCTGGCCCACCGGGTGCCCGATCTCGGTGCGCTGGAGCTGCTGCTGGCCGTGGCCCGGCACGGCAGCCTGGGCCGGGCGGCGCGTGAACTCGGCATCACACAGCCGGCCGCGAGCAGCCGCATCCGCTCCATGGAACGGCAGCTCGGCGTCGCCCTCCTCGACCGCTCACCGCGTGGCTCCCGCCTCACCGACGCGGGGGCGCTCGTCACCGACTGGGCGCGGCGGATCGTCGAGGCGGCGGAGGCCTTCGACGTGGGCGCGCAGGCGCTCCGCGTCCGGCGGGACTCGCGGCTGCGGGTGGCGGCGAGCATGACCATCGCCGAGTACCTGCTGCCCGTGTGGCTCATAGCGCTTCGCCAGCAGCGCCCCGACACAGCTGTGTCCTTGCTCGCGGGCAACTCCGCGGCGGTCGCGGAACGGCTCCTCGGGGACGAGGCCGACCTGGGCTTCGTGGAGGGGCTCGCGGTCCCGGCGGGCCTCGACGGGGCGGTGATCGGCCACGACCGGCTCGTGGTGGTGGCCGCGCCGGGACATGCGTGGGCGCGGCGGCGGTCGGCTGTCGCCCCGGACGAGCTGGCCTCGACCTCACTGGTCCTGCGCGAAAGGGGTTCGGGTACGCGCCAGGTCCTCGATTCGGCGCTCGCGGCGTACGGAGGGCTGGCCGAGCCCTTGATGGAACTCGCCTCCACCACCGCGGTGAAGGCGGCGGCGGTGAGCGGCGCGGGGCCCGCGGTGCTGAGCGAGCTCGCGGTGACGGAAGAACTGGCTTCCCGCCGCCTGGTCCGCGTCCCGGTGGAAGGCGTCCGGCTGCGGCGTGACCTGCGCGCGGTGTGGCGTGCGGGGCACCGGCCGGCGGGTCCTGCACGGGATTTGCTCTCGCTGACCCGGGGGTGACGGTTGCTGCGCGGTCGCTGCGCGGGCGGTTCGGGTGAGGTTGTCCGGGTCGGCCGGTACGGGTCCGTTGCGCGGGGCCGGTGTGGTGGTCGGGGTTGGCCGGGACCAGGTGCGCGGCCGGTGTGTCCGTCCTCAAGCGCCGGACGGGCTTGGGCGGCTGCTGTCGGTGGGTGGGGGGCGAGGCCCCTCCGGGCTCGACTCCTCGGGGACGGCGGCGTACCGCCCACCTCGCAGGCAGCCAGTAGTCCCGCCGTCCCCTGCGGGGCCGACCCTGCACGGCCCCGCCCCTGGCGCGTTGCCGACTGCTCCCCGGCGGGTGGTTCAGCCGACACACGGCGATCGGCCCACCACCTCCCGCCCCGAGGGGGGCCGTGGAGGGGTCGTGTCCGGGACACTAAAGCGTGATTTGTGGCGCGGCGCGGGCGTCGCCGATGTGGTGCCGGTCAGCGCGCCGTAAATCATGCCGTCCCGGATGCGAGCCCCGGAACGGCCCCCAACGCCCGCGACCCGGTACCGGCCGACCCCGACCACCTGAGCCCGTCCGGCGTTTGAGGACGGACACACCGGCCACCAACACGGCACAGGCCAACCACGACAACCACACCGGCACCGTGCAGCGGACCCGCACCGGCCAACCACGACAACCCCACCCGCACCGCCCGCGCAGCGAACCCGCGTTACGCCGCCGCGTTGACCAGCCCCGCCATGACCCGCGTGTCGCCGCCCATCTCCGGGTGCCACTGGACGCCCAGGACCCATGAAGGGTGCGGGAGTTCGATCGCCTCCACCGTGCCGTCCTCCGCGTGGTGCGCCGAGACCAGGAGCCCGGTGCCCAGTCGGTCGACCGACTGGTGGTGGTACGTCGGCACCGGCGACGTCTCCGGTACCAACGAGGCGTACCTGGACCCCGGCACCGGGATCACCGGGTGGTGTCCGAAGACGCCGACCTCCTTCACATGGCCGTCCAGGTGCTGCACGAGCGTCCCGCCCAGGGCGACGTTCAGGAGCTGCATACCGCGGCAGATGCCGAGCAGCGGAGTACCCGACTCCAGCGCCGCTTCGATGAGAGCGAGTTCCCAGGCGTCGCGCTCCCTTGCCGGCGGCCCCGTACGCGGGTGGGGTTCGGCCCCGTACCGTACGGGTTCGACATCGGGCCCGCCCGCCACGACCAGCCCGTCCAGCCGGGCCACCACACCCGCCGCGCGCCCGGGATCGTCGGGCGGGAGCATCGCGGCCATGCCGCCCGCCGCCTGGACGAGCCTCGGATACCCCTCGGGCAACAGGGCGGCGGGCAGCTGCCACACGCCCCACGAGGCACGCTCCAGGTAGGTGCTGACGCCGATGAGCGGCTGGGTCACCTGCAAACCTCCGGTCATTTGAGTTCGGCCTCGGCCTCGGCCAGCGCCGCGAACTCCTCCTCCGGTGCCTTCGCCACCAGCCGCTTCCGACTGTAGAAGGCGAAGTACGCGAGGGCGACGCCGTACACCGCGAGGGCGATCAGCGCAGCGTCCTTGTCCACCAGGAAGGTGGCGACGAGTGCGGAGAGGGCGAGTACGAAGGCGACGGACGAGGTCACCACCCCGCCCGGGGTGCGGTACGGCCGCGGCAGCTCGGGCTCACGTCGGCGCAGCACGATGTGCGACAGCGCCATCAGGGCGTACGAGATCGTGGCGCCGAACACCGCGATGTTCAGCATGCGCGCCCCGTCGCCCGTCCCTGCGGCGAGGGCGAAACCGATCGCACCCGGGATCAGCAGGCCGAGGTACGGGGACTTGCGGCGGCTCGTGAGGGACAGGAACCGGGGCAGGTACCCGGCCCGGGAGAGGGCGAAGAGCTGCCGCGAACCGGCGTAGATGAGCGAGAAGAACGAGGCGACGAGGCCGGCGAGGCCCGCGTAGTTGACGAAGCGGCTCAGCGCGGTCGGATCGCCGTCGCCCTGCAGGGCGACCACGAGCGGGTTGCCCGCCTCCTGGATCGCCGCCGAGCCTTGGGCCCCGGTGGCCACGAAGAAGGTGATCACGGCGAGCAGGACGAGGATCGACATCGAGAGCGCGAGCGCCCTCGGCATGGAGCGGACCGGGTCCTTGGCCTCCTCCGCCGCGAGCGGCACCCCCTCGACCCCGAGGAAGAACCACATGCCGAAGGGGAAAGCGGCCCATATGCCCAGCAGACCGAACGGCAGCCAGGAGCTTGAGCCCACCGCCTGCTTGTCGACGGGGATGTCGTTCAGCCCGCTGACCTGGAAGTCCGTGAACGCGCCTATCGCGAAGATCAGCAGCGCGGCCACCGCGACCGCCGTCACGACGAGACTGAAGCGCAGCGCCTCACCGACGCCCCAGAGATGGATGCCGATGAAGATCGCGAAGCAGGCGAGATACACCGGCCAGCCGGATGTCAGCCCGAACAGCCCCAGGGATTCGACGTAGTCCCCGATGAAGATCGAGATCGCGGCGGGCGCGAGGATGTACTCGATGAGGATCGCCGTGCCGGTGAGGAAGCCGCCCCAGGTGCCGAGCGCCCGGCGCGCGAAGCCGTAGCCGCCGCCCGCCGTCGGCAGGATCGCCGAGAGTTCGGCGAGTGCGAAGACGAGGCAGGCGTACATCAGCCCCATCAGCACCGTGGCCGCGGCGAGTCCGCCGAATCCGCCCTTGGACAGGCCGATGTTCCAGCCGGAGAAGTCTCCGGAGACGACATAGGCGACGCCGAGGCCGGTCAGCAGCAGCCAGCCCGCGCTGCCGCGCCGCAGAGTGCGGCGCTCGAGATAGTCGTCCTGTGGTGGTGTGCTGCTCCCGGTGGTGTCTTCCAGCGTCATGGCAGAGCTCCCGCGTCGGGCCCAATGGAATGGAGCCATACCTTTGCGGTGGGCGCCGGAATATGCAAGACCCCTGCGTTACTTTCGGGTTACGTCCACGGCTACGCGAGGAATCCGCGCAGCAGTGCCGCCGTGCCCCCGCAGTGCTCCCGCATCACCTCGCGCGCCGCGTCGGCGTCGCCGTCCAGGACCGCCCCCACCAGTGCAGAGTGCTGCTGCTGGGAGTGCTCCAGATTGCGCACGAGCAGCGGGATGCAGTCGAGCAGATCGTTCAGGGTCGCCCGTACGGCCGCGTACTGGGCGGTCAGGGTGGGGGACCCGGACAGCTCGGCGAGGGTGAGATGAAGCAGCGTGTCACAGCGGCGGTAGTCGTCCAGGCGTGCGTCATGGGTCGTCGCCAGCGCGGTACGCAGCCGCTCGGCGCCCGCGTCGGTCAAGCCGTGCGCCGCGCACAGCCCGGCTGCGCCGACCTCCAGTACCTCACGAAAGCGCAGGGTGTCCTCGACGTCGACGGCGGCGATACGGCGTCGTAGCTCCTCCTCGCCCCGGGTGCGGTCCCGCTGCAGGACGAACGTTCCCCCGTATCGGCCGCGCCGGCTCTCGACCAGGCCCTGCTCCTGGAGGACCTTCAGCACCTCACGGAGCGTGACGCGGCTTATGCCCATCCGCTCCGCCAGCTCGCGCTCGGCGGGCAGCCGCTCCCCGCCGGGCACCAGTCCGAGCCGTACCACCTGGAGGATCTGCTCGAGGGCTTCCTCGAAGCCGTTGCCCGCCCGCACCGGCCGCAGCACATGCGTCAGCCGGTCCGCCGGCTCGCTCTTCTTCGTCACCTTGCGGTTTCCCCTTCCCAGGCAATGGTCTTAGGTAATACCTTATGGCTCCCGGCTGACCGAAGGAGCGTAGTCCCGTGGCAGACCGCACACCCCCGCTGACCGTCGACGAGCTGAGAGAGCTCGTGGCGAGCGGTGAGATCGACACCGTCGTCCTGGCCTTCCCCGATATGCAAGGGCGGCTCCAGGGCAAGCGGTTCGCCGCGCCCTTCTTCCTCGACGAGGTCCTGGAGCACGGCACCGAAGGCTGCAACTATCTCCTCGCCGTCGACACCGAGATGAACACGGTGGACGGCTACGAGATGTCGTCCTGGGACCGGGGCTACGGCGACTTCGCCATGCACCCCGATCTCACCACGCTGCGCCGAGTCCCCTGGAACGAGGGCACGGCCATGCTGATCGCCGACCTCGCCTGGAACGACGGCGCCCCCGTCGTGGCCGCGCCCCGCCAGATCCTGCGCCGCCAGCTCGACCGCCTCGCCGCTCTCGGGTACACCGCGCATGTGGGCACCGAGCTGGAGTTCATCGTCTTCAAGGACTCCTACGAGCAGGCCTGGGACGCGAACTACCGCGGCCTGGTCCCGGCCAACCAGTACAACATCGACTACTCGGTGCTCGGCACCGGACGCATCGAGCCACTGCTGCGCCGCATCCGCAACGAGATGGCCGGCGCGGGGCTGACCGTCGAGTCCGCCAAGGGCGAGTGCAACCCCGGCCAGCACGAGATCGCCTTCCGCTACGACGAGGCCCTCGTCACCTGCGACCAGCACGCCGTCTACAAGACGGGTGCCAAGGAGATCGCCTCGCAGGAGGGCGTCTCCCTGACGTTCATGGCGAAGTACAACGAGCGCGAGGGCAACTCCTGCCACATCCATCTGTCCCTTCAGGACGCGGACGGCCGCAATGTGATGGCGGGGGACGGACCGGACGGAATGTCGCAGGTCATGCGGCACTTCCTGGCGGGCCAGCTGGCCGCCCTGCGCGACTTCTCGCTGCTGTACGCCCCGAACATCAACTCGTACAAGCGCTTCCAGCCCGGATCCTTCGCCCCCACCGCCGTCGCCTGGGGCTACGACAACCGCACCTGTTCCCTGCGCATCGTCGGCCACGGCCGCTCCATGCGGTTCGAGAACCGCCTTCCCGGCGGGGACGTCAACCCGCATCTTGCCGTCGCCGGCATGGTCGCCGCGGGGCTCCACGGCATCGAGCAGCAGCTGGAGCTTCCGGAGGTCTGCTCGGGCAACGCCTACACCGCCGACTACGCCCACGTTCCCCCGACCCTGAGGGAGGCCGCCGAGCTCTGGGAGAACAGCCCCATCGCCAAGGCCGCCTTCGGTGACGAGGTCGTCGCCCACTACCGCAACATGGCGCGGGTCGAGCTGGAAGCCTTCGACGCCGCGGTGACCGACTGGGAGCTCCGCCGCTCCTTCGAACGCATGTGAGGCACCACTTGTCGCAACTGTACGAACTCGATGTCCTGAACCCGGCCACCGAGGAAGTCATCGCCACCGTCCCGGGCGCCGTCGAGCAGGACGTCGACGCCGCCGTGGTACGAGCCGCGGCCGCTCAGCGTGCCTGGTCGTCCGCGGCGCCCGCGGACCGCGCACGGCTGCTGCGCCGCTTCGCCTCCGTCGTCGACGGCCACATCGAGGAACTGGCGCGGCTCGAGGTCGCCGAGGCGGGCCACACCATCGGCAACGCCCGCTGGGAAGCGGGGAACGTCCGCGATCTGCTCGACTACGCGGCCGGGGGAGTGGAACGGCTCACCGGCCGCCAGATCCCCGTCGCCGGCGGGCTCGACCTCACGATCCTGGAACCGCTGGGCGTCGTCGGCGTCATCGCGCCGTGGAACTTCCCCATGCCGATCGCCGCCTGGGGCACGGCTCCGGCGCTCGCCGCGGGGAACGCCGTGATCCTCAAGCCGGCCGAGACGACGCCCCTGACCGCCCTGCGGCTCGCCGAACTCGCCCTGGAGGCGGGCCTTCCCGAGCACCTCTTCCAGGTGCTGCCCGGCCGAGGCGACATCGCGGGCGACGCGCTCGTGCGCCATCCGGGAGTCGCGAAGATCGTGTTCACGGGCTCGACGCGGGTCGGCAAGCAGATCATGTCGCTCTGCGCGGACCGCGTGAAGCGCGTGACCCTCGAACTCGGCGGCAAGAGCCCCAACATCGTCTTCGCCGACGCCGACATCGAGGCCGCTGCCGCCGCCGCGCCCATGTCGTTCCTCGACAACAGCGGCCAGGACTGCTGCGCCCGCACGCGCATCCTCGTCCAGTCCTCCGTCCACGACCGCTTCCTTGAACTGCTCGCTCCGGCGATCGAGTCCGTCGTGGTCGGCGATCCCGCGGACGAGAGCACCCAGATGGGTCCGCTGATCTCCAAGACCCAGCTGGAACGGGTGCGTTCCTACGTCCCCGACGGCTTGCCCGGCATCCACGGCACCGCACCCACGGGCCCCGGTTTCTGGTTCCCCCCGACCGTCCTCACCGGACTCGCGCCCGACTCCCCGGCCGCCGTGGACGAGGTCTTCGGACCGGTCGCCGTCGTGCTCCCCTTCGAGGACGAGGAGGACGCGGTACGGCTGGCCAACGCGACGGACTACGGCCTCTCCGGCTCCATCTGGACCCGTGACATCGGCCGCGCCCTGCGCGTCTCCGGGGCGGTCGCCGCGGGAAACCTGTCCGTCAACTCCCACTCCAGCGTTCGCTACTGGACCCCGTTCGGCGGCTACAAGCAGTCCGGCCTCGGCCGTGAGCTGGGCCCCGACGCCCTCACCGCTTTCACCGAAACCAAGAACGTCTTCATCAGCACGGAGGACTGAACCACATGACCACCGAATCCCCTGTGTGCCGCCGTCTCGCCGGCCGCACCGCCGTCATCACCGGTGCGGGCAGCGGCATCGGCCTCGCCACCGCGCGCCGTCTCGCCTCCGAAGGCGCGAACGTCGTGTGCGGCGACATCGACGAGATCGCGGGCAAGGCCGCGGCCGAAGAGGTCGGCGGGACGTTCGTGAAGGTGGACGTCACCGACGCCGAGCAGGTCGAAGCGCTCTTCAGGACCGCGTTCGACACCTACGGCAGCGTGGACATCGCCTTCAACAACGCGGGCATCTCACCGCCCGACGACGACTCCATCCTGGAGACCGGCCTGGACGCCTGGAAGCGCGTCCAGGAGGTCAACCTCACGTCCGTGTACCTGTGCTGCAAGGCGGCCATCCCCTATATGCAGCGCCAGGGCAGGGGCTCCATCATCAACACCGCGTCGTTCGTGGCGCGGATGGGCGCGGCGACCTCCCAGATCTCCTACACGGCGTCCAAGGGCGGTGTGCTCGCGATGTCCCGCGAGCTGGGCGTGCAGTTCGCCCGCGAGGGCATCCGGGTCAACGCCCTCTGCCCGGGGCCGGTCAACACCCCGCTGCTCCAGGAGCTGTTCGCCAAGGACCCGGAGCGGGCCGCACGCAGGCTCGTTCACATCCCCGTCGGCCGTTTCGCGGAGGCGGACGAGATCGCGGCGGCCGTGGCGTTCCTCGCGAGCGACGACTCGTCGTTCGTGAACGCGACGGACTTCCTCGTCGACGGCGGTATCTCGGGGGCGTACGTCACCCCGCTGTAGATCATCGCCGAGCACGGCGGATCCCCCCCGCCCGCCCGCCCGGCCGGTACCCGGGCCCGGACAACGCGGCTGTCGAAGACTGACGGACGGCGCTGCCCGGGCCGGGACACCGGGGGAGGGCTCGCCGGTCGGCGTCGCCGCCGACCGGCATCCGTCAGCCGTCAGCCGTGGGCTGTCACCGGTCAGTCGTCAGAGGAACGTACGGCCCTCGCCCCGGTACGTCGGTACGGTCGCCACCACCCGGTCGCCCTCGATCAGCCGCAGCTCGTCGAACCGCTCGCACATCTCCCCGGCCTTCGCGTGCCGGAACCACACCTTGTCGCCGATGAGGAGGTCGTCGGCCGGTGTGCCCAGCAGCGGAGTCTGGACCTCGCCGGGCCCCTCCTGCGGGTCGTACCGCAGCCCCTCCGGCAGATACGGAACCGGCAGCCGGTCCCGCCCCGCGGCCCCGGACGCCGGATAGCCGCCGCCGAGCACCGTCACCACCCCCACGCCCGGACGGCGCACCACCGGCTGGGCGAAGAGCGCCGCGGGCCGCCCGCTGAAGGACGTGTAGTTGTCGAACAGCCGCGGCAGATAGAGCCCGGACCCGGCCGCGATCTCGGTGACCACGTCCTCCGCGGCGGTGTGCTGCACACTGCCCGTGCCACCGCCGTTCACGAACTCCAGGTCCGGCACCACGGCCCGGACCGCACGCACGGCGGCCGCCCTGCGCGCGGCCAGCTCGCGGCGGGCCGCGGACTGCATCAGCCTGATCATCCGCGAGCGCAGCGGGCTCCCCGCCACCGCGTCGCCCACGCCGGCGACATGTCCCTCGTACGCCATCAGCCCCACCAGCCGGAAGCCGGGCCGGCGGGCGACCGACCGGGCCATTTCCGCCAGTCGGCCCGGATCGCGGAGCGGCGAGCGGCGCGCCCCGACCCGTATCCGGCCTCCCAGCAGATGCAGCGCGGTGTCCAGCTCCAGACAGACCCGGATCTCCTCCGTGCCGCCGGACCGTGCCCGGTCGATCAGCTCCAGCTGTGCCGGATCGTCGATCATCACCGTGACCGCGGCGGCGAGCTTGGCGTCCCCGGCCAGCTCGGCGAAGCCCGCCCGGTCGGCGGACGGATACGCGAGAAGTACGTCGTCGAACCCTGCCCGGGTCAGCCAGACCGACTCCTCCAGGGTGAACGACATGATGCCCTGGAAGCCGTCCATGGCCAGCACGCGCTCCAGCAGCGCCCGGCAGCGGACGGACTTGCTCGCCACCCTGACCGGCTTCCCGCCCGCTCGCCGGACCAGGTCCGCCGCGTTCGCGTCGAAGGCGTCGAGATCGACGACGGCGAGCGGCGCGTCGAGATGGGCAGTGGCCCGGTCGTACCGGGTCCTGTCTGCGGCACGGGGAGTCATGGGGCGAGCTTGCCAGACCGGATTACCCGGGGGTAGGGGGACGTTCTGGGCAGATGCCCCGGGCCTGCGGACCCGTTCCCGCGCGGCCTGCTTCTCCCCGTAGAGTGACGCACACACGGTGACGAACGGGCCTGCCCCGAAAGGCGATCCGGCAGCGCTACGACTCGAGGGAACGGGGGGCGGATGAGCACCGAGGCACCGCGCTCTTCCCGTATCACCGACGCCCTCCTCCCCGTCCAGTCCGACTCCGCGACGGTGTCCGCGCCGACGCCGGCCGAGACAACGACCCGCCTGCGCCCGATCACGGATTCGACGCCACCGCCCCGGCCCGCCGCGGGCCCGGCGAACGCGGCGCCGCTGCGCCGGCCCGCCGCACGACCCACGAACGCCACTGCCGACGCAGCGGGAGACGGCGGGCAGACCCGGCGCCCCGCGAACGAGAGACCGGGGCCGCGGCCGTCCCACCCGTCGGACGTGCCGCCCGTAACCGGTGCAATGCCGCCCCGCCCGTCCCTGCCGCCCCGTCCGACCGTGCCGCCGCAGCCCGTGGCCGGCCGTTCCGTACCGCTCTCGGTGCCGCGCACCGGCGGCCCGGCAGCGGCACCCGCCCACTTCAGAAGCTCGCCGCTTCCCTACGCGGACATCCTTCCCGAGACCCCCACCGAGATCACCACTCGCCTGCGGCCCATCCGCACACGGCACCCCGCGCGGACCGCCGCGGCCCTCATCTGCGTCGTTCTCGGGCTCGGTCTCACCGGGGGCGCACTCGCCGGAAGCTGGCTCGCCGGGGACTCGTCCGCCGCGCCTGCCGCGCGCGCCGGCTACGAGGACACGCGCACGCTCTGGCGCAGCGTTCCCGTCGACAGCCTCTTCCCGCCGGCCCTCAAGGGCACCGGCGCGGGACCCGGGGGCGCGGACCGGGCGTGGACGCGGATCGCCGTCGCCCCCGACGGGCCCTGCACGGGTGCCCTGGATCCGCTGCTGGCCAGGGCGCTGCGGCCGGTCGGCTGTGTGCGGGCCCTGCGGGCGACCTACACCGACGCCACCGGCAGCAGTGTCACCACCGTCGGCATGGTCTTCACGCGGGCGGACCGGAACGCGATGGCGACCCTGCGCAGCCGGTTCTCGGGCGAGGGCCTGACCGAGCGCGCCGACCTCATGCCCCGGGCCTACGGCGTCCCCGGAACCGTCGCCGCGGGCTTCGGCGACAAGCAGCGGGCGAGCTGGACGGTCGGCGTCCTGAGCGACGCGCCCGTCATCGTGTACGCGGTCTCCGGCTTCGCCGACGGCCGAACGGTCACCGACCCCCAGCCCGCCAATGAGGCGATGGCCTCCGGTGCCACTTCGGCACCTGCCCAGGCGGGTCTCGGTCACGAGGCCAAGGGCATCGCGGACCGTATCGAGCGGGCCCTGCGGAAGTTCGCGACGCCGGCTCAGGAGCGCCCCGAATGACCGCGTCGTCCACGTCCCCCTGGCCCCGCCCGGCAGCGCCTGGCACGCCCGACACCCGGGGCGGCGCGCAGCCCGCGGTCTCGGCACACCCGCGCACCCGCCGCCGTCTCGTCGGCGGCCTCGCCACCGCCCTCGCGTTCGTCCTCGTGTCTGCCGCCCCCGCCCATGCCGACGGTATCCGCGCACGCCAGTGGGCCCTCGACGCCATGCACACCGACGAGGCGTGGCGGACCACCAAGGGCGAGGGAATCACGGTCGCCGTGCTGGACACCGGCGTCGACGACCGGCACCCCGACCTGGCGGGCCAGGTGCTCCCGACCAAGGACCTCATCGGCTTCGGGGCCGGACGCGGTGATCGCGCGTGGGCCCGCCACGGGACCGCCATGGCGGGGATCATCGCGGGGCGCGGCCATGGGCCCGGCCGCGAGGACGGTGTGCTCGGTATCGCGCCCGAGGCGAAGATCCTGCCGGTCCGGGTGATCCTCGAGGGCACTGACCCGGCGCGCGCCAGGGCCCGCAAATCCCGGGGCTCCGCGCTCGCCGACGGCATCCGGTGGGCGGCCGACAACGGCGCCGACGTCATCAACCTCTCCCTCGGTGACGACAGCGAGTCCGCCCACCCGGAGAAGAGCGAGGACGCCGCCGTCCAGTACGCCCTCGCCAAGGGTGCCGTCGTCGTCGCCTCGTCAGGGAACGGGGGCGAGAAGGGCGACCACATCTCGTACCCCGCGGCCTATCCCGGCGTCATCGCCGTCGCCGCCGTCGACCGCTTCGGCACCCACGCGGCGTTCTCCACGCGCCGTTGGTACGCCACCGTCAGTGCCCCCGGCGTCGATGTCGTCATCGCCGACCCGGACCGGAAGTACTACGAAGGCTGGGGCACCAGCGCCGCCTCGGCGTTCGTCTCCGGAGCCGTCGCGCTGGTGAGGGCGGCCCATCCGGGGCTGGCCCCCGCCCAGATCAAGAAGCTCCTCACGGACACCGCGCGCAGCGGCCCCAAGGGCGGACGCGACGACGCCAAGGGGTACGGAATCGTCGACCCGGCCGCCGCGATCGAGGCCGGGGGCAAGCTGCGCCCAGGGGACAGGAAGACGGCGGCAGCTTCCGGTTACGGCAGCCGCTACTTCGGCGGCGGCCCTGTCGCCGCGTCGACCGCGGATGAGCCGGGGGGCCTGCTCGTACCCGTCGCCGGCGGCATCGGCGCACTGCTGCTCGCGTGCTCGGTCCTGCTGTGGCGCGGCGGCCGACGGCGCACCTGAGACCGCTGCCCGATCCCTGGGCGGCCTCGGTACGGTGCCGCCGCGCGAGGAGCCGGTCCCGGCCGAGCCGGCCCCGGTGGCGAGTGAGACCTCGTCGTCCGGGCACGCGTCGCGCAGGTTCCGCCGCCCCGGCCGTTTTCGCCCTCCGGCAGGGCGGACCGGCGCGGCCCTACCGCCGGAAGTGCATCACCGGGCATGAGCCGGCAAGACATGCCGCGAGGTCCGCGCCGTTCGAGCCGGCGGCGAGGAACACCGCCCGGACCTCCTTGCCGCGCTCGGACACGCGGCGCACCTGCAGCGCGCCCCCGGACTCGCGGGCGAGACCGTCCACGATCAGCAGGCCACGCCCGCATTCCTGTCCGGGGTCGGCGGGCAGGGGCTGCGGCAGATAGGGATGCTCGTCGTGCACGGCCAGCGCCAGCATGGTCCCGGTCCTGGTGAGCGTGACCGTCGCCCTCGGCGAACACCGGGCGGCGTGCTGTGTGACATTGCCGACGAGCTCGGAGATGACGAGGGAAGCCGTGTCCAGGCCTTCGTGGTGCAGCCCCCAGTCCCGCAGCACGCGGGCCGTCCTCCTCCTCGCGGCTGGGACCCCTGCGGGCACAGCGGGCACGGTGAAGGCGTGGACGGAAACGGCGTTGCCCGGGCCACGACGAGTGGCCGCGACGCACTGTGCGCGGCCGGCGGGCCACATGGCGGACGGGTTCGTGACGGTAGTTGGCATGGACGATTCCCGGGGGACTTGCCTCGGCAGGGTTACCTGCGGCTGTTCAGCCGCGCCCTTGCGGGCGCGTCGTCCGAACCGGTCGATCGGTTCCGCCGGAGCGGAGAGGTGAACGTATCCACCGGACCATGGTTCGACATTGCCGAACACTAATGGCGTTCCACGGAGGGGACAAGGGTCAGTTCGCCGCAAATGCCTCAACCTGGGATCACCGGTGCCTTACCGGACCCGCTCCGGGGACGGTCGGGCGGCCCTGGCGGCACCGGAGCCTCCGCCCAGGAATTAGGCTCGTCGCGTGGCGCTCAAGAACATTCCCGACTCCGGCTTCTCCGACGACGACGGCACCGCCGACCCCGCCCTGACGGCGGCGCTCGCGGCCTGGGCCGAGGACAGGACCGCCGAGCAACCCGTACTCGAGGCACTCAAGGGAGCCCGGCTGCTCGTCCCCGTCGTCGCCGTGCTCGGTGAGGTCGAGGAGGACGAGAACGGGCTCCGGCGCGAGAAGACGAGCGACATGGCCGTGCCCACCCTGACCGCCGGGAACCGGCGGGCCCTGCCCGCGTTCACCTCGACCGCCTCGCTGGCCCTCTGGGACCCGGAGGCCCGTCCCGTCGCCGTTCCCCTGCACCAGGCGCTTCAGGCTGCCGCCCACGAGAAGGCGGACACCCTGGTGCTGGACCTCGCGGGCCCGGTGCCTTACCAGCTCACCGGCCGGGCGCTGCTCGCTCTCGCCGAGGGCCGCACGAGTACCGATCCGCTGGCCGACCCGGCGGTGACCGAGGCGGTACGGGCCGCGGTCGCGGCCGAACCCGCCGTGGTCCGCGCGCACCTCGGTGCCGGCCGGGCCGACGGAACCCTCGCCCTGGTCCTGGCTCCGCACGCGGAGCCAGGCGAGGCGGCGCAGCGGGTCGCCCGTGCGCTCGCGGCGGACGAGGCTCTGCGGGCCCGTCTGGTGCGCGGTATCGACCTGGCCGTGCTGCCGCCCGGAGCCACGCCGCCCGGCGAGCCCCTGTACGTACGGCCGTAACGGCCACCGCATATCGTGTGGCGCATGAGTGACGCGACCCCCAGCAATGAGACCCCGAGCGATGGGTCACCCGACTTCGACGCCATGACCCGCGACATCGCGGAGGTCCCCGCGGTCGAGGTGATCGTCACGGTCGCGGTGAACCTGATGAGCGCCGCCGCGGTGAAGCTCGGCCTGACCGAGGACGGCGACAAGCACAAGGACCTGGACGAGGCCCGCAAGCTGGTCCACGCGCTGGCCGGGCTGCTCGACGCCGGAGCGACGGAGATCAGCTCCTTCCACGCGGCGCCGCTGCGGGACGGCCTGAAGTCGCTGCAGCTGGCGTTCCGCGAGGCGTCGATCGTGCCCGACGAGCCGGGCCAGGGGCCGGGCGAGAAGTACACGGGTCCCGTCTTCGGCTGAGTCCCGACTCCTCCCGGCCGACCGCGTTCCCGGTCCGCCGGCCGCCGGGCGGCGCACTGCGAGGTCCGCCGCCCCGGCGGTACCGCGCGCGTGGTGCCGCCCTCCGGTTAGCCCCTTCCGCCCGGAGCTGCTAACCTTGTGTAACGACCGGTCGGACACCTATGTGCCCGACCCGCAAGTGGAGGCTCCGATCTCCCACCTGGCCGCCCAGCAGGGCGGCGGGTCACCGGTCAGACGGCGCCCATCGTTCCGTACGGACGATGGAGCCGTCCGAAGCAGCGCCCCGCGGTAGATCGCGGCGGTGTTCCGGTATTCAAGGAGCCCCGCCTGTGTCCCGTCGGGGCATTTTTCATTGCACCCCTGCGGTTGGTCCAACGAAACAGACGTTGCGCGGCTGTCCGCCAGACCGCCGCGTGGTGCTACCGAGGAGGATCCATCAGCACCGAGCCCCGCATCAACGACCGGATTCGCGTTCCCGAGGTGCGACTTGTCGGTCCCAGCGGCGAGCAGGTCGGGATTGTTCCGCTTGCCAAGGCGCTGGAGCTTGCGCAGGAGTACGACCTGGACCTGGTCGAGGTCGCGGCCTCTGCACGACCGCCGGTCTGCAAGCTCATGGACTACGGCAAGTTCAAGTACGAGTCGGCCATGAAGGCCCGTGAGGCGCGCAAGAACCAGGCGCACACGGTCATCAAGGAAATGAAGCTCCGGCCGAAGATCGACCCGCACGACTACGACACCAAGAAGGGTCACGTCGTCCGGTTCCTCAAGCAGGGTGACAAGGTCAAGATCACGATCATGTTCCGTGGTCGCGAGCAGTCCCGGCCGGAGCTCGGCTACCGACTGCTGCAGCGTCTCGCGGAGGACGTCCAGGACCTCGGTTTCGTCGAGTCGAACCCGAAGCAGGACGGCCGGAACATGATCATGGTTCTCGGTCCGCACAAGAAGAAGACCGAGGCGATGGCCGAGGCCCGCGAGGCGCAGGCCGCCCGCAAGGCGGAGCGCCAGGGGCAGCCCGCTCAGGCGGACGACATCGTCGAGGACTCCGCCGAAGAGCCCGCCGAGGCCTGATTCCGGGGCAACCGTCCTGGACATCAACACATACATCTGACGCTTTCGCCTGCCGGTTTACGGACCGGCGACGGGAGCGCCACTGACGAGGAGAGAACGGCGCGATGCCGAAGAACAAGACGCACAGCGGTGCCAAGAAGCGCTTCAAGATCACCGGCTCCGGCAAGGTGCTCCGTGAGCGCGCCGGCAAGCGCCACCTGCTCGAGCACAAGTCGTCCAAGCTGACGCGTCGCCTCACCGGCAACGCCGAGATGGCCCCGGGTGACGCCGCCAAGATCAAGAAGATGCTGGGCATCTGATTGATTTCGCGCCCCCGGTCGACGGGGGCCTCCGGGCAAGACCGGGACCCATTCGTTTCCGGGCCGTGTGAGGACAACCACGGCCCCGCTACAAGGAGTTAACAAGTGGCACGCGTCAAGCGGGCAGTCAACGCCCACAAGAAGCGCCGGGCGATCCTCGAGCAGGCCAGCGGTTACCGCGGCCAGCGTTCCCGCCTGTACCGCAAGGCGAAGGAGCAGGTCACCCACTCCCTCGTCTACAACTACAACGACCGCAAGAAGCGTAAGGGCGACTTCCGTCAGCTGTGGATCCAGCGCATCAACGCCGCTGCCCGCGCCAACGGCATCACCTACAACCGCTTCATCCAGGGTCTGAAGGCCGCCAACGTCGAGGTGGACCGCAAGATCCTCGCCGAGCTCGCGGTCAACGACGCCGGCGCGTTCGCCGCGCTCGTCGAGGTTGCCCAGAAGGCGCTTCCGAGCGACGTCAACGCCCCGAAGGCCGCGGCCTGACGTTCGCGTCCAGCCGGACTGCCCCGGACCCGCAGGCCCCTGGCCTGCGGGTCCGTGTGCGTCCGGCAGGCGGGGTGCCGCCCGGGTCCGTACCACGCCCTTCCCTTCCCTTCCGGGTCCGGTGGCGGACGGGAACCACGGCTCGCGCCGACCTCGGTGGGACGACCGTGGACCGGAGGCGAGCGGTCCTCCGCGCGCTCCAGCTGATGGCGCGAGACCTGCCCCGGCCTGCCTGTACGCGGCCGGCTCGCCGCCGGCCCCATGGGCGCGGACGGACACCGCGCTCGGCGCGGCCCCGCAGCCGTCCCGTGGTCGCCGTGGCCGTGCCGTGCCGTGCCCTGCCTGTGTCGGGGCCGGTCCGTGGCGCGACGCGGACAGCCGGCGCGGCTCCGTGCGGTGGCGCGCCGTCCGCGGATGCCGTCCGCGGCCGGTGGCAGGTGGCCGCCCCACCACAACGAATCCTTCGCGCCGGTCCCCGGCATCGCAGGGAGCCCGGCAACGGACCGGTCTCCGGGTCGATCGGGCGAGCGGCCCGGGGCACCGCCCGGCGTCCGAGCCTGGGCGCTCCCACGCGCCCGGGCCGGCGGGCCTGATGCTCGTAACACCGCACACCACGCGCCGCGCGCGCCACAAGAGAAGTGAGTGCACCCCATGGGCACCCCCGAGCTGATCTCTCCGCGATCCCCTCGTGTCCTCGCCGCGCGGCGGCTGGCCAGGCGCAACTTCAGGTCCAAGGACCGGCGCTTCATCGCCGAGGGGCCGCAGGCCGTCCGCGAGGCCGTCGAGCACCGGGGCGGGGACGGCGAGGCGACGCTGATCGAGCTGTTCACCACGGTCGAGGCGGCGGAGCGCTACGCGGACATCGTCGACGCGGCCCGCGCCACCGGCGCCCGGATCCACTACGCCCCCGACACGGTGCTGGCCGAGGTCTCGCAGACCGTCACCCCGCAGGGACTCGTCGGCGTCTGCCGCTTCCTCGACTCGCCGTTCGAGGAGATCCTCGCCGCCAGGCCCAGGCTCGTCGCCGTCCTCGCGCATGTGCGCGACCCGGGGAACGCCGGTACCGTCCTGCGCTGCGCGGACGCCGCGGGCGCCGACGCCGTGGTCCTCACCGACGCGTCGGTGGACCTGTACAACCCCAAGTCGGTGCGGGCGTCGGTCGGTTCGCTGTTCCATCTGCCCGTCGCCGTCGGCGTACCCGTCGAACAGGCCGTCAGCGGGCTCAAGGGCGCGGGGGTACGGATCCTCGCCGCCGACGGGGCCGGGGACGACGACCTGGACGACGAGCTCGACGCGGGCACCATGAGCGGGCCCACCGCGTGGATCTTCGGCAACGAGGCCTGGGGGCTGCCCGAGGAGACCCGTGCACTCGCCGACGCCGTCGTCCGCGTACCCATCCACGGCAAGGCCGAGAGCCTCAACCTCGCGACGGCCGCGGCGGTATGCCTCTACGCCTCCGCCCGCGCCCAGCGCACCCCCGGCGGCTGCCGGGCACGGTGACCGGGGCCCCGTGTGCCCGGAGGGTGTCGCTCTGTCACCGACCACTAGTAGGGTGACGGATTCGGGGCCCACTGCACCGGTTCGAGAGGTGGGGTACGGGGATGGCTGTCGGCACGAGCAGGCCGTCGCAGGCCGATACGCAGACGCGGACCGCCCTCGCGCGTGCCGTCATGAGCCTCGGCGACCTCGGGATCGACCCCGACGACCTCCCCGACGGAATCGTCGTGGCCGACGAGAACGGCCGCGTGATCTGCTTCAACGCGGCGGCCGCACGGATCACGGCAACCCCGGGCGCCGAAGCCCTGGGCAGGCCGCTGGACCACGCCCTGCCCCTCGAAGACCTCAAGGGACGGCGCTGGTGGCCCCTCACCGATCCCTACGGAGGCCTGGCCACCCGTGTCGGCCAGCCCGAGCGCAACCTCCTGCTGCCCGGCGGACGCGAAGTGCTGGTCTCCGCCCGGTACATCCGCGAGGTGCCCACCGGGCCGGTGCGCCGCGTCGTCGTCAGCCTCCGCGGCACCGAGGCCCGCCGCCGCACCGAACGCAGCCATGCCGAACTCATCGCCACGGTCGCCCACGAGCTGCGCTCCCCGCTGACCTCGGTCAAGGGATTCACCGCGACCCTGCTGGCCAAGTGGGTGCGCTTCACGGACGACCAGAAGCGCCTGATGCTGGAGACGGTCGACGCCGACGCCGACCGCGTCACCCGCCTCATCGCCGAGCTCCTCGACATCTCCCGGATCGACTCCGGACGCCTCGAGGTCCGCCGGCAGCCTGTCGACATAGCCGCCGCCATCGGCCGCCACATCCAGGCACACACGGCTCGCGGCCAGTCCCCGGACCTGTTCTTCGTCCGCGTCGAGCGGCAGCTCCCCGATCTGTGGGCCGACCCTGACAAGATCGACCAGGTGCTCGGCAACCTGCTGGAAAATGCGGTGCGCCACGGCGAGGGAACCGTCACCATCGAGGTGGCACCAGCGCCCGGAAAGAACGACGAGAAGGGAACGGCCGTAACCGTGAGCGACGAAGGCCCCGGCATCCCCGAGGAGTCGATGGGCCGTGTCTTCACCCGCTTCTGGCGGGGAAGCAAGCGTGGTGGCACCGGTCTCGGTCTCTACATCGTCAAAGGCATCGTCGAGGCGCACGGCGGGACGATCACCGTCGGCCGCGGACCCCGCGGCGGCGCCGAGTTCCGATTTATTCTGCCCGTCGGTGCCCCGGCGTATCTCAGCTGACACCCGCTGAGTCCCGCCCTCCGGCCCACGGGCTCTTTCGTATGCCTGACCCCGCTAGACTCGACCTTTGGCACCTTTGCGTCCTCGGTCGTCGAGCGGGGGCCCCAGCCACCCCAATCGGAAGCACGGGAAGAGATGTCGGCACCGAACAAGTCGTACGACCCTGTCGAGGTCGAGGCACTGAAACCGGAAGAGATCGAGCGCATGCGGGACGAGGCGCTCGCCGCCTTCGCCGCCGCCGGTGACCTCGACGCGCTCCACGAGGCGAAGATCGCGCAGACGGGGCCCTCCTCACCGCTGGCCCTGGCCAACCGGGAGATCGGCGCCCTGCCGCCGCACGCCAAGGCCGACGCAGGCAAGCGCGTGGGCCAGGCCCGCGGCGCGGTGAACAAGGCACTGGCCGCTCGCCAGGCCGAGCTCGAGGCGGAGCGCGACGCGCGCGTGCTGGTCGATGAGGCGGTGGACGTCACGCTGCCGTACGACCGCACCGCGTCCGGCGCCCGTCATCCGCTGACCACGCTCTCGGAGCGCATCGAGGACATCTTCACGTCCATGGGGTACGAGGTCGCGGAGGGCCCCGAGGTCGAGTCCGAATGGCTCAACTTCGACGCGCTGAACATCGCGGCCGACCACCCCGCCCGCGGCGAGCACGACACCTTTTTCGTGCAGGGACAGGACGGAGGCCAGGGCTCCGGCGTCGTGCTGCGCACGCACACCTCGCCCGTGCAGGTCCGCTCCATGCTGGACCGCGAGCCCCCGCTGTACGTGATCTGCCCCGGCCGCGTCTACCGCACCGACGATCTCGACGCGACCCACACCCCGGTCTTCCACCAGGTCGAGCTGCTCGCCGTCGACGAGGGCCTGACCATGGCCGACCTCAAGGGCACCCTCGACCACATGGTCCAGGCGCTCTTCGGCGGTGAGGGCATGAAGACGCGGCTGCGGCCGAACTTCTTCCCCTTCACCGAGCCGTCCGCCGAGATGGACATGGTCTGCTACGTGTGCCGCGGCGAGTCCGTCGGCAACCCGGACCGGCCCTGCCGCACCTGCTCCAGCGAGGGCTGGATCGAGCTCGGCGGCTGCGGGATGGTCAACCCGAAGGTGCTCGTCGCCTGCGGCGTGGACCCCGAGAAGTACAGCGGATTCGCCTTCGGGTTCGGCATCGAACGGATGCTGATGTTCCGCCACAACGTCGAAGACATGCGAGACATGGTCGAGGGTGACGTCAGGTTCACTCGGCCCTTCGGGATGGAGATCTGATGCGGGTCCCGCTTTCATGGCTGCGGGAGTACGTCGACCTGCCGGCGACGGAGACCGGCCGTGACGTACAGACCAAGCTCATCGCCGCCGGCCTCGAGGTCGAGACCGTCGAGCAGATCGGCGCGGGGCTCAAGGGCCCGCTGGTGGTCGGCCAGGTGCTCACCGTCGAGGAGCTGACGGATTTCAAGAAGCCGATCCGCTACTGCACGGTCGACGTCGGCCAGGCCAACGGGACGGGCGAGCCGCAGGAGATCATCTGCGGTGCCCGGAACTTCGCCGTCGGCGACAAGGTCGTCGTGGCGCTCCCCGGCGCGGTCCTGCCCGGAGACTTCCAGATCGCCGAGCGCAAGACGTACGGCCGGATGTCCCGCGGCATGATCTGCTCCGGGGACGAACTCGGCATGGGCGACGACGGATCGCACGGCATCATCGTCCTGCCCCCGGAGATCGAGGTCGGCACCGACGCCGCGGAACTCCTGGAGCTGTACGACGAGGTCCTCGACATCGCCGTCACTCCCGACCGCGGCTACTGCCTGTCGATGCGCGGTGTCGCCCGCGAGACCGCCATCGCCTACCGCCTGCCGCTGCGCGACCCTGCGCTGCTCGACGTACCCGCGCCGAACTCGTTCGGCCACGCCGTGCGGATCGCCGACCCGGTCGGCTGCGACCGTTTCACCGCGCGCACCGTCGTCGGCCTCGACCCCGAGGCCCGCTCCCCGATCTGGATGCAGCGCCGCCTCCAGAAGGCGGGCATGCGCCCGATCTCGCTCGCCGTCGACATCACCAACTACGTGATGCTGGAGCTCGGCCAGCCGCTCCACGCCTACGACCGCACCCGCATCCAGGGTGCGATCGGCGTGCGCCGCGCCGAGCAGGGCGAGAAGTTCACCACCCTCGACGGCACCAAGCGCGTCCTGGACGCCGAGGACCTGGTCATCACCGACGACCGCGGGACCATCGGTCTCGCGGGTGTGATGGGCGGAGCCAACACGGAGATCGCCGACTCGGTCACCGACCCAGAGACGGGCGAGGTCCGCGGTACGACCGAGGTCGTCATCGAGGCCGCGCACTTCGACGCGATCTCGATCGCCCGCACCGCGCGCCGCCACAAGCTGTCGTCTGAGGCGTCCAAGCGCTTCGAGCGCGGCGTCGACCCGCAGGCCGCGGCGGCTGCCGCGCAGCGCACGGTCGACCTGCTGGTGCTGCTCGCGGGCGGCACGGCAGAGGCAGGGGTCACCGAGATCATCGCGCCGTCCGCGCCGCGCACGGTCACGATGCCCGCCGACCACCCCGACCGGGTGGCGGGTGTCGACTACGGCCGGGAGACCGTCGTACGCCGCCTCCAGGAGGTCGGCTGTGACGTCTACGGACAGGACGAACTGGTCGTCACCGTACCGTCGTGGCGGCCCGACCTGCACGCGCCGAACGACCTCGCAGAAGAGGTCATCCGGCTTGAGGGCTACGAGGAGCTTCCGTCCACCCTGCCCACGCCGCCGGCGGGCCGCGGCCTCACCGCGCGGCAGCGGCTGCACCGCCGGGTCGGCCGCGCGCTGGCCGGAGCCGGCCATGTCGAGGCGCTGAACTACCCGTTCATCGGCGAGGGCGTCTTCGACCAGCTCGGACTCGACGCGGAGGACCCGCGGCGCGCCGTCGTCAAGCTGGTCAACCCGCTCTCGGACGAGGAGCCGGCGCTGCGCACCACGCTGCTGCCCGGACTGCTTGCCGCACTGCGCCGCAACGTCGGCCGTGGTGCGAACGACCTGGCCCTGTTCGAGACCGGCCTGGTCTTCCGGCCGACCGGCGAGGAGACGGCCCTGCCCGCAGGGCTGTCCGTCGACCGCCGTCCCACGGAGGAGCAGATCGCCGCGCTGGACGCGGTGCTGCCACGCCAGCCGCGCCGTGCTGCGACCGTCCTTGCGGGCGCGCGCGAGCAGGCCGGCTGGTGGGGTGCGGGCCGCCCGGCCGACTGGGCCGACGCGGTCGAGTCCGCCCGCACGGTCGCCCGCGAGGCCGGTGTCGAGCTCGTCGTCCGTGCCGACCGGCACGCGCCGTGGCATCCGGGCCGCTGCGCGGCGCTGTACGCCACCGTCGGCGGCGAGGAGACCCTCGTAGGCCATGCCGGCGAGCTGCACCCGCGCGTCATCAAGGCGCTCGGGCTGCCGGAGCGCACCTGCGCCATGGAGGTCGAGCTGGATCTGCTGGAGCGGGCCGGCGAGGGCACCCTCCAGGCGCCGCGGATCTCCACCTTCCCGGTGGCCACACAGGACGTCGCCCTGGTGGTTCCGTCCGACGTTCCGTCCGCCGAGGTCGAGCGGGTTCTGCGCGAGGGCGCGGGCGAACTGCTGGAGTCCGTCAGGCTGTTCGACGTCTTCACCGGTGAGCAGATCGGCGAGGGCAAGAAGTCGCTGGCGTACGCGCTGCGCTTCCGTGCCCCGGACCGCACGCTGACCGTCGACGAGGCGTCGGCCGCCCGAGACGCCGCGATCGCGCTCGCCGCGGAGCGGGTGGGAGCGGTGCTGCGCGGGGCCTGACCACACCGGCCCGGCTGAGGCATCAAGGGGCGCACCCGGAATCGTTTCCGGGTGCGCCCCTTCGCGTCGGTGGTCACAGCGGACGAACCGGAGTGGACGCAGGCGCGGAACAACCGGAGCGAGCCGCACACGGGTCCCGGCGCAGTCCCGAGAACCGGGCCTGCGCCGTACCCGCCCTGAACCCTCCAATCGCGGCTGGCGAAGGGTCGTCCGCGGCCGGCGCCGCCCGCCCTGCCGCGGAGTAACGGGCAGATCAGCAGGACGGACGACGCGGATGCGGGCCGTCGCACTGTACGAGGGGGAGCCGACGGCCCGGCCGCCTCCTTGAGAGGCAGTTCAGTCAACCGGGGTCCGAGGCACGGCGGCAGAGCGCGCGCGGCACGGATATATGCACTCGTTTCACACCCCGTGCGAAGCCTGCTCCACTACGCTGGGCCACACCGAGCCAACGGAGGGCCCCATGCAGCCCAATACCCTGCTCGACGCCCTGCTCGACGAGGCGGGCATCTCCCATGCCGGTCTCGCCGCCCACGTCAACCAGACGGGCCGCGCGAGAGGCCTGGCCCTCCGTTACGAACACACGGCCGTGGCACGCTGGTTGAAGGGCCAGCGGCCTCGCGGTCAGGTACCCGACCTGATCTGCGAGGTGCTCGCGGCCCGGCTGCACCGTACGGTCACCCTCGACGACATCGGCCTCGGCGTCCCCGGCGAAGCCGCGGCACAGCACGGCTCACCGTTGTCCGGGTTCGTCGAGCGTGCCACCGCGCTGTGGCGCTCCGACGAGCAGCAACGCCCGCACATCATCGGCGCACCGGCGGTCACGGGCACGCCCGCGGTGATGCCCGTCTGGGAGTGGGAGAACCCGCCGGAGGACGCGGACGTCTCCCGCAGCGGCCGGACCCGCGTCAGCATGGCCGACATCAAGATGCTGCGAGCCGCGCGCGCCCACTACGAGCTGATGTACCGGAAGGCCGGCGGTATCGCCACCCGTTCCCGCATCGTCGGATTCCTCGACGCCGAGACCGCTCCACTGCTGCGCGGCGCGTACAGCGACGCCCTCGGCCGTCAACTGCACCGGGCCACGGGCGGACTGGTGGCCGTCGCGGGCATCTGCGCGTACGACTCCGACGCGCATGGACTTGCCCAGCGCTACTTCCACCAGGCGCTGCGTCTGGCGAAGGCGAGCGGCGACCGGGGCCTCGGTGCCTATGTCATAGCGCTGCTGGTCAACCAGTCGCTGTTCATGGGGGAGCACCGGCAGGCGGTCGCCTTCGCGGAGGCCGCACTGCGAGCGGCAGGGCGGCAGATCACACCCGCACTGGCCGCCGATCTCCATGCGATGCAGGCGAAGGCCTACGCCAGTCTCGGCGACGGCGGGAGCGCGCTCGGCTGCATCCGGCGCGCAGAGGCGGAGGCGGAGCGGATCCGTCCTGGTCATGAGCCGGACGAGACCGGCTATGTGCAGCCGGGGCTGGTGAACGTCCAGGTCGCGGAAGCGCTGCTGAGTCTCGGGGATCTGACCGCGGCCCGTGAGCACGCTGCCGTGGCCGCCGCTGCACCCGCGCACGACCGGGGCCGCGTGCACCGGTTGGCCATGCTCAGCCAGATCGAGCTCCGCCAGGGCGAGCCCGAGCGGGCCGCGTGCACCGCGACGGAAATGGCCGAGCGGGCAAGGGGAATGGAGTCGCAGCGGCTGAGGGACCGGCTGCGTGAGGTGCGCCGGCACCTCGTGGCGAACGGGTCCCCGGACGCGGCAGAGGCGGCCGAAATCATCGAGGGAGCTCTGCGCGTTCCCCTGTGAGCATGCTCCTGCTGCGATATTGCCATCTACTTGACGGAAGGTGGCAGAAAAGTGCAGTGGACGAAATTAAGCGAGCAAACCGTTTATGAGAACCGCTGGTTCAGGGTCAATCTCGCGGATGTGGAGCTCCCCGACGGTCGGCACCTGGACCACTTCCTCATCCGCCTGCGCCCGGTCGCCGTCGCGACCGCCGTCAACGAGGCCAACGAGGTGCTGATGCTCTGGCGGCATCGCTTCATCACCGACAGCTGGGGCTGGGAGCTCGCCGCGGGCGTCGTCGAGGACGGCGAGGACATCGAGACGGCCGCCGCCCGGGAGATGGAGGAGGAGACCGGCTGGCGGCCGGGGACCCTCCGGCATCTGCTGACCGTCGAGCCCTCGAACGGGCTCACCGATGCCCGGCACCACCTCTACTGGTCGCAGGACGCGACGTACACCGGCCCTCCCGAGGACGACTTCGAGTCCTCGCGCCGCGAGTGGATACCGCTGAAGCTGGTCCCGGACATGGTCGCCCGCGGCGAGGTCCCGGCCGCCAACATGGCGGCCGGGCTGCTGATGCTGCACCATCTGCGGCTCGGCTGAGGGCCGGGCGGTGCCGTGCACCAGGGTCTTTCGTCCGGATCAGGCCGGATCGGTGAGCGGGGTCCGGCGGCGTGCACCGCAAGGCGGAGGAAGGAGCCCACGCGGTGGGGGGCACCTTCCGGCGGTAGCTGCGACAACGCGGCGACGTGCGGCGCCAGGGCACGCGAGCCCGGCAGGATCCGAACCGGAGTCCCTAGCCGCCGACGGCCTGCCAGACCGCGACCGCCAGTGCGCCCAGCGCGGTGAGCGCGGCGACGGCGGGCAGGGGCCATTTGGTGTGCTCGAGTGCCACGACGCGTGCGGCGAGATCGTTCAGATCCCGGTCCATCCGGTCGTGGCGCTGGGCGAGCAGGGCGAGATGCCCGTCGATGCGGGCCAGGCCGACGTCGAGAGTGCGGCGCAGCTCGGCGAACTCCTCGACGGCGGCTAAGTGATCGGGGTCGGTCGTCACGGAACGCTCCTCCTGGGCAGTGTCTCCGGTGGTCCCTCGGCTGAACGGTCCCGAGTCAACTCGCCCTGGTCGCAGGGTGGGAGCGTGTGCGCACGGCATATGCGGACACGCTCCGCACACCCCGTGCGAAGCACCCGTGCCGATCGGGGATCAGGAGTACGAGTAGAAGCCCGAACCCGTCTTGCGGCCCAGCCGGCCCGCGTCCACCATGCGCTGCAGCAGCGGCGGAGCGGCGTACAGCGGCTCCTTGAACTCGGCGTACATCGAGTCGGCGACCGACGCGACCGTGTCGAGGCCGATCAGGTCCGAAAGCTTCAGCGGACCCATCGGGTGGGCACAGCCCAGCTCCATGCCGTTGTCGATGTCCTCACGGCTCGCGATACCGGATTCGAACATCCGGATGGCGGAGAGCAGATACGGAATGAGGAGCGCGTTCACCACGAAGCCCGACCGGTCCTGGGCGCGAATGGCGTGCTTGTCCAGCACCTGCTGGACCACGGCCTCCGACCGCTTGATCGTCTCCTCGGACGTCGTCAGCGCGGGGATCAGCTCGACGAGCTTCTGCACCGGGGCCGGGTTGAAGAAGTGGATGCCGATGACCTGGTCCGGACGGGAGGTCGCCACGGCCAGCTTGACCAGCGGGATGGAGGAGGTGTTCGACGCGAGAATGGCGTCCGGACGGGTCACCACCTGGTCGAGCACCTGGAAGATCTCGGTCTTGACCTGCTCGTTCTCGACGACGGCCTCGATGACGAGATCGCGGTCGGCGAACTCCCCGAGATCCGTCGTGAAGCTCAGCCGCGCCAGCGTCGCGTCGCGCTCCTCCTCTGTGATCTTGCCGCGTTCGGCGGCCTTGGAGAGGGAGTTGTACAGACGCGTACGGCCGATCTCCAGGGCCTCGCCGGTGGTCTCGGCGACCTTGACCTCGAGTCCGCTGCGGGCGCACACCTCGGCGATACCGGCGCCCATCTGGCCACAGCCCACCACTCCGACACGGGATACGTCGGCCACAGTCTCGGTCACATCGTGCCTTTCGCTGATCTTCAGTGGTCTTTGTGCGGCAGGTCCCCCGTATGGTTCCGGCGCCCGCCTCGACCCCACGACGTTACTCCGCCGGTGCGTGTGCTCGAAGGGCCGGGGCGGCATGCTGTGCCGTGACATTGAGTGAGGGATTGGTCACGGCAGGGGAAAGGGTCGGTTCATGGGGCAGATCACCAGGCGAGGCTTCGTCACGGCGGCCGGGGCGCTCACCGCGCTCACGGTGGCCGGGAGGGCGTCGGCGGCGTCCGCCGGCGACGATTCGGAAGGGGTGGCCGGGACGAGCGGTACGGACTCGTCGGCCGTCGCGCCCCTGCGCAGCGGGCGCGAGTTCCGTGGAATGTGGATGGCCACCATCGCCAACCGCGACTGGCCGTCGCAGCCCGGGCTCAGTGCGGCCCGGCAGCGCGCCGAGTTGATCGGCCTGCTCGACACGGCGGTCCAGCGGCGCCTCAACACGGTCGTCCTCCAGGTCAGGCCGGCCGCCGACGCCCTGTGGCCCTCGCCGTACGAGCCCTGGTCGCAGTGCCTCACCGGCGTCCAGGGCCGTGATCCGGGCTGGGACCCGCTGGGCACCGCCGTGCGGGAGGCACATGCGCGCGGACTGGAGCTGCACGCCTGGTTCAACCCGTACCGGGTCGCCAACCACAGTGACCCGACGCGGCTCTCCAGGAACCACCCGGCGCGGCGGAATCCCGGCTGGGTGGTTCCGTACGGCGGGAAGCTGTACTACAACCCGGGGCTCCCGGAGGTCAGGGCCTTCGTCCAGGACGCGATGCTCGACGCCGTGGCGCGTTACGACGTCGACGCCGTGCACTGGGACGACTACTTCTATCCGTACCCGGTGAGCGGGCAGTCGTTCGGCGACGGGGCCGCGTACCGGAAGTACGGCGCGGACTTCCCGAGCAGAGCCGCGTGGCGTCGCGACAACATCGACCGGCTGGTGCTCGAGACGGCGTCGCGGATCAGGACGACCCGCGCCGGGGTCCGCTTCGGCATCAGCCCCTTCGGGGTCTGGCGCAACGCCGACACCGACCCGCTCGGTTCCGACACCCAGGCCGGTGTGGAGACGTACGACGACCTGTACGCCGACACCCGCACATGGGTGCGCGAGGGGTGGATCGACTACGTCGTCCCGCAGCTCTACTGGCACATCGGCATGGCCGCGGCCGACTACGCACGCCTGGTGCCCTGGTGGGACGAGGTGGTTCGGGGGAGCGGTGTCGATCTCTACATCGGCGAGGCGCTCTACAAGGCGGGGGACCCGGCGCAGTCCAAGGCCTGGCAGGACCCCCGCGAGCTGTCCCGGCACCTCACGTTCGCCCGCAAGTACGCGAGCGTGCGAGGACATTGCTTCTTCTCGGCCAAAGAGGTGGCCACGGACCGGATCGGGGCGATGTCCACCGTGGTGGCCGATCACTACCCGACCCGGGTCCGGGCACCGCGGGAGCTCCTGGGTCAGGCCTCTTCGCGGTGGTGGCGTACGACGGAATCGGGGCCTGGCGACATCAGGCACTCATGACCGTCCTCGAAGCGGACGCGGTACGGGGGCGTTCCGTCGGTGCCCAGTACCTCGACGACTTCGGCGACACGGTCGTGCTGACCGACGATCCGGCCGTGCACGAGCAGCTGATCGCCCACACTCGCTTGCATCGGGAGTGACCTCCTTGAAGGGGCGCGGTCGGTATCCCTGAGTCTACGTCCCGGGGCGTGACGTGTGTCACCTTCGGGGCGTGGGCCCGGGACCTCCGGCAGCGACCACGCCGGGCCGCAGGGTCGCCGGTCATCAGGCCTTCGCGCGCTGGGTCACGGCGATGCAGACGAGCACGGCGACCGCCGCGACCGGGGCGGCGGGGGAGAGCGGTTCGGAGAGCAGCAGCACCGCCCAGACGAGGGTCAGCAGGGGCTGGGCGAGCTGGAGCTGGCTGGCCTTCGCGATGCCGATCGACGCCATGCCGCGGTACCAGACATAGAGCCCGGAGAACGTCGACCCGGCGGCCACCCAGAGCAGGCCCACGACGCCGTGAGCAGTCAGCCGGACGGGTTCGGCCATCAGAGCGAAGACCGAGCCCGCCAGAGCGAACGGCAGGCACAGGACCAGCGCCCAGCCGACCACCTGCCAGCCCGGCATCAGCCGCGCCAGCCGGCCGCCCTCCGTGTAGCCCGCGGCGCACACCAGCAGGGCGCCGAACAGAAAGAGGTCGCCCGTGGAGAGGGCGCCGCCGCTCTGCTGCAGCGTGAAGACGATCACGACTGCCGCACCGGCGAGTGCGGAGGACCAGAAGGTCCTGGAGGGGCGGCGCCCGGTGCGCACGGCTGCGAACACGGCGGTCGTGAGCGGCAGCAGTCCTACGACGACGGCGGCGTGCGAGGTGGTCGAGGTCCGCAGGGCGAGGGTCGTCAGAAGCGGGAAGCCCACCACCACGCCGCCGGCGACGACCAGCAACGGGATCCGGTGGCGCCCCTCCGGGAGAGGTACCCGGAGGGCGAGGAGGAATCCGCCCGCGATGACGGCCGCCAGAAGGGTCCGCAGGCACACGAGCGACCAGGGGCCGAAGGATTCCAGGCCCCAGACGGTGGAGGGGAAGGTGAGTGAGAAGGCGACCACGCCGAGCGAGGCGAGCAGAGTGCCGCCGCGCGACGCGGCCGGACTCCCGGTGCCGTCTGCGCCCTGGCCCGATGCCGGGTCGCGTTCCGGGGCGAGCGACGTGTGCGGGCGGGCATCGGCCGGAGACCCGCTCGCGTCGCTGTCCGCGTCGCCGCCGCCCGGCGCCGCGGAGTCCTGGAGCGTGGCCGCGCTCCCGGCGGAGGCGCGGCCCCCGGCCGGGCCGGTGACCGCTATCGAAGCGGAGGGGATAGCGCTACTCTTGTCCGTCATGCATGAGCGTAGCAGTACGGGCGAGCTGGTAAAGAGCCTGAAGGGAGAGCTTGACCGCTACTCGGTCGGTGAGAAGCTGCCGTCGAGTCGGGCCCTGGTCGAGCGCTTCCGTGTCTCACCGGTCACCGTTGCTCGCGCCCTTGCCCAGCTCGCCGCCGAGGGGCTCGTCGTCACCCGGCCGGGCGCAGGCACATTCCGTGCGCGGCCCCTCATGGCCCCGCCGCCGGCCGGCGACACCTCGTGGCAGGAGGTCGCGCTCAGCGCGGACGCGGCGACCGAGGTGGTGCCGAGGGCCGTGGACGCGTCCGGTGTACTGGTCACTCTCGCGGCGCCGCCGCCCGGTGTCGTCGAGTTCAACGGCGGCTATCTGCACCCCACGCTCCAGCCGGAGCAGGCGATGGCCGCCGCGCTCGCCAGGGCGGGCCGGCGTCCCGGCGCCTGGGGACGGCCGCCCATGGACGGACTGCCCGAACTGCGCGACTGGTTCGCACGCGGCATCGGCGCAGGCGTCACCGCAGCCGATGTACTGATCACCGCGGGCGGCCAGTCGGCGCTCACGACGGCCCTGCGAGCGCTGGCCCCGCCCGGCGCCCCGGTGCTCGTCGAATCGCCCACCTACCCGGGCATGCTCGCCATCGCCCGCGCCTCGGGACTGCGGCCCGTTCCGGTGCCGGGGGACCCCCAGGGTGTACGCCCCGAGCTCCTCGCCGCCGCCTTCGCCGCCACCGGTGCCCGGGTCTTCGTCACCCAGCCGCTGTTCCAGAACCCCACCGGCACCGTGCTCACCCCCGAGCGACGCGCCGAGGTCCTGCGGATCGTCCACGCCGCCGGTGCTTTCGTCGTCGAGGACGACTTCGCCCGCCGCCTCGTCCACGACGACGCGGGCCCGCTGCCGCCCCCGCTCGCGGCGGACGACCCCGACGGCGTCGTCGTCCATGTCTGCTCGCTGACGAAGGTCACGTCACCGAGCCTGCGCGTCGGGGCTCTCGTCGCTCGTGGACCCGTGCTGGAACGCCTGCGCGCCATCCATGTCGTCGACAACTTCTTCGTGCCGAGGCCTCTCCAGGAGGCGGCCCTCGAACTGGTCGGCTCCCCGGCCTGGAGCCGCCATCTCCGGTCGATATCCGGCGAGTTGAGGAGCCGCAGGGATGCGATGACCGCGGCCCTGCGTCTTGGTCTCCCTCAACTCGCCCTGCCGCACGTCCCGTCCGGCGGCTATCACCTCTGGCTCCGCCTCCCCGACGGCACCGACGAATCCGCCCTCGTCTCCGCCGCCCTCCGCGCGGGCGTCGCCGTAGCCCCGGGCCGCCCCTACTTCAGCGCCGAACCCCCGGCCGGACACATCCGGTTGAGTTTCGCGGGTGTGGCCGGAGCGGCGGAGATCGCGGAGGGAGTGCGGCGGCTGCAGACCGCCTGCGAGGAGATCGCGGGCTGACGGATTCGTGGCGCCCGACACTGACAACCGGCACCGGACCTGCGAAGGTTCGGTGATGAGCAACGACACGACGATCACCTCTGGCGCGTACGAGATCTCGTCCGACCCGTCCCGCATCGACCCGGCCCGGGTCCACCACTGGCTCTCCACCGACGCCTACTGGGCGCTCGGCCGCAGCCGCGAGAAGCAGGACCGGGCCATCGCGGGATCGCTCAACTTCGGGGCGTACGACAAAGCGTCGGGCGAAATCATCGCATATGCCCGCGTCGTCACCGATCACGCCACGTTCGCGTGGCTGTGCGATGTCTACGTGGACAGATCCGCGCGAGGCAGGGGCGTGGGCACCACCCTCGTCGAGGCCGTCAGGGACCACCTCGCACCGCTGGGACTGCGGCGGATCCTGCTCAGCACCAACGATGCGCACGGTGTCTACGAGAAGGTCGGATTCGCGCCGCTCGCGCAGCCGGAGAACTGGCTGAACCTCGGTCTGGAGTGAACTTCATTAACGGTCAGTAACCCCTCTTGACCTGGGGCGCGCGCGGCCTCACGATCCCGCCATGAGTGTTCGGGTCACCCTCGTCGCCGCCGCGCGCTGCGCCTCACGGCTGGCCGAGCGCTTCGACGACGACCGGCCGCTGGACCAGGCCGGCTGGCACGAGGTGCAGCTCGCCGCGCATGCGCTCGTACCGCTCGGCGCGGCCGAGCTGCGCTACTGCTCGCCGACCGCCCGGAGCCGTGCGACGGCCGATGCGCTCGGCTTCGCCCCGCTCGCCCAGCCCGCGCTGAGCGACTGCGACATGGGCCGGTGGCGCGGCTACACGCTGGCCGAGGTGGCGGCCGTGGAGCCGGACGCGGTCGACGCGTGGCTCGCCGATCCCCGCTCCGCGCCGCACGGGGGTGAGCCCCTGCTGGGCTTCATCTCCCGGATAGGCGGCTGGCTCGACACCCGCCCCGCGGACGACGGCAGTTCGGTCCTGGCCGTCGCGGAACCCGCCGTCGTACGGGCAGCGCTCGTGTATGCGCTCAAGGCACATCCGTCGACGTACTGGAACGTCGACGTCCGTCCGCTCTCCACCGTCGTCCTGACCGGACGGTCGGGCAGCTGGAACCTACGCCTGGAGACCGGGGGCTGAACGCGGGCGGCGCGGCCGCTCCCCGGTCACCATCACCACGCTCCCCGGTGTCCCCGACTCCTTCATCCGCCCGAGCAGATGGCGCGCGGCCCAGCCGATGGCGCCTGTCGCAAGCCCTGACCCGTTCCCGTACGCGGTCTCCCCACGCAGCCAGCGCAGCCCCTCCGCCGCCGCGTCCTCCGTCACCGGGATGACCAGATCCAGCAGGTCCGGCCGGAACGCCGGCTCCGTACACGGTCGCCCGATGCCGGGAATGGGGGAGGGCAGCCCGGTCGTGTAGGCGTCGCAGCCGCTCGCCCAGGCCGGGAAGTACGCGGAGTTCTCGGCGTCCACGCCGGCCACCCGTGCGCCGGGGCCGCCCCGTTCGCGACGCGCGTGCCGTCCGAGCGTCGCCGTCGTCGTACCCGTGCCGAGGCCCGCCACCAGCCAGGCGGGATCCGTGGCCCCCGCCTCGGCCAGTTGCCCGTACAGCTCCGCGCCGAGATCCGGCAGCGGGCAGCGCCCGATCGCCCGCTCGGAGTCGGCGAAGTGGTCGAGGAAGTGTCCGCCGAGACGCGCCGCGAGTCCGCGCGCTTCGTCCTGGATGTCCGCGGGGACCGAGGCGATGCGCCATCGGCCCCCGTACCGCTCGACCGACTCGCGTACCAGCGGCGGAGTCTTGGCCGGCACGAGCGCGACGAAGGGCAGTCCGGCGCGGCGTGCGCAGTAGGCGCCGGCCACGGCCGCGGGACCGCCCGTCCCCATCACCACCGGCACGCCCTCGCGTACCGCACCGTCGAGCACCGCCTCGCACAGCAGGGCACGGACGAGGCGGTGCTTGAGCGTGCCCGACGGGTGCGCGGACTCGTCCTTGACGTAGAGCTCTCCGAACTGCCCGGCAGCCCCCGACCGCCGGAGCAGCGGTGTCGGGCGCGCGTCCGCGCACAGCTCACGTACCGCTTCCGCCGCCCAGCCGTCGTTGTCCGCCCGTACCATGGGTCCATGATCCCTGGTGGGCCCGGGGTATCACGGGCACCCGGGGGTGCGACACGGCGGACACATGACGGCAGGCCCCCCGCCCTCCGGTCCGGCGTGAACCCAGGAGCTGGTTCGTCAGCGTCGGCGGGCGGTGCGGTCGATGCTTGCGTCGGTGACGTCACCGGCGCCCGCGTCGTCCGTTCCGGTGCCGCACGCCTTTGATCGCATGTCACCACTCCCGAGCAGCGATCAGCTCTTCCGCATCCGCATCCCCGAATCCGTAGGCCGACGCCACGAACCAGAAGTCCTCGGCTATCTCCTCGCGTGCGACGGTCTCGATCTCACTTCCCGCCGCGTCGAACTCGGCCTCCAACGCGTTGAACTCCTCCGTTGCCGCCTCCGTGAGCACGTACAACGCCGTCAGGTCCGCCGGCCGTTCCCGCTCGATCCGCTCACACAGGGCCAGCAGGATGCGTCGGCCTTTGTCGAGGACGTGATCGGGGAAGTATGCGTCCGCGTACAGCACTTGGAGAAACGCGTACTCCTTCACCTGCTGGTTCGTGATCGACACGGTGAATCCCCATCTCCCTCGAAGAGCCGATGTGCTGATCCTGCACCCCGCCACTGACAACCTCGTGTGAGATGGCCCGGTGGAGATGCGGCGGTCGGTCTCTCCGAGCGTCGCCCCGGCCCTCCTACCAGGGGAGCGGGCCCGCGGCGTCGAAGTAGCCGCCGGTAGGGCCCTCGGGGCCCACCTGCGCCATGCGGACGATGATCTCGGCGCCCTCTTCGACCGTCTGCGTCCCCGTGTGCCTGTTCAGGTCCGTCGCTGTGTAGCCGGGCTCCACCGCGTTGATCCGCATGGCCGGGAACGCCTTCGCGTACTGCACGGTGATCATGTTGACCGCGGTCTTCGACGCCGGATAGGTGACCCCCGGGTATGCGTACGCAGGTGTTCCAGGGTCGGTGACCCGGGCCATCGAGGCCAGGCCGCTGCTGACGTTGACCACGACGGGGGCGGCGGACCGCTGAAGCAGCGGCAGGAACGCGTGGGTGACACGCACCACGCCGAAGACGTTCGTCTCGAACAGCGACCGCATCATCTCTGCGGTCACCTCCGCGGCGCCGACCACGCCTCCGTCCCGCGCTCGCTCTTCGACGCCGGCGTTGTTGACCAGCACGTCCAGCCCGCCCTCGGTCTCGACGACTTTCGCCGCGGCGGCGACGGACACGTCGTCGGTGACATCGACGAGGACCATGCGCGCTCCCAGCTGCTCGGCGGCGCGGCGCCCGCGTCCGGCGTCCCGGCTGCCGACGTAGACGGTGTGGCCTGCCGCGACGAGTCGGCGGGCGGTCTCGAAGCCGAGTCCCTTGTTCGCTCCGGTGATCAGTGTTGTCGTCATACCGCCAGGATCCGGCCGGCCGGCGTGGTCGGCCAGACGTCCCGTCTTCCTGGGACTGCCGGTACCAGGCTGGTCCGCGGCCGGCGATGCACACCGGTGGGCGTGGCGACTGCGGAGTTCGGCAAGGCGGTGCGCCGGTGGCGCGACCGGGTCTCGCCGGACGCCGCCGGGGTGCCGGCCGGCGGCCACCGGCGCGCGGCCGGACTGCGCCGTGAGGAGCTGGCCCTGCTGGCCGGGATCTCCGTCGACCATGTCACCCGTCTCGAACAGGGACGTGCTTCCCACCCGTCGGCGCAGGTCGTCGAGGCCCTGGCCAGGGCCCTGCGGTTGTCGGGAACGGAGCGGGAGCACCTGTTCCGGCTGGCCGGACTGGCCCCGCCGGGCCCGGAAACGGTACCCGCCTGCATCACCCCGAGCGTGCAGCGGCTGCTGGACAGGCTGACCGGGACTCCCGTCGCGGTCTACGACGTCCTGGACGCTCCTCGTGGCCAACCCGCCGTACGCGGCACTGATGGGTGATCCGTCCGGATGGCGCGGCAGCCGGCGCAACGCCGTGTGGCGGCACTTTCTCGGTCCGGGCATCCGGGCCCGGCATACGCCGCAGTCCCTGCGCAGATTCGAGACTGCGCTGGTCGCCGACCTGCGCGCGGCCGCCGGCCGCTATCCGGCCGACCCGGGGCTACGAAGCCTCGTCGCGGAACTGCGCGTGAACAGTGACCGGATCGCCGAGCTGTGGGAGTCCGGTGCCGGCGGCCACCACGAGGCCGCGCGCAAGACCATCGACCACCCGCAGGCGGGCCTCCTGACGCTGGACTGCGACGTGCTCACCGTGGCGGGCAGGTACCTGCGCCTCATGATCTACACGGCCGAGCCCGGCACCGAGGACGCCGAACGGCTCGCACTGCTCGCCGTGCTCGGCACCCAGACACTCGTCGGGTAGCCGTTCCGCTCGGTGGCTCGTGGCTCGGTGGCTCTCCGTGCCTCGGTGGCTCTGTCGCCGTGCCAGGTGTACGGGAACGCCGCGTCGCTGAGGGCCACCCGGTTCCTTCAGGGGGCACCGTTTGAACGATCAAAGTGGCAGGGGGTTAGCATATGAGCGCCGCCTAGCTCGAAAGATAAACCTGTGACTGTCAATGACGACTCGTTCACCAACTGGAAGAACCGCGAAGAGACCGCGGAGTCGATGATCCCGATCATCGGGAAGCTGCACCGGGAGCAGGACGTAACGATCCTGCTTCACAGCCGCTCCTTGGTGAACAAGTCGGTGGTCAGCATCCTCAAGACCCACCGATTCGCCCGGCAGATCGCCGGTGAGGAACTCTCGGTCACCGAGACGCTGCCGTTCCTTCAGGCCCTCACCGCGCTCGACCTCGGCCCTTCCCAGATCGACATCGGCATGCTCGCCGCGACGTACAGGACCGACGACCGCGGTCTCTCGGTGGAGGAGTTCACCGCCGAGGCCGTCGTCGGCGCCACGGGCGCCAACAAGATCGAGCGCCGCGAGTCGCGTGACGTCGTCCTCTACGGGTTCGGCCGCATCGGCCGCCTTGTCGCCCGCCTGCTCATCGAGAAGGCCGGCTCCGGCAACGGCCTGCGGCTGCGCGCCATCGTCGTCCGCCAGGGCGGCGAACAGGACATCGTCAAGCGCGCCTCGCTGCTGCGGCGCGACTCCATCCACGGCCAGTTCCAGGGCACGATCACCGTCGACGAGGCGAACAGCACGATCATCGCCAACGGCAACGAGATCAAGGTGATCTACGCCGGCGACCCGTCGGAGGTCGACTACACGGCGTACGGCATCAAGGACGCCATCCTCATCGACAACACGGGCAAGTGGCGCGACCGCGAGGGACTGTCCAAGCACCTCAGGCCCGGCGTCGCCAAGGTCGTCCTGACCGCCCCGGGCAAGGGAGACGTCCCCAACGTCGTCCATGGCGTCAACCACGACATGATCAAGCCGGACGAGCAGATCCTGTCCTGCGCGTCCTGCACCACCAACGCGATCGTCCCGCCGCTGAAGGCGATGGCGGACGAGTACGGCGTGCTGCGCGGCCACGTGGAGACCGTCCACTCGTTCACCAACGACCAGAACCTGCTGGACAACTACCACAGCTCCGACCGCCGCGGCCGCTCGGCGCCGCTCAACATGGTCATCACCGAGACCGGTGCCGCCTCCGCCGTCGCCAAGGCGCTGCCCGATCTCAAGGCGCCCATCACCGGCAGCTCGATCCGCGTCCCGGTGCCGGACGTGTCGATCGCGATCCTCAGCCTGCGGCTCGGGCGCGAGACCACCCGCGAGGAGGTCCTCGACCACCTCCGCAACGTCTCGCTGACCTCGCCGCTCAAGCGCCAGATCGACTTCATCAGCGCCCCCGACGCGGTCTCCAGCGACTTCATCGGCTCGCGTCACGCCTCGATCGTCGACGCCGGCGCCACCAAGGTCGACGGCGACAACGCGATCCTCTACCTGTGGTACGACAACGAGTTCGGCTACTCCTGCCAGGTCATCCGCGTCGTCCAGCACGTCTCCGGGGTGGAGTACCCGACCTACCCGGTTCCGGTGGTCTGACCTCGGGCGGACTGCCTGAACCGGTGTCCGGGTGGGAGACCGCGGCCGGGCCGGGCGCCGAGGAAGCTGTGGAGCTCGTTGTGGCCGCAGCCAAGCGGTGCGGCTCGTAGGGATGCACTGATGCTTCCCGAGCAGGCCGCCTGCTTCGACGCGTTGGGGCCGAAGCCGGAACAGCCGGCTTCGGCCCCGGCCGTTTGTCGGGTGTGCCGGGGTCTGCGGCCTCCTGCTGCGGGGCGCGCAGCAGGACCCCGGGCACACAGCCGGAGCGGATGCCCACCTGCCGACCGTGCGCCAGGGTGGCCGGAGCGATGGTCCCGACCGGGAGCAGGATCCTGATTTCCGGGTCGGCACCTACGTTCTCGCGGACGAAGGGGGTGGCGCAGGCCGGCAGCAGTCGCGCGGCATCGGCGTCGCCCCACTCCCCGCGCAGCCGCACCACCAGCCGCTCGGCGAGCGCGGTACGGCCACCGGAGGCGAGCAGGCGTGCCAGCCGCTCCGGGTGGTCGGCCACCACGACGGCGAGCGCCGGCCGCGACATGCGCGACGCACCGCCCCGTCGCGCGCCGCGATCCAGGTCGCACATGCTGCTGAGGCAGAAGTAAGTGATCCTCTAATGGTGAATACCGTGCAGAAGGTCGCCGTCATCACCGGCGCGTCCCAAGGCATCGGCGCCGCCCTGGTCACCGCCTACCGCGAGCTCGGCTACGGGGTGGCTGCGAGCTCCCGCTCCATCGGCGAGTCCGGCGATCCCGAGGTACTGACCGTGCGGGGCGACGTGGCCGAGCCGGGCGTCGGCGCACGTGTCGTCGACGCGGCCCTGGAGCGGTTCGGCCGGATCGACACGCTCGTCAACAACGCCGGGATCTTCATCGCCAAGCCGTTCACCGAGTACACCGACGAAGACTACGACGCCGTGGCCGGGGTGAACCTGCGCGGCTTCTTCGAGTTCTCGCGCAGCGCCGTCGCCGCCATGCTCTCCCGGGACGGCGGGGGGCACCTGGTGAACATCTCCACCAGCCTGGTCGACCACGCCGACTCGCAGCAGCCCTCAGCCCTCGCGTCGTTGACCAAAGGCGGACTGAACGGGGTCACCAAAGCACTGGCGATCGAGTACGCGGCCCGCGGCATCCGCGTCAACACCGTCGCGCTCGGCACCGTCCGCACCCCGATGCACCCGGCCGCGACGTACGAGGCCCTCGCCGCGCGGCAGCCGATCGGCCGGGTGGGAGAGATCGACGATGTCGTCGAAGCGATCGTCTACCTCGAGAACGCCTCGTTCGTCACCGGAGAGATCCTGCACGTCGACGGCGGCCAGAGCGCAGGGCACTGAGCTGAGCATGCGATGGGGCCGACACCGGCTTCCGGCGCGAGACCGATGGCCCCCGATTCCGTTTCCTAGGGAACCCTGATGAACAGCACGACGGACAGTGAAGCAATTCTGCGTGGCGTCCTCGACCGGTGGAAAACAGCCGTTGACGCTCACGAACCCCGGCGCGTCGCCTCCCTCTTCACCGAGGAGGCGATCTTCCAGGGACTGCATCCTTACAGCGTCGGACGGCAGGGCGTCGCCGACTACTACGATTCCCAACCTCTCGGGATGACGGCCGCGTATCGGATTCTCGAGACGAGACGGCTCGCCGACGACCTCGTGCTCGGCTACCTGGCCGTCGACTTCTCGTTCACCGACCGGCCCATGCTCAGCGTCCATCTCAGCACGCTGGTGGAGCGCGCGGCCGACGGCTGGTACATCAGCCACTACCAGGTCTCTCGCCTCGACTGATCCTTCCTACGGCATCGGCATCGGCATCCACCGGTGCGGCAGGCATGTGCGCAAGACCCGGCTGCTTGCGCACACGCACCCGCGTTCATGGTTCCGCCATGCCAGTCCCTGATGTCATACCGATCACCCACGTGCCCGGCTACCGAACCGAGTTCATCGGCCTGCGGAAGCCTCTGACCTGGGGTGGTGCTTGGGAAGCTGACGCCCCGAGGGCTGCGCGACCTGCTCATCCAGTCGGCCGGCTACGGGGCCGGGGACGCAGTGCGGAAGAGGGCGGGGAGGGCCTGGGCCGGCAACGGGGGGTCTTGGCCGCACCAGTTCAGCGGGCCATCCAGCGGTCCATCTCCCGCGCCCGCGTGTCCAGCGCGATGACGACGGCGGCTGACGCGGTCCGGGCAGGGCCGGGAGCCTGCACGTCGCGCTGGACGCCACCACACACATGGCCGGGCCCCGTTCGGGCCCGGTCCGACAACACCCCGGCGCCCGGTACGAATATGGCTTCTGGCAGGTGAAGTGAGCACATCTCGCCTTCAGTTCGCCTTCAGTTCGGCATATCGACACCCAGGGGTCCGGTTGCTAGGTTGATCGTGATCAACGAAAACAGTCGAACCAGCAGATAAGGTGATGCACTTGAGTGGGTCCACCCAAAGCGGTAGAGAGAATGCCTTAAGTCGCCGCACGCTCCTCCGGACCGGCACAGGGATGGCCGCCGCCGCCGCGAGCGGCGGCTTTTCCTTGTTGACGGCTGAAACGGCGCACGCGGACGTCAACCCGTCGCAGTACTTCGTTCTCAAGGGGGACGGCGGCAATCCCGTCGTACGGAGAACGCTCCACCAGCCCTACTGGGCGATGCAGTCCTTCGCCTTCGACCACGTCCACGGGCACATCTACTTCGTGCAGACCAAGGTCGGGAGCAAGACCGGCGACCTCTGGGTGACCAGGACCGACCTGAGCGGCAACGTGCTGGGCGCCATGGCGCTCCACAAGTTCGACCACGGCTCTTCGATGGGGATCCAGCCGGTCACGTCCGGATCTCCGTTCATCTGGCTCGCGGGCGACTACCGGAGCCTGAAGCCCGATACGCCCCCCAACAGCCACACGATCTGCCGCATCAGGTACAAGGACGGGGGTCTGATCGACTACCCCACCAGCCCCGGCGTCGCGGAATTCAAGATCGGTCTCTCCGATTTCCGGGACTGTCCGAGACCTTCGATCGATCCCTACACGAACCGGTTGCTCGTCCGGTACATGGGGACGACGAGTCCGTGGCGCCTCGCGCTGTTCAACCTCTCCGATGTCATCGCCCGGGGCATCAACGACGACACTCGCCCCCTCGCCAAGCGCGCCCTGCCGACCAACGCCCAACTCGGACTCAGTGACTCCGACCACTTCCAGGGCGTGACCTCGTACGGCCAGTACGCATACCTCTCCTACGGTGGACCGCCCGCGAAGCCCTCGGATCCGGCCAAGCCGTCCTATCTGGTTCGTCTCGATATGAACCAGACCGGGGGGCAGTACAACGAGAAGTTCGCGACGACCGCGGGTAACTCGCTGCCCGGTCGCGAACCTCAGGGAATGGCGATCTGGCGGTCGTCCAGCGGCCCGCGGCTCGCGTTCGGCTTCTCCAGCAAGATCGCCGTCAGTCCTGACGAGTTCCAGTCGACCGTCTTCTACAAGAGCGACCTCGCCGGGTAAGTAGCGCTGCGGCCCGGCCCTCTCTGCGTAGTCGCGCGGGCATGGCCGGGCTTCTTCGTGTTCATTCCGCTCCATACGAGCGCTTCGGCGGAGGTGGGGGGTGGGGCACGGAGGCCACTCCATTCCCGAGCTGGATGCCAGGGCCTTCTCCCTTCGTTGCATAGATCTGCGGGAGTGCGTATAGTCATGCCATCACCAAGGAGGTCCGATGGCGGTACGTGCAGCAGTGGCGGGAGCGAGTGGTTATGCGGGCGGAGAGCTGCTCCGTCTGCTCCTCGCGCACCCCGGGGTCGACATCGGCACGCTCACCGGTCACTCCAGCGCCGGGCAGAAGCTCGGAGCCCTGCAGCCGCATCTGCTGCCGCTCGCCGACCGTGTCCTCGAGCCCACCACGGCCGAGGCCCTCGCCGGTCACGACGTCGTCTTCCTCGCCCTGCCGCACGGGCAGTCCGCGGCCGTCGCGGAACAACTCGGTGCCGACGTCCTCGTCATCGACATGGGCGCCGACTTCCGGCTGAAGGACTCCGCCGACTGGGAGAGGTTCTACGGTTCGGAGCACGCCGGCACCTGGCCCTACGGTCTCCCCGAACTGCCGGGTGCCCGCGCCGCGCTGGCTGGGTCCAGGCGCATCGCGGTGCCCGGCTGCTATCCGACCGCGGTCTCGCTCGCGCTCTTCCCGGCGTACGCGGACGGGCTCGCCGAACCGGAGGCCGTGATCACCGCCGCCAGCGGCACGTCCGGCGCGGGCAGGGCCCTCAAGCCGCATCTGCTGGGGTCCGAGGTCATGGGCTCCATGAGCCCGTACGGCGTCGGCGGCGGCCACCGGCACACGCCGGAAATGATCCAGAACCTCAGCGCGGTGGCGGGGGAGCCGGTCACCGTGTCGTTCACGCCCACCCTCGCGCCGATGTCCCGCGGCATCCTCGCCACCTGCAGTGCCAAGGCCAGGCCGGGCACGACGGCCGACGCCGTACGGACGGCCTATGAGAAGGCCTACGCGGACGAGCCGTTCGTCCACGTCCTCCCCGAGGGACAGTGGCCCGCCACAGCGTCCGTCCACGGTTCCAACGCCGTTCAGATCCAGGTCGCGCATGACGAAGCCGCCGGCCGGATCATCGCGATCAGCGCCATCGACAACCTCACCAAGGGCACGGCGGGCGGCGCGGTCCAGAGCATGAACATCGCTCTGGGCATCGACCAGACCACAGGACTTTCCACGATCGGAGTGGCGCCATGACGGTGACGGCAGCACAGGGATTCACGGCAGCCGGCATCGCCGCCGGGATCAAGGGGAACGGGAACCCGGACCTCGCCCTCGTCGTCAACAACGGGCCGCGTCACGCCGCGGCGGGCGTCTTCACCTCCAACCGGGTCAAGGCCGCTCCCGTCCTCTGGTCGGAGCAGGTCCTCAAGGGCGGCGCAGTCTCCGCGGTCGTCCTCAACTCCGGCGGCGCCAACGCGTGCACCGGCCCCAAGGGCTTCCAGGACACCCACGCCACCGCCGAGAAGGCCGCCCAGGTCCTGGAGGGCCACAGCGCGGGGGAGATCGCGGTCGCGTCCACCGGGCTGATCGGCGTGCTGCTGCCGATGGACAGGCTGCTGCCGGGCATCGAGAAGGCGGCCACCGAGCTGAGCCCGCACGGGGGCGAGAAGGCAGCCATAGCCATCAAGACCACGGACACCGTGCACAAGACGGCGGTCCACCAGGGCGACGGCTGGACCGTCGGCGGCATGGCCAAGGGCGCGGGCATGCTCGCCCCCGGCCTCGCCACCATGCTCGTCGTCCTCACCACCGACGCCGACCTGGACAGCGCGACCCTCGACAGGGCGTTGCGCGACGCCACGCGCCTCACCTTCGACCGGGTCGACTCCGACGGCTGCATGTCCACCAACGACACCGTGCTGCTGCTCGCGTCCGGCGCCGCCGGGGTGACCCCGGAGTACGACGACTTCGCCGAGGCTGTCCGCGCAGTCTGCGACAACCTCGCCCGCCAGCTGATCGGTGACGCCGAGGGCGCTTCCAAGGACATCCGTATCGAGGTGATCAACGCCGGGAGCGAGGACGACGCCGTCGAGGTCGGCCGCTCCATCGCCCGCAACAACCTCCTCAAGTGCGCCATCCACGGCGAGGACCCCAACTGGGGCCGGGTACTGTCCGCGATCGGCACGACGGGCGCCGCCTTCGAACCCGACCGGCTGAACGTCGCCATCAACGGCGTCTGGGTGTGCAGGAACGGTTCCGTGGGCGAGGACCGCGACCTCGTCGACATGCGCTACCGCGAGGTGAGGATCACCGCGGACCTCGCGGCCGGCGGCGAATCGGCCGTCATCTGGGCCAACGACCTCACCGCCGACTACGTCCACGAGAACAGCGCCTACTCCTCCTGAGAATCCAGGGACAAGGGACAGATGAGCACTCGAAAGCACACTGCACTTCCCAAGGCGCAGATCTTGATCGAGGCGCTGCCGTGGCTCACCCGCCACCACGGCAAGACGGTCGTGATCAAGTTCGGCGGAAACGCCATGGTCGACGAGGACCTGAAGGCCGCCTTCGCCCAGGACGTCGTCTTCCTTCGGCAGGCCGGCATCAAGCCCGTCGTCGTGCACGGCGGCGGCCCGCAGATCAGCGCCCAGCTCGACAGGCACGGACTGGTCAGCGAGTTCAAGGCCGGCCTGCGCGTGACGACCCCCGAAGCGATGGACGTCGTGCGGATGGTGCTCGCCGGACAGGTCCAGCGCGAGCTGGTCGGCCTGCTCAACCAGCACGGTCCGCTGGCCGTCGGGCTCACCGGCGAGGACGCCCACACCATCACCGCGACCAAGCACCGGCCCACCATCGACGGAGAGCTCGTCGACATCGGCAGGGTCGGCGAGATCACCGCGATCGACACCGGCGCCATCAAGGCGCTGCTGGACGACGGCCGTATCCCGGTCGTCTCCTCCATCGCACGCTCCGCCGACGACGGCCACGTCTACAACGTCAACGCCGACACCGCGGCGGCCGCGCTCGCCGCGGCACTCGGCGCCGAGACCCTGATGGTGCTCACGGACGTCGAGGGCCTCTACGAGGACTGGCCCAGCAGCGACGAGGTGATCAGCCGCCTCACCGCGCGTGAACTGGAGAAGCTCCTGCCCGAGCTCTCCAGCGGCATGGTCCCCAAGATGGAGGGCTGTCTGTACGCCGTGCGCAACGGCGTCAACACGGCCCGGGTCATCGACGGGCGGGTGCAGCACTCCATCCTGCTGGAGATCTTCACCGACGAGGGCATCGGCACGATGGTCGTGCCCGACGGGACCGAAGGGGGAGCCAAGTGACCAAGGACGTGAGCAACCAGGCACTGTCGCAGCGCTGGCAGGGCTCGATGATGGACAACTACGGCACGCCGCGGCTGTCGTTGGTCCGCGGTGAGGGCGCGAGGGTCTGGGACGCCGACGGCACCCCGTACCTCGACTTCGTCGGCGGCATCGCCGTGAACGCGCTCGGCCACGCCCACCCGGCGGTCGTCGAGGCCGTGTCCCGGCAGATCGCCTCCCTCGGCCATGTCTCCAATCTGTACGTCGCCGAGCCGCCGGTGGCCCTCGCCGAGCGGCTGCTCCAGCTGTTCGGGCGCCCCGGCCGGGTCCTGTTCTGCAACTCCGGCGCCGAGGCGAACGAAGCCGCCTTCAAGCTGGGCCGGCTGACCGGCCGTTCGCACATGGTCGCCACGGACGGCGGCTTCCACGGGCGGACCATGGGCGCGCTCGCGCTCACCGGCCAGCCGAACAAGCAGCAGCCGTTCCTCCCGCTGCCCGGCGATGTCACACATGTCCCGTACGGTGACGCCGACGCACTGCGGGCGGCCGTCACGACCGACACCGCGCTGGTGATCATCGAGCCGGTCCAGGGCGAGAACGGCGTGGTCGTCCCGCCCGCCGGATATCTCAAAGCCGCACGTGAGATCACCCGGGCCACCGGCACCCTGCTCGTCCTCGACGAGGTGCAGACCGGCATCGGACGGACCGGCCACTGGTTCGAGCACCAGGCCCACGGTGTGGAGCCGGACATCGTCACCCTGGCCAAGGGCCTCGGCGGCGGCCTGCCCCTCGGCGCGGCCGTGGCGTTCGGAGCCGCGGCCGACCTCTTCCGGCCCGGGCAGCACGGCACGACGTTCGGGGGCAACCCCGTCGCCTGCGCGGCGGGACTCGCCGTACTGAAGACCCTCGAAGGAACGCTCGACGAGGTGAAGCGGCTCGGCGAGCGCCTCAGGGACGGAATCGAGAATCCTGTCGGGAGTCAAAGGCACCCTCTCGTCTCCCATGTCCGCGGCGCGGGGCTGCTGCTGGGTATCGTGCTCAACGAGCCCCTCGCGCCCCAGGCGCAGCAAGCAGCTCAGGATGCCGGCCTCCTGGTCAACGCGCCCGCCCCCGACGTCGTAAGGATCATGCCGCCGCTGATCATCGGCGACGCGGAGGTGGACGAATTCCTCCAGGCGCTTCCCGGCATCCTCGACGGGGCGCAGCACGGGGACGGACGATCCGGAGAATGAGACGACGATGACCGAGGCGACGCAGCACACCGAGAACGGCGGGCCGGCCGTGCCGCAGACCCGCACGGCCCGCCACCGCCGGATCGTGGACATTCTCAACCGGCAGCCGGTGCGCTCGCAGAGCCAGCTGGCGAAGCTCCTCGCCGACGACGGGCTGAGCGTCACCCAGGCGACGCTCTCCCGGGACCTCGACGAGCTGGGTGCGGTGAAGATCCGCAACACCGGGGGCGAACTCATCTACGCCGTGCCCAGCGAGGGCGGATTCCGCACCCCTCAGGCGCCGCTCGGCGAGTCTGCGAAGGAGGAGCGGATGCGCCGGCTCTCCGGGGAACTGCTGATCTCCGCGGAGGCCTCGGCCAACCTCGTGGTGCTGCGTACGCCGCCGGGCGCGGCCCAGTTCCTCGCCTCGGCCATCGACCAGGCAGAACTGAACGCGATCCTCGGCACGATCGCCGGCGACGACACGCTGCTGCTCATCTCCCGCGACCCGGCGGGCGGTCAGGCGCTGGCCGACCATCTGCTGCGGCTGGCGCAGAAGGAACGCTGAGTTCTTCAACGCTGACGTGGACCGGCGGCGGGCGGGCGTCGACCGGAAACCGTCGCGGACCGGCGGGCGGGCGTCGACCGGAACCGTCGCGGACCGGCGGGCGGACGTCGACCGGAAACCGTCGCGGGCTGGCGGGCGGACGTCGACCGGAAACCGTCGCGGGCCCGGCCTCCGGGCGGGCCGGCCCCCCGACCGGCCCGGCCACCCCGACCGGCTGTCAGGCGGCCCTGCCCTCCGGCCGGTGGGGAGTCTTCGCCAGATGGCGGGCGAATCCACTGGTCTGCCAGGTACTGCCGTCCATGGTGACGGCGAAGCCCTCCGTGTCGGGCAGCTCCTCCAGCCACTCACGGGCCCCGGCGCCCATGGCGTACGCGGCTGTCGCCCGGGCATCGGCCTGGGTCAGACCCGGGGCCACGACGGTCATGGAGGCAAAGCCCTCGGCAGGGGGAGCACCGGTGTGCGGGTCGACGATGTGGCAGCCCCGTTCGGCCGGGCCCGATGTGGCGACGGCGAGGCGCTCGTCCGCAGCGACCACCGCGACCAGCCCGCCGGGGTGCAGCGGATCGGAGATGCCGACCCGCCACGGGCCGCCGTGCAACTGGATGTCGCCCCCGCCGCCCAGACAGACGGCCGCGGCTCCGGAGGAGGCGAGCATGCTCACCGCGCGCTCCACCGCCCAGCCCTTGACCAGACCGGTGGGGTCGAGCCCGCCGTCGTAGCGGGCGGTGAACCAGCCCTCGCTCAGACGCTCCTCCTCCTCGCAGCACTCGAACACCTCCGTCACGTCGGCGGCGCAGTCCCCCAGAGCGAGTTCTCCTCTGGCGAGCCTGCTGATCTGGCTGTCCTGGCGGTAGGTGGAGAAGACCTCGTCCGTGCGGTGCAGGAAGGCCACCGCAGCGGCGAGCCCGGCGCGCACGCGCTCACCGTGATCGTCGACGTCACCGTCGGTGGCCAACCGGATGTCGAACGAGAACACCGTGCCCATCGAGTGCTCGACATGACGCAGACGCGTCTCGTCCGTCATCACAGGCCGGCCTTGTCGATGGCGCTCTGCAGGGACTTGATGTAGCCGCCGCTGGTGAATGTGGCGCCGGAGACGGCGTCGATCTCTGCGCTCTGTGCGGCGACGGCTGCTTGGTTGAGGCGGGGTACGGCGTTGGCGGCGATCTTGCGGCTGTTGGGATCGCTGCTGGGGGCCTTGACCGCCTCGGCGGCGGTGATCTTGCCACCGCTCATCGTGATCCTGACCTGGACGTCGCCGTACTGAGTGCTCGCCACGTCCCCGAGTACCGTGGTGGGTGCCCCGGAGCCCGGCCCCTGGTCCGACCCCTCGGTGCCGGCGGTGGCCGCCGCATCCGAGCCGGAGCCCGGGCCCGAGCCGGAGCCGCCCGTCGCGGCGCCTGCTCCAGGCGCGGAGCCCGATGCGGCTCCTGCCCCGGCGTCGGCCCCTCCACCACCCGCGCCCCCGGCCTTGTCGATGGCGCTCTGCAGGGACTTGATGTAGCCGCCGCTGGTGAATGTGGCGCCGGAGACGGCGTCGATCTCTGCGCTCTGTGCGGCGACGGCTGCTTGGTTGAGGCGGGGTACGGCGTTGGCGGCGATCTTGCGGCTGTTGGGATCGCTGCTGGGGGCCTTGACCGCCTCGGCGGCGGTGATCCTGCCACCGCTCATCGTGATCCTGACCTGCACGGGCCCGTACTGGGTGTCGGCCTCGTCCCCGAGCACCGTCTGCCCGCCGGCGGGTTCGACCCCGCCGCCCGCGGACGCCGAGGCGGCCGGCGGCACGGCGCCACCGGCCTGCGCCGCCCCCGCCACCGACGTGCCCGGCTGCTTCATCGCGAGGAGCAGGACGACGGCCGACGTGGTGCCGGCGACGCCGATCATGATCCGGCGCAGTGGGTGTTTCCTCTTCACGGACAGCCTCACATCTCGAAGGACTCGTGATGGATACGGCGGGACGGCACTCCCGCCGCGCGCAGTGCGTTGTACGACTCCTCGGCGAGCCCGGGCGGTCCGCAGAGGTAGACGTCGTGCTGATCGATGTCCGGCAGTACTTCCTTGAGGCGCTCGGTCGTGATCTCCGGACGTGCTCCGTCCGGCCCGTTCACGGCGTACATCAGCTTCGCCTCCCGCCTCTGGGCGATCTGCTGCAGCTCGCTCCAGAGCGCGAGGTCCTCCGTCGTACCGGCCCGGTAGAGCAGGGACAGGTCCCCGGGACCGCCGGGAAGCGTCTCGAACAGCGCCCGCAGCGGGGTGATACCGGCGCCGCCGGCGATCAGCAGCACCTTGTTCCGGCTGCGCCGGGCGGCGGTCATCGCTCCGTACGGCCCCTCCGCCCAGACCCGCGTGCCGGGCTCCAGCCGGGAGAGCGCCGTGCTGTGCTCACCCACGGCCTTCACGGTGATACGCAGCAGATCGGGGCGGGGCGGAGCGGAGAGGGAGTACGGATTGGAGCTCCAGCGCAGGCCCCTGGCGAGGAAGCGCCAGCGGAAGAAGTGACCCGCCTCGGCGCCGAGCCGGTGCAGCCGCCGCCCGGTGATCAGCACGGAAACCACGCCGGGAGCCTCGTCCACGACCGACTCCACCCGCATCCGGTGCCAGAGGTTGAGCCGCACGGGCGCCAGGATCCGGTACCAGAGGAGCAGCGCGCCGACCGCGGCGTACAGCGCGTACCACACGGTGCGGGCGGTCGGACTGGCCACGAACTCGGCGCCGGTGGCCAGTTGGTGCCAGAAGGTCAGATACACGGCGGCGTAGGTCAGGAGATGCAGGTAGTACCAGGTCTCGTAGCGCATGCGGCGGCGCACGGCCCCGGCAGAGACGAAGCCGACCACCAGCAGCAGCGCGGTGCCGACCGCCGCCTCGACCATTTCGGGGAAGTCGACGACGACGGTGACGGTCTGTTCGACGAGACCGGTACGGGCCTGAACGGCATAGCCCCAGACGGTCAGTACGACGTGGGCGACGACAAGACTGATCGCGTACCGCCCGCTCATCGCGTGCCAGCGGGTCGCCCGGTCGGAACCCACACGCCGTTCCAGCGCCGGGACACGCGCCATCTGCAGCACGACGAGGGCGATCATGTAACCACCGAGCAGGCCCGTGATCCGGCCCGCTCCGATCAGCCACTCGGCGGTGTCCATGTGGACCACCGCCGTGTTCTCCCACCACAGCCACAGGACGGCCATCGCGCCCGCCCAGGCCACCACCAGCAGCACCGTCGCCGGATTACGGCGCGGCCGGATCGCGCGCATGGTCTGGCGCCTTGCGGCCCGACCGCTCTGAATCATCGCCACGGCTGCTCCTAGCCTGCTCCCTGTCGCTCACGTGAATACGGAGCCGGGGGCCGGGAAGTTCAATGCGCGGGACGCCTGTGTCAACTATCTGCGCGGGGCGTTCGCGGGCACCGGTGACACGGCGTCGGCCGGTGCGGGCCGGCAGTCGCAGCGGCGAGCCCGCAGCACATCAACGGCCTGGGTCGTCGGCCGTGGCGCCCGGTCCGCAGGGCAGCGGACGGGTCCGCGGTGCTCCAGGGCGGTGAGGCACGCATGGGTCGCGTTGCTGCTCCTGCGTCGCGCGGGGCGCTGACGAACCCTCGAGGCCGGGATGCGTCAGGAGGGCTGATCCGGGCGGGCGGGCAGCGGAAGCGGCAGCGCCGGCAGCCCGTCCAGGCTCACTCCGACATGGGGTTTCTTCTCGCAGTACGCCGCGAACTCCTCGTCCGTCCTGCGGCCGAAGTGCTCCGCGTGCTGCGTACGCTCCTCGCGGTAGTCCATGAACGGTACGGCGAAACCGCAGGCGTCGCTGATCCGCCGGGCGCGCACCACGACGACCGCACGCGCCGCGGCCCCGTCGGCCCCCTCGAAGTACGGGATGTACTCCGCCCACCGCGCATCGTCGCGGAAGACCGCCTCCCCCTGACCGTGCACCCGAAGCACCTTCGGCGGACCCGTGAACGCACACCACATCAGGGTGATGCGCCCGTTCTCCCGGACATGGGCGATGGTCTCCGCACCGCTGCCGCCGAAGTCCAGATAGGCCAGGGTCAGTTCGTCGATGACGGCGAGGGTGCCCTTGCGGCCCTTCGGGGAGAGGTTGACATGACCGTCAGCCGCCAGCGGTGCGGTGGCGGTGAAGAAGACGGGCTGGTCCTCGATGAAGGAGCGGATACGGCCTTCGATGCGTTCGTACGTCTGTCCCATGCGTCGGATTATCGATCGTCGGGGACGTCGGCCGCCGGACCTTTTCAGCCTCCGGTGCCCGGGCGCCACCGCGGCCGCTTCCTGGCGCAGGCACGGAGGAGCCGTATGCGTCCGTTGACAAAACATACGGAGGTCTGCATAGTTATACCCATCACCGAATGCACCGTAAGGAGAAACCCGTGACCGAGCGCGTCGTACTCGCCTACTCGGGCGGTCTGGACACCTCCGTCGCCATCGGCTGGATCGCCGAGGAGACGGGCGCCGAGGTCATCGCCGTTGCCGTGGACGTCGGCCAGGGCGGCGAGGACCTGGACGTCATCCGCAAGCGTGCGCTCGCCTGCGGTGCTGTCGAGGCCGAGGTCGCGGACGCCAAGGACGAGTTCGCCGAGGAGTACTGCCTCCCGGCGATCAAGGCCAACGCCCTCTACATGGACCGCTACCCGCTGGTCTCCGCCCTCTCCCGGCCGACGATCGTCAAGCACCTCGTCGCCGCCGCCAAGAAGCACGACGCCGGCATCGTCGCCCACGGCTGTACCGGCAAGGGCAACGACCAGGTGCGGTTCGAGGCCGGTATCCAGGCCCTCGGTCCCGACCTGAAGTGCATCGCCCCGGTCCGTGACTACGCCATGACCCGCGACAAGGCGATCGCCTTCTGCGAGGAGAAGCAGCTCCCGATCGCGACCACCAAGAAGTCCCCGTACTCCATCGACCAGAACGTCTTCGGACGGGCCGTCGAGACCGGCTTCCTCGAGGACATCTGGAACGCCCCGATCGAGGACATCTACGAGTACACCCAGAACCCGGCCCTCGCCCGCGAGGCCGACGAGGTGGTCATCTCCTTCAAGGAGGGTCTCCCGGTCGCCCTCGACGGCAAGCCCGTCACCGTCCTGCAGGCCATTCAGCAGCTCAACGAGCGCGCCGGCGCCCAGGGCATCGGCCGGATCGACATGGTCGAGGACCGGCTGGTCGGCATCAAGTCCCGTGAGGTGTACGAGGCGCCGGGCGCCATCGCGCTGATCACCGCCCATCAGGAGCTGGAGAACGTCACGGTCGAGCGCGAGCTGGCCCGCTACAAGCGGCAGGTCGAGCAGCGCTGGGGCGAGCTCGTCTACGACGGCCTGTGGTTCTCGCCGCTCAAGCGCGCCCTGGACGGCTTCATCAACGAGGCCAACCAGCACGTCACCGGCGACATCCGGATGACGCTGCACGGCGGCCGCGCCGTGGTCACCGGCCGGAAGTCGGACGAGTCGCTCTACGACTTCAACCTCGCCACGTACGACTCGGGCGACACCTTCGACCAGTCGAAGGCGCAGGGCTTCATCGACATCTTCGGCCTGTCCTCGAAGATCGCCGCCAAGCGCGACCTCGCCTGATCACCTACGCGTACGACGACCGCCTCCCCTCTGTCCGCGGCGGGGAGGCGGTCGCACATCCAACGACTGGCAAGGCTTGAGGAGCAAGAGCTGTGAGCAGCAACAACGGTGACGTCCGGCTCTGGGGCGGCCGGTTCGCCGACGGCCCGGCCGAGGCACTGGCGAAGCTTTCCGCCTCGGTCCACTTCGACTGGCGCCTCGCCCCGTACGACATCGCGGGCTCCCGCGCCCATGCGCGCGTCCTCCACAAGGCGGGCCTGCTGACGGCCGACGAACTGCGGCGGATGCTCGCGGGGCTCGACCAGCTCGAGGCGGACGTCGCCGACGGCAGCTTCGTCGGCACCATCGCCGACGAGGACGTCCACACCGCCCTGGAGCGTGGCCTGCTGGAGCGGCTCGGCCCGGACCTCGGGGGGAAACTGCGCGCCGGCCGGTCCCGCAACGACCAGGTGGCCACGCTCTTCCGGATGTATCTGCGCGACCATGCCCGCATCATCGGCGGGCTGATCGCCGAACTCCAGGACGCCCTCGTCGGTCTCGCAGAGGCCCATCCCGATGTCGCGATGCCGGGTCGTACGCATCTGCAGCACGCGCAGCCGGTCCTCTTCGCCCATCATGTCCTGGCCCATGTCCAGTCCCTTTCCCGGGACGCCGAGCGGCTGCGGCAGTGGGACGAGCGCACGGCCGTCTCCCCGTACGGCTCAGGCGCGCTCGCCGGATCCTCGCTCGGCCTCGACCCGGAGGCGGTGGCGAAGGACCTCGGCTTCGAGCACGGCAGCGTCGCCAACTCCATCGACGGCACGGCCTCGCGCGACTTCGTCGCCGAGTTCGCGTTCATCACCGCGATGATCGGTGTGAACCTTTCCCGGATCGCCGAGGAGGTCATCATCTGGAACACGAAGGAGTTCTCCTTCGTGACCCTCCACGACGCCTTCTCCACCGGCTCGTCGATCATGCCGCAGAAGAAGAACCCGGACATCGCGGAGCTGGCTCGTGGCAAGTCGGGCCGGCTGATCGGCAACCTGACCGGGCTGCTCGCCACGCTGAAGGCGCTGCCGCTCGCGTACAACCGCGATCTGCAGGAGGACAAGGAGCCGGTCTTCGACTCCTGCGACCAGCTGGAGGTGCTGCTGCCCGCCTTCACCGGGATGATGGCCACGCTGACCGTCAACCGCGAGCGGATGGAGGAGCTGGCGCCCGCCGGTTTCTCGCTCGCCACCGATATCGCCGAGTGGCTGGTCAAGCAGGGCGTGCCGTTCCGTGTCGCGCACGAGGTCGCGGGGGAGTGCGTCAAGGAGTGCGAGGCCCACGGCATCGAGCTGGACCAGCTCACCGACGAGCAGTTCGCGAAGATCTCACCGCATCTGACGCCCGAGGTCCGCACGGTCCTGAACGTCCCCGGGGCGCTCGCGTCCCGCAGTGGGCGCGGCGGCACGGCCCCGTCGGCCGTCGCCGTCCAGCTCGCCGAGGTGAAGGCCGACCTGGCCACCCAGCACGCCTGGGCCACCGCCAGGCAGTGACACCCCCGCGGCAGCCCACGGCGACACCGCTCAGGGCTGCCGGACCCCAGCGGAAGCGGAGCGGTCCGGTCCGGCACGAGGCGCCGGACCGGACCGCGTTTGTGATCCACGTCCGTGGTTTGTGATCCTCGTCTGTGGGGGCGGGGCCCTGTCCGGAGGGGGCCCGGCACGAGATATCTTGATGTCGAGCAATGTTGCAGACGTGGAGCGGAGCACCCGGTGAGCGACTCGACCATCATCTACACACACACTGACGAGGCCCCGGCCCTGGCGACTCATTCGTTCTTGCCAGTGGTCCAGGCGTACGCCTCGACCGCCGGGGTCCGTGTGGAGACCCGTGACATCTCTCTGGCCGGGCGGATCATCGCCCTCTTCCCCGAGTACCTCGAGGAGGGACAGCGCATCGACGACGCGCTCGCCGAGCTCGGCGAGCTGGCCAGGACGCCCGGCGCCAACATCATCAAGCTGCCGAACATCTCGGCCTCGATCCCGCAGCTGAAGGCGGCGGTCGCCGAGCTGCAGCAGCAGGGCTACGCGCTGCCGGACTACCCGGACGACCCGAAGACCGACGAGGAGCGCGACATCCGCGCCCGCTACGACAAGGTCAAGGGCAGCGCCGTCAACCCGGTCCTGCGCGAGGGCAACTCCGACCGTCGCGCCCCCGCCTCGGTCAAGAACTACGCCAAGGCGCACCCGCACCGCATGGGCGCGTGGTCGGCCGACTCGAAGACCAATGTCGCGCACATGACGGCCGACGACTTCCGCTCCACGGAGAAGTCCGCGGTCATCGCCGAGGACGGCTCGCTGCGCATCGAGCTCGTCGGTGACGACGGCACCGCCACCGTGCTGCGCGAGTCGGTACCCGTGCTCGCCGACGAGGTCGTGGACGCGTCCGTCATGCGGGTCGCGGTGCTGCGCGAGTTCCTCAGCGAGCAGGTCGCCCGCGCCAAGGCCGAGGACGTGCTGTTCTCGGTGCACCTCAAGGCCACGATGATGAAGGTCTCGGACCCGATCGTCTTCGGTCACGTGGTGCGCGCCTTCTTCCCGAAGACCTTCGCCCGGTACGGCGAGACCTTCGCGGCCGCCGGCCTCACCCCGAACGACGGCCTCGGCGGCATCCTCAAGGGTGTGGAGTCGCTGCCCGAGGGCGCGGCGATCAAGGCGTCCTTCGACGCCGAGCTGGCCGAGGGCCCGGCGCTGGCCATGGTCGACTCCGACCGTGGCATCACCAACCTGCACGTGCCGAGCGACGTCATCGTCGACGCCTCGATGCCCGCCATGATCCGTACCTCCGGCCACATGTGGGGCCCGGACGGGCAGGAGGCCGACACCCTCGCGGTGCTCCCCGACAGCAGCTACGCCGGCATCTACCAGGCCGTCATCGACGACTGCCGGGCGAACGGCGCCTACGACCCGTCCACGATGGGTTCGGTGCCCAACGTCGGTCTGATGGCGCAGAAGGCCGAGGAGTACGGCAGCCACGACAAGACCTTCGAGATCCAGCACACCGGCACGGTGCGGGTGGTCGACGGCGCCGGCAACGTGGTGCTCGAGCAGGCCGTGAGCGCCGGCGACATCTTCCGCATGTGCCAGACCAAGGACGCGCCGATCAAGGACTGGGTCAAGCTCGCCGTCACGCGCGCCCGCGCGACCGGCGACCCGGCCGTGTTCTGGCTGGACGAAGGCCGCGCGCACGACGCCAACCTCATCGCCAAGGTCGGGCAGTACCTGGCCGAGCACGACACCGAGGGTCTGCAGATCGAGATCATGTCGCCGGTCGACGCGATCAAGTTCTCCCTCGAGCGCATCCGCCGCGGCGAGAACACGATCTCGGTCACCGGCAATGTGCTGCGTGACTACCTGACCGACCTGTTCCCGATCCTGGAGCTGGGCACCAGCGCCAAGATGCTCTCGGTCGTCCCGCTGATGAACGGCGGTGGCCTGTTCGAGACCGGTGCGGGCGGCTCCGCCCCCAAGCACGTCCAGCAGCTGGTCAAGGAGAACTACCTGCGCTGGGACAGTCTGGGCGAGTTCCTGGCCCTGGCGGTCAGCTTCGAGCACCTCGCGCAGACCACGGGCAACGCGCGCGCCCAGGTCCTGGCCGACACGCTCGACCGCGCGACCGGCACCTTCCTCAACGAGGACAAGTCACCGAGCCGCAAGCTGGGTGGCATCGACAACCGCGGCAGCCACTTCTACCTGGCGCTCTACTGGGCTCAGGAGCTGGCGAAGCAGACCGACGACGCCGAGCTCGCGAAGGCGTTCGCCCCGCTCGCCCAGACGCTGACCGAGCAGGAGCGGACGATCGTCGACGAGCTGATCGCGGTGCAGGGCTCCCCGGTCGACATCGGCGGCTACTACCAGCCGGACACCGAGAAGGCCTCTGCCGTCATGCGTCCGTCGAAGACGTTCAACCAGGCGCTCGCGACCCTCGGCTGACCCCGAAGGCTGCGGACGTCCGCACCCGTACCGCCCCGGCCGGCATCAGCCCGGCCGGGGCGGTCCCGTCCCACGGCACGGAACGGCACGGAACGGCACGGAACGGCACACACGGCACGGAACGGCACACACGGCACGGAACGGCCCCGGTCCGGCGCTACAGCGCTTCGGCCCAGTCCGCGAGAGCGTCGAAATCAGGCCGGGTCAGCCCGATCCTGTGGTCGACATGCAGCAGCAGGGCGGCCGGCAGGTGCCTCTGCTCCACGAACTCCTTGTCCAGGTGCGTGATCTCGTCGTCGATCCAGGCGAACGGCCTCCCGGCCGCGTATTCGAGCACGTACTGCGTCTTCCAGAACGTCCCGCGCGGCGAGGCCCCGTGCATCGCGGGCCAGTCGATGAACGGCAGCTCGGGCAGCCCGAGATGCGGGCCTATCCACTCGTTCGCCTCGCCCTTCCAGGTCGTCGCCCACACCAGCTCGTACCACTCGGCGAGCGCCAGCAGTTCGTGGCCGTGCCCGTGGTTGAGCCACACCCGCAGCGGTTTCGTGCCGTTCCAGCCACTCGGCTGCATGCGATGGGTCGTATAGCCCTCAGGACGGCGCTCCGGTTTTCCGCCGTACGGATTGAGCGGGCCGTCGATGTCGATCAGTAGCAGCGGCTTCATCGCCTCAGGATCCTCTCCCACCTCTATATGAGGCATCGAAATTTCAGATGAGACATTGACGTCTCATTTGGGGTATGGTTGTCTCATGGCCATGGATCGTGAACAGGTGCTCCGCGCTGCCGCCGCACTGCTCGCACGCAAATCGACCGCGACGATGGACGAGGTCGCACGCGCGGCGGGCATCGGGCGTGCCACCCTGCACCGGCACTTCGCCGGGCGGGACGCCCTGGTCAGGGCGCTCGAAGCGCTGGGCATCCAGGAATTCGAGGCCGCCCTGGACCGCGCCGGGATCGACACGGGCGGCGCGAGTGACGGACTGCGCCGGCTGATCGCCGAGATGGAGCCCGTCGCCCAACTGCTCGCCTTCCTCGTCACCGAGAACCAGCTGTTCGAGGGCGAGCAGATCAACGAGGGCTGGGCCCGGCTCGACGCCCGCGTGTCCGCCCTCTTCCGGCGCGGTCAGGAGCAGGGCGAGTTCCGGATCGACCTCCCGGCCGTATGGCTCACCGAGGCCCTGTACGGACTGCTCGGCAGCTGCGCCTGGGCCGTGATGGACGGCCGGGTCGCCAAGAACGACTTCCAATTCATGATCGCCGAGCTGCTGCTCGGCGGAGCACGACGGAGTGTGGAGAAATGACCACCGGTACGGCCAGGCGCACTAACGGGACGGACGAGACCCTGTACCGCCCCGGGCGCTGGCTTGCGCTCTCGGTGCTGGTGCTGGCCGTTCTGCTGGTGGCCGTGGACGCCACCGTACTGGGCCTCGCGACGCCCTTCCTCAGCGAGGACCTCAAGCCGTCCGGCACCCAGCTGCTGTGGATAGGTGACGTCTACTCGTTCGTCATCGCCGGCCTGCTCGTCTCCATGGGCAGTCTCGGTGACCGGATCGGCCGCAAGAAGCTGCTGCTGAGCGGCGCCGTCGCGTTCGGTGCGGTGTCCGTGTTCAACGCGTACGCCACCACGCCCGAGATGATGATCCTCGCACGGGCTCTGCTCGGCGTCGCCGGTGCCACGCTGATGCCGTCCACGCTCGCCCTGATCCGCAACATCTTCCACGACCCGAAGGAGCGCAGTATCGCCATCGGCATCTGGGGTGCCATGGCGTCGGCCGGCGCGGCCGTAGGCCCCGTCGTCGGCGGATTCCTGCTGGAGCACTTCTGGTGGGGCTCGGTCTTCCTCATCAACCTGCCGGTCATGGCCGTGCTGGTCCTCGTCGGCATCAAGCTGCTGCCCGAGTCCAAGAACCCGGTCGCGGGCCCGTGGGACCTGATCAGCGTCATGCTGTCCCTCATCGGCATGGTCGGTGTCGTGTACGCCGTCAAGGAGGCCGCGAGCCAGGGGCCGGGCTGGGAGGCGGGCGCCGCCGCGATCATCGGTGGGGGCGCGCTCTACGGCTTCGTCCGCAGGCAGCTGTCCCTGCCCGAGCCGCTGCTCGACATGCGGCTGTTCCGGAACCGGGGCTTCTCCGGCGCGGTCCTCGCCGACCTGCTGACCATCCTCGGTCTGTCCGGACTGGTCTTCTTCCTCTCCCAGTTCCTGCAACTGGTCCAGGGCAGGCCGCCGTTCGAGGCCGGTCTCGCCGAGCTCCCCGCGGCGATCGGCGCGGTGGCCACGGGCCTGCTAGCGGGCAGGTTCGCGCGGCGGTTCTCGGTGCGGTCGGTGGTGGCCGGAGGTCTCGCTGCGGTGGGTGTCGCGCTCGCCGTGCTCACCGTGATCGGTCAGTCCACGGGATACCCGCTGCTCGGCGCCGCCCTGCTCGTCGTCGGTATCGGTGCCGGATTCTCCTTCACCGTCACCGCCGACGTGATCCTCTCGAGTGTGCCCAAGGAGCAGGCCGGTGCCGCCTCCGCGGTCTCCGAGACGGCGTACGAACTCGGCGCGGCGCTGGGCATCGCGCTGCTCGGCTCCATCGTCACCGGTGTCTACCGGGACTTCGCGACACCGGCCGGGGTGCCCTCGGACGTGGCCTCAGCGGCGCACGAGTCGCTGGGCGGAGCCTTCGAGGCAGCGGCCGTGCTGCCGCAGCACCAAGGTGCGGCGCTGATAGGCGCCGCCCAGGAGGCGTTCGTCGACGGGCTGAGGTTCGCGTCGGGCGTCGGTGCTGTGGTGCTGCTTGCCACGGCGGTCGCCGCATGGTTCCTGCTGCGCGGCCAGAAGCTTGCCGACGGCATCGAGCACTGACATCCGCCGTCCTGACCCGTTGCCCCGGCGTGACGCGGCCCCCGGCGCATTCGCGCACGGGGGCCGCATCGGGTTACGGGGGCCCGGTCGCTCAGGCGGCCATGGCCTCCGTGGCGACTTTGTCCACCGCCCTCGGGGCTCGGCGCTGGGGCGCCTTCCGGGCTTCGGCCGGCGGCCGCAGGCTCAGGCGGCCTTCGCCTTCGTGGCGTACATGTCCACGTACTCCTGGCCCGACAGCCGCATCACCTCGGCCATCACCGAGTCCGTCACCGCCCGCAGGACATAGCGGTCGCGGTCCATGCCCTCGTAGCGCGAGAACTCCATCGGCTTGCCGAAACGGATCGTCACGCGGCCCGGGCGCGGCATTCCCGCGCCGCCCGGCTGGAGCTTGTCGGTGCCGATCATCGCGAACGGGACGACCGGCGCGCCCGTCATCAGGGTCAGCCGGGCGATGCCCGTACGGCCCCGGTACAGGCGGCCGTCGGGGGAGCGGGTGCCCTCCGGGTAGATGCCGAAGACCTTGCCCTCCTCCAGCACCCGGCGGCCGGTCATCAGCGCCGCTACACCGCCGTTCGCGCCGTCCCGGTCGACCGGGATCATGCCGACACCGGTGAAGAACCAGGCCATCAGCCGGCCCTTCATTCCCGTGCCCGTGACGTACTCGTCCTTGCCGATGAAGAAGACCTGCCGGTCGCAGACCAGGGGCAGGAGCATCGAGTCGATGAAGGTCAGGTGGTTGCCGGCGAGGATGACGGGCCCGTCCCCAGGGATGTGCCGGACGCCCTCCACCCGTGGGCGGAACATCAGGCGCAGAATCGGTCCGAGCACTGCCTTGATGAGCGACAAGCGGGACAACGGGTCCTCCGAAGTCAGGGGCGGGCGGGTACGGCCGGCGAAGTCTCTGCAGGTGAGGACGATACTCGCGGGTCCCGCCCCATCGCACATCGGGTTCACACACCAGATACGCAGTGTTGACCTGAGTTTGGGAAGCGTTTGCCCTGGGTCTCCCGCAGGTAACGCTCCGCCACCTAGCGTGGAGCGTCGCGCGGGCCCCTCGGGCAGGTGCGGGACATCACATCTCCTTGGACGCTTCGGAGGAACGCTCATGGCTCAGGGTGCGGACAGAACTCCCGGACGGCGGACCCTTCTGGGCGCCGCGGTGCTCGGTTCGGCTGCCATCGGCATCGGCGGCGCCACGGCGGCGAACGCGGCGGCGTCCGGGGCCCCCTCCGGACGGCACGGCGGTGACCACTCGTACCGGCACCTGCCCGTGCCCACGGTCATCGCGCACCGCGGCGCCAGCGGCTACCGCCCGGAGCACACCCTCGGCTCGTACCAGCTGGCCCTGGACATGGGGGCGCACGTCGTCGAACAGGATCTCGTGCCCACCAAGGACGGGCATCTGGTCTGCCGTCACGAGAACGACATCACGGGCACCACGGACGTTTCCTCGCGTCCCGAGTTCGCGTCGCGCAAGACCACCAGGTCCGTCGACGGTACGAGCCTCACGGGCTGGTTCACGGAGGACTTCACGCTCGCCGAGCTGAAGACGCTGCGCGCCAAGGAGCGCATCCCCGGTACCCGCCAGGAGAACACCCTCTACGACGGCCGCTGGGAGATCCCCACCTTCGAGGAGGTGCTGCGCTGGGCGGACGAGGAGGGCCGCCGCCGCGGACACCCCGTCTGGCTGCACGTCGAGACCAAGCACCCTTCGTACTTCCGCGGTATCGGCCTCGCCCTGGAGGAGCCGCTCGCGAAGCTGCTGCGCCGGTACGGACGCCATCGTGCGAACTCGCCGGTCTTCCTGCAGTCGTTCGAACCGAGCAGCATCCAGCGGCTCGCGAAGCTCGTCTCCTCGCCGCGTGTCGTCCTCCTCTCCGGCGCCGCCACCCGCCCCTGGGACTTCGTCCAGGCCGGCGACCCGCGTACGGTCGCGGACCTCGTCAAGCCCGAGGGCCTCGAGTGGATCGCCTCCTACGCCCAGGGCATCGGCCCCACCCTCGACCTGATCATCCCGAAGGACGCGAACGGCAAGCTCGGGGAGCCGACCACCCTGGTACGGGACGCGCATGCGAAGGGCCTGATCCTCCACCCGTACACGATGCGGAACGAGAACTCGTTCCTGCCCGCCGACTTCCGGCGCGGCACCGATCCGAACGCGTACGGCGATGCGTTCGGAGCCTTCAAGATCTACTTCGAGCAGGGCATCGACGGAATCTTCACCGACAACGCGGACACCGGCCTGCTGGCCCGCGCCGACTTCGTCGACGGCTGACCGCTCGCCCGTCCACCGGTCAGCGGCCGAGCGGCCGCCATACGGTCGGGTGACAGCGGGACGTCGTCGAAACCGCGGCTCGCGGCGGCGGCGTCCCGCCGGTCATGACCACACACGCCGAGCGTCCCCTCCGCCCCGCCCAGCCCGCGCTCCCGGGGGCGCCCGCGCCCGCCGCCGGTAAGTCCGACGGCGCGAGCGCGCTCGTACGGGTACTGCGGCCGCTCGTCGTCGCAGAGGCCGGAGCCGAGGCGTACGACGGAGCCCTGGACTCCGGGGACATCGAACAGGCCGTGTGGGTACGCCTGCTGGAACGGCTCGACGCGCAGGGGCCGCCCGCCGACGCGGCGGGCTGGGTACGCGGAGCGGTGCGCGACGAGGCGCGCCGCGCCCGGCGGCGGGCCGTGCGGGAGCGTCCCTACACGCACGAGCCGGCGGCGGGACCCGCGGCCTGCCCGGAACGGGCCGCCCTCGTCGCCGAACGGCGCCGGGCACTGCGTGCGGCGGTGGCTCGCACCCCCGGGTCCTGCCCGCGGCTGCTCACCGCCATGCTCTCCCCGGTGGACCCCACCTACCGGGAAATCGCAGGACAGTTGGGTATCTCACAAGGAAGTCTGGGGCCGATGCGTTCCCGATGCCTGGGATGTCTGCGCAGAATGCTCGCGGCAGAGGTTGCAGCTCCTGAACCGGGGGGAAAGGAGCGGTAGACAACCGAACAACAGGTGAGCGGGAGGGCATGCCACATGGGCATGAGCGTGACCATCTCAGCGGCAACGGCGCAGGACGCCGAGCACATCCTCAAGCTGCAGTACCTGTGCTACCAGAGCGAGGCCGAGCTCTACGGCGACTACGGCATCGAACCGCTCACCCAGACACTGGACGATCTGAGGGCGGAACTCGCCCGTGGACACGCACTCGTGGCCCGTCTCGGCGACGAAGTGATCGCGTCCGTCCGCGGTGAGATGGACGAGACCGGCACCGCGAGAATCGCCAAGCTCATCGTCCACCCGCGCATGCGTCGGCACGGCCTCGGCGGACGACTGCTCGACGCGATCGAGGCGCGCTTCGCAGGCGGCTCCGAACTGCCCGCCGCCAAGCGCTTCCGGCTCTTCACCGGCCACCGGAGCGAACGCAATCTGCGCCTCTACCGCAGCCACGGGTACGCGCCCGTCTCGACCCAGGACTCCGGACCCAGGCTGACGCTGATCACGCTGGAGAAGGTCGCCGGCGCGGCCGGGGCACGACCGGGACAGCGCCCGGGGGAGTACGCCGCCAGCGCCTAGGAGCGGGGGGATCCGGACAACTTCCGTCTCAGTGCCGGGACTTGCGCAGCCACAGGATGCCGGTGACCGGAAGCAGCACCGGAATGAACAGGTAACCCATCCCGTAGTCGGTCCACACCGTGGCATCGGGGAACGCGGACGGATCCGCCAGCGTCCACGTGCCCACGACCAGTACGCCCACCAGCTCGGCGGCGCACGACACCAGCGCCGCCCTGCGGGCCGTCTCGCCACCGCGCACCAGGGTGTACGTGATGAACGCGTACACCACCGCGGCGATCGCCGAGAGGGAGTAGGCGAGCGGAGCACGCTCGTACTCGGTGGCGATCTGGTAGACCGAGCGCGAGACCGCGCCCACCGACATCACGCCGTACAGCCAGACCACCAGCAGCCCGGGCCCCCGGACCAGCCGGGCGCGTGAGCCGCCGGGCCGCTCCCCGGTGGCGCCGGTGACGTCGGCGCCGGAGTCCGTCATCCTCAGGCCTTCCAGATGTCGTAGAGCCGTACTTCGAGCACCGCGAGCACCACCGCGCCGGCCGCGACCGTCACCGAGCCCCAGCGCGTCCGCTCGGCCAGTGACAGAAAGCCGGCCGCCGGTACCGCGGCGAGTGCGCCGATCAGATACGAAACGAAGATCACCGAGCCTTCGTCGGCCTTCTCGCCGCGCGCCAGCTGCACGATCCCGGTCACCAGCTGCGCCAGCGCCAGCACGGTCACCACGGCCATCCCGATGAAGTGCCAGTCCTTCGTCGGCTGGTCCCGGAACGCGGCGAAACCGCACCAGGCGGCGAGGGCGAGCGCGGCCGCGGAGAGTGCGACCGTCAGGGCGTCGAGCATGGAGCCGAGAGTATTACGGGCCGAAAGGGCCCATGCTCCCGCCCCCCGTGGCCGGGAGCGGCCGTGACGCCCACCGCGGGGACCGGCCCGAGGAGCCCCGAGAGCCGTGACGCCACCGTGGGGGACCGTCGGCGGCGCCCCCGCCCGGGACGGGCCGCGCACCTGCTCGTCCCCGTCGGGCCCCGCCACATGCTCCGGCGGACGCGCCGCTGTTCCACGGCGGCCCGTACCGGCGACGCGAGCACGTGGTCTTGACCACAGCACCTGGTGCGGACGAGCACTGCGCGCGATCCGGTCACGGAGTCGTCGCGGCGTATCGGCGCAGGCCACGGCACAGGTGAAGGGGGAGTGGCCGTCGGCCGCGCGTCCGTACTCCGGACCTGAGCATTCCGGTATACGGACAGCCTTGATCCCCTCGCACGCGTGTCTGCTTTACTTGCCCGCATGACCACGACGAGCAGCCGCATCCTTGCGACCGAGGCGAACACGACGCCCGGTGCTCGTTGTATGTGTCGAATGTGCGCCATCTGAGGGCCCCTGCCTGAGCCTCGCGCCCCGAAGCGAGACCCCGACAGTCGCGCCGTGTCCGCCGTAAGTCCCACGGACCGAGCCCGCCGCGCCTGCACGCTGCCTACACGGCCGTCCGTGCTGCGTCCGACTGTCCGAAGACGACACACCCATGCCCGGCGATACCCCACGCCGCGCACTCGACAGTGACGGAAACCCCTGTGATCACCACTTCTGGCCTCACGAAGGTCTATCAGTCGCGAGGCCGCGACGTCACCGCACTTGACGGCGTCGACCTGAATGTCCGCGAGGGCGAGGTCTTCGGCGTCATCGGCCGCAGCGGAGCCGGCAAGTCCTCCCTCATCCGCTGCGTCAATCTGCTGGAGCGCCCCACCTCCGGCACGGTGACCGTCGACGGCGTCGACCTCACCGCCCTCGCCGGCCGCGGCAACCGCGCCGGCAAGGAACTGCGCCAGGCGCGCAGCCGCATCGGCATGGTCTTCCAGCACTTCAACCTGCTGTCCTCGCGGAGCGTCAAGGACAACATCGAACTCCCCCTGGAGATCCTCGGCGTCTCCGGTGCGGAGCGCTCCCGCCGTGCCCTCGAACTGCTCGACCTCGTCGGCCTTGCCGACAAGGCCAAGGCGTACCCGGGGCAGCTCTCCGGCGGCCAGAAGCAGCGCGTCGGCATCGCCCGGGCGCTGGCCGGCAACCCGAAGGTGCTGCTCTCCGACGAGGCCACGAGCGCCCTCGACCCCGAGACCACCCGCTCGATCCTCCAGCTGCTGCGCGACCTCAACCGCCGACTGGGACTGACCGTGCTCCTCATCACGCACGAGATGGACGTCGTCAAGACGGTCTGCGACTCGGCCGCCCTGATGAAGCGAGGCCGCATCGTGGAGTCCGGAACGGTGAGCGAGCTGCTCGCCACGCCCGGCTCGGAACTCGCCCAGGAACTGTTCCCGGTGACCGGGGACGCCACGGGCCCGGACCGTACGGTCGTCGACGTCACCTTCCACGGCGAGGCCGCCACCCAGCCGGTGATCTCGCAGCTCTCGCGCACCTACAACATCGACATCTCGATCCTCGGCGCCGCGATGGACACCGTCGCCGGCAAGCAGATCGGCCGGATGCGCATCGAACTGCCCGGTCGCTACGAGGACAACGTCGTGCCCGTCGGCTTCCTGCGCGAGCAGGGCCTGCAGGTCGAGGTCGTCGAGGACGAGGCCGGAGACGTACCCGCGCCGCGCACGGAACTGGTGAAGGAGACCGTCAAGTGACGTGGTCGGAGATGCAGCCGCTGCTGACCCAGGGCACCGTCGACACCCTCTACATGGTCCTGTGGTCCACGGTCGTCACCGTCATCGGCGGCCTCCCGCTCGGCATTCTGCTGGTCCTCACCGACAAGGGCGGTCTGCTGCAGAACACCCCGGTGAACAAGGCCGTCGGCGTGATCGTGAACATCGGCCGATCGCTGCCGTTCATCATCCTGCTGATCGCGCTGATCCCCTTCACCACCGCCGTGGTCGGCACCTTCATCGGCCCCACCGCCATGATCGTGCCGCTCGCCGTCGGCGCCATCCCCTTCTTCGCGCGGCTCGTCGAGACGGCGATCCGCGAGGTCGACCACGGACTGGTCGAAGCGGTCCAGTCCATGGGCGGCTCCATCCCGACGATCATCCGCAAGGTGCTGCTCCCGCAGGCCCTGCCCTCGATCGTCGCCGCCGTCACCACCACCGTGATCGTTCTCGTCGGCTACTCGGCGATGGCGGGCGCGGTCGGCGGCGAGGGCCTCGGATCGAAGGCCGTCACCTACGGCTTCCAGCGGTTCGAGACCCAGTTCATGCTCATCACCGTCGTCATCCTGATCGCCGTCGTCACGGTCGCGCAGCTGATCGGCGACGGAATCGTACGGCTGCTGGCCCGCCGCGGCCGCACCGTCTGAGCGCCCCCCACCACCCGCAGCCCGCACTCCTTGTTCGGGCGTACCACCGCAACACCAGAAAGAGGCACTTTTCGTGCGTAACCAGCGTAGGAACACCAAGCTCACCGCGATCGCAGCCGCCACCGCCGCCCTCGCCCTCGGCCTCACCGCCTGCGGCACCGCCTCGGACCCGGGTGCCAAGGCCGTGTCCGGCGACAAGGCCGCTGCCGCGGGCGAGCCGCTCGTCGTCGCCGCGTCCCCCACGCCGCACGCCGACATCCTCGAGTTCGTCAAGAAGAACCTCGCGGACAAGGCCGGACTCAAGCTGGAGGTCAAGGAGTTCACGGACTACGTCCTGCCGAACACCGCCACCCAGCAGGGCCAGGTCGACGCCAACTTCTTCCAGCACAAGCCGTACCTGGACGACTTCAACCAGAAGAACAAGACCACCATCGTCCCGGTCGTCAACGTCCACCTCGAGCCGCTCGGCCTCTACTCCAAGACGGTCAAGTCCCTCAAAGACATCAAGGCCGGCCAGACCATCGCCGTCCCCAACGACACCACCAACGAGGGCCGTGCGCTCCAGCTGCTCGCCGAGAACGGCCTGATCACCCTCAAGGACGGTGTCGGCACCAGCGCCAAGCTCTCCGACATCACCGACAAGAAGGGCCTGGAGTTCAAGGAGCTGGAGGCCGCCACCGTGCCCCGCGCCCTGAACGACGTCGACGCGGCCGTCATCAACGGCAACTACGCCATCGAGGCCGACCTCGAGCCCGCCAAGGACTCCCTGGCGCTGGAGAAGGCTGAGGGCAACCCGTACGCCAACTTCCTCGCGGTCAAGAAGGGCAACGAGAACGACCCCCGGGTCAAGACCCTCGCCAAGCTTCTCAACTCCCCCGAGGTGAAGAAGTACATCGAGGACACCTACACCGGCTCGGTCGTCCCGGCCTTCGGCGCTCCCGCCAAGTGACGCCCCGGTCAAGGACCTTGTGAACGAAGGCCCCGTGCACCCGTCGGTGCCCGGGGCCTTCGGCGTGTCCCTCCGGCGTACCGACCCGGCCATGCACACCGACCACCCGATGCTGCATGCTGTGCCTTTACGGCCCTTACGACTACGGCCCTTTCGACGGTCTTCGGCATGGAGCTGCGCATGACTACCACCTTTCCGGACATCTCCATCAGCACGGAGCGGTTGGTGCTGCGCGCTTTCGAGTCCGCCGACATCCCGGCCCACACCGAGATGATGAACGACGAGATGATCACCACCTGGACCTCCGTCCCGCACCCCTACACCGAGCGGGACGCCGAGGAATGGGTGCGCAGTATCGCTCCTGCAGAGCGCACGGAAGGCCGGGGCATCGTCTTCGCCGTCACGGAATTCCTCACCCAGAGGCTGGTCGGCGTGGTGCATCTGCAGAACACCGACTGGCGAATCCTCGCCACAGAGGCGGCGTACGCCACGGCCCCTTGGGCGCGCGGCGAGGGCTACGCCACCGAATCCATGCTCGCCGTCGCCCAGTGGCTCTTCCGTGACCAGAAGTTCGAACGGATCGAAGTACGCACCGCGGCCGACAACACCGCGTCCCAGCAGGTCGCCCAGAAGATCGGCTGCATCAGCGAGGGGGTCCTGCGCAACGCCTTCATAGCGCGCACCCGGACCGAGAGCGGCTGGGCCGACATCAGGTCCGACCTGATCGTCTGGAGCCTGCTCCCCGAGGACCTCGACGGCGTCGCCGACCAGATGGCCGATGCCGGATATTCCTCCTTCGCCGACTGGAACTGATACCAGGTACGCTCACGACCTGCGGCAACGCAAAGCGACCTCAGCGACCTCAGCGATTCCAGGAGACAGACGACGATGGCCGACCGGGTCACGGTGATCGGCTGGGACGGGTCCCCTCTGACCTCGTCGGCCAGGTCCGCCCTGTCCGCCGCCACGCTGGTCGCAGGGGCCGCCCACCATCTGGCGCTCCCCGAGGTGCCCGGGAACGCCGAGCGCATACGGCTCGGCAGTGTCGACCTCGCCGCCCGCAGGATCGCCGGACACCGGGGCAGCCCCGTCGTCCTGGCCGACGGCGACCCCGGCTTCTTCGGAGTCGTCCGCACCCTGCGCGCACCCCAGCACGGTCTCGAGGTCGAGGTCGTGCCCGCGGTCTCCTCGGTCGCCGGAGCGTTCGCCCGCGCCGGAATGCCGTGGGACGACGCGCAGGTGGTCGTCGCCCAGCAACGTACGCTCCGGCGCGCCGTGAACGTCTGCCGCGCGCACCCCAAGGTCGCGGTCCTGACCTCCCCGGGCGCCGGGCCCGCTGAGCTCGCCCTCCTGCTCGACGGCGTCCACCGCACCTTCGTCATCTGCGAGGAGCTCGGCACCGAACGCGAACAGGTCACCGTGCTCACCTCCGACAAGGTCGCCGACCACACCTGGCGGGACCCGAACGTCGTGATCGTCATCGGTGGCGCCGCGGCCGCGGCCGTGTCCGGCAGCGGCTGGGCGGCGGGCCGTGAGCCCGGCTATCCGTCGGCCGCAAGGGGCTGGGCGCTGGTACCGGAGCCGGGCCGGCACCCCGTGGGCGAGGGAGAGTCGGTGCACCTGCGCGCCGCCCAGCTCGCCCGCCTCGGCCCGCGCCTGGGCGATCTCGTCTGGGACATCGGCTGCGGCAGCGGGGAACTCGCCGCCGACGCGGCCCGCTTCGGTGCCGCTGTGATCGCCGTCGACGACGACCCGGCTGCCTGCATCAGGACCGACGCCGCCGCGCGGCGGCACGGCGTCCAGCTCCAGACCGTGCGGGGCCGGGCGCCCCACGTGCTCGAGAGGCTCCCCGAACCCGATGTCGTACGCATCGGCGGCGGGGGAGTGCCGGTGGTCACCGCCTGCGCCGACCGCCGCCCCGAGCGCATCGTCACCCACGCCTCCACCCGCGACGAGGCCGAGGCCGTCGCCGCCGCCCTCGCCGACGGCGGATACGCCGTCGAATGCGCCCTGCTCCAGTCCGTCGAGCTGGACCCCGGCACGTGGGAGGAGCGGGAGCGCTCGGTCGTCTTCCTGCTCTCCGGGCGACTCGAGCGGCGCGACGGGGGCACCGCGCGGCCGTAGGCGTTCCGGGGCCGGTGCGCCTACGGCGGCCGGGGCGGCCGGTGCAGCCGGGCGGTCCGCGGGACGGCCCGATCGCGCCCCCTGACCTCGGCGCCATGCCGCGGCGCGGTAGGCTGGCCGATCGTTGTACCGCAGCCGGTCGTTCGTTGATTCGTTCGTCAATGTCCGGAAAAGGGGACTGTCTTGGGTCCCGATGTGATACGGCGCGACCGGGGGGTGCGCAACGTGGCGCAGTCCACATCAAACCGTGGCGAATCTTGCTGCCATGGACGCGAACGGCCACGACAATGCTTGGTGTCCGTGGGCTTACGTGCCGCGCGGCGCACACGCTCGTTCTTATAGGTGACGGGCACCGGGAGTGTGTCGCGATCGGGCGCCCCGGGCGAAGGTCTGAAGGAGCACAACCGATGGGCGAGGGGTACGCATGACTGACACCGGCCAGATCCCGGGCGAGGGGCTGCCGGAGAACGCAGGCATGGTGGAGCAGCCGGGCATCCCCGCTCCGGGCGCGTACACCTTCCTCGACCCCTCCGGGAACGCAGCCGAATCCGTCGGCGATGACGACGACCTGCTGCTGATGCCGGGCGCACAGGGCGCGTGGAGCGAGCCCCAGCCGCTGACTCCGACGGCCGTCCCGGTTTCGGCGGTCGCCCCGGTCGTCCCGGTCGTCCCGGCGGCGGCACCGGTTGCTCCTGCCGTACCTGCCGTTCCCATCGCTCAGGTCGCCACCTCCGTCACCGCTCCTGCTGCTCCTGCCGCTCCCGTGGCGCCTCAGGCCCAGGCCGTGCGGCCGGTGATGGAGGGCGTGGCGCCGGGAGCCGCCGCGGCGGCCGTTCAGGCGGCAGTGCAGCACGCTGCGCCCCAGGTGGCCCCGCCTGCGGCGACCGCCCCGTCGGCGCATGCCGTGTCCGTTTCGCCGGAACCGGTCGCGGCCGAGGCTGTCGTGCCGTCCATGCCGTCCATGCCGTCCGTCTCGGCGGCACAGGATGTCCTGGCGACCGCCGTGTCCGTGCCCCAGCCCGTGGCGGACGCCGGGCTCGCGGCGCCCGTCGCGCAGGAGCCGGACGTGCACGGGCAGGCCGTACCGCAGCAGTTCGCCTCGGAGTCGGCGGTGCCTGAGAGCGTCATGCACGAGGAGATCCCGGAGACCGGCATGCATGAGACCGGCGTTCCCGGGACGGGCCATTACGAGACCGGCGTTCACGAGGCCGGTGTTCAGGAGACCGGCGTTCACGAGACCGGCGTTCACGAGGCCGGGGCGCATGAGGCCGGCGGCCGGGACTCGGGTTCGCTCGACCTCGGGGGCGTACGTGTTCCGCCGCCCGCCTCCTCGGCCACCACCCATACGCCGCCTCCGGGGCGTCGTCCGCTCCACATGGGCCCGCCCGTGCCCGACGCCACCGGTGGTGTCGTGCGCTCGCTGTCCGACCGCGGCCCCGCCGGCCGGTCGGGCAACGGCTCCGGTCACACGCCGCCGCACCCCGTACCGGTCCGCCACCCGGGCCCGCCCACCACCGGTCCCGAGTACCTCGACGTACCCCGAGAGGAGCCGGCGACGGCCGCCGCGACACAGCCGGGAGAGGCTCCGTCGCAGGGGGCCACGCCCTGGATCCCCACGCCCGTGCCGTCCACGGCCGCAGCACCGGTACCAGCAGAAACGGTCGGCCCGCAGACCGCGCCGGTTGCCGCGGAGACCACCGCGGCGGCACCCGCCGACGTCCCTGCCGACGTCCCGGCCGATGTCCCGTCCGGGGTTCCCGACGTGGCTCCTGAGCCCGTCGCCCTCGGCCACTCCCTGCCCGCGGACACCGCTCTCGCGAACAGTTCGAGCCCGACCCTTGCGCCGGTGGCTGTCATGGCCCCTTCCGAGACGGAGTCGGCAACCCAGGAGCCCGCGCTTCACGAGCCCGCACTCCACCAGCCCGCGGCCGTAGCACCCGAGCCGGGCGCCGAGGAGCCCACGGCTGGACAGGCGGCCGAACCGGTCGCCGAGCAGGTCGCCGAACAGGTCGCCGAGCCCATGGCTGAGCCGGTGGTTCAACGGGTGGTGGCGGCGGACGACTCCGTCACGGCAGAATCCATGACCGCGGAGTCCGTCACCGACGAGGAGGCGGCACAGCTCGCAGAGCACGTCGCCGCCACGCAGCCGGTGTCCGAAGAATCCGCGTCCGTGCCACGCCCCGCTACGGAGCCCGCGCCGGTCGCCGTCGTACCCGCCCCGCGCAACGGCAGCAGCGACGACCTGCCGCCCGCGGAGCCCCTGGGGACGCCTGAGGGCGAGCCCGAACTGCTCGATGAAACGGTGGAACCGCAGATGGCCGTGGAGCCCACGTACGAGTCGGCGGCGGAGTCCGTCGCCGTCGACGAGGTCGACGTGGCCACCGGTACGCGCGCGCCCGGATACGACGACGCCGAGCGCGAGGCGGTACTCCGCGTGATGCGCGAACGCCGGGACATCCGCAACGGCTTCCGCAGCGACCCCATCCCGCACGAGGTCCTTCTGCGGGTCCTCGAAGCGGCGCACACCGCGCCGAGCGTGGGGCACTCCCAGCCGTGGGACTTCGTGGTCATCCGCTCGGCCGAGACCCGTCGCAGCATGCACGAGCTCGCCCAGCGCCAGCGCGAGGCGTACGCGAAGTCGCTGCCCAAGGGCCGGGCGAAGCAGTTCAAGGAACTGAAGATCGAGGCCATCCTCGACACACCGGTGAACATCGTGGTCACCGCCGACTCCACCCGCGGCGGCCGCCACACCCTCGGCCGGCACACCCAGCCGCAGATGGCCCCGTACTCCTCCGCACTCGCCGTCGAGAATCTCTGGCTCGCCGCCCGGGCAGAGGGCCTCGGCGTCGGCTGGGTCAGCTTCTTCGACGAGCGCGAGATGGTCCGCGCGCTCGGTCTGCCCGAGCACCTCGAGGTCGTCGCGTACCTCTGTGTCGGGTACGTCGACGAGTTCCCCGAGGAGCCCGAGCTGATGCAGGCGGGCTGGTCGAAGCGCCGCCCGCTGTCCTGGGTCGTCCACGAGGAGACGTACGGCCGCCGCGCCCTGCCCGGCGAGGAGCCGCACGACCTGCTCCAGGAGACCGTCTCCAACATCCGCCCGCTGGACGCCAAGGCGCTCGGAGAGGCGTGGGAGCGGCAGAAGCGGATGACGAAGCCCTCCGGGGCGCTCGGCATGTTGGAGATCATCTCCGCGCAGCTCGCCGGTCTGTCCCGGATGTGCCCGCCGCCGATTCCGGAGCCCGCAGCGGTCGCGATCTTCGCCGGGGACCACGGGGTGCACGCCCAGGGCGTCACCGCCTGGCCCCAGGAGGTGACCGGCCAGATGGTCGCGAACTTCCTCGGCGGGGGCGCGGTCTGCAACGCTTTCGCCAACCAGGTCGGCGCGGAGGTCTGCGTCATCGACGTCGGCGTGGCGTCCGACCTGCCGGCCACTCCCGGACTCCTGCCGCGGAAGGTCCGCCCCGGCACGGCCGACTTCACGACGGGGCCCGCGCTCACCCGCGAGGATGTCCTCTCGGCGATCGAGGTCGGCATCGAGACCGCGCGTGATCTCGTCGCCGCGGGTAACAAGGCGCTGCTCACCGGGGAGATGGGCATCGCCAACACCACCGTGTCGGCCGCGCTCATCTCCGTGTACACGGGGGTGGACCCGGTCGAGGTCACCGGGCGGGGCACCGGCATCAACGACGAGATGCACGCGCGGAAGGTGGACGTCGTCCGGCGTGCGCTGGACCTCCACCAGCCGGATCCCGCCGATCCGGTCGGCGTCCTCGCGGCGGTCGGCGGCCTGGAGCACGCGGCGCTGGTCGGCTTCATCCTCGGTGGCGCCTCGCTGCGTACGCCGGTCGTCCTCGACGGGGTTTCGGCGGGCGCCGCGGCTCTGGTTGCCCGGGCGGTGGCGCCGGAGGCCCTCGCCGCCTGCATCGCGGGCCACCGCAGCGCGGAGCCGGGGCACGTGGCGGCCCTCAACAAGCTGGGGCTCCGTCCGCTGGTCGATCTCGACCTCCGCCTCGGCGAGGGCACGGGCGCGCTGCTGGCCCTCCCGCTGGTCCAGAGCGCGGCACGGGCGATGCATGAAGTGGCGACGTTCGACTCGGCGGGCGTCACGGAGAAGTAGCGGGTCGCTCGCGTGCGCGGGCGTGGCTGGGTTGTCGTGGTTGGCCGGTGCCGTGTTGTTGGCCGGGGTGTCCGTCCTCAATTGCCGGACGGGCTGGGTTGTCGTGGTCGGCCCGGACCGGGTCGCGGGCGTTGGGGGCCGTTCCGGGGCTCGCATCCGGGACGGCATGATTTACGGCGCGCTGACCGGTACCCGATGGCTACGCCTGCGCCGCGCCACAAATCACGCTTTAGTGTCCCGACACGACCCCTCCACGGCCCCCTCGTGGCCGGGGGCGGGGGCCGATCGCCGTGGTCGCATCGAGCCGGTCCGCCGCTTGAGTACGGGCACTCCGGCCGCCCACCCGGTTCCACGCACCCCGCACCCCCGGGAGGCTCGCGGCCCGGATGTGTGGCCCCCGTAAAGTAATCCCCGTCCCCACCAGCCGCTTCACCGTCGCAGCGGCCCGCACCGCCGCCCCGAGGAGCTGCACCGCCATGGCCGAGCACGCCGAGCACCCCGCCTATCCCGTAGGACTCCGTCTCTCCGGGCGGCACGTCGTCGTCATCGGCGGCGGTCAGGTCGCCCAGCGCCGTCTCCCGGCGCTGATCGCGGCCGGTGCCGAGGTCACCCTGATCTCCCCGTCGGCGACCCCCTCCGTCGACGCCATGGCCGACGCCGGCGAGATCACCTGGATCAGGCGGCGTTACGAGGACGGGGACCTCACCGACGCCTGGTACGCGCTCGTCGCCACCAGCGATCCCGTCGCGAACGAGGCAGCCTCCGCCGAGGCCGAGCGCAGCAGGACATGGTGCGTACGCTCCGACGACGCGGAAGCGGCCACCGCCTGGACGCCGGCCACCGGTCGCAGTGAGGGCGTGACCGTCGCGGTCCTCACCGGAAAGGACCCGCGCCGTTCCGCGGCGGTGCGCGACGCCATCGTGGAAGGGCTGCGTGACGGCTCACTCGCCGCGCCCCACCACCGCACCCGCGCCCCGTTCGTCGCCCTGGTCGGCGGCGGCCCCGGCGACCCCGATCTGATCACGGTCCGCGGCCGTCGGCTTCTCGCCGAGGCCGACGTCGTCATCGCCGACCGCCTCGGCCCGCGCGACCTGCTCGACGAACTTCCCCCGCACGTCGAGGTGATCGACGCCGCGAAGATCCCGTACGGCCGGTTCATGGCCCAGGAGGCCATCAACAACGCCCTCATCGAGCACGCCAAAGCCGGCAGGTCCGTGGTCCGCCTCAAGGGCGGAGACCCGTTCGTCTTCGGCCGCGGCATGGAGGAGGCCCAGGCCCTCGCGGAAGCGGGCATCCCCTGCACGGTCGTCCCCGGGATCTCCAGTTCCATCTCCGTCCCCGGTGCCGCGGGCATCCCGGTGACGCACCGGGGCGTCGCCCACGAGTTCACGGTCGTCAGCGGTCATGTCGCGCCGGACGACCCGCGTTCCCTGGTCGACTGGCAGTCGCTCGCCAAGCTGCGCGGCACCCTCGTGATCCTCATGGGCGTCGACAAGATCGGCGCGATCGCCGAGGCCCTCGTCGCACACGGCAAATCGCCTGAAACCCCACTGGCCCTGGTCCAGGAAGGCACCACCGCCGCCCAGCGCCGGGTCGACGCGACACTCGCGACGGTCGCGGAGGTCGTCCAGGCCCACGACGTAAGGCCTCCCGCGGTCATCGTCATCGGCGAGGTCGTCGCCGTCGGCGCCTCCGCCCCACACGCGTAACCAGCGGTAACCAATCCTCGCCCGCGCCGTTGGCACAACTCCCCGGACAAGGCAGTATCACCCTGTGGCTGATCTCATCACCGTCGACGACCCCGACGACCCGCGTCTTCGCGACTACACGGGCCTGACCGACGTCGAGCTCCGGCGCAAGCGCGAGCCCGCCGAAGGTCTCTTCATCGCCGAGGGCGAGAAGGTCATCAGGCGGGCCAAGGACGCTGGTTACGAGATGCGTTCGATGCTTCTCTCGGCCAAGTGGGTCGACGTCATGCGTGATGTCATCGACGAGCTCCCGGCCCCCGTGTACGCCGTGACTCCGGAACTCGCCGAACGCGTCACCGGCTACCACGTGCACCGCGGCGCGCTCGCGTCGATGCAGCGCAAGCCGCTCCCGGCGGCCCACGACCTGCTCCGGAGCGCACGCCGCGTCGTGATCATGGAGTCGGTCAACGACCACACCAACATCGGCGCGATCTTCCGCAGCGCCGCCGCGCTCGGCATGGACGCCGTCCTCCTCTCGCCGGACTGCGCGGACCCGCTCTACCGCCGCTCGGTGAAGGTGTCGATGGGGGCGGTCTTCTCAGTCCCGTACGCCCGCCTGGAAACCTGGCCCAGAGGTCTGGAAGCGGTCCGGGAGGCGGGTTTCAAGCTCCTCGCCCTCACACCGGACGAGAAGGCGTCCGCCATCGACGAGGCGGCCCCCCATCGCCTGGACCGGGTCGCACTCATGCTCGGCGCGGAGGGCGACGGGCTTTCCAGGCAGGCCCTGATGGCCGCCGACGAGTGGGTCCGTATCCCGATGGCGCACGGCGTGGACTCGCTGAACGTGGGCGCCGCGGCTGCGGTCGCGTTCTACGCGGTCGCGACGGGCCGTCCCGGGAACCCCGGCCGCGCGGACTAGGGTCTTTCGTTCGGATCAGGCCGGATCGGTGAGCGGGGGTCTGGCGGCGGGCATCGCGGGAGGCCCTAGCCGCGCAGCCCCTGGGCCACGGTGATCCCCAGGGCCACGACGAGCGTCACGACGACGAACACGAAGATCCGCTGACGCAGCAGCCGCGGATTGGCGGGTCTGCGGCCGGTGGACGTCGTCCGTACCCCGGGCCGCGAAGAAGTCCGGCCCGTGCCCGAGCCGCCCCGGGACGCCGAGGGCCGGGAACCACCCGTACGCGGCGGGGAAGGACGCGACCCCCGGTCCCTCGGCGCGGGAGCCAGGGCCGCCGCGTGCCCCTGCGTGGTCCGCTCCGTGAACCGCGCGGTGTGACGCCCCGACGACAGATCCTGCTCCTTGCGCTCGCGCTGCGCCGGGGGACGTGCCTCCGGTACCCCCTGCGCCTCGCGAGCGGCGATCTCCTTCAGTCGCATCGACAGCTGCAGGGTGCTCGGGCGCTGCTCCGGGTCCTTCGCCAGGCACGCCCGCAGCAGCGGAGCGAGCGCGTCGGGTACGCCGTAGAGCTGCGGCTCCTCGTGCACCACCCGGTAGAGCATGACCTCGGAACTGCCGTGCCCGAAAGGCGAGTCGCCGGTCGCTGCGTACGCGAGCGTCGCCCCCAGCGAGAACACGTCGGTCGCGGGTGTGACCGCCGCACCGCGCACCTGCTCGGGTGCGAGGAAGCCGGGCGAGCCCACGGCCGTGCCGACGTGGGTGAGCGTGGACGCGCCTGTCGCCCAGGCGATGCCGAAGTCGATGATCCTCGGCCCCTTGGGGGAGAGCAGGATGTTCGACGGCTTCAGGTCGCGGTGTACGACCCCGGCCTCGTGGACGGCCACCAGCCCCTCCGAGAGCGCCGCCCCGACCGCCGCGGTCTCGGCCGCCGAGAGCGAGCCACCCTCCGCGACCTTGTCGTGCAGCGAGGGCCCGGGGACGTACTGAGTGGCGAACCAGGGACGGTCGGCCTCGAGATCGGCGGCGACCAGCCGGGCCGTACAGCCGCCCCGGATGCGCCGTGCGGCGGACACCTCGCGGGCGAACCGGGAACGGAACTCCTGATCCTCCGCCAGATCCGGACGGATCACCTTCAGTGCGACGCGCTGCCCGCGGCGGTCCGAACCCAGGTACACGACCCCCATCCCGCCCGCGCCCAGCCGCCGGTGAAGCCTGAACGAGCCGACGACACGCGGATCCTCGCGCCGGAGCCGCATCATCGCCATGTCCATCCCCGCCGGCCGGTTTCCGATATCCGTTTGACGTGGCACAGCTTACGTATCCGTAGCCCGGTGTGCTCATAGGCCGCGCCCTCGCGTGGCCGATCGATTGTCAGTGCCCGGTGGGAGACTTGAAGGGTGGTCAGGAACCCCTGGGATCCAGGGGTGCCGGCCCGTGCAAGATCCCAATGATCCGTCGCAGAAGGGGGATTGGATCGATGAAGGGCGACCGGGTGGAGATAGTCGTGGACGCGGGAGACACGACGAGGACATACGAAGTGGTGGCGAGCAGGGCGGGGCGCCGGGTGGAGACCGCGGTGCGCAGGGGCGTGGTGGAAGTGAGCGAAGTCACTCGCAACGGTTCGGTCGTACGGACAGCCCGCTTCATGGCCAACCGCGTACTGGCGCTGGTCGAGCAGCCGGTGCCGGCGGACGACCCGTCGGAAGGCCCGGCGAGGGGTCCCCTCCGGGAAGACCCCCAGGACTAGGTCCACATCTCCACCCTGGGGAGTACTCCGACGGTGGCCGGCTCATCCTCCTGGAGGCCCGGGATTCGGTACGCGGGCATGACGCCTGGGCCCGGCCGCGTCCCTAGTGTTGAGGTCAAGCGGCGGGTGCGGCACTCGTCCCCCGAGGTCAGGTACTCGCCGCTGCCACATACGACAGGAGAGGACCCATGGCGGACACGGCATCGCGGACCATGATCCGCACGCAGGGACGCAAGGCGTTTGCCGCGTTCGGCGGACGCCCGTCCGGTCGGCGTCACCCGCTGGTGGCGACGGCGATGGTGCTCCCTCTTGCGGCCCTGCTCGTGGTCGCCTTCGGCGGCTGGGAAGCGGTGGTCACACAGGCGTCGTCCGTGGGCGTGATGCTGGGGCGCTGAGCGGCGCCCCGGACCTGGGAGAGCGGCCCGGGTCGGGGACATCCCACCCAAAGCCCCGTGGGGACGGGGGTGCGGCGGACGACTGCGTTCGGCCGGCCAGCTGGGGAGCTGGCCGGCCAACGCCATTTTTTTCGGGCGCCGGTGTGGTTGTCGTGGTTGGCCGGTGCGGGTCCGCTGCACGGTGCCGGGTGTGGTTGTCGGTGTTGGCCGGTGCCGTGTTGTTGGCCGGTGTGTCCGTCCTCAAGTGCCGGACAGGCTGGGTTGTCGGGGTCGGCCGGTACCGGGTGGTGGGCGTTGGGGGCCGTTCCGGGGCTCGCATCCGGGACGGCATGATTTACGGCGCGCTGACCGGCACCACAAAGGGCAGCGCCCGCGCCGCGCCACAAATCACGCTTTAGTGTCCCGGACACGACCCCTCCACGGCCCCCCTCGGGGCCGGGGGTGGTGGGCCGATCGCCATGTGTCGGCTGAACCCCCCACCGGGCGGCAGTCGGCAGCGCGGCCGGGGCGGGGCCGTGCAGGGTCGGCCCCGCAGGGGACGGCGGGACTACTGGTTGCCTGCGAGGTGGGCGGTACGCCGCCGTCCCCGAGGAGTCGAGCCCGGAGGGGCCCCGCCCCCCACCCACCGACAGCCCCCGCCCAAGCCTGTTGGGGGTCCCCCCGGACGAAGTCTGGGGGAGTTTGAGGACGGACACACCGGCCGCGGTCACGGACCCGGCCAACCCCGACAACCCAAGCCCGTCCGGCGCTTGAGGACGGACACCCCGGCAACCGTCACGGACCCGGCCAACCCCGACAACCACACCCGCACCGTCGACCGACGCACACGCGCCGACACCGGAATCGCCGGGGGCTAGGCTCGCCGGGTGGACGAGGGCAACAGCAAGGTCGTGCGGGTGCTTTCAGAGGCCGCGACGGCCGCCGCCCACGCGGCCGGGCAGACCGCGTGCCGGGCCTGCGGGCGGGACGGCAAGGTGCTGGCGTGGCGTGACGACGGCGTGGTCGTACGGCACGGGCAGGCCGTGGCGAAGGCGCACGCCCACGGGACCGATCCCGAAGGGCACCGCGTGCGCGTCGCCGTCGCGGCGCACCCCGCGCTGGCCGGGATCCTGCTGGCGCCGATCCCGCACGCCGCAGCCGCGGTCGACGGACGCCTGGTCACCGCGTGGCCCTATGGGAGCCCCGTGGACCCCGCGGACCCCGATGCCGCCCCGTGGGAGGAGACCGCCGCGCTTCTCGCGCGGCTGCATTCCGTGCCTGCCGAGAATCTGCCGGGGCCGCTGCCCGCCATGCGCGGGCCCGCGAAGGCGGCTGCTGCCGTCGCACGGATTCCGCCGGGTCATCCCGCGGCCGGGCCTGTGCTCGACGCCTGGGCGGGGCTGCCCGCATGGGCGCGTGACGAGGCTCCCGCACCCCGTCCACCCCGGCTCTGCCACGGAGATCTGCATCTGGGCCAGCTGGTGAGGCACCCCCCGCCCGATGGACCCTGGGTGCTCATAGACGTCGACGATCTCGGGCTCGGTGACCCTGCCTGGGACCTGGCCCGTCCGGCCGCCTGGTACGCGGCGGGGCTGCTGCCGCCCGATGTGTGGACCCGTTTCCTCACCGCGTACCAGGCCGCCGGCGGTCCCGCCGTACCGCCCGGTTCTCGAGATCCCTGGTCCCAACTGGACGTCCCCGCACGGGCGCTGACCGTTCAGACCGCCGCCCTCGCACTGGCGAAGAGTGTCGCGGAGGAACGCGAGCTGGACGAGGTGGAGCTGCTCATGACCGATGCATGTGCCCGAATTGCCGCCCTCCCGCCCGAGTTGGAGGGCATGATCCCGTCGTAAAGTGACCACAGGTGAGCCCGTTCAACCGACCGGCGAGGAGCTGAGCCGAACCATGCAGTGTCCCAAGTGTCATGCGCCCATGCACACGTACAACCGCAATGGCGTCCAGATCGAGCAGTGCAGCGGCTGCCGGGGGATATTCCTCGACTACGGCGAGCTGGAGTCGCTGACCCGCCTGGAGTCCCAGTGGGCCCAGCAGGCCCCGCCCGCGCCGCCGGCCCCCCAGGCCTACCCCGCCCCTGCCGCCCCTGCCTGGGGCGCCCCGCACCACGGCCACCACGGGCATCACGGCAGCCACCAGCGAGGCTTCGGCCGGATGCTCTTCTCCTCCTGAACAGGGGTGGGAACGACGGAGCCCCCGGCCGCATCAGGCGGCCGGGGGCTCCGGGCTGTGGACGATACTGGGATTGAACCAGTGACCTCTTCCGTGTCAGGGAAGCGCTCTCCCGCTGAGCTAATCGTCCTCGGGACCATGATCAGAAGGTCATGGGCACTGCGTGCGCGATACTGGGATTGAACCAGTGACCTCTTCCGTGTCAGGGAAGCGCTCTCCCGCTGAGCTAATCGCGCGAGGGACCCTCGCAGGTCCAGTGGACGATACTGGGATTGAACCAGTGACCTCTTCCGTGTCAGGGAAGCGCTCTCCCGCTGAGCTAATCGTCCTTGGAGGTGGAGACGGGATTTGAACCCGTGTAGACGGCTTTGCAGGCCGTTGCCTCGCCTCTCGGCCACTCCACCAGGAGCTGCAGGGGTTCTCGGGAAGATCCCCCACTTCGAGCGGACGACGAGATTCGAACTCGCGACCCTCACCTTGGCAAGGTGATGCTCTACCAACTGAGCCACGTCCGCCTGTCGTTTCCGTTGCGCTTTCGCGTCCCGGCGACGTGTTGAACTCTAGCGGATTCCTGGGCCAGCACAAAAACGCGTTTCCGCAGCGTGCTGAGCTGTGTTCACGGCGGGTTCACCGCCGGGTGCGGCCCGGGACCGGGCCGGAGCGGCCGACCGGGCTTCGGCCATAGACTCTCAGCCGTGCACGACCTCCATCCTCTGGCCCGCTTCGGCAGCCTCGTCGCCACCGACCTCAGGGACGTCACGAGTGACCCTGAGGCCCTCGATTCGTCGGGCTTCTGGGCGGTCGCGGCCGACTTCGAGGGCCGCCTCACCTGCGCGCGCTTCGGTGACGTACGTCATGAGCCGGTGCCGGCCCCGGAGCCCGGGCGCTGGCGCGGGCCCGCCGCGGAGGACTGGACGTCGTCGCTGGACCGGGCGGGATACACCGCACGCGTACGCCGGATCCGTGAGCACATCGCCGCCGGTGATGTCTACCAGGCCAATCTCTGCCGTGTTCTGACCGCACCCCTGCCCGTCCCGGACCTCGCGGACGTCGACGCCCTGACCTCGCTGCTGGCGCTCGGTAACCCGGCCCCCTATGCAGGAACGATCCGGCTGCCCGCGCACGGTGTGGAGATCGCCACCGCGTCGCCCGAGCTCTATCTGCGCCGCGAGGACCGCACCGTGGAGTCGGGGCCGATCAAGGGGACCGGCCGCACCGCCGCCGATCTGCTGGAGAAGGACCACGCGGAGAACGTGATGATCGTGGACCTGGTCCGCAACGATCTCGGCCGCGTCTGTGCCACCGGAACGGTGACCGTCCCCGCCCTCTGCGCCGTCGAGGCCCACCCCGGCCTCGTCCACCTCGTCTCCACCGTGCGGGGCGAGCTCGCACCGGGCGCGGGCTGGCGCGCGCTTCTGGACGCCACCTTCCCGCCCGGATCCGTCACCGGGGCGCCCAAGTCGAGCGCCCTGCGGATCATCGAGGCGCTCGAGACCGCACCGCGCGGCCCCTACTGCGGGGGGATCGGCTGGGTCGACGCCGACCGGCGCACCGGTGAGCTGGCCGTCGGCATACGCACTTTCTGGATCGACCGGGCCGCGGGCGCGCTGCGGTTCGGCACCGGCGCCGGCATCACCTGGGGCTCCGACCCCGAGCGCGAGTGGGACGAGACCGAGCTGAAGGCGTCCCGGCTGCTCGCGGTAGCGTCGGGAACGTACGTGCAGAGTGGAAGGACCGCGTGATGAGGATCTGGGTCAACGGCGGACTCCGGGACGCCGACACAGCCCTGGTGTCCGTGCTCGACCACGGCATGACGGTGGGCGACGGCATCTTCGAGACCGTCAAGGCCACAGAGGGCCGTACCTTCGCCCTCACCCAGCACCTCGACCGGCTCACCCGCTCGGCCCGTGGACTCGGCCTGCCCGACCCGGACCACGAAGAGGTGCGGCGCGCCTGCGCTGCCGTACTGGAGGCGAACCCGATGCCGCTGGCCCGGCTGCGGATCACCTACACCGGCGGGCTCTCTCCGCTCGGCTCCGACCGTGGAGACGCGGGCCCCACGCTCGTCGTGGCGGCCGGAGAATCCACGCGCCGGCCCGACACCACGGCCGTGATCACCGTTCCGTGGACCCGCAACGAGCGCGGGGCGCTGACCGGGCTGAAGACCACCTCGTACGCCGAGAACGTCGTCGCCCTGGCCCGGGCCCATGAGCAGGGAGCGTCCGAGGCGCTGTTCGCCAACACCGTGGGACAGCTCTGCGAGGGCACCGGGTCCAACGTGTTCGTGGTCCTCGACGGCCGGCTGTACACCCCGCCGGTCTCCTCCGGCTGCCTCGCCGGCATCACCCGCGCCCTGACCGTCGAGTGGGCCGGTGCGCTGGAGACCGATCTGCCGCTGGACGCCCTGGACCGGGCCGAGGAGATCTTCCTGACCTCCACCCTCCGCGACGTCCAGGCCGTCCACCGGGTCGACGGACGCGAGCTGCCCGGCGCTCCCGGTCCGGTGACCGCGAAGGCGATGCGGATCTTCGAGGAGCGCTCCGCCGCCGACCCGGATCCGGCGGCCCCGTAGCCCGCAACCCTGCAAAACGTGGTGACGGGCGGCCGCGGGACCGGTAGAACACCCCTGATGACCACGACCCTGCGGCCGACCGGGCCGCTTCAGCGAGGCGACGGCGGAGCCCGGTCGCGAACGTACGACGTCTGCGTGAACAGCAGGCCCGTCGGCGCCATCGGGCTCACCACCAGTCCCGGCCTCGGCCCGACGGCAGGCGTCATCGAGTCCCTGACGATCGACGAGCCCGACCGGCGGCGAGGACGGGGTACCGTCGCGGCGCTCGCGGCGGAGGAGGTCTTCCGCGGCTGGGGCTGTACGCAGGTCCTCGCGTCCGTCCCGGTGGAGGCGACAGCGGCGCTGCGCCTGGCCACCGCGCTCGGGTACACCGAGCGCGGCCGGAACATGCTCAAGGAGCTGCCCGGCGGTACGTCGCCGCAGATGCCGGACGGAGCCGAGGGCCGGCCCATGACCGAGCACGAGTTCCAGGGCTGGTTCGCCGCAGCGATCGAGAGCTACACGCGGGAATGGGTCGAGCGCGGCGTCCCGCTCGAGCAGGCCCGGGCCAAGTCCGAAGCGGACCACTACGGCCTGCTCCCCGACGGTCCGGCCACCCACGGCGTCTGGATGAACGTCCTGGTCGCGGCCGGCGCCGTGGTGGGGCATCTGTGGGTCGCCGAACGCGAGGTGCTGCCGGGGGAGCGGGGCGCCTATGTGTACGACATCGAGGTCGCCGAGGAGCACCGGGGCCGGGGGTACGGGCGCGCGCTGATGCTCCTCGCAGAGCGGGTCGCCCGTGAGGAGGCCGGGGCGGCCCTGCTCGGACTGCATGTCTTCGCGGGCAACACCCCGGCACTCGGCCTCTATGAGTCGCTCGGCTACCGGACCACTCAGGTCAATCTGTTCAAGCAGCTGCTCTAGGGCCTCTCGTCCGTATCTTGCCGGGCTCGTGTGCCCTGGCGCCCTGATCCGGCCTGATCCGAACGAAAGGCCCTGGCCCCGCGACTTGCCCAGAGCTGCGCCTGGCAGGTACCCCTGGCACGCTCGCTGCGTTGTCGGGCTCGTCCACGTACGTCCAGTACGTGCACGATCGACGGCGCTGCGTCGCGGACACGGCCTACGCGCTCCGCTGCTCCGCGAGGAGCCGGTCGACGATCTCCTCGATCCGCTCGCGCAGGCCCTCCTGGCTCTTGCCGCCGTCAAGCCGCCGGCCGTCGATGACATACGTCGGGGTGCCGGTGACGCCGATCGCCTTGCCCTCGGCCTGGTCGGCGTCGACGACCAGGATGTGCCGGCCGTCGATCAGGGCGGTGTCGAACTCCTCGGCGTCCAGGCCGAGTTCACCGGCGATCCGCACGAGGAACGGCTCGCCGTTCCCGTCCAGCTCCTCGACCCGGCCGAGCACGGCCTCGACGTACGGCCAGCCCCTGCCCTGGACAGCGGCCTCCTCGGCGGCCTGCGCGGCGGCGAAGGAGTGCTTGTGCTTCTCCAGCGGGAAATGGCGCAGCCGCAGCTCCAGCCGGTCGCCGTAGCGCTCGCGCAGCGCGAGCACATCGGCGAGGGCGGTGCGGCAGTCGGGGCACTGCAGCTCGCACCAGACGTCCAGGACGACGGGGGCGGCAGGGGAGGTGTCGCTCATGGGCCCAGTCTCCCAGCCAAGCGTGGACCGTCCCAAACCGGCCGCGGAGCCGGGACCGGCCGGGGCCGACCGGCACCGACGGGGACCTGGGTAGGAGAACCGCCCCGGAGATCTCCCTGAGGTGTGGCCCGGACGTGGCCCGCCGGGGCCCGGGCGGTGCAGGATGGAAGGGGCATACCCGCCCTGCCCCGGACTTTCGCCCGGGGTGCCCCACTCGCTTCGCTCGCCTGGAGGACCGGATGCTTGCCGAGACCATCTTCTCCGCGGTGTCCGCGGCCGGGCTGGGCATTGCCGCGGTCATGGCATACCGGAAGCGTTTCCTGAGCGCGACCCGTATCGCCGCGTACGCGCTCGTGCCCCTCGGTCTGGTGCTGACGGGTGCGGTGGAATGGGTCGCCGGTACGGCCTTCAGCCCGGTGGCGTGGGCAGGCGTCGGGGTGCTGGGCCTCGCCTGGGTGCTGTTCATGACCAGCCGCGCGGTGGAGCGGCGTGCCCTCGGCAAGGCGCCCCAGGACACCACCCGCCCAGGGGCCGTGCCCCCGTCGTCCGCCCCGGCCCTCGGCAAGGCGTCCCGCAAACCCGGTCAGGCCGGCCGGTCGAAGGGCGGGCAGGGCACCGCCGGCCAGGGCGAGGACTTCAGTGACATCGAGGCGATCCTTAAGAAGCACGGCATCTGACCGGCCGACCGCCACGGTCGCTGGTCCTCGGTCAACATCCCGGCCTTGGCGGCGAGTTGACGCCACACACCGGGCCGGGCCTGAGACGGCCTCGTACGCCCAGGTCAGGCGGGGTGCCAACTTCCCTGCCATGGCCGGTGCGTGGTCATCGGGGCCACGGAACGGTGAACTCCCCGCATCGCGATGCGTGTTGCCCGATCATCGTGGGCCCCGCTGCGTCATCATCACCCCGAGATGCTGGATACCTCCCGGGGCCAGACCCCCGCCCCTGCCGATGAGCCGCGTGGTTGCCTCTTCGCGCTCTCTCAGCCGCCGCTGATGATCTTTCTTGCCGTGATCGGCTGTCTGCTTCTGATGGCCGCCGTCCACGACCTTTTTCTGCTGTGAGCGCTGTGAGCGCTGTGAGCGCCGTGAACGTCAGCCGGCCGCTTCCTTGCGGCGTGCCCGGTACGCGGCGACGTGCAGGCGGTTGCCGCAGGTGCGGCTGTCGCAGTAGCGGCGGGAGCGGTTGCGGGAGAGATCGACGAAGGCGCGCCCGCAGTCCGGCGCCTCGCAGCGTCGCAGCCGCTCCTGTTCGCCTGCGACGACGATGAAGGCCAGGGCCATGCCGCAGTCGGCTGCGAGGTGGTCGGCCACCGATGCGCCCGGCGCGAAGTAGTGGACGTGCCAGTCGTAGCCGTCGTGGTCGGTCAGCTGCGGGGTGGTGCCCGCCGCCGCGATGAGCTGGTTGATCAGCTCCGCGGCGGTCCGGGCGTCGCGGGCCGCGAAGACATCGGTGAAGCGGCTCCGGACCCCCCGTACGGAGTCGAGATCGGCCTCGGTCAGGTCCCCCACGCCGCTGACGTTGTGGCTTCGCACGAAGTCGTACAGCGAGGGAATGTCCTTGAGCTCGTCGTCCTCGGTCGGCTCCGGCGCGGTGTTCATCAGATCGACGACTGTGTCGAGGGCGATGCGGGTGTCGTGGGGGATCAGCACGATTCGCTCCCTGGCCTGCTGCGGGCTGGGCGCCCGCCGAATTGCGCTGACTCTAGCGTCTTGCCGCCGAACACAACGGCGCCGTCATCGCGGATCACTCCGCGATGACGGCGCCGTCACCTGCTGCATGCCGTAAGTGGTTCTCCGCACGGCGCCGTCTCCCCGAGTCGGACGGCGCCGAGCAGCCCTCTGCCTGGCTCAGCTTTCGGCCAGGATGTGCGAGAGTTCCGTATCGAGGTCGAAGTGACGATGCTCGGTGCCCGGTGGCACCGCGGCGTCGGTCCGCTTCAGGAACGACTCCAGGGCCCGCGCCGGGGCCTCGAGCAGGGCTTCGCCCTCCGGGGAGCTCAGAGCGATGCAGACGACGCCCTGGCCATGACTTCGCGAAGGCCAGACTCTGACGTCGCCGGTGCCGGTGGGCCGGTGCAGACCCTCGGCGAGGAGATCGCGGGCGAATACCCATTCGACCGTCTCCTCGGCTCCGGTGTGGAAGGTGGCGTGCACGGCGTAAGGATCGGCCGTGTCATACCGCAGGCCCGCGGGTACAGGCAGTGATGACTCGCTCGATACAACGAGGCGCAGGTGCAGCTCGCAGCTGACCGTGGTGTTCATAAGCGCCAGGGCCTTTCGCTCAGTGTGCGCTCGGGGATTCGCACGTCGGCGAAATCGACATGCCACCTACGGTGCCGTTGTAAACCCCTCTGTCCGTTTTGTGATCCTTGAGGTACCCCGTTCGGAGGATCCACACGTACGACCGTGCGGTCATTCCGGAGGTGCCCGGGGTCGGGTACTTTGGGCACTATGAATGCGGAGAGTGACGAGCGGGAGAGGACGGCCGCTTCGGTGGAGCCGGCACCCGCCACGGGGGACGTGACGTTGGGTGAGGTCGTGGACGAGGCGACCCATGAGCGGCCGCTCGGGTCCCGCGCGCCCGAGTTCGTGAGGGCGCGCCGGACCCTTCATCTGAGCTGGCAGGTCGGCGTTTTCATCGTCGGACTCGCCGTGGTCGGTGCGGGTGTCGTGATGCTGCCACTGCCCGGGCCCGGCTGGCTGGTCATCTTCGGCGGTATGGCGATCTGGGCAACCGAGTTCGTCTGGGCACAGCTGGTGCTGCGCTGGACGAAGCGGAAGGTGACCGAGGCCGCTCAGCGGGCGCTCGACCCGAGGGTGCGCCGCCGCAACATCATCCTCACCACGACCGGCCTGGTGATCATCGCGGTGCTGGTCGGGATCTATGTCTGGAAGTTCGGAATCGTGATGCCGTGGAAGATCGACGAGTGACGCAGGCGTGATCGCCGGGCCGTCATGAAGCACCGCTGACATGCGGTAATGTTTGCGGTGCGCCCGGGCGATTAGCTCAGTGGGAGAGCGCTTCGTTCACACCGAAGAGGTCACTGGTTCGAACCCAGTATCGCCCACCACCCGGACCGAAGGCCCCGGAGACACAGTCTCCGGGGCCTTCGGAATTTCACCCGTTCGGCCCATCGGTTCAGCCGGCCCGGCGCGTCGTCTCAGCGCATCCGGTTCACGATCTCCCGCAGCCTCCGGGCGTCCCGCAGACGCTGTTCGTAGGTCGCCCCGACCGCCAGGAGCAGCAGTCCGGCGAGGGCGGGCGGCAGCCAGCGGGGAAGGGCGCCGACCACCTGGACGACGTACGGGGCGAGCTCATGGAGCGCGTCCAGCGCCAGGGCCGCTCCGCCGAGCACGAGCAGGGCCTGCAGCCTCAGCCGGGCGCCGGCGAGCGTGATCACCAGGGCGGCCACGCCGAGAAGCAGCGGACGCAGCCAGTGCGCGTCGTCCCACGCCGCGAAGAGGCTCGGCACCAGGGTCGCCGCCAGGCCCGGACCGTACGCCACCCATGACGAGGCCTCCGGGTCGCGCCGGCGCCGCAGCAGGCCGACGGCCAGCGCCGGAACGGTGACCGGCAGCGTGTACGCCTCGGGCACCGATACGTCCGAAGCCGCGAGCCGTACCCAGCTGGCAAGCACGAACAGCGCCGCAGCGGCGTACCCGGCGACGGGTCGCCGCTCGGGCCGTACCGCGGTGCCTGCGGCGACGACACCCGCGAGGGCGAGCACCAGCGCGAGGGTCGGCGCGTCCGGCACCGCCAGGGCGATCGCCACGAGACCGGCCGCGGCACCGGTGAGTTCGACCGGGAGTACGACGGGGTGCCTTCGCAGCCGCGCCCCGAGGAGCGCGGTGGCCGCGGGGACGGCGAGGAGCGCGAGCCCCGCCCGGCCCGACGGAAGCCCGACGGCGGCCGCCGTGGCCCCGACGAGCCCGGTGCTCCACACGACGGTGACGCACGCCGATACCGTCCGGGTCGCCCCCCGCCCCGCGACGGACGCGGCCGCGGACGCCACGGCGAGCACACCGAGCACGGCGAACGTGGCAGGGCGGGTGGCCAGCCCGAGCAGCGCCACGCCCAGCCCGGCCGCGAGTCCGCAGACGAGCGCGGTGACCGCGAAAGCGGTCGAGGCGCCGACGAGCGGGCCGGACGCGGTGCCGGGGGCTTCCTGACCGCGGTCCGTTTCCGAGTCCGCCCCTGAATCGGAGCCCGTCGCGGGAGGGGCGCTGCCGGGTGCCGGTTCCGGCGCGGTGCGAGGGGCCAGGACCGCTATCGCCAATGCCGCCGTCGCCACCACGAGCTGGACGGCGAGTGTGGCGGCGTAGGGCAGGGCGAGGGCCATGGGCGCCGCGAAGGCCGCGCACCAGGCCAGGGCGAGCGCCGTGCAGTTCATGGCCGTACGGGGCAGCGTGAGTGCCGGGAACGTGCGGGGCGCCGACCAGAGGACCGCGGCCACCACGGTCAGGACCATCGGTGAGGTGGACATGCCCGGCAGGGGCGTACCCGCCTCGGGGGCGCCCGACCACACTCCGCCGAGCATGCCCACCGGGCGCAGAAGCGCCGAGGCGACGAGCGGCAGTGCCCACAGGGTCGCGGCCGCGTGGACCAGACCCGACGCGACGGCGAGGCCGGTCAGGATTCCGCGCGGAGCCCTGGTCCGTACGACCGCGAGCAGTGTGACGGCGCAGAGCAGATAGCCGGGCACCGCCCAGTCCAACGACACCGTCGTACGGAGCACACCGCCGACCGCGGCGACTGCGGCGAGACCCCCCGCCGCAGCGGTCACCGGAGCGGCAGAAGGCGCGCGCCATGCGGCGCCGAGGGCCAGGCCCGCGGCAGCGAGGAGCAGCATCGCGGGCCCGGCCGCAGCGGCCGGAGTGTCCGCCGTCACCGACAGCCAGAGCCCCGTGAGCAGTGTCCAGCCGCCGGTGGCCGCCGCTCCCGCCACGGCGAGCCCGCGGACGGCGGCGGGCTTCGAGACAACCGCGATCACCACATCCGTCAAGGCGGTCGCCAGAGTCGCCCACGCGATGGCCGAGGCACTCGCGTCCGCCGCCAGCGCCCAGAGCGGCAAGGACAGTTGGACGCTCACCACGGCCACGGGAACGGGGATGCGCAGCTTGCCGACCGCCGTGCCGTACGCCGTCCACAGCCCCGCGAGCACGCCGGACGCGACGGCCGTGTACCCGACGGCGTCGGTGTCCGGCAGCGCCACGCGGTGCAGGGCGTACGCGTCGAGAACCATGAGGACCAGACCGAGTGCCGCCACCGACTCGGCGGTCGACGTCAGCCCGCGCCGCAGCAGCAGCACCGGCGTGGCGAGGGCTGCCACGGTCACGGCGCCGAGCACCAGGGAACGCCCGCCGATACCCATGTGACCCCAGCTGACCAGGGTGAAGGCGACAGCGGCGATCGTCAGCAGGATCCCGCCCAGGGTGAGCAGCACGTTCTGCGCGCTCGGCGGCGATGTCTCAGGGGCGGGGCGCGAGGGCCACGCGGCGCCCCAGGGACGTGCCGGACCCGCCGGTCCCGCGACACCCGGACCCGAGGGCTGCAGGGCCCGCAGTGTCTGCACCAGCCAGGCCCTGCGGGCCATCAGCTGGGCCCGCCGCGCTTCGAGTTGAGCCAGCTCACCGTCGAGGAGCCGCAGTTCCTCGGCGGGCGGCAGTACGTTCTCCATGCCGAGCAGTGTGGTGCGCGACACATGGCGCCGATATGCGCGCGCGTACTCAGATCGGGAGTGAGTACACCCCCGCGGGAGCAGACTCGGAGCATGAACTGGCACCACTACCGCTTCCGTAGTGTCTGGGAGCTCCCGGCTCCGCCCGCCGCCGTCTACGCCGCGCTTGAACGGCCGGAGGACTACCCGCGCTGGTGGCCCCAGGTCCGTGAGGTGACACTTCTCGACGACCGCAGCGCCAAGGCCCGTCTGCGCTCCGTCCTCCCGTACGACCTCGTCGTCACGGCCCTCGAACGCCTCCGGGATCCCGAATTCCGGATCCTGGAGGTGGAACTGGCGGGCGACCTCACCGGCTGGGCCCGCTGGACGGTGGTGCCGCGGCTCGGCGGTGGTACCCGGGCCCGCTACGACCAGGAGGTGGAGGTGCAGCGGGCGCTGATGCGGCGCATGGCCGTCCCCGGGCGCCCCGCCTTCCTGGCGAACCACGCCCTGATGATGCGGGGCGGTCGACGCGGCCTCAGTGCGTACCTGACGGGCGGCCCGAAGGGAGTTTGAAGGAAACCCGTCGGTACCTGTATGGTTCAGTGCGTTCCCGGGCGATTAGCTCAGTGGGAGAGCGCTTCGTTCACACCGAAGAGGTCACTGGTTCGAACCCAGTATCGCCCACCGGGAGAGGCCGGTCCGTCATCGACGGACCGGCCTTACTTGTCCGCTGCGCCGTCCGCACGGGCAATCAGGCAGCCTGCGCCGGGAGTTCCGGGCGCAACGGCCACGCCGGGTCCACCGCCTCCTCGGACCCGTTCCGTGCGAACCACGCCTGCAGACCACGTGCCTGCGCCGCGTGCCACACCGCCTGGAGAGTGTGCAGCTCCGGAGGCGAGAGCCGCTCCAGACGTGCGGCGAAACGCCGTCCCACCGCTCGTACGACCTCCAGCGCCGCCACCGCGTCGGCCGCGGCCTCATGTGCCCCGTCCAGCGCGACACCGTACTGGGCGCACAGATCCGTGAGGGTGCGCCGGCCCTTGCGGTAGCGGTCCAGATGCTTGTCGAGAACCCGTGGGTCCAGGACGCACATCGGCACGCTCTCCAGATAGTGGCCCAGCGACGACGCGCGGTGGCGGCGCAGTTCGCGGTCGAGCAGCGTCAGGTCGAACGGCGCGTTCATCACGACGAGCGGCCTTCCCGCGGCACACTGCTCGGCGAGCGCCCGGCCTATCTCCTCCATCACCGGGGCGGGCCAGCGGCCGTTGTGCTGCAGGTGCTCATCGGTCAGCCCGTGCACGGCGGTGGCCCCAGGAGGTACCGGTATGCCCGGATTGACCAGCCAGGCGGTGACGCGTGCGCGACCACCCGCCGAATCCTGGACCACCAGCGCCGCGGAGACGATGCGGTCCTCCTCGACGTCCACTCCCGTTGTCTCTGTGTCAAATGCGGCCAGGGGCCCCTCAAACCAGTGCGTCATCCCCGAACTCCTCGCCCACTCCTGGCAGATGGTGGGATCCCCCTGCCCGAATCGGTGATACCCGCCCTGTTTGCGCAGTACGCAGGCGGGTGACAACACAGATGACGGGGCGAGCGGTTGACGACTCGTCATGGGGATAACGATCGGCACAGCCCGGAAGGCAGACGGAGCCATGGCGCTCGCGCAGCCCGAACCGGGTGCGCTGCCCGAGCGGACCGTACCGCTGCGCGGAGCACTCGCCACCACCGCCTGCATGGAGACCCTCCAGGTGGGGTATCTGCACGCGGTCGCGGCCGCCGCGGGCTGCTCGCTGTCCCAGCCGTTCCCGGACAACGGGATCGACTGGCACGTCAGCCACAGCGCTCCCGGACACACCGTCGACGACGAAGTCACCATCAAGGTGCAGCTGAAGGCGACCTACCAGATCCCGCCGCACCCGCCGGGTCCGGCGTTCTCGTTCACGCTCGACAACGACCACCTGGTGAAGCTGGCCCGGAGTCCGGTGTCGGTGCACAAGATCCTCGTGGTGATGATCGTGCCCAGGACCCAGGAGGAATGGCTGCGGGCCAGCCACGACCGGCTCGACCTGCGCCACTGCTGCTACTGGACCAACCTGGCGGGCCACCCGGTGACGGGCCGGCGCAGGACCACCGTGCGGATCCCGACCTCGCGCATCTTCGACGACCGGGCGCTCTGCGAGATCATGACCCGGGTCGGGGTGGGAGGGAGACCCTGATGCACCGCCCGATCGACGAACCCGTCAACGAAGTCATGCCGTCAGGCCCGCAGCGGGCCGTCGGCTCACATCCGCTCGCGCACCCGCATCCGGTGCCGTTGCCGCTCGCGGACGACGTGCCCGCCCCCTGGTTCGGCAGCGAGGGACCGGACCCGGCACAGATCGACCCCGTCGTGCTGGCGGCGCTGCTCGACCGGCACGGGTGGCGCAGGCGCGGGGGAGCGGCGGGACGGTACGCCCGCTGGACGCCACCGGGTCCGGCGGCCGGCGGTACGAGCCTGCTCGTCCCGGAGAGCCGGGCCTTCCCGGACTGCGAGGACCTGCTGAGCGAGGCGCTCACCGCGCTCGCGCGCTCCGCCGCGCCGTCGGCCCGGGAGGTGCTCGTCGGACTCGCCGTCCCCAGCGACGAGATCCGGTGGTGGCGGGACGTGCCGCAGGGGCCTTCGGGCGCGGTCGCCTGGACCGTGCAGGAACAGCTGCGGTCCGCCGCCCGGCAGCTGCTGCTCGCCGGTGCTCTCGCGGCACGCGGGCGCGCCGGGTACTACGGGGCCCGGCACCGGCGGCAGGCGCTCGCGGCCCTGGGGGGCGTCCTGGTCGGCCCGGCTCCGGGCGGGCGCGGCCTCACCGCGTTCGTGCCGGTGGAGACGGGGCGGTCGGTGGCAGTCAGCCTGCACCACGCGCTCCACGCCACTCGCGAGGCGGTCGACTACCAGCGGGCCACCGGCGGAATGGAGGCCTTCGACACGGCTGTCGAGGCGGGGGTCAGCCGTGAGCTGACCGAGGCCGTCGTGGCACTGGTGCGCGGTACGGAGGGCGCTCGCATCGCCCTGGCCTGGTCCCCGTCGGCCGGCGTCCCGGAAGGCTGCGCGGCCCGCCCGGAGCCCGTCGAGTTCTCACCAGGGGATCTGCCCGCCCTCCGCGAGGCGGGCGCCCGCTATCTCCGTGACGAGCCCTCCGTCCCCGTCCGCATCACAGGCGCGGTGGTAAGGATGCGGCGCTCGGGCACGCGGGGCGAGGGCACCGTACGGCTGCGCGTCCTGGCGGGAGCCGAGGTGCCGCACGTCCGCGCGGTGCTCGACGAGGAGTCGTACCGCATAGCCGGTCACGCCCACCTCGTCGGGCTTCCCGTCCGCGTCATCGGCCGCCTCGAAAGCCGCGGCGGCTTCCGCCGCCTCAGCGACGCGACGGGTGTGGTGCCGGTGCAGGTCGACGACGCGGAACGGGACCGGCTGATGAAGGCGCTCCACGAGAACCTGGACTTCTTCGAGGACGCCTGCGGCGGGGAGGACTGACCGGGCTCGGCCTCGCCCGGGGCGGGGCCGGGGGATGGTTCGGTCCCGCCGTCGGGCAGGGGCTTCTTCCTGCGCCGCCGGGCGCCGGCTGCAGGGAAGGGGCGTCCCTGCGCGGGCACGGAGGGCCGACGAGGACCGGGCCCGGGACAGGGTGAGCGCCGTCCTTCGCTACGGAAGCGGTGGCCGGGGCCGGGTCGTGGCCGGTGGCCGGGCGTCCCTACAGGGATCCGCCCGCGCCCGACCCGGGTCCCGTGGGGCGGTCGCCTTCGTCGCGGAGGTCCGCGTGCATCGCGGAACGCGGGATCCGGTACTGGGCGGGTGGCCGGGCGACGTCCACTGCGGCCACACCACGGCACGCGTATGGCGTGCGGTCGGGTCACGCGCGTCGAGAACGTCCGACGGGGCGCGCCCGTGCCTGCGATGCGGCCGGCACGGACGCCCGAGGTCCGGGCCGTGCTCGACCTGGGTTCCGGTGAGGTGGCCGACCTTCGGCGCGGAGAGGATCGAGTGCATCGCGCGGAGCTCGGGATCGGTAATCGGTATCGGACTGCGGCAGGCGGGCAGGCGGGCAGGCGGGCGGGCGGGGCCCCGCGGACGTGTGAAGGCGCTGCGCCTTGTGGGACACCCGTGCCGCCGGTGCGGCCGGCCGCGGCGCTCGTCCCGGACCGGGCCCGTCGGCACGGCCGCGCGAACCGGGGCCGTGCTCCGTCGCCCGTCGCGGGCAGCGCGCGTTTAAACCGTTTCGCAGGCACGCTCCCCGGCTCGGTAGCATGACGTATTGCGTACGCAAGACGTTATGGGGCGTGCGCTTCCTCATCAGACAGGAGAGACCGGTGTCAGACGTCCGTGTGATCATCCAACGCGATTCCGAGCGGGAAGAGCGCGTGGTGACCACGGGCACCACGGCGGCCGAGCTCTTCGCCGGTGAGCGCACCGTCATCGCCGCGCGCGTCGCCGGTGAGCTGAAGGACCTCGCTTACGAGGTGAAGGACGGCGAGGCGGTCGAGCCCGTCGAGATCTCCTCCGAGGACGGCCTCAACATCCTGCGGCACTCCACCGCGCATGTCATGGCGCAGGCCGTGCAGGAGCTCTTCCCCGAGGCCAAGCTCGGTATCGGCCCGCCGGTCCGTGACGGCTTCTACTACGACTTCGACGTCGCGAAGCCGTTCACCCCCGAGGATCTCAAGGCCGTCGAGAAGAAGATGCAGGAGATCCAGAAGCGCGGCCAGCGCTTCTCGCGGCGCGTCGTCACCGACGAGGCCGCACGCGAGGAGCTCGCGGACGAGCCGTACAAGCTGGAGCTCATCGGCATCAAGGGCTCCGCGTCCTCCGACGACGGTGCGAATGTCGAGGTGGGCGGCGGCGAGCTGACCATCTACGACAACCTGGACGCCAAGACGGGCGACCTGTGCTGGAAGGACCTCTGCCGGGGTCCCCACCTGCCCACCACCCGCAACATCCCCGCGTTCAAGCTCATGCGCAACGCCGCGGCCTACTGGCGCGGCAGCGAGAAGAACCCGATGCTGCAGCGCATCTACGGCACCGCCTGGCCGTCCAAGGAAGAGCTGAAGGCGCACCTGGACTTCCTCGCAGAGGCCGAGAAGCGCGACCACCGCAAGCTCGGCAACGAACTGGACCTGTTCTCCTTCCCGGACGAGGTCGGCTCCGGTCTCGCGGTCTTCCACCCCAAGGGCGGTGTCATCCGCCGGGTCATGGAGGACTACTCGCGCAAGCGCCACGAGGAGCACGGCTACGAGTTCGTGTACTCGCCTCACGCGACCAAGGGCAAGCTCTTCGAGAAGTCGGGCCACCTCGACTGGTACGCCGAGGGCATGTACCCGCCCATGCAGCTCGACGAGGGCGTGGACTACTACCTCAAGCCCATGAACTGCCCGATGCACAACCTGATCTTCGATGCGCGTGGGCGTTCGTACCGCGAACTGCCGCTGCGTCTCTTCGAGTTCGGGACCGTGTACCGGTACGAGAAGTCGGGCGTCGTGCACGGTCTGACCCGCGCCCGAGGCTTCACCCAGGACGATGCGCACATCTACTGCACCCGGGAGCAGATGGCGGAGGAGCTGGACTCCACGCTCACCTTCGTCCTGGACCTGCTGCGCGACTACGGTCTGACCGACTTCTACCTGGAGCTCTCCACCAAGGACCCGGAGAAGTTCGTCGGCTCCGACGAGGTCTGGGAGGAGGCCACCGAGGTGCTGCGGCAGGTGGCCGAGAAGCAGGGCCTTCCGCTCACCCCCGATCCGGGCGGCGCGGCCTTCTACGGCCCGAAGATCTCCGTGCAGGCGAAGGACGCGATCGGCCGTACCTGGCAGATGTCGACCGTCCAGCTCGACTTCAACCTGCCGGAGCGCTTCAACCTGGAGTACACCGGCCCCGACGGCACCAAGCAGCGTCCGGTCATGATCCACCGTGCGCTGTTCGGCTCCATCGAGCGCTTCTTCGCGGTGCTGCTCGAGCACTACGCGGGCGCCTTCCCGGCCTGGCTGGCGCCCGTCCAGGCGCTGGGCATCCCGATCGGCGACGCCCACGTCCCCTACCTCCAGGAGTTCGCCGCCAAGGCGAGGAAGCAGGGGCTCCGCGTCGAGGTGGACGCCTCCTCGGACCGTATGCAGAAGAAGATCCGCAACGCCCAGAAGCAGAAGGTGCCCTTCATGGTCATCGCGGGCGACGAGGACATGGAGAACGGCGCGGTCTCCTTCCGCTACCGCGACGGCTCGCAGGAGAACGGCATTCCGGTCGACGAGGCGATCGGCAAGATCGCGAAGATCGTCGAGGAGCGCGCACAGATCTGAGCCTGTCGGTATCACTACTCAGGGAGAGGCCCCCGGAGGACGCCCGTCCTCCGGGGGCCTTTTCTCGTCCTCACGGGTGAAGACCTGGATCAGCCATGACGAGAACGAACCGGTCACCGCTCCCAGCAGGGCCAGCCCACAGATCATCAGCCCGACGGCGATGACCCGTCCCCAGGGCGTCACCGGTGTCACGTCGCCGTAGCCCACCGTGGTCAGCGTCTCGCACGCCCACCAGACGGAGTCCCCGAACGTGCGGATCGATGCTCCTGGCGCCGACCGCTCCTGGTGATAGACGGCGAGGGCCCCCGCCCAGCCCAGCAGGAGGGCCGTCAGACCGGCGTAAGCGATCACCCGCACATAGAGGCTGAGGGCCGGCCGGTCACGCCGCCGCTGGAGCGTGGTGTAGAGCTTGACCAGGCGCAGCGGACGCAGCAGCGGCAGGATCAGTACCAGGGCGTCCAGCCAGTGCGTCCGCAGGAAGCGGTGCAGTCGCTGACCGCTGAGCCGCAGCCGCACCGCAAAGTCGGCTGCGAAGACGAGCCACATGAGGAGCATCACTCCGAAGGCGAGTTCCCGCCAGATCCGGTCCACGTCCTCGGCCAGCACGCGCACCGAGTAGGCAGCCAGGAAGACCAGCGAGCCCCAGAACAGCGGCAGCTCGACCCGCTGCTCCCAGCGCTGGAGCGGGGTCTCCGCCTCGTCGACGTCCATCGGCCCAGCATCGCCGGGACCGGCCCGCGTCCGCCCCCGGCGACACGCTCCGTACGGGCGAAGTCATATGCTGCACAACATGACGAGTGAGCCGGAGCAGCAGATCGGAGTCGGTATCCAGGACGCCTTCCAGCGTCTGTGGACTCCCCACCGGATGGCATACATCCAGGGTGAGAACAAGCCGACCGGGCCGGGAGCCGATGACGGCTGCCCCTTCTGCTCCATTCCCGCGAAGTCCGACGAGGACGGACTCGTCATCGCGCGCGGGGAGAGCGTCTACGCGGTGCTCAATCTCTACCCGTACAACGGCGGGCATCTCATGGTCGTGCCGTTCCGGCACGTCGCCGACTACACGGACCTCGACGAGGCGGAGACCGCCGAGCTCGCCGCCTTCACCAAGCGGGCGATGACGGCGCTGCGTACGGCTTCCGGTGCGCACGGCTTCAACATCGGCATGAACCAGGGCTCCGTCGCCGGGGCCGGTATCGCCGCCCATCTGCACCAGCACGTGGTGCCGCGCTGGGGCGGCGACACCAACTTCATGCCGGTCGTCGGCCACACCAAGGTGCTGCCTCAACTCCTCGCCGACACGCGGAAGATGCTCGCGGACGCCTGGCCGGCCGCGTAGCCGCGGCCGGCGCGGTCACGCGTCGTACACGTCCGCCTTGCGGGGCGCCGGGTCCTGCACCGCTCCACTGACCATCATGGAGCGGTTGCTGAAACGCTCGGTGTCCACCCCGTTCTCCTCCAGCACGCGCATCGCCGCGGCGTGCGTCACCCGCAGCACGGGGGTCGCCGCGCGCATGGCGTCGTCCGCCATGAAGCGGTGCCGCCAGGGCTTGTCCGCCCAGGCATGACGCAGGCCGAACGGCTCCGGGAGCACCAGCTTTCCGCCGAGGAAGTCCAGCAGTGGCGGGTACCAGGTGAACGGTGCCCGCACCATCAGCCGCACGACCTCGGGCGTCTCCACCAGCGGCAGGGTCCGTGTCGTGGTCTCCCAGAACCTCATCGTCTTGGCGACCTCGACGGTCTTGGGCGCGGGCTTGGTGGTGAACAGGGAGTGCACAGGGCCGAGTGCATGCCCGGTGACCTCGATACGCAGGGTCTCGTAGAGCACCGTCACCGTGATCATCATCGTGATCACCAGTTGTCCGTCCCACAGGGTGAACTGCACGCCCAGGTAGTGGCGGTTTCCGCTGCCGAACTGCTGGTGGTCGCAGATGCGCTGTATCTCGTGGCGCTTGACCTGGAACTTGTTGTCCACGTTCTGGCCCTCGGGCCTCGCCACCTCCGCCGCGTTCTCACCGACGGGCACGACGACCCAGTGCTTCACCGAGGGCTTCGGGAAACCCCCCGTGTTCAGCGGTCCGCGCTGCAGCAGCGTCAGCTGGTCGTGGATGACCTTGATGACGTCCCAGCTGCGGAACTGGTGGAACTCCTTGTGGGGTGCCTTCGCCACCAGCTCCTCCGCGAGCTGCCAGCTGCCCCAGCGGGTGCCCATGCCGAGTATCCCCTTGGGGCCCGCGTAGAAGACCGAATTGGCGTGCTGCTCCGCGGTGAGCAGCTCCAGACCCTGGCGCAGCTGCTCGGCAGCGGTCTCGTTCGGGTTCCCGGGCACGGCCTCCGGGACCTTCGCGCCGATGCCGCCGCCGGACAGGAGGCTGTCCCAGCGCTCGCGCATGTCCTTCGCCGTGGATTCGCAGATCCGCTTCGCGAGCAGCCAGCCGATCACCGGGGCGACGAGCATGCCCCGGAGGTAGTACCCCCAGAAACCGGTGAACGGCAGCTTGAGCAGGAAGACCACCGCCAGGATGGCCACCCCGGCCATCAGCGCGCCGCCGATCGCCCCCGCCTTCTTGTCCTTCGCCCCCGCGATCATGCGGCGCAGCTGGAACACACCGATCCAGAGCAGCATCCCGGGCAGGAACAGCAGCCCGAACACCGCCATGATCACGGTGAGTTTCGCGTCCCTCTCCTTGCGGATCCGGGTCGCCGCGAGCGCGTGCTCGACGACGGCCTGCGGCTCCGTACCGAACGACTGGACCAGCGGTTTGCGGCCGCCGCCCAGCATCCGCACCTGAATCGCCCGTGAGAACGCCTCGCCCAGATTCGGCTCGAAGAGCGAGATCTTGGGCTTGGTCACCTTGGACTCGTGCCACTCGCTGTTGGCCTTGAGGATGTCCTCGAGCTTGCCGTCCCGGTACGCGGCCGAGGCGAGCGCATGCGTCGCCGCCGTCTGGCCGGCCGCCCCCTGCAGCGGCACCTGCGCCCCGGGAGAGAAATCGAATGCCTGGTCCGCCACCGCACCGCCCCCATCGCCGCAACCGTCCGCTCTGCGACTGTTCCCGACTGCCGCGCCCCGCACACCTTCTGAACTGGGCACCCCAGCCTATCGAGGACGCGGCGTGTCCGCCTCATCACCATGAAATGCCGCCCGCCGCAAGGGGGTACGGCGGGCGGCACGCCCAACTACTGACCCGTCTCGGCCTGTTCGCGGATCTTGTCGGCCAACTGCGGGGGCATCGCCTCATGGCGGGCGTACGAGCGGTCGAAGCGGCCCGTGCCGTGCGAGATCGACCGCAGATCGACCGCGTACCGGCCGATCTCGATCTCAGGTACCTCGGCCCGCACCAGCGTCCGGCCAGGGCCCGCCTGCTCGGTGCCGACCACCCGGCCGCGCCGGCCGGACAGATCGCTCATGACCGAGCCGACGTACTCGTCGGGCACCATCACCTGAACCTCGGCCACCGGCTCCAGCAGATGGATCCGTGCGTCGGCCGCCGCCTCACGCAACGCCAGCGCACCGGCCGTCTGGAACGCGGCGTCCGACGAGTCCACCGAGTGCGCCTTCCCGTCCCGCAGCGTCACCCGTACGTCGACCAGCGGATAGCCGGCCGCGACGCCCTTCGCCGCCTGCGCCCGGATGCCCTTCTCCACGGACGGGATGAACTGCCGCGGCACCGCACCGCCGACAACCTTGTCGACGAACTCGACACCGGAGCCGGGCGGCAGCGGTTCGACCTCGATCTCACAGATCGCGTACTGGCCGTGACCGCCGGACTGCTTCACATGACGCCCGCGCCCCGCGGAGGACTGGCCGAACGTCTCCCGCAGCGACACCTTGTACGGGACCACGTCGACCTGCACCCCGTAACGGCTGCGCAGCCGCTCCAGCGCCACGTCCATGTGCGCCTCGCCCAGGCACCACAGCACCACCTGGTGCGTGTCCTTGTTCTGCTCGAGACGCATCGTCGGATCCTCCGCGACCAGCCGAGAAAGACCCTGCGAGAGCCGGTCCTCGTCCGCCTTGCTGTGCGCCTGGATGGCCAGCGGCAGCAGCGGGTCGGGCATCGCCCACGGTTCCATCAGCAGTGGATCGTCCTTGGACGACAGCGTGTCCCCGGTCTCGGCCCGTCCCAGCTTCGCGACACACGCGAGATCGCCCGCGATGCACGAGCCGACCGTCCGCTGCTGCTTCCCGAAGGGGGACGTCAGCGCACCGACGCGCTCGTCCACGTCGTGATCCTCATGACCACGGTCCGCCAGCCCGTGCCCGGACACATGCACCGTCTCGTCCGGGCGCAGCGTCCCTGAGAACACCCGCACCAGCGACAGCCGTCCGACATACGGGTCGGACGCCGTCCTGACCACCTCGGCGACCAGCGGGCCGTCGGGGTCGCAGCTGATCGCGGGGCGCGCCATGCCCTCGGGCGTGGTGACCGCGGGCGCCTCCCGCTCCAGCGGGGTCGGGAACCCGCCGGTGATCAGCTCCAGCAGCTCGACCGTGCCGAGGCCCTGCTTCCCGCCGTCCGAGGGGGGCGCGGCGGCCAGCACGGGATGGAAGACTCCCCGGGCGACGGCCTTCTCCAGGTCGTCGATCAGGGTCTTGATGTCGATCTTCTCGCCGCCCAGATAGCGGTCCATGAGGGTCTCGTCCTCGCTCTCCGCGATGATTCCCTCGATGAGCCGGTTGCGGGCCTCCTCGATGAGCGGCAGCTGGTCGGGGTCCGGGGACTTCTCCGTGCGCCCGCCGTCGGAGTAGTCGAACAGCTGCTGCGACAGCAGCCCGATCAGGCCGGTCACGGGCGCGTGCCCGTCCGCTGCCTCCGGACCGTGCAGGGGAAGATACAGCGGGAGTACGGCGTCGGGGTCGTCCCCGCCGAAGATCTGCCCGCAGACCCGGGTGAGCTCGTCGAACCCGGTGCGCGCCGTCTCCAGATGTGTGACCACGATGGCCCGGGGCATCCCGACCGCGGCGCACTCCTCCCACACCATGCGGGTCGAAGCCGCGACGGCGTCGGCTTCCTGCGCCGCGGAGACGACGAAAAGGGCCGCGTCCGCGGCTCGCAGACCGGCCCTGAGTTCCCCGACGAAGTCGGCGTATCCGGGGGTGTCCAGCAGATTGATCTTGTAGCCGTCCCATTCGAGCGGGACGAGGCTGAGCTGGACGGAGCGTTGCTGACGGTGCTCGATCTCGTCGTAGTCCGAGACCGTGCCCCCGTCCTCGACCCGGCCGGCCCTGTTGACCGCCCCCGTGGCCAGCGCGAGGGCCTCGACCAGGGTCGTCTTGCCCGATCCACTGTGGCCGACCAGCACCACATTCCGTACGGATGTCGGCCGGTCGGCCGTTGTCGCCCTGCCGGCGGCTCCGGGGTGTGCGTTCGCCTTGTCGCCCATGATTCGTTCCTCCCGACTGATTGCACGGTGAGGTGAGGGCGCGGACCCGGGGGCCGTGATGGGGAGACCCCCGGCCGGAGACTGAGGATGCTCCGGCGAATGCCCGCGGTGGTCTTTCGAGCTTTCCACTCCCGTCATGGTGCGTCCATACGTCGTACGCGACCGGGGGAGTCCGCTGGCGACGGAACGGCGTGACTACGATGGGCCAGCCGGTGGCCGTTGGGGCCGCGCGGCGCACCGACCCCCCGGGAAGGCCATGCTGAACAAGTACGCGCGTGCGTTTTTCACGCGTGTCCTCACGCCGTTCGCCGCGTTTCTGCTCCGCCGCGGGGTGAGCCCGGACGCGGTCACGCTCGTGGGCACGGCAGGAGTCATGGTGGGCGCGCTGGTCTTCTTCCCACGCGGAGAGTTCTTCTGGGGGACCATCGTCATTACCTTGTTCGTCTTCTCGGACCTCATCGACGGGAACATGGCACGCCAGGCCGGGGTGTCCAGCCGGTGGGGCGCCTTCCTCGACTCGACGCTGGACCGGGTCGCGGACGGGGCCATTTTCGGCGGCTTCGCCCTTTGGTACGCGGGCAAGGGCGACGACAATGTGCTGTGTGCGGTCGCCATCTTCTGCCTGGCCAGCGGCCAGGTCGTCTCGTACACGAAGGCGCGGGGCGAGGCGATCGGACTGCCGGTCGCGGTGAACGGACTGGTGGAACGGGCCGAGCGGCTCGTCATCTCGCTCGTTGCCGCGGGTCTCGCCGGGCTCCACGAGTTCGGGGTCCCCGGCGTCGACATCCTGTTGCCGATCGCGCTGTGGGTCGTGGCGGTCGGCTCGCTGGTGACCCTGGGGCAGCGGGTGGTGACGGTACGCCGTGAGGCGGCAGAGGCGGACGCGGCGGCGTCCTCTGAGGGGAGTGGGGCGTCGTGAAGGAACGGCTGACGGACACGCTGTACGGACTGGGCTGGGCCGCGGTCAAGAAGCTCCCGGAGCCGGTCGCCGCGGCGCTCGGCCGGACCATCGCCGACACCGCGTGGAAGCGGCGCGGCAAGGGAGTGCTGCGCCTCGAGTCCAACCTGGCCCGGGTCGTCCCCGATGCGGGACCCGAGCGGCTCGCCGAGCTGTCGAAGGCCGGCATGCGCTCGTACATGCGGTACTGGATGGAATCCTTCCGGCTTCCCACCTGGAGCCAGGAGCGCGCGAAGCGGAGCTTCGAGCTGAAGGACGTCCACAACCTGACCGACGCGCTCGCATCCGGCAGGGGCGTCGTCGTCGCGCTGCCGCACCTCGCCAACTGGGACCTCGCCGGTATCTGGGTCACCCGTGCGCTGGGCATCCCGTTCACCACGGTCGCCGAACGCCTCAAGCCGGAGACGCTGTACGACCGGTTCGTCGCCTACCGCGAGTCGCTGGGCATGGAGGTACTGCCGCACACCGGCGGCTCCGCCTTCGGCACGCTCGCCCGGCGGCTGCGCGACGGGGGCATGGTCTGTCTGGTCGCCGACCGTGACCTGTCGGAATCCGGCGTCGAGGTGAAGTTCTTCGGCGAGACGGCCCGGATGCCCGCGGGCCCCGCGCTGCTCGCCCAGCAGACCGGCGCGGTGCTGCTCCCCGCGACGCTCTGGTACGACGAGACCGCCGTGATGAAGGGCCGCATCCACCCGCCCCTCGACATACCGGAGACAGGTACCCGGGCCGAGAAGACGTCTGTGATGACACAGGCGCTGGCGGACGTCTTCGCCACCGGAATCGCCGACCACCCGGAGGACTGGCACATGCTGCAGCGGTTGTGGCTCTCGGACCTCGAGGAGCGGCAGACGTGAGGATCGGCATTGTCTGCCCGTACTCCTGGGACGTTCCCGGCGGTGTCCAGTTCCACATCAGGGACCTGGCCGAGCACCTGATCAGGCTGGGCCACGAGGTGTCGGTGCTCGCGCCGGCGGACGACGACACACCGCTGCCGCCGTACGTCGTCTCGGCCGGCCGGGCCGTTCCCGTGCCGTACAACGGCTCCGTCGCCCGCCTCAACTTCGGCTTCCTGTCCGCGGCGCGGGTGCGGCGCTGGCTGCACGACGGCACTTTCGACGTGATCCACATCCATGAGCCGGCCTCGCCGTCGCTCGGGCTGCTGTCCTGCTGGGCGGCCCAGGGCCCGATCGTCGCCACCTTCCACACCTCCAACCCGCGTTCACGGGCGATGATCGCGGCCTATCCGATCCTGCAGCCCGCGCTGGAGAAGATCAGCGCGCGCATCGCGGTCAGCGAGTACGCCCGGCGGACCCTCGTCGAGCACCTGGGGGGCGACGCCGTCGTCATCCCCAACGGCGTCGACGTGGACTTCTTCGCCGATGCCGGGCCGAGGCCCGAGTGGCAGGGCGGGACGATCGGGTTCATCGGCCGCATCGACGAGCCGCGCAAAGGTCTCCCGGTGCTCATGAAGGCGCTGCCGAAGATCTTCGCGGAGCGGCCCGGCACACGACTGCTGGTCGCGGGACGCGGCGACGAGGAGGAGGCGGTCTCCTCGCTCCCGCCGGAGCTGCGCTCGCGCGTGGAGTTCCTCGGCATGGTGAGCGACGAGGACAAGGCGCGGCTGCTGCGCAGCGTCGATGTGTACGTCGCCCCGAACACGGGCGGCGAGAGCTTCGGGATCATCCTGGTCGAAGCCCTGTCGGCGGGCGCGCCGGTGCTGGCCTCCGACCTGGACGCCTTCGCCCAGGTCCTCGACCAGGGCGCGGCGGGCGAACTCTTCGCCAACGAGGACGCGGACGCGCTGGCCGCGGCGGCGATCCGGCTGCTCGGCGATCCGGCACGCCGTGAGCAACTGCGGGCGAAGGGCAGCGCGCACGTGCGGCGCTTCGACTGGTCGACCGTGGGCGCGGACATCCTCGCGGTCTACGAGACGGTGACGGACGGCGCGGCATCGGTGGCGGCGGACGAACGCCCGGGCCTGATGGCCCGCTTCGGCCTGGCCCGCGACTAGCCTCCGGCGGTGCGGGTGAGGTTGTCGGGGTTGGCCTGTGCCGTGACGGTTGGCCGGTGTGTCCGTCCTCAATCGCCGGACAGGCTTGGGTTGTCGGGGTTGGCCTGTGCCGTGACGGGGGCCGGGGTGTCCGTCCTCAAACGCCGGACGGGCTGTGGGTGGGGGGGCGGGGCCCCTCCGGGCTCGACTCCTCGGGGACGGCGGCGTACCGCCCACCTCAGGGGCAGCCAGTAGTCCCGCCGTCCCCTGCGGGGCCGAGCCTGCACGGCCCCGCCCCGGCAGCGTTGCCGACTACCGCCCGGTGGGTGGGCAACAGACACGCGACCACGGCGATCGGCCCACCACCTCCCGCCCCGAGGGGGCCGTGGAGGGGTCGTGTCCGGGACACTAAAGCGTGATTTGTGGCGCGGCGCGGGCTTCGCCGAAGTGGTGCCGGTCAGCGCGCCGTAAATCATGCCGTCCCGGATGCGAGCCCCGGAACGGCCCCCAACGCCACGCGACCCGGTCCGGGCCGACCCCGACCACCTGAGCCCGTCCGGCGATTGAGGACGGACACCCCGGCCAACAACACGGCACAGGCCAGCCCCGTACACGTAAGCCCGTCCGGCGCTTGAGGACGGACACACAGGCCCCCGGCACGGTCCCGGCCAACCCCGACCACGTAAGCCCGTCCGGCGTTTGAGGACGGACACACCGGCCAACCGTCACGGCACCGCCCACGACACCCGCACCCACACCGGCACCGCGCAGCGGCCCGCACCGCCAACCACGACAACCACAACCACACCCGCACCGCGCAGCGGACCCGCACCGGCCAACCACGACAACCACACCCGAACCGCCCGCGTCGGCGGCCGGTAGCCTTGCCGCCCGTGACCGCAACCTTGATCTGGATCCTCGTCGGGCTCGTCGTGATCGGCCTCTACCTGAGCTGGACCGCCGGCCGGCTCGACCGGCTGCACGCCCGGATCGACGCCGCCCGCGCCGCCCTGGACGCGCAGCTGGTGCGCAGGGCATCGGTCACCCAGGAGCTCGCCACGTCGGGTGTTCTCGATCCGGCCGCGTCGATCGTCCTCTACGAGGCCGCGCACGCCGCCCGTCAGGCGGACGAGGAGCACCGCGAGGTCGCAGAGAGCGAGCTCAGTCAGGCACTGCGGGCCGTCTTCGGCGAGCCGGAGCAGATGGAGGCCGTACGGGAGGCGCCGGGCGGCGACGACGCCGCCAACGAGCTTGCCGCGGCGGTGCGGCGCGTACCCATGGCCCGGCGGTTCCACAACGACTCCGTCCGTGCGGCGCGGGCACTGCGCAGGCACCGCAAGGTCCGCTGGTTCCGGCTGGCGGGGCACGCCCCGTTCCCTCTGGCGTTCGAGATGGACGACGAGCCCCCGACCGCGCTGGCGGACCGGCCCGCCTGACTCCCGGGACTCCGCCGGTCCCGGGCAGCCGCCCGGGAACAGGTACCGCGCCGCCAGAATGAGCCACCGGCTCCTCATTGGCCCTTGCAGTGGCCTGGTGTCGGACTGTTTCCTCATCCAGAGCACCAAACGCACAAAACTGTCGTCATCGAATGAGGTCGATCGTGTCCAGCACGCTTCCCACCACCCCCCAGTCCCCCGAGACCGGCACCGCACGCGTCAAGCGCGGCATGGCCGAGCAGCTCAAGGGTGGCGTGATCATGGACGTGGTCAACGCCGAGCAGGCGAAGATCGCAGAGGACGCGGGCGCGGTCGCCGTCATGGCGCTGGAGCGGGTCCCCGCCGACATCCGCAAGGACGGCGGCGTGGCCCGGATGTCGGACCCGACCATGATCGAGGAGATCATCGACGCGGTCTCGATCCCGGTCATGGCCAAGTCCCGGATCGGCCACTTCGTCGAGGCCCAGGTGCTGCAGTCCCTCGGCGTCGACTACATCGACGAGTCCGAGGTGCTGACCCCGGCCGACGAGGTCAACCACTCCGACAAGTGGGCCTTCACCACCCCCTTCGTCTGCGGCGCCACCAACCTGGGCGAGGCCCTGCGCCGTATCGCAGAGGGCGCGGCCATGATCCGCTCGAAGGGTGAGGCCGGTACCGGCAACGTCGTCGAGGCCGTCCGTCACCTGCGCCAGATCAAGAACGAGATCGCCAAGCTGCGTGGCTTCGACAACAACGAGCTCTACGCGGCCGCCAAGGAGCTGCGCGCCCCGTACGAGCTCGTCAAGGAGGTCTCCGAGCTCGGCAAGCTGCCGGTCGTGCTGTTCTCCGCCGGTGGCGTGGCCACTCCCGCCGACGCCGCGCTGATGCGCCAGCTCGGTGCCGAGGGCGTCTTCGTCGGCTCGGGCATCTTCAAGTCGGGCGACCCGGCCAAGCGCGCAGCCGCCATCGTGAAGGCCACCACCTTCTACGACGACCCGAAGATCATCGCGGATGCCTCCCGCAACCTGGGCGAGGCCATGGTCGGCATCAACTGCGACACCCTCCCCGAGACCGAGCGCTACGCCAACCGCGGCTGGTAACCACTCATGAGCACACCCGTCATCGGTGTCCTGGCCCTCCAGGGCGACGTACGGGAGCATCTGATCGCCCTGGCCGCGGCAGACGCCGTGGCCAGGCCGATCCGGCGCCCCGAGGAGCTCGCCGAGGTCGACGGCCTCGTCATTCCGGGCGGCGAGTCCACCACCATCTCCAAGCTGGCCCATCTCTTCGGGATGATGGAGCCGCTGCGTGAGCGCGTACGCGCGGGCATGCCGGTCTACGGCACCTGCGCCGGCCTGATCATGCTCGCCGACAAGATCCTCGACCCGCGCTCCGGCCAGGAGACCATCGGCGGTATCGACATGATCGTTCGCCGCAACGCCTTCGGCCGCCAGAACGAGTCCTTCGAATCCGCCGTCGCGTTCAAGGGCATCGACGGCGCCCCCGTCGAGGGAGTGTTCATCCGCGCCCCGTGGGTCGAGTCCGTCGGCGCCACTGCCGAGGTGCTGGCCGAGCACGAGGGCCACATCGTCGCCGTACGGCAGGGCAACGCGCTGGCCACGTCGTTCCACCCGGAACTGACCGGGGACCACCGCGTGCACGCTCTGTTCGTCGACATGGTGCGCGCCGCGCACTGACCCGATCCCGGTAGGATCACAGGCGAACGCAGCAGAGATTGGTTACGCGAAGGAGACAGGCAGATGTCCGGCCACTCTAAATGGGCCACGACGAAGCACAAGAAGGCCGTGATCGACGCCAAGCGCGGCAAGCTCTTCGCGAAGCTGATCAAGAACATCGAGGTCGCGGCGCGCACCGGCGGCGCCGACGTCGACGGCAACCCGACCCTCTTCGACGCCATCCAGAAGGCGAAGAAGAGCTCGGTACCCAACAAGAACATCGACTCCGCGGTCAAGCGCGGTGCCGGCCTCGAGGCCGGTGGCGCCGACTACGAGACGATCATGTACGAGGGTTACGGTCCGAACGGTGTCGCGGTGCTCATCGAGTGCCTCACCGACAACCGCAACCGCGCGGCCTCCGACGTCCGCGTCGCCATGACCCGCAACGGCGGCTCCATGGCCGATCCCGGCTCCGTCTCGTACCTGTTCAACCGCAAGGGTGTTGTCGTTCTGCCCAAGGGTGAGCTGAGCGAGGACGACGTCCTCGATGCGGTGCTGGACGCCGGCGCCGAGGAGGTCAACGACCTCGGTGAGAACTTCGAGGTCATCAGCGAGGCCACCGACCTGGTCGCGGTCCGCACCGCGTTGCAGGAGGCCGGCATCGACTACGACTCGGCCGAGGCCAACTTCGTCCCGACCATGCAGGTCGAGCTGGACGAGGACGGCGCGCGTAAGATCTTCAAGCTGATCGACGCGCTCGAGGACAGCGACGACGTGCAGAACGTCTTCGCCAACTTCGACGTCTCGGACGACGTCATGGAGAAGGTCGACGCCTGATCCGGACCGGCTCCGGGCCGCCGAACCGGCTGACCACGCCACGTACGACGGGCCGACGGGGACACACCCCGTCGGCCCGTCGCATTGTCAGAGGCAGCGGTTAGTCTGACGACCTGAACCATTGATCGAGCAGCCACGACGCTGAGCGACCACCTCCGCGAGAGCCTGGGGGAGGTTCTGCCACAGACAGGGGAGGGGTGGGCGTGCGCGTGCTGGGGGTGGACCCAGGCCTGACCCGTTGCGGTGTCGGCGTGGTGGAGGGTGTCGCCGGCCGCCCGCTGACGATGGTCGGCGTCGGTGTCGTGCGTACGCCTGCGGACGCCGGCATCGGCGACCGGCTGGTCGCCGTCGAGCGTGGCATCGAGGAGTGGCTGGACATGCACCGGCCCGAAATGGTCGCGGTCGAGCGGGTGTTCAGCCAGCACAACGTCCGCACCGTCATGGGCACGGCCCAGGCGAGCGCGGTCGCCATGCTGTGCGCCGCCCGCCGTGGGCTGCCCGTCGCACTGCACACCCCGAGCGAGGTCAAGGCCGCGGTCACCGGAACGGGCCGCGCCGACAAGGCGCAGGTCGGGGCGATGGTGACCCGTCTGCTGCGACTGGACGCCCCGCCGAAGCCGGCCGACGCGGCCGATGCCCTCGCCCTCGCCATCTGCCACATCTGGCGCGCCCCCGCGCAGAACCGCCTCCAGCAGGCGGTCGCCGCGCACCACGCGATGAAAGGCCGTAGAGCATGATCGCCTTTGTGAGCGGCCCGGTTGCCGCTCTCGCCCCGACGACCGCCGTGATCGAGGTGGGCGGCGTCGGTATGGCCGTGCAATGCACGCCGAACACACTGTCGGGGCTGAGGATCGGTCAGGAGGCCCGGCTCGCCACCTCCTTGGTCGTCCGGGAGGACTCGCTGACGTTGTACGGCTTCGCCGACGACGACGAGCGGCAGGTCTTCGAGCTGCTCCAGACCGCGAGCGGCGTCGGCCCGCGCCTCGCGCAGGCGATGCTCGCCGTGCACAGCCCTGACGCCCTGCGCCGCGCGGTGGCCACGGGTGACGAGAAGGCGCTGACCGCGGTTCCGGGCATCGGCAAGAAGGGCGCCCAGAAGCTGCTTCTGGAGCTGCGGGACCGCCTCGGCGAGCCCATCGGCCCGGCCTCCCGGGCCGTCGGCGCTCCGGTCACCCAGTCCTGGAGCGACCAGCTGCACGCCGCGCTGATCGGCCTCGGCTACGCGACCCGCGAGGCCGAAGAGGCGGTGACCGCCGTGACGCCCGTGGCGGAGGCGGCGACCGGCGAGCCGCAGATCGGTCAGTTGCTCAAGGCCGCCCTCCAGACCCTGAACCGCACCCGCTGACCCCGCGAGGCAATCCACTGTGAACTGGGACGACACCGCACCCCCGACCGACGACGCCGCCGACGGCCGCCTCGTCGGCTCGTCCGCCGACGGCGAGGACCAGGCCGTCGAGGCGGCACTGCGGCCCAAGTCGCTGGACGAGTTCGTCGGCCAGGAGCGGGTACGGGAGCAGCTCGACCTTGTCCTGAAGGCGGCTCTCGCTCGCGGCGCCACCGCCGACCACGTACTGCTCTCCGGCGCGCCAGGGCTCGGCAAGACCACCCTCTCCATGATCATCGCCGCGGAGATGGGCGCGCCGATCCGCATCACCTCCGGTCCCGCCATCCAGCACGCCGGCGATCTGGCCGCGATCCTGTCGTCCCTGCAGGAGGGCGAGGTCCTCTTCCTCGACGAGATCCACCGCATGTCCCGGCCCGCCGAGGAGATGCTCTACATGGCGATGGAGGACTTCCGCGTCGACGTCATCGTCGGCAAGGGCCCCGGCGCCACCGCCATCCCCCTGGAGCTGCCTCCGTTCACCCTGGTCGGCGCCACCACCCGGGCGGGACTGCTTCCCCCGCCGCTGCGCGACCGTTTCGGCTTCACCGCCCACATGGAGTTCTACGAGCCCGCGGAGCTGGAGCGCGTCATCCACCGCTCGGCCCAGCTCCTCGACGTCGCCATCGACACCGGCGGGGCCGCGGAGATCGCGGGCCGCTCCCGCGGCACACCGCGTATCGCCAACCGCCTGCTGCGCCGTGTCCGCGACTACGCGCAGGTCAAGGTCGACGGCCGGATCGACCGGGACATCGCCGCCGCGGCCCTGGGGATCTACGAGGTGGACGGACGTGGGCTGGACCGGCTCGACCGTGCGGTGCTCCAGGCCCTTCTCAAGCTGTTCGGAGGCGGTCCCGTCGGTCTGTCCACGCTGGCCGTGGCCGTGGGGGAGGAGCGCGAGACGGTCGAGGAGGTCGCCGAGCCCTTCCTCGTACGGGAGGGTCTGCTGGCCCGTACCCCGCGCGGACGAGTCGCCACTCCCGCGGCATGGGCGCATCTCGGCCTCGTAGCGCCGCAGCACGGCGTCGGCACGGGCGGACAACAGGGTCTGTTCGGGGCGTGACGGCGCGGAGGGTCGCCGGGGCGGGAACGACGGTGCCATGCTGGGCGTTGTTCCATCGATGCGGACTCGCTTAGACTCCGCCGATGCCGCCCTTCCAGGTCGGCGTGCCCATCCCCGTAGATCAGGCCGCTACTCAGCGCGGTCGTGCGAAGGAATTCCGTCCCGTGGATATCGTGACCCTCCTCCCGTTCATCGTGCTCATCGGGGCCATGTTCCTGATGACCCGCTCCGCCAAGAGGAAGCAGCAGGCGGCGGCCTCCATGCGGAACCAGATGCAGCCCGGCACCGGCGTGCGCACCATCGGTGGGCTGTACGCCACCGTCAAGGAGGTCAACGACGACACGGTCCTCCTCGAGGCCGCGCCGGGCGTGCACCTGGTGTTCGCCAAGAACGCGATCGGCGCCGTCCTCGACGACGCGGAGTACAACCGGATCGTGCACGGCGACGGCGACGACGCCCTCAAGAGCGACACGCCGGTCGTGCCGGACGACGCCTCTTCGCTGACCGGGGCCGCCGACGACGAGACCGCGGACGCCAAGGACGGCAAGATCGACCTGGGCAAGAAGGACGAGACGGACGACGCCGGTAACGCGCCCGAGGCCAAGGACGCCAAGGGCGACGAGAAGACCGACGGCGACACCGACGCGAAGTAACAGCGACCGGGGACCGCGGGGCGCCGGTCGGCGCCGACCGCGGTCCCCCGTTCGTGCCGACCACTGCGGGGGCAGGTCCCCACAACACTTCGTGGCCACCCCGTCGCACACCCGGCGCGGGGCGGTTGGACAGGGAGAATCGAGAAGGTGGCAGCACCGAAGAAGGGCCGACGGGCGCCCGGGGGTCAGGGCAAGCCAGGGCGCACCCTGGCGATGATCCTGATCATCATGGCCGCGCTGATCGGCGGGATGTTCTGGGCCGGGGAGACCACACCCCGTCTGGGCATCGACCTGGCGGGCGGTACGTCGATCACGCTCCAGGCCGTGCCGGAGCCCGGCAAGGAGAGCGCGGTCAACGAGACCAACATGAAGACCGCGGTCGGCATCATCGACCGCCGTGTCAACGGTCTCGGCGTCTCCGAGGCGGAAGTCCAGACCCAGGGCCGCGAGAACATCATCGTCAACATCCCCAAGGGGACGAACTCGCAGCAGGCCCGTGAGCAGGTCGGCACCACCGCCCAGCTGTACTTCCGCCCGGTCCTCGCCGTGGCGGCCGGCGGCCCCGTGAAGCCGGAGCCGGCCAAGAGCGCCACCCCGAGCGCCTCGCCCTCGGGCAAGGGCAACGGCGCCAAGGACGAGGTCACGGCCCCTTCGGGCGCGCCCAAGCCGAGCGCCACCACGCAGGGCCGTGCCGTCACCGACGCACTGAAGGCTCCCTCGCCCACGCCCAGCGGCGCCGCGTCGGAAAAGCCGGCGGCAGCCCCGCCGAGCCCCACTCCGCCGCCCTCCGCCGGTGACGCCGCCCTGCAGAAGAAGTTCACCGAGCTGAACTGCCTGGACAAGCAGCAGCGCGTCAACGCGGCCAAGGGCACCAGGCCTGAGGACCCCATCGTCGCCTGTGGCAAGAACAGCGCAGGTCAGTGGGAGAAGTACGTGCTGGGCCCGGCCGAGGTCGACGGCAAGGACGTCGATGCGGCCAAGGGTGTCCTCGACCCGCAGCAGGGCGAGTGGAAAGTCACGATGGACTTCACCACCGCCGGCTCGAAGAAGTTCGCGAAGATCACCGGCAAGCTGTCGCAGCAGCAGCCGCCGATGAACCAGTTCGCCATCGTGCTCGACGGCGATGTCGTCTCCGCCCCCTCGGTGCGCCAGACGCTGAGCGCCAACGCCGAGATCACCGGCAACTTCAACCAGGAGTCCGCCCAGGATCTGGGCAACATCCTCAGCTACGGTGCGCTCCCGCTGACCTTCAAGGAGCAGAGCGCCACCACCGTGACCGCCGCGCTCGGTGGGGAGCAGCTCAAGGCCGGTCTCATCGCGGGCGCCATCGGCCTCGCGCTGGTCGTGATCTACCTGCTGGTCTACTACCGCGGTCTGTCGATGGTCGCCCTGCTGAGCCTGCTGGTCTCCGCGATCCTCACGTACAGCCTGATGACACTGCTCGGCCCGGCGATCGGCTTCGCGCTGAACCTGCCGGCGGTCTGTGGTGCGATCGTCGCCATCGGTATCACCGCGGACTCGTTCATCGTGTACTTCGAACGCATCCGGGACGAGATCCGGGAGGGCCGCACCCTCCGTCCGGCCGTCGAGCGGGCCTGGCCGCGTGCCCGGCGCACGATCCTCGTCTCCGACTTCGTGTCGTTCCTCGCCGCCGCCGTGCTCTTCATCGTCACCGTCGGCAAGGTCCAGGGCTTCGCGTTCACGCTGGGTCTGACCACCCTGCTCGACGTCGTCGTGGTGTTCCTCTTCACCAAGCCGCTCATGACGATCCTCGCCCGTACGAAGTTCTTCTCGAGCGGCCACCCGTGGTCCGGACTCGACCCGAAGCGCCTCGGCGCCAAGCCGCCGCTGCGCCGTTCGCGCCGTGTCTCCGCCCCCATCGACCCGAAGGAGGCGTGAGATGTCGCGTCTCGGCACCATCGGCGCCAGGCTCTACCGCGGTGAGGTCGCCTATGACTTCGTCGGCAAGCGGAAGCTCTGGTACGGCATCTCGATCCTGATCACCATCACGGCCATCGTGGCCCTGGCGGTGCGGGGTCTCAACATGGGCATCGAGTTCGAGGGCGGTGCCGTCTTCACCGTCGAGAAGACGTCCGTCTCGGTCACCCAGGCCCAGAAGGCCGCGGAGGAGGCGTCGGGCCACCCGGCGATCGTCCAGAAGCTCGGCAACGGCGACATGCGGATCCAGGTCAGCGAGCTGGACACCGCTCAGGCCGACAAGGTGGGCCAGCAGCTCTCCACCGACCTGAACGTTCCGGTATCCAAGATCAACGCCGAGCTCGTCGGCCCCAGCTGGGGTGAGCAGATCGCCAACAAGGCATGGACCGGCCTCGGCGTCTTCATGTTCCTCGTGGTGATCTATCTGGCGATCGCCTTCGAATGGAGGATGGCGGTCGCCGCCCTGATCGCCCTGATCCACGACCTCACCATCACCGTCGGTGTGTACGCCCTGGTCGGCTTCGAGGTCACCCCGGGCACCGTGATCGGTCTGCTGACCATCCTCGGTTACTCGCTCTACGACACGGTGGTCGTCTTCGACTCCCTCAAGGAGGGGTCGAAGGACATCACCAAGCAGACCCGCTGGACGTACAGCGAGATCGCCAACAGGTCGATCAACAGCACCCTCGTCCGCTCCATCAACACCACGGTCGTGGCGCTGCTGCCGGTCGCCGGTCTGCTCTTCATCGGCGGTGGCTTCCTGGGCGCGGGCATGCTCAACGACATCTCGCTGTCCCTGTTCGTCGGTCTCGCCGCCGGTGCGTACTCGTCGATCTTCATCGCCACTCCGCTGGTCGCCGACCTGAAGGAGCGCGAGCCGCAGATGAAGGCCCTGAAGAAGCGGGTCCTCGCCAAGCGCGCTGCCGCAGCGGCCAAGGGCGAGTCCGCAGAGGACGCCGAAACGCACGGGGCGGACGACGAGTCGTACGACGCCGTTCCCGGAGCCACGGCCACCGGCACCGTCGTCGGCCAGCGGGGCCGCGGCCGTGGCCGCCCCTCGACGGGGAAGCGCCGATGACGACGAGCACCCGGGAGCTGCTCCTCAGCCGCATCCGTGACGTTCCGGACTATCCGAAGCCGGGCGTGATGTTCAAGGACATCACCCCGCTGCTCGCGGACCCGGTCGCGTTCACCGCGCTGACGGAGACGCTCGCCGAGCTCTGCCTGGCCCAGGGCGCGACGAAGATCGTCGGCCTGGAGGCGCGCGGCTTCATCCTGGCCGCGCCCGTCGCGGTCACGGCCGGGATCGGCTTCATCCCCGTACGCAAGGCGGGCAAGCTCCCCGGAGCGACCCTGTCGCAGGCGTACGAGCTGGAGTACGGCACCGCCGAGATCGAGGTGCACGCCGAGGACCTCGACGGGAACGACCGCGTCATGGTCATCGACGACGTCCTCGCCACCGGTGGCACGGCGGAGGCCTCCCTGGAGCTGATCCGCCGGGCAGGCGCCGACGTCGCGGGCGTCGCGATCCTCATGGAGCTGAGTTTCCTCGGCGGGCGTGCCCGCCTGGAGCCGGCCCTGCGCGGAGCCCCGCTGGAGGCTCTGATCACGCTCTGACCAGCCAAGGACCGCAGAGCGGCGCCACGGAACGGGCACCCGGGAACACCGGGTGCCCGTTCCGCGTTGTCCACAGTCCCCGTCCCGGGGCGAGGTGAACGCCCAGGATCGATACGATGGCTTTTCCGGGCCTGACCGGGGGACCCGGATCCGCATGAGGAGCGCTCTTGCCAGACGAGGCCCAGCCCGCCACCGCGAAGCCCGAGCAGCAGGCCGACAAGGCTGTCTCGGACGCAGTCACGCCCGAGAAGAAGGCTGCCGAGCGGCCGGACGCCGCCGCGGAGCCGAAGCGGAGCGAGACGGGGGTCCCCCCGTCCGAAGGCTGGGGGAATGCGAACGGCTCGGCTCCCGCCTCCGCGCAGACTCCCGTCCCGGTGTCCGCGCCGAAGCCCCCGCCTGCGCCCTCTGCGCGCTCGGGCGGCGGCTCCTCGAACCGGGTCCGCGCCCGTCTCGCCCGCCTCGGTGTGCAGCGCTCCAGTCCGTACAACCCGGTGCTGGAGCCCCTGCTGCGGATCGTGCGCAGCAACGACCCGAAGATCGAGAGCTCCACGCTGCGCCAGATCGAGCGCGCCTACCAGGTGGCCGAGCGCTGGCACCGTGGCCAGAAGCGCAAGAGCGGCGACCCGTACATCACGCATCCCCTCGCCGTCACCACCATCCTCGCCGAGCTCGGCATGGACCCGGCGACCCTGATGGCGGGGCTGCTGCACGACACCGTCGAGGACACCGAGTACGGCCTGGACACCCTGCGCCGCGACTTCGGCGACCAGGTCGCGCTGCTCGTCGACGGCGTCACCAAGCTGGACAAGGTCAAGTTCGGTGAGGCCGCGCAGGCCGAGACCGTACGCAAGATGGTCGTCGCGATGGCCAAGGACCCGCGCGTCCTGGTCATCAAGCTCGCCGACCGCCTGCACAACATGCGCACGATGCGCTATCTCAAGCGGGAGAAGCAGGAGAAGAAGGCCCGCGAGACGCTCGAGATCTACGCACCGCTGGCGCACCGGCTGGGCATGAACACCATCAAGTGGGAGCTGGAGGACCTCGCCTTCGCGATCCTCTACCCCAAGATGTACGACGAGATCGTGCGGCTCGTCGCCGAGCGCGCCCCCAAGCGCGACGAGTACCTCGCCATAGTGACCGACGAGGTCCAGTCCGACCTGCGCGCCGCCCGCATCAAGGCCACCGTCACCGGACGGCCGAAGCACTACTACAGCGTCTACCAGAAGATGATCGTCCGCGGCCGTGACTTCGCGGAGATCTACGACCTGGTCGGCATCCGCGTCCTCGTCGACACCGTCCGCGACTGCTATGCGGCACTCGGCACGGTCCACGCCCGCTGGAACCCGGTTCCGGGGCGGTTCAAGGACTACATCGCGATGCCGAAGTTCAACATGTACCAGTCGCTGCACACGACGGTCATCGGACCGAACGGCAAGCCGGTCGAACTCCAGATCCGTACGTTCGACATGCACCGCCGCGCCGAGTACGGCATCGCCGCCCACTGGAAGTACAAGCAGGAAGCCGTCGCCGGCGCCTCCAAGGTCCGCACCGACCTTCCCAAGGCAACGGGCAAGGACAAGGACGCCATCAACGACATGGCGTGGCTGCGGCAGCTCCTGGACTGGCAGAAGGAGACCGAGGACCCGGGGGAGTTCCTGGAGTCCCTGCGCTTCGACCTCTCCCGCAACGAGGTCTTCGTCTTCACGCCCAAGGGCGACGTCATAGCGCTCCCCGCGGGCGCCACCCCCGTCGACTTCGCGTACGCAGTTCACACCGAGGTCGGCCACCGCACCATAGGCGCCCGCGTCAACGGACGCCTCGTACCGCTCGAATCGACGCTCGACAACGGCGACCTGGTCGAGGTCTTCACCTCCAAGGCGACCGGCGCGGGCCCCTCCCGCGACTGGCTCGGCTTCGTCAAGTCCCCGCGGGCCAGGAACAAGATCCGCGGCTGGTTCTCCAAGGAGCGCCGCGACGAGGCGATCGAGCAGGGCAAGGACGCCATCGCCCGTGCCATGCGCAAGCAGAACCTGCCGATCCAGCGCATCCTCACCGGTGACTCGCTGGTGACGCTGGCGCACGAGATGCGCTACCCCGACATCTCCTCGCTCTACGCCGCGATCGGCGAGGGCCATGTCGCCGCCCAGGGCGTCGTGCAGAAGCTCGTCCAGGCGCTCGGCGGCGAGGAGGCGGCCACCGAGGACATCGCCGAGTCCGTCCCGCCGTCGCGCACACGCAGCCGCAAGCGCCGGGCCAACGCCGACCCCGGTGTCGTCGTCAAGGGTGTCGAGGACGTCTGGGTGAAGCTCGCGCGCTGCTGTACGCCCGTACCCGGCGACCCCATCATCGGCTTCGTCACCCGTGGCAGCGGCGTCTCCGTCCACCGCGCGGACTGCGTCAACGTCGACTCGCTCTCCCAGCAGCCCGAGCGGATGCTCGATGTCGAATGGGCGCCCACCCAGTCCTCGGTCTTCCTGGTCGCCATCCAGGTCGAGGCCCTGGACCGCTCCAGGCTGCTCTCCGACGTCACCCGCGTCCTGTCCGACCAGCACGTCAACATCCTGTCGGCGGCGGTCCAGACCTCCCGCGACCGGGTCGCCACCTCGCGCTTCACCTTCGAGATGGGCGACCCCAAGCACCTCGGCCATGTGCTGAAGGCTGTCAGGGGTGTGGAGGGCGTGTACGACGTGTACCGGGTGACGTCCGCGCGGCGCCCGTAACCCGAGCCGTTCCCGCAGGGGGCCTGGGGCTCGCCCCGGCCCCCTGCGAGGTCCGACGGCCCTGCTTTCCGGGACTCCGCCCCGGACGCGGCAGGCTTCGGCGTTCGGGAACGGCCGCGCGTGCCCCGCCGGCGCGCAGGCCTGGACGCGGCTTCCCTCGTCATCTCCGAGCTCGTCGGCAATGTCGCACAGCACGCCGCCCGGTGTTCACCGAGGGCGACGGTCAGGCTCACCAGGACCGGGACGATGCCGGCGCCGGCTGTCCACGACGAGCATCCCTATCTGCCGCGGCCCCTGCCCGCCGATCCCGGACAGGAATGCGGGCGTGGCCTGCTGATCGTGGACGGTCTCGCCCTCGAGTCCGGGGGCGCGCTGCAGGTGCGCCGCGTCTCCGAGCAAAGGCATGGCGCTCCCGCGTGCGGAGGCGTTGTCCGGCGTTTCTGGGACGGAAACGAGGGGCTGCCTGTCGCGACCGCTCCCGGGCGCTGCGCCCGGCGTTCGAGGCCGTGACGAGGCGCCGCCCACCGCCGCCAGGCGCGGAGGTTCAGCCCGCGAAGGCGTTCGATGCGCGGCCCGCCGACGCCCGGCGGTGCCGGCCGCGCATCCGGTCGGTCCTCCGGACGCAGGCACGGAGCCCCCACCATGCCGACCGCCGTCCGCGCCAGGAGGCAGGCGCGAGCACGCATCAGGTTGCCTGGCGCGACGGCCGGGTACGCCGAGGGCCCGGCAGCAGCGCGCTGCCGGGCCCTCGCCGTCCGTGGCGGTTCAGCCGCCGAACTCCTCCAGGCCCTTCAGCGCCTGGTCGAGCAGCGCCTGCCGGCCCTCGAGCTCCTTCGCGAGCTTGTCGGCCTTGGCGTTGTTGCCTGCCGCGCGCGCCGCGTCGATCTGCCCACGCAGCTTGTCCACCGCGGCCTGCAGCTGACCCGTCAGACCGGCGGCACGCGCCCTCGCCTCCGGGTTGGTGCGGCGCCACTCGGCCTCCTCGGCCTCCTGGATCGACCGCTCCACCGCGTGCATCCGGCCCTCGACCTTCGGGCGGGCGTCACGCGGGACATGACCGATGGCCTCCCAGCGCTCGTTGATGGACCGGAAGGCCGCACGGGCGACCTTCAGATCCGTCACGGGCATCAGCTTCTCGGCCTCGGCCGCCAGCTCTTCCTTCAGCTTCAGGTTCTCGGTCTGCTCCGCGTCGCGCTCCGCGAAGACCCCGCTGCGGGCGGCGAAGAAGACGTCCTGGGCACCGCGGAAACGGTTCCAGAGGTCGTCCTCGTGCTCGCGCTGGGCGCGGCCCGCGGCCTTCCACTCAGCCATCAGCTCGCGGTACCGGGCTGCCGTGACAACCCAGTCCGTCGAACCGGAGAGCGACTCGGCCTCCGCGACCAGCCGCTCCTTCGTCTGCCGGGCCACCTCGCGCTGGGCGTCCAGCGAGGCGAAGTGCGCCTTGCGACGCTTGGAGAACGCCGAGCGGGCGTGCGAGAAGCGGTGCCACAGCTCGTCGTCGGACTTCCGGTCGAGCCTGGGCAGGCCCTTCCAGGTGTCCACGAGCGCGCGCAGCCGCTCGCCGGCCGCCCGCCACTGCTCGCTCTGCGCCAGCTCCTCCGCCTCCGCGACGAGGGCATCCTTGGCGTGCCTGGCCTCGTCGGTCTGCTTCGCCTTCTGTGCCTTGCGCTCCTCACGGCGCGCATCGACCGTCGCGACGAGCGCGTCGAGCCGCTTGCGCAGCGCGTCGAGGTCACCGACGGCGTGGTGCTCGTCGACCTGCTGGCGGATGTGATCGATCGCCGCTGTCGCGTCCTTCGCCGACAGATCGGTGGTCTTCACCCGCTTCTCGAGGAGGCCGATCTCGACAACCAAGCCCTCGTACTTGCGCTCGAAGTAGGCCAGTGCCTCCTCGGGAGTACCGGCCTGCCACGATCCGACGACCTGCTCGCCCTCGGAAGTCCGCACGTACACGGTGCCCGTCTCGTCGACGCGGCCCCACGGGTCGCTGCTCACAGCGCCTCCTCCACATGATGCCTGCGAGGGCTCGGCCCCCGGGCATCGTCCACAGTTTCCTGGACGGGCCTCGCCCGTCCTCCACAGCGCGGACCCAGGCCGCGCTGCACAACGCCAATCTAGGCGACCGGCGACCCGGCTGTCCGCACTCGGCGCCGCCGAATTCGCCGGGTCACCCCTTGCCGACCGTCACCTTTTCGACGGCGACGGCCTTCTTCGGGGCACCGTCCGTCGCGCCGCCCTCGACTCCGGCAGCCGCGACCGCCTCGACCGTCTTCAGCCCCGTCTCGTCCATGGTGCCGAACGGCGTGTAGCCGGGGGGCAGTTTGCTGTCCTTGTAGACCAGGAAGAACTGGCTGCCGCCGCTGTTCGGCTGGCCGGTGTTGGCCATCGCCACCGTGCCGGCCTTGTACGTCACGGTGCCGTCCGCGCCCGCCTTGCCGAGCCCGGTCAGGTTCTCGTCCGGGATGGTGTAGCCGGGACCGCCGGTGCCGTCGCCCTTCGGGTCGCCGCACTGCAGCACGAAGATGCCTCCCGTGGTGAGCCGGTGGCACTTCGTGTTGTCGAAGAAGCCCTTGTCCGCGAGGTGCTTGAAGGAGTTCACCGTCCGCGGCGTCTTCGCGGCGTCCATCGCCACGGCGATGTCGCCCTGGCCGGTCTTCAGCGACATCGTGTACGTGGCCTTCTTGTCGATGGCCATCGCAGGCTCGGGACTGCTGCTCTCGCTCTTCGAGGGCGTCGCGGACGGAGTGTTCGCCGCGACCGAGTCGGAGCCGGAGTCACCGTCGGCCAGACCCACAGAGGCGTACGCCGCCGCGCCCGCCGCCAGCGCCACCGCGAGCGCCGACGCGATGATCGTGTTGCGCCGCTTGGCCTTCTTCCGGGATTCCTCCCGACGCTGCTGCTGCCGCTCGAACTTCTCCCTGGCGAGCTGGCGCCGCCGCTGATCGCTGCTGACCACCGGGTCTTCTCCTTGAATGTCGTGTGATCCTGTCCGGCCGGGTGTGCCCGTACGGTATACGGGTTGGCTGTGTGACGAGCACCGCCGGTAGGCTCTGATCTGCTGTATTTCGGTACAGCAATCCCGTCGGACGACACACTGAGGACGATCGTGCTTATTGCCGGGTTCCCCGCCGGGGCCTGGGGGACCAACTGCTACCTGGTCGCCCCCGCCGCAGGCGAGGAGTGCGTGATCATCGACCCGGGCCACCAGGCCACCCAGGGAGTCGAGGAGACGCTCAGGAAGCATCGGCTCAAGCCCGTCGCCGTGGTGCTCACCCATGGCCATATCGATCATGTCGCCTCGGTCGTCCCGGTGTGCGGAGCCCATGACGTCCCGGCGTGGATCCACCCCGCCGACCGGTACATGATGAGCGACCCGGAGAAGGCCCTCGGCCGCTCCATCGGGATGCCGCTCATGGGCGAGCTGACCGTGGGGGAGCCGAACGACGTCCATGAGCTGACGGACGGCGCCGCGCTGAAGCTGGCGGGTCTGGAGCTGACCGTGTCGCACGCGCCCGGCCATACCAAGGGGTCGGTGACCTTCAGTCTGCCCGAGGCCGCGGACATCCCGCCGGTCTTCTTCTCGGGCGATCTGCTCTTCGCCGGCTCCATCGGACGCACCGACCTGCCCGGCGGTGACATGGCCGAGATGCTCGACTCGCTGGCGCGTGTGTGCCTGCCCCTCGACGACTCGACCGTGGTGCTGTCCGGCCACGGCCCCCAGACGACCATCGGCCGCGAGCGTGCCACGAACCCCTATCTGAGGGAAGTGGCCGGCGACCAGGGAGACGGCGGCCCGACCGCCGCTCCCCGACGAGGAATGTGACGAGACTTTTCGTGAGTACCTTCCAGGCCCCCAAGGGCACCTACGACCTGATCCCGCCGGACTCCGCGCAGTACCTGGCGGTGCGCGAGGCGATCTCCGCGCCGCTGAGGAACTCCGGCTACGGCTACATCGAGACGCCCGGCTTCGAGAACGTCGAACTGTTCGCGCGCGGTGTCGGTGAGTCCACCGACATCGTGACCAAGGAGATGTACGTCTTCGAGACCAAGGGCGGCGACAGGCTCGCCCTGCGCCCCGAGGGCACCGCGTCGGTGCTGCGCGCGGCGCTGGAGGCCAACCTCCACAAGGCGGGCAACCTGCCCGTCAAGCTCTGGTACTCGGGTTCGTACTACCGCTACGAGCGCCCGCAGAAGGGCCGCTACCGGCACTTCTCGCAGGTCGGCGCCGAGGCGATCGGAGCCGAGGACCCGGCTCTCGACGCCGAGCTGATCATCCTGGCCGACCAGGCGTACCGCTCGCTGGGCCTCAGCAACTTCCGCATCCTGCTGAACTCGCTCGGCGACAAGGAGTGCCGTCCCGTCTACCGCGACGCGCTCCAGGACTTCCTGCGCGGGCTCGACCTGGACGAGGACACCCGCCGCCGCGTCGACATCAACCCGCTGCGGGTCCTCGACGACAAGCGCGACGCGGTCCAGAAGCAGCTCGTGGGCGCGCCGCTGCTCCGTGACTACCTGTGCGACGCGTGCAAGGCGTACCACGAGGAGGTGCGCGAACTGCTGACCGCCGCGGGCGTCGCCTTCGAGGACGACGAGAGGCTGGTGCGTGGCCTCGACTACTACACGCGCACGACCTTCGAGTTCGTCCACGACGGTCTCGGCTCGCAGTCCGCGGTGGGCGGCGGCGGCCGCTACGACGGCCTCTCCGAGATGATCGGCGGCCCGGCGCTCCCGTCGGTCGGCTGGGCGCTGGGCGTCGACCGTACGGTCCTCGCGCTGGAGGCCGAGGGCATCGAGCTCGAGCTCCCGGCGAGCACCAGCGTGTTCGCGGTCCCGCTGGGTGAGGAGGCGCGCCGCGTCCTGTTCGGCATCGTCACGGAGCTGCGCAAGGCCGGTGTGGCGGCGGACTTCTCGTTCGGCGGCAAGGGCCTCAAGGGGGCGATGAAGAACGCCAACCGGAGCGGTGCGCGGTACGCGATCGTCGCGGGCGAGCGCGACCTGGCAGAAGGCGTCGTCCAGCTCAAGGACATGGAGTCCGGGGAGCAGACCGCGGTCCCGCTGGACGGCCTGGTGCCGGAGATCCGGTCGCGCCTGTCCTGACGGGCGGGTTGAGTCCTGCGGAGCATCCCTCGCCCGGCCCCCGGTCCATGAGGCCCGCGGGCCGGGACGGGGCCCGGTTCGGAACAGGCAGGCTCGGGGCCGCTACAGCAAGCCGTGGCGCATCGCGCTCGTCAGGGCCGCGGTGCGGTCCGTGACATCCAGCTTGTTGAAGATGCGCAGCATGTGCGTCTTCACCGTCGACTCGGCCACGTACGGTTGCCGCCAGTTGCCGCCCGATCTCCGCGTTCGTCGCGCCCTCCGCGACCAGGCGGAGAACAGCCACCTCGCGGTCCGAAAGCCGCGGCCGTTCCGGCTTGGTGCGCAGCTGGTCCACCAGTCGGGCCGCCACCGACGGGGCCAGGACCGTCTCCCCGCGGACGGCCGCTCGTACCGCGTCGGCGAGCTCCGCGCGCGTCATGTCCTTCAGCAGGTGGCCCGCGGCGCCGGCTTCCACCGCGCGCAGGATCCGGCAGTGAGCCGCCGTCGAGGTCGGCGGGCGCGCCGCCGGTGACCAGCGCCCGGGCCTCGGCAAGGTTCTGACGGGCGGTCACGGCCATCAGATCGAGGTGGCGCCGGGCCTGCACCGGATCCGTGTCGGGTTCCGACTGCACCGCCTGTACGAGCACGAGCAGACTCGTGAAGCCCTGGGCCGGCGTGTCATGGATCTCCCGGGACATCCGCTCCCTTTCGCTGAGGGCGACGCGTTCCGCCGAGAGCCGGGCGACCTCCTCGCGGCCGGCCTCCAGATCGGCGATGAGCGCGGCCCGTTCCTTGCTCTGTTCGATGATCCGGTCCACCCAGACACCGAAGAAGACGGAGAAGGCGAGGGTGACGACGGCGGACATGGCGTTGAAGAGGGCCACGGGGCCTCGGGCCGCCGGATCGAAGCCGGTCGTCGGCTCGTCGAGCAGGAGCAGTTCCCGATCGCCGATCACAGCGAGGGCCACGTCGAGCCGTCGCCGCCGGCCGCCGGAGAAGCCCTGACCCGCTCCGTCGGGTCCCAGGAGGGCGAAAACCTCACCCCGCCGGATCGACAGGTCGAGGCCGTCCACCGCTCTGACCTCGCCGTACTGCTTGCGAAGCCCGCGCACTTCCACCGCCGTTGTCGTCATGCTCAGAAGATTCGCGCGGAATCCAGGCCACCGGGCCCCCCGTGCGTACGTCCTTATGTCCATCGAACGGTGGACAGAGGCAGACGTGCGGCAGAATGACCATGCCAGCAGCGAACCGAGCGATGGAACGGCGATATGACGACTGCAGCGGTTGACGGAGTGTCCTCCGGCCAGGAGGCGGAGGGCGTGCGCGGCGCGGTCGGAGGCGGCCGGGCGTTCGCCTGGCTGCTCGTGATCACCGGCGCGGCCGGACTGCTGGCCTCGTGGGTCATCACGATCGACAAGTTCAAGATCCTCGAGGCCAAGGTCGCGGGGAAGACATTCACCCCGGGCTGCAGCCTCAACCCGATCGTCTCCTGTGGCAGCGTCATGGAGAGCGACCAGGCGGAAGCCTTCGGGTTCCCCAATCCGATGCTCGGTCTCGCCGCCTACGCGATCGTGATCGGCGTCGGTATGAGCCTGCTGGCGGGTGCCCGCTTCCGCCGCTGGTACTGGCTGACGTTCAACGCCGGCACGCTCTTCGGCGTCGGGTTCTGCACCTGGCTCCAGTACCAGTCGCTGTACAACATCAACGCGCTGTGCCTCTGGTGCTGCCTGGCCTGGGTCGCCACGATCTTCATGTTCTGGTACGTGACCTCCCACAACATCCGCAACGGTCTGCTGCCGGCCCCGGCGTGGCTGAAGAACTTCCTCTCCGAGTTCACATGGGTCCTGCCGGTGCTGCACACCGGAGTCATCGGGATGCTGGTCCTGACCCGCTGGTGGGACTTCTGGACGAGCTGACGGCCGGACCGGCCGACGGCGTTGTCAGCGTTGTCAGTGGTCTGACCTAGGCTTCATGACGTGGAGCCCGATCTCTTTACAGCAGCCGCCGAGGAGCGCCAGGAGAAGGACCCGACCGCGAGTCCCCTGGCCGTCCGGATGCGCCCGCGCACCCTGGACGAGGTCGTCGGCCAGCAGCATCTGCTGAAGCCGGGATCTCCGCTGCGCCGGCTCGTCGGCGAGGGCGGCGGAGGGCCCGCCGGCGCGTCGTCCGTGATCCTCTGGGGGCCGCCGGGCACCGGCAAGACGACCCTCGCGTACGTGGTCTCGAAGGCCACCAACAAGCGTTTCGTCGAGCTCTCCGCGATCACCGCGGGCGTCAAGGAGGTGCGGGCGGTCATCGAGGGCGCCCGCCGCGCCGCCGGAGGCTTCGGCAAGGAGACCGTCCTCTTCCTCGACGAGATCCACCGCTTCAGCAAGGCCCAGCAGGACTCCCTGCTGCCCGCCGTCGAGAACCGCTGGGTGACGCTCATCGCGGCGACCACCGAGAATCCGTACTTCTCGGTGATCTCCCCCCTGCTCTCCCGTTCCCTGCTCCTCACGCTGGAGCCGCTCACGGACGACGACGTGAGCGGGCTGCTGCGGCGGGCTCTGACGGAGGAGCGCGGGCTCGGCGGTGCGGTGACGCTGCCGGAGGACTCGCGGGCGCATCTGCTGCGCATCGCCGGGGGCGACGCCAGGCGCGCCCTGACCGCACTGGAGGCCGCCGCGGGCGCGGCGCTGGCGAAGGGCGAGCAGGAGATCTTCCTCCAGACCGTGGAGGAGACGGTCGACCGCGCCGCGGTGAAGTACGACCGCGACGGCGACCAGCACTACGACGTCGCGAGCGCCCTCATCAAGTCGATCCGCGGCTCCGACGTGGATGCGGCGCTGCACTATCTGGCCCGGATGATCGAGGCGGGGGAGGACCCGCGGTTCATCGCACGACGCCTGATGATCTCGGCCAGCGAGGACATCGGCCTCGCCGATCCGACCGCCCTGCCGACGGCCGTGGCCGCCGCACAGGCCGTCGCCATGATCGGCTTCCCCGAGGCTGCCCTGACGCTCAGCCACGCCACGATCGCCCTGGCCCTCGCCCCCAAGTCCAATGCGGCGACGACCGCGATAGGGGCCGCGCTGGCGGACGTACGGAACGGGCTGGCGGGCTCCGTCCCGCCCCATCTGCGCGACGGCCACTACAAGGGCGCGGCCAAGCTGGGCCACGCCCAGGGTTATGTGTACCCGCACGACGTCCCGGGTGGCATCGCCCCGCAGCAGTACGCGCCGGACGCGGTCCACGGCAAGCGGTACTACGAACCGACGAGGTACGGGGCCGAGGCGCGGTACGCGGACGTGGTGGAGAAGGTCCGTGAGCGCCTGCGCGGCGAAGGCCCGGCCGACGGCCGCTGATCGACGGCCACCGGCCACCGGCCACCGGCCAGCGGCTGCCGGCCGTCAGCCTCGGTACGCCCGGGTCCGTCGCACCCGGACCCGGCCTGTACACTTGCCCGCAGCGCTGCGTCCCGTGTCCGGTTTCGGCCGGCACCACCAGAACGGGACATCCAGCCGGAGCCTCCACCGCCTTCGGGCCGGAGACCTCCAGGAGCGTCGCGCACCGTCGAAGGTGTCGCGGGCAGCCCACCACCCCTCCCGAGGCGGTCGGTGGGCCACTCGCGTGCTGCACGTATGTGCCCAGACCAGGGAGCGGCTGCCCACCGAGTCCGCCATTCCACGGCAGGACCCGAGGGGTTTCCCAGGCTGCGGATGCGACCTCCCCTAACCCTGGTGAAGCCGAATTCACAGAGAACAAGAGAGGTTGGTTCATGCCGAACCAGTCCCGCCCCAAGGTCAAGAAGTCCCGTGCCCTTGGCATCGCGCTGACCCCGAAGGCCGTCAAGTACTTCGAGGCCCGCCCCTACCCGCCGGGTGAGCACGGCCGTGGCCGCAAGCAGAACTCGGACTACAAGGTCCGTCTGCTCGAGAAGCAGCGGCTTCGCGCCCAGTACGACGTCTCCGAGCGTCAGCTGGTCCGCGCCTACGAGCGCGCCAGCAAGGTCCAGGGCAAGACCGGTGAGGCGCTGATCATCGAGCTCGAGCGCCGTCTCGACGCCCTGGTGCTCCGCTCCGGTATCGCCCGCACGATCTACCAGGCCCGCCAGATGGTCGTCCACGGCCACGTCGAGGTCAACGGTGGCAAGGTCGACAAGCCGTCGTTCCGTGTCCGCCCGGACGACGTCGTGACGATCCGCGAGCGTTCCCGCGAGAAGCCCCTGTTCCAGGTTGCCCGCGAGGGTGGCTTCGCCCCCGACGGTGAGACCCCGCGCTACCTGCAGGTCAACCTCAAGGCGCTCGCCTTCCGCCTGGACCGGGAGCCGAACCGCAAGGAGATCCCGGTGATCTGCGACGAGCAGCTCGTCGTCGAGTACTACGCCCGCTGATCCAGCGGTCGCAGTACCACCGGCCTCACGCGCCCGAGCCCGCCGTTTCCCCGCCCTCACCGGTAGGGAGCCGGCGGGCTCTCGCGTTCCCACGGGGCGGGACGCGGAACGTGTCCGCGCGTGAGCACTGCGTACAATCGTCTCCCGCAACTCCCGTGCCGGGGCCCTCGATCCGGTACGGGGTGTGACCTCGGGCGCGATAGGGTCGGAGGACGACTTTCGAAGGCCCATCGACGAGCAGAGAGCGGTGCAGCGTGACCGGTGGAGAGGTTGCCGGGATCCTGGTGGCCGTCTTCTGGGCGATCCTGGTCTCCTTCCTCGCCGTGGTGCTGGTGAGGCTGGCGCAGACGCTCAGGGCGACCACCAAGCTGGTGGCGGATGTGACGGAGCAGGCCGTGCCGCTTCTGGCCGACGCCTCCGCGACCGTACGTTCCGCCCAGACCCAGCTCGACCGGGTGGACGCCATCGCCTCCGACGTCCAGGAGGTCACCTCCAACGCGTCGGCACTCTCCACCACCGTCGCCTCCACCTTCGGCGGACCGCTCGTCAAGGTCGCGGCGTTCGGCTACGGAGTACGGCGCGCGCTGAGCCGCAACAGAACCGGCGACGCACCTCCCCCCGAGCGGGCACGGCGGACGATCGTCGTCGGCCGCACCGTGCCGGCGCCCAGGCGCCGGAAGAAGAAGGGCTGAGCGAGCGATGTTCCGCCGTACGTTCTGGTTCACCGCGGGCGCCGCAGCCGGTGTGTGGGCCACCACCAAGGTCAACCGCAAGCTCAGGCAGCTGACCCCGGAAAGCCTGGCGGCCCAGGCCGCCAACAGGGCGATCGAGACGGGCCATCGCCTCAAGGACTTCGCCCTCGACGTCAGGGCGGGCATGGTCCAGCGCGAGGCCGAGCTCGGCGAGGCTCTCGGTATCGAGGCGCCCGCCGACGGCACCCGAAACGAGCTGCCGGGGCAGCGCCGCCCGGCCGCCCTCGACGCCCGGGCCGAAAACCACAAGCAGGACGAGAAGCACTACGGGATGCTTGACAGCAAGCACTCGTACAACCGGAATGAGGACCACTGATGGAGTCGGCTGAAATCCGCCGCCGCTGGCTGAGCTTCTTCGAGGAGCGCGGGCACACCGTCGTGCCTTCGGCGTCGCTCATCGCGGACGACCCGACTCTGCTGCTGGTCCCCGCGGGCATGGTGCCCTTCAAGCCGTACTTCCTGGGCGAGGTCAAGCCGCCGTTCCCGCGCGCCACCAGCGTGCAGAAGTGCGTGCGTACGCCCGACATCGAAGAGGTCGGCAAGACCACCCGCCACGGCACGTTCTTCCAGATGTGCGGCAACTTCTCCTTCGGCGACTACTTCAAGGAAGGCGCCATCAAGCTCGCCTGGGAGCTGCTCACCACCCCGGTGGAGGACGGCGGTTACGGGCTGGAGCCGGAGAAGCTCTGGATCACCGTCTATCTCGACGACGACGAGGCCGAGCGTATCTGGCGTGAGGTCGTGGGCGTCCCCGCCGAGCGCATCCAGCGCCTGGGCAAGAAGGACAACTTCTGGTCCATGGGCGTCCCCGGACCCTGCGGCCCCTGCTCGGAGATCAACTACGACCGCGGTCCCGAGTTCGGTGCCGAGGGCGGCCCGGCCGTCAACGACGAGCGCTACGTGGAGATCTGGAACCTGGTCTTCATGCAGTACGAGCGCGGCGAGGGAACCGGCAAGGAGGACTTCGACATCCTCGGCGACCTCCCGAACAAGAACATCGACACCGGACTCGGCCTCGAGCGCCTCGCCATGATCCTGCAGGGCGTGCAGAACATGTACGAGACCGACACCCTGCGCGTCGTCATGGACAAGGCCACCGAGCTCACCGGCGTCCGCTACGGATCCGGCCATGCCTCGGACGTCTCGATGCGCGTGGTCGCCGACCACATCCGTACGTCCGTGATGCTCATCGGCGACGGTGTCACCCCCGGCAACGAAGGCCGTGGCTATGTGCTGCGCCGCATCATGCGCCGTGCCATCCGCAACATGCGTCTGCTCGGTGCCACAGAGCCGGTCGTCGCCGCCCTGGTCGACGTGGTCATCAAGACCATGGGGCAGCAGTACCCGGAGCTGGAGACCGACCGCAAGCGCATCGAGACGGTCGCGCTGGCCGAGGAGGCCGCCTTCCTGAAGGCCCTCAAGGGCGGCACCAACATCCTCGACACCGCCGTCACCGAGACCAAGGCCACCGGCGGCACCGTTCTCTCCGGCGACAAGGCCTTCCTGCTCCATGACACCTGGGGCTTCCCGATCGACCTCACTCTGGAGATGGCCGCCGAGCAGGGGCTGTCCGTGGACGAGGACGGTTTCCGCCGCCTGATGAAGGAGCAGCGGGAGCGCGCCAAGGCCGACGCCAAGGCCAAGAAGACCGGCCACGCCGATCTGTCCGCCTACCGCGAGGTCGCCGACACCTCCGGCTCCACCGAGTTCACCGGCTACGGCAGCACCGAAGGCGAGTCGACCATCGTCGGTCTGCTCGTCGACGGTGTCCCCTCGCCGGCCGCCTCGGAGGGCGACGAGGTCGAGGTCGTCCTCGACCGCACCCCGTTCTACGCCGAGGGCGGCGGCCAGCTCGCCGACCAGGGCCGGATCAAGCTCGACACCGGCGCCGTCATCGAGATCCGCGACGTGCAGCAGCCGGTCCCGGGCGTCTCGGTGCACAAGGGCTCGGTGCAGGTCGGTGAGGTGACCGTGGGCGCCTCTGCCTACGCCGCCATCGACGTCAGGCGCCGCCGCGCCATCGCCCGTGCCCACAGCGCCACGCACCTCACCCACCAGGCGCTGCGCGACGCCCTCGGCCCGACGGCCGCCCAGGCCGGCTCCGAGAACTCGCCGGGCCGCTTCCGCTTCGACTTCGGTTCGCCCGCCGCCGTCCCCGGCACGGTCCTCACCGACGTCGAGCAGAAGATCAACGAGGTCCTCGCCCGTGAACTCGACGTCCAGGCCGAGGTCATGAGCATCGACGAGGCCAAGAAGCAGGGCGCCATCGCCGAGTTCGGCGAGAAGTACGGCGAGCGGGTCCGCGTCGTCACCATCGGCGACTTCTCCAAGGAGCTCTGCGGCGGTACGCACGTGCACAACACCGCCCAGCTGGGCCTGGTGAAGCTGCTCGGCGAGTCGTCGATCGGCAGCGGCGTGCGCCGCATCGAGGCCCTCGTCGGCGTCGACGCCTACAACTTCCTGGCCAAGGAGCACACGGTCGTCGCCCAGCTCCAGGAGCTGGTCAAGGGCCGCTCCGAGGAGCTGCCGGAGAAGATCGCCACCATGCTCGGCAAGCTGAAGGACGCCGAGAAGGAGATCGAGAAGTTCCGGGCGGAGAAGGTCCTCCAGGCCGCCGCCGGGCTCGCCCAGGGTGCCAAGGACGTCCGCGGCACCGCCCTGGTCACCGGCCAGGTCCCGGACGGTACGTCCGCCGACGACCTGCGCAAGCTGGTCCTCGATGTCCGCGGCCGCATCCCGGGAGACCGTCCCGTGGTCGTGGCCCTGTTCACCACGGCCAACGGCCGCCCGCTGACCGTCATCGCCACCAACGAGGCCGCCCGTGAGCGCGGTCTCAAGGCCGGCGAGCTGGTCCGCACGGCCGCCAAGACCCTCGGTGGCGGAGGCGGCGGCAAGCCGGACGTCGCCCAGGGCGGCGGCCAGAACCCGGACGCCGTCGGTGACGCCATCGACGCCGTCGAGCGCCTCGTCGCCGAGACGGCGTGACCTCGGTCATGCGCAGAGGACGTCGGCTCGCGATCGACGTCGGGGACGCCCGGATCGGGGTCGCCTCGTGCGACCCCGACGGGGTACTCGCCACCCCGGTGGAGACCGTGCCGGGTCGTGACGTCCCGGCCGCCCACCGGCGCCTGCGACAGCTCGTCGAGGAGTACGAACCGCTCGAGGTGGTCGTCGGTCTGCCGCGCTCGTTGAGCGGCGGCGAAGGCCCGGCGGCCGTCAAGGTCCGCGCCTTCGCCCAGGAGGTCGCACGGGGCATCGCACCGGTGCCCGTGCGACTCGTGGACGAGAGGATGACCACAGTGACGGCCGGTCAGGGGCTGCGCGCCTCCGGCGTTAAGTCCAAAAAAGGCCGTTCTGTCATCGATCAGGCAGCCGCTGTGATCATCCTTCAGAATGCTCTTGAGTCCGAACGGGTATCGGGTAATCCGCCCGGGGAGAGCGTCGAAGTGGTCATCTGATCGCGATACGGTAACGTTCCGCGCGATGCGGCGGCGTTCGAACAGCTGCCGCACAACGTAGAGGCGGACCGTCCGGACCCCTCGCGGCTGTTTGGGGATCGATGACTGATTATGGACGGGGCCCCGGCCCCGAACCGTGGCACCCCGAGGACCCGTTGTACGGGGACCAGGGGTGGAGAGGTCAGCAGGGCCCGGACGGCCACGCCGCGCCGTACGGCGACCAGCAGCAGCCGTACCAGCAGCAAGATCAGCAGCAGTACCAGCAGTACCCGCAGCAAGATCAGCAGCAGTACCAGCAGCAGCCGCAGCAGGAGTACGGCGTCGGGTACCAGGACCCGTACCAGCAGCCTTACGGCGACCAGCGGCAGTACGGTGACCAGCAGCCTTACGGCGACCGGCAGCACCACGGCGACCAGCAGCAGTACGGGGGCGCCCCCCAGCACTACGGCGATCCGCAGCAGCAGCCCCCGTACGGAGCCCCCGGCCAGTACGGCGACCAGCCCTACGCCGGCCAGCAGTACGGCACCGGAGGCTGGGACACCGGGCAGCAGACCGCGATGCCCTACGACCCCGCTCCCGGTACCTCCTACGGCGGCGAGCGGCCCGATCTCTACGGCACGCCCGACGCGTACCCGCCGCCCAGGCCCCCGGGCCACCGGACCGAGGCCACTCCCGAGCCCGGGCCGGACTCCGGGACCGACCAGGACTGGCAGGCGGAGCAGGAGGAGGAGACCCACCCCTTCTTCACCGGCGAGGACGGTGACGACGACGGCGACGGCCGCGACGACGAGCCGGGCGGATCCCGCCGTGGTGGAGGTCGTGACGGCCGGGGCAAGGCCAAGAAGCAGAAGAAGGGGCGCAACGGCGTCGCCTGCCTGGTCGTCGCCGTGGTGCTCGTGGGCGGTGTCGGCGGCCTCGGCTATGCCGGATACAGCTACTGGCAGCAGAAGTTCGCTGCGGCGCCGGACTACGCGGGCAGCGGCACCGGCAGCGTCGAGGTGGAGATCCCGGAGAACTCGACCGGCGCGGAGATCGCGAACGCCCTCAAGGACGCCGGTGTCGTGAAGAGCGTCGATGCCTTCGTCGCGGCACAGGGGGAGAACCCGGACGGGGGCAAGATCCAGGCCGGCGTCTACCTCCTCAAGAAGCAGATGTCGGCGGCGAGCGCCGTGGAGGCCATGCTCCGACCCGCCAGCCGCAATGCCCTGTCGATTCCCGAGGGCCAGCGGAACACGTGGGTGTACGAACAGATCGACCGGCGTCTCCAGCTCGAACCCGGTACGACGAAATCCGTCGCGACGGCACAGGCCAAGAACCTCGGGCTGCCCGACTGGGCCCAGGGGCATACGAACGTCAAGGACCCGCTCGAGGGCTTCCTCTACCCCGCCACCTATCCCGTCGCCAAGGGGTCCAAGCCGGAGGCCATCCTCAAGAAGATGGTCGCCCGCGCCAAGGAGGAGTACGGCAAGGCGGATCTCGAGGGCAAGGCGGCGAAGTTCGGTCTCGAGGGGCCCTGGGAGCTGCTCACCGTGGCCAGTCTGGTGCAGGCCGAGGGCAAGACGAAGGACGACTTCCGGAAGATGTCCGAGGTCGTCTACAACCGCTTGAAGCCCACCAATACGGAAACGAATCAGCTGCTCCAGTTCGACTCCGCCTTCAACTACCTCAAGGGCCAGAGCAAGATCGACATCAGCGAAGGCGAGATCAACAGCAACAAGGACCCGTACAACACGTACACGCAGAAGGGGCTCACTCCGGGGCCCATCGGCAACCCGGGCCAACTGGCCATCAGCGCCGCCATGAATCCGACCTCTGACGGCTGGATCTACTTCGTGGCGACCGATGGCAAGCACAAGACGGAGTTCGCCAGGAACATCGCCGAGTTCCAGAAGTTGAAGGACAAATTCAATGAGCAGCGCGGAAGCGACTGAGGCCCGCAGGGCCGCGGTCCTGGGGTCGCCCATCGCCCATTCGCTGTCCCCGGTGCTGCACCGCGCCGCCTACGCGGAGCTCGGTCTCACCGACTGGTCGTACGACAGGTTCGAGGTGAACGAGGCGGAGCTGCCGGGCTTCGTCGAGGGGCTCGACGGGTCCTGGGCCGGGCTGTCCCTGACCATGCCGCTCAAGCGTGCGATCATCCCGCTCCTCGACGAGATCAGCGACACCGCGGCCTCCGTCGAGGCCGTCAACACGGTGGTCCTCACCGAGGACGGCCGCCGCAAGGGCGACAACACCGATATCCCGGGCATGGTCGCCGCACTGCGCGAGCGCGGCCTGGAGAAGGTGGAGTACGCCGCCGTCCTCGGCGCCGGAGCCACCGCCTCCTCCGCGCTGGCCGCGCTGTCGACGATGTGCTCGGGCCCGGTCACGGCGTATGTGCGCACGCACGCGCGCGCCGACGAGATGCGCGGCTGGGGTGAACGGCTCGGTGTGGAGGTGCACACCGCCGACTGGGCCGAGGCCGGGCACGCCTTCGACGCCCCGCTCGTCATTGCCACCACACCGGCCGGGGCCACGGACGCCCTCGTCCCGTACGTCCCGGACCGTCCCGGCACGCTCTTCGACGTGCTGTACGACCCCTGGCCGACCTCGCTCGCGGCGGCCTGGGCCGAGCAGGGCGGAACCGTCGTCGGTGGCCTCGATCTTCTGGTCCACCAGGCGGTGTTCCAGTTCGCGCAGTTCACCGGCGAGTCCCGGTCTCCGCTGGCGGCGATGCGGGAGGCAGGGCGCGCAGCACTTGGCCTTGGATGATCGGCCGGCACCGGATCAGTGGCACCAGGCCGGCGGTCTCGTACAGCTGTCCGTGCGAAATTCGGCCGGATCTCGCCGTCGGGCGAAGCCGGTGACCCCGGTCCGCAAGGCGGACAGCGGAACCGTGAGCCGTCCCGACGTGGGAGGATCGGGAGTGGCCGGTCAGGGCCGCGCAGGCGGTCGTGCCGTCGCCGTACGCATGATTGGGCGTAAGTAGGAGGAGCACCGTTGAGCAGGTTGCGCTGGCTGACCGCGGGAGAGTCGCACGGCCCCGCATTGGTGGCGACGCTGGAGGGTCTTCCCGCCGGTGTCCCGATCACCACCGAGATGGTGGCGGACCACCTGGCCCGGCGGCGCCTCGGCTATGGACGCGGTGCGCGGATGAAGTTCGAGCGTGACGAGATCACCTTCCTGGGTGGCGTGCGCCACGGGCTGACCATGGGCTCGCCGATCGCGATCATGATCGGCAACACGGAGTGGCCCAAGTGGGAGAAGGTCATGGCGGCCGACCCGGTCGACCCGGACGAACTCGCCGAGCTGGCCCGCAACGCCCCGCTGACCCGCCCGCGGCCCGGCCACGCCGACCTCGCGGGCATGCAGAAGTACGGCTTCGACGAGGCCCGGCCGGTCCTGGAGCGCGCCAGCGCCCGGGAGACCGCCGCACGTGTCGCGCTCGGCGCGGTCGCGCGCTCCTACCTCAAGGAGACCGCGGGCATCGAGATCGTCTCGCACGTCGTGGAGCTGGCCGCGGCCAAGGCTCCGTACGGGGTGTACCCGACACCCGCCGACGTCGAGAAGCTCGACGCCGACCCGGTCCGCTGCCTGGACGCCGACGCGTCGAAGGCGATGGTCGCGGAGATCGACCAGGCCCACAAGGACGGCGACACACTCGGTGGCGTCGTCGAGGTGCTCGCCTACGGTGTGCCGGTCGGCCTCGGTTCACACGTCCACTGGGACCGGCGTCTCGACGCCCGGCTGGCAGCGGCCCTCATGGGCATCCAGGCGATCAAGGGCGTCGAGGTCGGCGACGGCTTCGAACTCGCCCGCGTACCCGGCTCCAAGGCGCACGACGAGATCGTCTCCACCGAGGACGGAATCCGGCGCACCTCGGGCCACTCCGGCGGCACAGAGGGCGGACTCACCACCGGTGAGCTGCTGCGCGTCCGCGCCGCGATGAAGCCGATCGCGACCGTGCCCCGGGCCCTGAGGACCGTCGACGTCTCCACCGGAGAGGCTGCGGCCGCACACCACCAGCGCTCCGACGTGTGTGCCGTGCCGGCCGCCGGCATCGTCGCAGAGGCGATGGTCGCGCTGGTCGTCGCCGACGCCGTCGCCGAGAAGTTCGGCGGCGACAGCGTCCCGGAGACCCGCCGCAATGTGCAGTCGTACCTCGAGAACCTGGCCATCCGGTGACCGGACCGCAAGTCGTTCTGATCGGGCCGATGGGCGTCGGCAAGTCCACGGTCGGCGCCCTGCTGGCCGAGCGCCTCAATACCGGGTACCGGGACAGTGACGCGGACATCGTCGCCGCCGAAGGCCGGGAGATCTCGGACATCTTCATCGAGGAGGGCGAGCCGCACTTCCGCGAGCTGGAGCGTGTCGCCGTACGTGACGCCGTCGCCGAGCACGCGGGCGTCCTCGCCCTCGGCGGCGGTGCGATCCTCGACGAGGGCACCCGGGGGCTGCTGGCCGGGCTGCCGGTCGTCTATCTCTCGATGGACGTCGAGGAGGCCGTACGGCGCGTCGGGCTGAACACCGCCCGTCCGCTGCTCGCCGTCAACCCGCGCCGCCAGTGGCGCGAGCTGATGGAGGCCCGCCGCCATCTGTACACAGAAGTCGCCCGTGTCGTCGTCGCGACCGACGGCCGAACCCCCGAAGAGGTCGCCCAGGCGGTCCTCGACGCACTCGAATTGAAGGACGCATGACGGACGAGGCAGTGACCCGGATCCAGGTCGGCGGCAGTCAGGGTTCCGACCCGTACGAGGTGCTCGTCGGCCGGCAACTGCTCGGCGAACTCCCCGGGCTGATCGGCCCCAGGGCCAAGCGTGTCGCCGTCATCCATCCCGAGGCGCTCGCCGAGACGGGCGACGCGCTCCGCCAGGACCTCGCCGACCAGGGCTACGAGGCCGTGGCCGTCCAGGTGCCCAACGCCGAGGAGGCCAAGACCGTCGAGGTCGCGGCGTACTGCTGGAAGGCGCTCGGACAGACCGGATTCACCCGCACCGACGTCATCGTCGGCGTGGGCGGCGGGGCCACGACCGACCTGGCCGGGTTCGTCGCCGCGAGCTGGCTGCGCGGGGTGCGCTGGATCGCCGTGCCGACCACGGTGCTCGCGATGGTCGACGCGGCCGTCGGCGGCAAGACCGGCATCAACACCGCAGAGGGCAAGAACCTCGTCGGGGCGTTCCATCCGCCGGCCGGAGTGCTGTGCGACCTCGGCGCGCTCGACTCGCTGCCCGTCCACGACTACGTGAGCGGCATGGCCGAGATCATCAAAGCCGGCTTCATCGCGGACCCGGCCATCCTCGACCTCGTCGAGGCGGACCCGGAGGGTGCGCGCACCCCGGCAGGCCCGCACACCGCAGAGCTGATCGAGCGCTCCATCCGGGTCAAGGCGGAGGTCGTCTCCAGCGACCTCAAGGAATCGGGCCTGCGCGAGATCCTCAACTACGGCCACACACTGGCGCATGCCATCGAGAAGAACGAGCGGTACAAGTGGCGTCACGGCGCCGCCGTCTCCGTCGGCATGGTCTTCGCCGCCGAACTCGGCCGGCTCGCCGGGCGGTTGGACGAGGCCACCGCAGAACGGCACCGCACGGTGCTGGAGTCCGTCGGGCTTCCGCTCACCTACCGTGGCGACCAGTGGCCCAAGTTGCTGGAGACCATGAAGGTCGACAAGAAGTCCCGCGGGGATCTGCTGCGCTTCATCGTGCTGGACGGTCTCGCCAAGCCGACCGTGCTGGAGGGCCCGGACCCGGCGATCCTGCTCGCCGCGTTCGGGGAGGTGTCGGCGTGAGCCGCCGCGTCCTCGTCCTCAACGGGCCGAACCTCGGGCGGCTCGGCTCCCGCGAGCCCGATGTGTACGGCGCCACGTCGTACGAGGGGCTGGTGGAGGCCTGCCGGACCCTCGGCAAGGAGCTCGGCTTCGACGTCGACGTACGCGAGACGAACGACGAGGGCGAGATGATCCGCTGGCTGCACGAGGCTGCGGACGGATCAATTCCGGTCGTTCTCAACCCCGGTGCGTTCACCCACTACTCGTACGGGATGCGCGACGCGGCAGCCCAGAGGACGGCTCCGCTGATCGAGGTCCACATCTCGAACCCGTACGCACGCGAGGAGTTCCGTCACACTTCGGTGGTCGCGGCCATCGCCTCCGGCACGGTCGCGGGTTTCGGGATCGGCTCGTACCGGCTGGCCCTGCGGGCGCTGGCCGACGAACTGGGCGGCTGAGCAGGGACGGCCGGGGCACTCGGGACCGGCCGCGGCCGTTCCCACAGTGCCGGGCGGGGAAGGTACCGTTCGGTGCGGGCCGGTCAACTGCCGCCCGACCAGCGTGAAGTCGTACGAGACGGAGTGGCACCGGATGCAGCACGCAGTGGGAGCTCCGCTGCCGCCCGACGGGCCCGGCCACGGGGCAGCGGCCGGGTGGGGGCATCAGGCCCCGCACCCCGGCCAGGCACTCCCGCCCCAGCGCCCGCCCGCCCCCGGCTGGACCGGCCCCGCTCCGCACCACGCCGGGGGACCACCGTCCCCCGACACCACGGGACATGTGCAGCTTCCCCCGGGTGGACCGGTTCCCGCGCCAGCCGCCGCCGCAGCCGCCGACAACGGCACCGGGCCCGCCACCCTCGCCGTGCTGCTCATCGGCCCGGCAGGCGCGGGGAAGACCACCGTGGCCCGCCACTGGGCCTCGCGCCGCCGAGTCCCCACGGCGCACATCAGCCTCGACGACGTCCGCGAATGGGTCTGCTCCGGATTCGCCGATCCCCAGTCCGGCTGGAACGACCAGTCAGAGGCGCAGTACCGGCTGGCACGCCGCACGTGTGGATTCGCCGCCCGGAACTTCCTGGCCAACGGCATCTCCTGCATCCTCGACGACGCAGTCTTCCCCGACCGTCCGGTCGTCGGCCTCGGTGGCTGGAAGCGGCATGTCGGCCCTGGGCTGCTCCCCGTGGTCCTTCTTCCCGGCCTCGAGGTCGTCCTCGAGCGCAACGCGGAGCGCAGCGGCAACCGCCGGCTCTCGGACGAGGAAGTCGCCAGTATCCACGGGCGGATGGCGGGCTGGTACGGCTCCGGTCTCCCGATCATCGACAACTCGACGTGCGACGTCGACACCACGGCCCGCATCCTCGACGACGTCCTGGCGCGGTCCATAGCGAGTCCTCCGGCCTGGTAGCCGGGGAGGACGGGCAGGCCGTTCCCTGGGCGGCGTCGGCCTGTGCCGGGGACGGGCGGGTCGATGTGGACCGATGTTGGATGCGATCTCGGGGCGGCGGTCGGTGCGCCCGTGTCCTATGTCCTGGCAGGCCCCCTGGCTGTGTTCCTGCCGCGTCGGCCTGTGCCGGGGGCACGACAGGGCACCGGGGTGGACGGGTCGGCCGGCCCGTCCACCCGTGCCCCTGCACAGGTGCCCGGTGCGAGCCGCCCCCGGAGACCGTCGGCGCCCCGGTGGCCCTCGAAGATGCGAGGTCGCTTGCCGGTCGCGTGACATTCCCGGGGCCTGCCACCGGCTCTTGTTCCCGGTGGGCCCGCACCCGGGGCGGGCGGTCGGCGGTCCTCCGCGCCAGACCCACAGCCACGCGTGCTCGGATGCACTCCCGACGGCGCGAGCCCGGGCTCGCGGCGGCGGCGACAGTGGCGATCGTGGCCAGGGCCGTCGTCGTTGGCCCTGCGCCTCGGCCCGTCGCTCAGCGCCGCACCCGGCGCGGCAAGTGGCCGCTGGTCGGGGGCGGCGCGCCCTCGTCGACCGCTCTCGCCGCCTCGTGGATCCGTGGATCCGCGACCGGGTGACCGAGACCTGCAGATCCCGGCGCGAAGAGGTCCCCGCCCGACGGGACGGGCGCCGCGCCGAGGCGTGCCGGTGCCCACCGCGACGGACGGACCCACACGGACGCACCCCACACGGACGCGCTCAACCGGCCGAATCGCCTCGCCGCTCTTAGGCTCGTGTCATGTCCGAGGTCTTCGCTGCCCGCCGAGGGCGGTTGCGGGACAGGTTCGCAGCTGCCGGGAGCGCCGCGGCGCTGGTGTCCCGCCCTGCCAATGTCCGCTATCTCGCCGGGGGCGCGCCTCTCGGTGCCGTGCTGCTCCTCGGTCCCGGCGGGCCCGAGGAGGACACTCTGGTCTGCCCGCGCGTCCCGACCGGTGACCCCGCGGAGGGCCGGCTCGACGAAGGGCTGCGGCAGACCGTGCTCAGCAGTCCCGGCGGCGACGCGGCGGTCGCCGCCGCCCGGGCCGCGGACACCGCCGGCGCCGACTCCCTGTCCGTCGAGGAGCACCACCTCACCGTCGCCCGCCACCGGGCCCTCGGTTCCGTGGCACCCCGTCTGCGCCTCTCCGACATCGGCGGCGCCGTCGAGCAGCAGCGCATGGTCAAGGACGAGGACGAGATCGCCTGCATCCGCATCGCCGCCGAGATCACCGACCAGGCCCTCGGGGAGCTCCTCGAATCCATCCTCGTCGGCCGCACCGAGCGCCATCTCGCCCTGGAACTGGAGCGGCGCCTCGTCGACCACGGCGCCGACGGCCCTGCCTTCCCCACCTCCGTGTCCACCGGCCCCAACGCCGGACTCGGCGGGCACCGCCCGTCCGACCGCCGTGTCGAGGAAGGCGATTTCCTCTCCGTCTGCCTCGGCGCCAACTACCGCGGCTACCGCTGCGAGATCGGCCGTACGTTCGTCATCGGTACCACCCCCGCGGACTGGCAGATCGAGCTGTACGACCTTGTCTTCGCCGCTCAGCGCGCCGGCCGCGAGGCCCTGGCCCCCGGTGCCGAGTACCGTGACGTCGACCGCGCGGCCCGCCAGGTCCTGAACTCCGCGGGCCACGGTGACGGCCTCACACCATGGACCGGCCACGGTGTCGGGCTCGAAATCGATGAAGACCCGCAGCTGGCACCTGCGGCCATGGGTAAACTGGACGCTTGTGTGCCGGTCACCGTCGAACCGGGAGTCCACCTCCCGGGACGGGGCGGGGTCCGGATCGATGACACGCTCGTCGTGCGCCAGGAGGCGGACGGCGGACCCGAGCTACTCACCATCACGACCAAGGAGCTGCTCGCGCTCTAGCGCGCGGCGGCGGGCGCACCTTCGCCTTCCTCGGTCGTCCACCAGCGTCAGTCCAGGAGATTCCGCAACCGTGGCCACCACGAACGACCTCAAGAACGGCATGGTGCTCAAGCTCGACAACGACCAGCTCTGGTCCGTCGTCGAGTTCCAGCACGTCAAGCCCGGCAAGGGCCCGGCCTTCGTGCGCACCAAGCTCAAGAACGTGCTGTCCGGCAAGATCGTCGACAAGACCTTCAACGCCGGCGTCAAGGTCGAGACGGCCACCGTCGACCGCCGCGACATGCAGTTCTCGTACATGGACGGCGACTACTTCGTCTTCATGGACATGCAGACCTACGACCAGCTGCACGTCTCGCGTCCGGCCGTCGGCGACGCCGCCAACTTCCTGATCGAGGGCTTCACCGCCACCGTCGCCACCCACGAGGGCGACGTGCTCTACGTCGAGCTCCCGGCCGCCGTCGAGCTGGTCATCCAGGAGACCGAGCCCGGCGTCCAGGGTGACCGCTCCACCGGTGGCACCAAGCCCGCCACCCTGGAGACCGGCTACACCATCCAGGTCCCGCTCTTCATCACCACCGGTGAGAAGATCAAGGTCGACACCCGTTCCGGCGACTACCTCGGCCGGGTGAACAGCTAACCGTGGCTGCCCGTAACAAGGCCCGCAAGCGCGCCTTCCAGATCCTCTTCGAGGCCGACCAGCGCGGAGCCACCGTGCAGAACGTCCTCGCCGACTGGATCCGGCACGCGCGGACCGACGACCGTCAGCCTCCGGTCAGCGAGTACACGATGGAGCTGGTCGAGGGGTACGCGGAACACGCGGCCCGGATCGACGAGCTGATCGCCACCTACGCGGTCGGCTGGACGCTCGACCGTATGCCCGTCGTCGACCGGAACATCCTGAGGATCGGTGCGTACGAGCTGGTGTGGGTGGACGAGACTCCGGACGCCGTGGTGATCGACGAGGCGGTGCAGCTCGCCAAGGAGTTCTCCACCGACGAATCCCCGTCCTTCGTGAACGGCCTCCTCGGCCGTTTCAAGGATCTGAAGCCGAGCCTGCGCCGGGACGCCTGAGCCCACACGACGACGGCCGAGCCACGAGGGCCCGCAGCGACGACGCTGCGGGCCTTCGGCGTGTCTGCGCCAGGGCCCTGAGCCGTCGGCGGCGCCGCGGTGGCCCGGAAAACACCAAGGGCCAGGAGGAGCGGTGCTCCCCCCGGCCCGGAGGCACGTTTCTGCTGGTGTCCGTCAGCTTTCTTCGTGTGCGACAGCCCTGCGCGCGTCGGCGTCCAGCACGCCCCAGCTGATCAGCTGTTCGGTGAGGACCGACGGGGACTGGTCGTAGATGACGGCGAGCGTGCGCAGGTCGTCCTGACGGATCGACAGCACCTTGCCGTTGTAGTCACCGCGCTGGCTCTGGATCGTCGCCGCGTAGCGCTGCAGCGGACCCGCCTTCTCCGCGGGGACATGGGCGAGACGCTCCAGGTCCAGGACGAGCTTCGGCGGCGGCTCGGCCGCGCCGCCGGGCGTGGTGCCCGGCAGAAGCTCCTGCACCGGGACCCCGTAGAAATCGGCCAGCTCGGCGAGTCGCTGCACCGTCACGGCACGGTCCCCGCGCTCGTAGGACCCGACGACGACGGCCTTCCAGCGGCCCTGGGACTTCTCCTCCACCCCGTGGAGCGAGAGCCCCTGCTGGGTACGGATGGCGCGGAGCTTGGCCCCGAGCTGTTTTGCGTATTCGCTGGACATATAGCTCCCCGGACACTGTATCGACGTGCGGCTCCGCCGCGCGGCTGGTCACTCACTGTGAGGTTACGCAGCGTTACTTGGCTGCGTCAAGCCGAATGGTCCGTACGACCCTCCCGAGGGGTGTGACCAGGGGCCGGGCTGGACCCTGGTACCGTGGACGCGCAATTTCCGACGTCCTTTAAGGTCCGTCCCGTGAGGCGGAGAAGGAGGTCCGTTTCGTATGGACACACACAACCCTGATGCCGCGCGCCCCGTCCTTGAGGGCCCCGACATCGCGCGGGTACTGACCCGCATCGCCCACGAGATCGTCGAACGCGCCAAGGGCGCCGAAGACGTGGTGCTCCTCGGCATCCCGACGCGCGGGATCCATCTTGCCCGCCGGCTCGCCGACAAGCTCGCCGAGATCACCGGCCGCACGATTCCGGTCGGCTCCCTCGACATCACCATGTACCGCGACGACCTGCGGCTCCGTCCCGCGCGCGCACTCGCACGCACGGACATCCCGGCCGACGGCATCGACGGCCGTCTGGTCGTTCTCGTCGACGACGTGCTCTTCTCCGGCCGCACCATCCGCGCCGCCCTCGACGCGCTGAACGACATCGGCCGCCCGCGCGCCGTCCAGCTCGCGGTCCTCGTCGACCGCGGCCACCGCGAACTGCCCATCCGCGCCGACTACGTCGGCAAGAACCTCCCGACGTCGCTGCGGGAGGCGGTCAAGGTCCAGCTCGCCGAGGAGGACGGTCGCGACACCGTGCTGCTCGGTGTACGCGAGACCGCCCCGGCCGGCGAGCAGTAGCAAACCCCGTACGGCCCCGGACAAGCCCTACGGGCCTGCAGCTGCGCGCCCGCATGCCCCGCAAACCGCCACACACCGGAGCACACCCAGATGAAGCGTCACCTCATCTCGGCCGCCGACCTCACCCGCGACGACGCCGTCCTGATCCTCGACACCGCCGAGGAGATGGCACGGGTCGCCGACCGGCCGATCAAGAAACTGCCCACCCTGCGCGGACGTACCGTGGTCAACCTCTTCTTCGAGGACTCGACCCGGACCCGGATCTCCTTCGAGGCCGCTGCCAAGCGCCTCTCCGCCGATGTCATCAACTTCTCCGCCAAGGGGTCGTCGGTCTCCAAGGGCGAGTCCCTGAAGGACACCGCGCTGACCCTGGAGGCGATGGGCGCCGACGCCGTCGTCATCCGCCACCACGCCTCCGGCGCCCCCTACCGGCTCGCGAACTCGGGCTGGATCGACGGCGCCGTCGTCAACGCCGGCGACGGCACCCATGAGCACCCCACCCAGGCCCTGCTGGACGCCTTCACCATGCGCCGCAGGCTCGTCGGCAGGGATGCCGGCCTGGGGCGTGACCTCGACGGCCGCCGGATCACCGTCGTCGGCGACATCCTGCACAGCCGCGTCGCCCGCTCCAACGTCCATCTGCTCACCACCCTCGGCGCCCATGTGACCCTCGTGGCTCCGCCGACCCTGGTGCCGGTCGGCGTCGAGACCTGGCCCTGCGACGTGTCGTACGACCTCGACGACGTGCTGCCGAAGTCCGACGCCGTGATGATGCTGCGCGTCCAGCGCGAGCGGATGAACGCCGCCTTCTTCCCGACCGAGCGCGAGTACTCGCGCCGCTACGGGCTCGACGGCGACCGGATGGCACGGATGCCCGGGCACGCGATCGTGATGCACCCCGGCCCGATGAACCGCGGCATGGAGATCACCGCCGAGGTCGCCGACTCGGACCGCTGCACCGCCGTCGAGCAGGTCGCGAACGGCGTCAGCATCCGCATGGCCGTCCTGTACCTGCTGCTCGGAGGCTCCGAGCCCGCCGTGACCACCGCCTCCCGCCCGTCGCCCACCACCACCCTTGACGGAAGCGCTTCGCGCACCTCTGATGCCGAGGAGACCAAGTAACCATGAGCAAGATCCTTATCCGTGGCGCGAAGGTGCTGGGCGGCGAGGCACAGGACGTCCTGATCGACGGCGGGACCATCGCGGAGGTCGGCGGGGACATCGAGGCCGGTGACGCCACCGTCGTCGACGCCGAGGGCAAGATCCTGCTGCCCGGCCTCGTCGATCTGCACACGCACCTGCGCGAGCCGGGCCGCGAGGACTCCGAGACGGTGCTGACCGGTACGCGCGCCGCCGCGAGCGGCGGCTACACGTCCGTGTTCGCCATGGCCAACACCTTCCCGGTCGCCGACACCGCGGGCGTCGTCGAGCAGGTCTGGCGGCTCGGCAGGGAGCACGGCTACTGCGACGTCCAGCCCATCGGCGCCGTCACCGTCGGCCTGGAGGGCAAGAAGCTCGCAGAGCTCGGCGCCATGCACGACTCCGCTGCAGGGGTCACCGTCTTCTCCGACGACGGCAAGTGCGTCGACGACGCAGTGATCATGCGCCGCGCCCTGGAGTACGTGAAGGCCTTCGGCGGTGTCGTCGCCCAGCACGCACAGGAGCCGCGCCTCACCGAGGGCGCCCAGATGAACGAGGGCGTGGTCTCGGCCGAGCTGGGCCTCGGCGGCTGGCCCGCCGTCGCCGAGGAGTCGATCATCGCCCGCGACGTGCTGCTGGCCGAGCACGTCGGCTCCCGCGTCCACATCTGCCACCTCTCGACCGCCGGCTCCGTCGAGATCGTCCGCTGGGCCAAGTCCCGCGGCATCGACGTCACCGCCGAGGTCACCCCGCACCACCTGCTCCTGACCGACGAACTGGTCCGGACGTACGACCCGGTCTACAAGGTCAACCCGCCGCTGCGCACCGAGCGCGACGTCATGGCGCTGCGCGAGGCGCTCGCCGACGGCACGATCGACATCGTCGCCACCGACCACGCCCCGCACCCCCACGAGGACAAGGACTGCGAGTGGGCCGCGGCCGCCATGGGCATGGTCGGCCTGGAGACCGCCCTGTCGGTGGTCCAGCGGACGATGGTCGAGACAGGGCTGCTGACCTGGGAGGGCGTCGCCGACCGGATGTCCTTCGCCCCCGCGCGGATCGGGCAGGCCGACGGCCACGGCCGTCCCGTCTCGGCTGGTGAGCCCGCCAACCTCACCCTGGTCGATCCGGCATACCGTGGAACCGTGGACCCCGCGGGCTTCGCCTCCCGCAGCCGCAACACCCCCTACGAGGGCCGCGAGCTGCCGGGACGCGTCACCCACACCTTCCTGCGGGGCCGGGCGACGCTCATGGACGGGACGCTGGCGTGACACCTGCACTGATCGATCTTGCTGCCGAAGCCGCCGGGAAGCAGTCGGCCGAGGTGACCGACTGGGCCGGCCGCCTCGGCTGGGTGGCCGGACTGCTGCTCTTCATCGCGCTCGTCTACTGGCTGATGCGCCAGGGCTGGAAGTGGCGGGGCGAGCTCCAGTCGGGTCTGCCCGAGCTGCCCGTCGCGCCGGAAGAGCAGGGCCCCCCGAAGCTGACACTGAGCGGCCGCTACCACGGCTCGACGACCGCCGGTCAGTGGCTCGACCGGATCGTCGCCCGCGGCCTCGGCAACCGCAGCCGCGTGGAGCTGACACTGACCGACGCCGGCATCGACGTCGTACGCCCCGCCGCCGCCGACTTCTTCATCCCGGCAGCGGCGCTGCGCGGGGCCCGCCTCGACAAGGGCATCGCCGGAAAGGTCCTCACCGAGGGCGGACTGCTGATCATCACCTGGGAGCACGGCGACCGGCAGATCGACTCCGGCTTCCGCTCCGACCACGCGGCCGGGCACGCCGCCTGGGTCGAGACCCTCAACGCAGTCAATTCGATGAACACCACGACCACGACGGAAGGCGCCGCACGATGACGACCTCCAATCCGGGGACCCCCGCCACGAAGGGGCTTCCCGCCGTACTCGTCCTGGAGGACGGCCGTACCTTCCGCGGCCGCGCCTACGGGGCCGTGGGGGTGACCTTCGGCGAGGCCGTGTTCTCCACCGGCATGACCGGCTACCAGGAGACGCTCACGGACCCGTCGTACCACCGTCAGGTCGTCGTCATGACCGCTCCGCACGTCGGCAACACCGGCGTCAACGACGAGGACCCGGAGTCCTCCCGCATCTGGGTCTCCGGATATGTCGTCCGCGACCCCGCACGCGTCCCCTCCAACTGGCGTGCCAAGCGCTCCCTGGACGAGGAGCTCGCCCACCAGGGTGTCGTCGGTATCAGCGGCATCGACACCCGCGCCCTGACCCGCCACCTCCGCGAGCGCGGCGCCATGCGCGTCGGCATCTTCTCCGGCAACGCACTGCCCGACGAGGGCACGATGCTCGCCGAGGTCCGCCAGTCGCCCGAGATGAAGGGCGCCGACCTCTCGGCGCAGGTCGCCACGAAGGAGGCCTACGTCGTCCCCGCGATCGGTGAGAAGCGGTTCACCGTCACCGCCGTCGACCTCGGCATCAAGGGCATGACTCCGCACCGCATGGCCGAGCGCGGCATCGAGGTGCACGTGCTCCCCGCCACCGCGACCGCCGACGACATCTTCGCCGTCAGCCCTGACGGTGTGTTCTTCTCCAACGGCCCGGGAGACCCGGCCACCGCCGACGGCCCCGTCGCGCTCATGCAGGCCGTCCTGGAGCGGGGGACCCCGCTGTTCGGCATCTGCTTCGGCAACCAGATCCTGGGCCGGGCGCTCGGTTTCGGCACGTACAAGCTCAAGTACGGCCACCGCGGCATCAACCAGCCGGTGCAGGACCGTACGACCGGCAAGGTCGAGGTGACCGCGCACAACCACGGCTTCGCCGTCGACGCCCCGCTCGACAAGGTCTCAGAGACCCCTTACGGCCGCGCCGAGGTCTCCCACGTCTGTCTCAACGACAACGTGGTGGAGGGCCTCCAGCTGCTCGACCGGCCGGCCTTCAGCGTCCAGTACCACCCCGAAGCGGCCGCGGGCCCGCACGACGCCGCGTACCTGTTCGACCGCTTCGTTTCCCTGATGGAGGGCCAGCGTGCCTAAGCGCACCGATATCCAGTCCGTCCTGGTCATCGGCTCCGGCCCGATCGTCATCGGCCAGGCCGCCGAGTTCGACTACTCCGGCACCCAGGCCTGCCGGGTCCTCAAGTCCGAGGGCCTGCGCGTCATCCTGGTCAACTCGAACCCCGCGACGATCATGACCGACCCGGAGATCGCCGACGCCACGTACGTCGAGCCGATCACCCCCGAGTTCGTCGAGAAGATCATCGCCAAGGAACGCCCCGACGCGCTCCTGCCGACCCTCGGCGGCCAGACCGCGCTCAACACCGCGATCTCCCTCCACGAGGCGGGGACGCTGGAGAAGTACGGCGTCGAGCTCATCGGCGCCAACGTCGAGGCCATCAACAAGGGCGAGGACCGCGAGCTCTTCAAGGCGGTCGTCGAGGCCGTCAACCGCAAGATCGGTCACGGCGAGTCCGCGCGCTCGGTCATCTGTCACTCCATGGACGACGTCCTCAACGGTGTCGAGACGCTCGGCGGCTACCCCGTCGTCGTCCGCCCCTCCTTCACCATGGGCGGCGCCGGCTCCGGCTTCGCCCACGACGAGGAGGAGCTGCGTCGCATCGCCGGCCAGGGCCTGACCCTGTCTCCCACCACCGAGGTGCTCCTTGAGGAGTCCATCCTCGGCTGGAAGGAGTACGAGCTGGAGCTGATGCGCGACAAGAACGACAACGTCGTGGTCGTCTGCTCCATCGAGAACTTCGACCCGATGGGCGTGCACACCGGTGACTCGATCACCGTGGCCCCCGCGATGACGCTGACCGACCGCGAGTACCAGATCCTTCGCGACATCGGCATCGCCGTCATCCGCGAGGTCGGCGTCGACACCGGCGGCTGCAACATCCAGTTCGCGGTCGACCCCGAGGACGGCCGGGTCATCGTCATCGAGATGAACCCGCGTGTCTCCCGCTCCTCCGCGCTCGCGTCGAAGGCGACCGGATTCCCGATCGCGAAGATCGCAGCCCGGCTTGCTGTCGGTTACACACTGGACGAGATCCCCAACGACATCACCGAGAAGACGCCGGCGTCCTTCGAGCCGACGCTCGACTATGTGGTCGTGAAGGCGCCCCGCTTCGCCTTCGAGAAGTTCCCTTCCGCCGACGCCACGCTCACCACCACCATGAAGTCGGTCGGTGAGGCGATGGCCATCGGCCGAAACTTCACCGAGGCGCTGCAGAAGGCACTGCGCTCCCTGGAGAAGAAGGGATCGCAGTTCGACTTCACGGCCCCCGTCGGCGACAAGGCCGAACTGCTCGAGCTCGCGGTCCGCCCGACCGACGGACGCATCAACACCGTCATGCAGGCCATCCGCGCCGGAGCGACCCAGGAAGAGGTCTTCGAGGCCACGAAGATCGACCCCTGGTTCGTGGACCAGCTCTTCCTCATCAAGGAGATCGCGGACGAGCTGGCCGCCGCCGACAAGCTCGACCCCGGGCTGCTCGCCGAGGCCAAGCGCCACGGCTTCTCCGACGCCCAGATCGCCGATGTCCGAGGCCTGCGCGAGGACGTCGTCCGTGAGGTGAGGCACGCACTCGGTGTCCGGCCCGTCTACAAGACGGTCGACACCTGCGCCGCAGAATTCGCCGCGAAGACGCCGTACTTCTACTCCTCCTACGACGAGGAGACCGAGGTCGCCCCGCGCGAGAAGCCCGCCGTGATCATCCTTGGCTCGGGCCCGAACCGCATCGGCCAGGGCATCGAGTTCGACTACTCCTGCGTCCACGCCTCCTTCGCGCTCAGCGACGCGGGCTACGAGACCGTGATGGTCAACTGCAACCCGGAGACCGTCTCCACCGACTACGACACCTCCGACCGGCTCTACTTCGAGCCGCTCACGCTCGAGGACGTGCTGGAGATCGTCCACGCCGAGTCGCTGGCCGGCCCGATCGCCGGTGTCGTCGTCCAGCTCGGCGGCCAGACGCCGCTCGGCCTGTCCCAGGCGCTCAAGGACAACGGCGTCCAGGTCGTGGGCACGCCGCCCGAGGCCATCCACGCCGCCGAGGACCGCGGCGCCTTCGGCCGCGTCCTCGCAGAGGCCGGACTGCCCGCCCCCAAGCACGGCACCGCGACCACCTTCGCCGAGGCCAAGGCCATCGCCGACGAGATCGGCTACCCCGTCCTCGTACGGCCGTCCTACGTACTGGGCGGCCGGGGCATGGAGATCGTGTACGACGAGACGCGCCTCGAGTCGTACATCGCCGAGTCGACCGAGATCGGCCCGGACCGCCCCGTCCTGGTCGACCGCTTCCTCGACGACGCGATCGAGATCGACGTCGACGCGCTCTACGACGGCACCGAGCTCTACCTCGGCGGCGTCATGGAGCACATCGAGGAGGCCGGTATCCACTCCGGCGACTCCGCCTGCGCCCTGCCCCCGATCACCCTCGGCGGCTTCGACATCAAGCGCCTGCGGGCCTCGACGGAGGCCATCGCCAAGGGCGTCGGCGTTCGCGGTCTGATCAACATCCAGTTCGCGATGGCCGGCGACATCCTGTACGTCCTGGAGGCCAACCCGCGCGCCTCCCGTACCGTCCCCTTCACCTCCAAGGCGACCGCGGTGCCGCTGGCGAAGGCCGCGGCCCGGATCTCGCTCGGCGCGACCATCGCCGAGCTGCGCGAAGAGGGCCTGCTGCCGAAGAGCGGCGACGGCGGCACGCTCCCCATGGACGCGCCGATCTCCGTCAAGGAGGCCGTCATGCCGTGGAGCCGCTTCCGCGACATCCACGGGCGCGGCGTCGACACCGTCCTCGGCCCGGAGATGCGCTCCACCGGCGAGGTCATGGGCATCGACTCGGTCTTCGGCACGGCGTACGCCAAGTCCCAGGCGGGCGCCTACGGTCCGCTGCCCACCAAGGGCCGGGCGTTCATCTCCGTCGCCAACCGCGACAAGCGCTCGATGATCTTCCCGGCGCGTGAACTGGTCGCGCACGGATTCGAACTGCTCGCCACGTCCGGCACGGCCGAGGTGCTCAAGCGCAACGGCATCAACGCCACCATCGTGCGCAAGCAGTCCGAGGGCGAGGGCCCCGACGGCGAGCGGACCATCGTCCAGCTCATCCACGACGGCCAGGTCGACCTCATCGTCAACACCCCGTACGGCACCGGCGGCCGACTCGACGGCTACGACATCCGCACGGCGGCGGTGGCCCGCTCCGTACCGTGCCTGACCACGGTTCAGGCGCTCGCCGCCGCCGTCCAGGGCATCGACGCACTCAACCACGGTGACGTGGGCGTCCGTTCGCTCCAGGAACACGCCGAACACCTGATCGCGGCCCGCGAGGACTAGCAGCCCAGGAGGGGGACACCGGATCCGGTGTCCCCCTCTTCATGAGGCATACGAGGACACACACGATGTACAAATTCTTCTTCAACCTGGTCTTCAAGCGGATGGATCCCGAAGCGGCCCACCACCTGGCCTTCCGCTGGATCCGTCTCGCGGCCCGGATCCCCGTGCTGCGTACGTTCGTCGCCGCCGCCCTGGCCCCCCGCCATGAGGAGCTGCGCACAGAGGCGCTCGGCCTGCGCATGCACGGCCCCTTCGGCCTCGCGGCCGGCTTCGACAAGAACGCCGTCGCCATCGACGGCATGAGCATGCTCGGCTTCGACCACGTGGAGATCGGAACGGTCACCGCACAGCCGCAGCCGGGCAACCCGAAGAAGCGGCTCTTCAGGCTCGTGCCGGACCGTGCGCTGATCAACCGCATGGGGTTCAACAACGAGGGCTCCGCGGCCGTCGCCGAGCGCCTGGCCGCGCGCAAGGCGGTCTTCAGGACCACCGTCGGCGTCAACATCGGCAAGACCAAGCTGGTCCCCGAGGCGGAGGCCGTCGCCGACTACGTCACCTCCACCGAGCGCCTGGCCGCCCACGCCGACTATCTCGTCGTCAACGTCAGCTCGCCCAACACCCCCGGGCTGCGCAACCTCCAGGCGACCGAGTCCCTGCGCCCGCTCCTCACCGCCGTGCGCGAGGCCGCCGACCGCAGCGTCCCCGGCCGCCGCGTCCCGCTCCTGGTCAAGATCGCCCCCGATCTGGCCGACGAGGACGTCGACGCCGTCGCCGACCTCGCCGTCGAGCTGGGCCTGGACGGCATCATCGCCACCAACACCACGATCGCCCGGGACGGCCTCGGCCTGGAATCCGATTCCAACCTGGTCCAGGAGACCGGCGGACTGTCCGGCGCCCCCGTCAAGGAGCGCTCGCTGGAGGTGCTGCGCCGCCTGTACGCCCGTGTCGGCGACCGCATCACGCTCGTCGGCGTCGGCGGCATCGAGAACGCCGAGGACGCCTGGCAGCGGATCCTGGCCGGTGCCACGCTCGTCCAGGGCTACAGCGCGTTCATCTACGAGGGCCCGTTCTACGCCCGCGCGATCCACAAGGGTCTGGCCGCGCGTCTCGCCGTCAGCCCGTACGCCACCCTCGCCGAGGCCGTCGGCGCCGAAACCCGAAAGGCAGCCACCGCATGAGCCCTCTGGAGCCCTTCGGCGCCCGTCTGCGCCACGCCATGGACACCCGCGGGCCGCTCTGCGTCGGCATCGATCCGCACGCCTCCCTGCTCACCGCATGGGGCCTGAACGACGACGTCACGGGCCTGGAGCGGTTCACACGCACGGTCGTCGAGGCGCTCGCCGACCGCGTCGCCGTCCTCAAGCCCCAGTCGGCGTTCTTCGAGCGCTTCGGCTCGCGCGGGATCGCCGTCCTGGAGAAGGCGGTCGAGGAGGCGAGGGCCGCCGGCGCCCTGGTGCTGATGGACGCCAAGCGCGGCGACATCGGCTCGACCATGGCCGCCTACGCCGAGACGTACCTGCGCAAGGACTCCCCGCTCTTCTCGGACGCGGTGACGGTCTCGCCGTACCTCGGCTTCGGCTCGCTGCGGCCCGCCCTGGACCTGGCCCGTGAGAGCGGGGCGGGGGTGTTCGTCCTGGCCCTGACCTCCAACCCCGAGGGCGCCGAGGTCCAGCGGGCGACCGCGGCCGGAGGGGTCTCCCTCGCCCAGCTCATGCTGAACCACATGGCCGACGAGAACGCCGGCGCGACGCCGCTGGGCTCGGTCGGCGCGGTGGTCGGAGCCACGCTCGGCGACGCGGGCGTCGACCTCGACATCAACGGACCGCTGCTCGCCCCCGGTATCGGTGCCCAGGGCGCCACGCCGGCGGACCTGCCGGGCGTCTTCGGCGCGGCCGCCGTGAATGTCGTCCCGAGCGTCAGCCGCGGTGTCCTGCGCCACGGCCCGGACGTCTCGGCACTGCGGGAGTCCGCGACCCGCTTCGCCGATGAGGTACGTGCCGCCGTCGCGGGCGCGTAGGCGTTGTCCGACCCAGGGTGTGTCCGCCGGGCCCGCGTGGCTCGGCGGACTGCTCCAGCGGCTCGCCCGGGTACCGCCGGGCACGCACAGGTGCGCCCGCAGCTGACCTCCGGCGGCCGGGCGGGGCCCCCGGGCGTAGCCGGGGGAGTGCTTCCACGCTGAGTCGTCGGCTCCTCGCCGTGCGTCCGGTACGGGGGCGAACCTCCCCGGCCTCCTGCCGGGCGGTGCCCCCGCTGCCTTACGACCCGCACTCGTGGACCGCCGGGCGGGTGGGGCCCGGTCGAAGCCGGGGGCGTACTCCCACGCTGCGCTGCCTGGGTCGTCGGAGAGCGTGCGGTACGGCGGCGAACCACCCGGGCCTCCGGCCCGGACGGCCCCCCACCGTCTTGCGACCCGCACCCGTGACCCTTCGGGCACGGGTGTGGTCCCCGGGCGTAGCCGGGGGGTGCTGCTCCGACAGTGCCTTGTCGGGCTCGTCCATGCAGGCTCGGTACGGGCGTCCTCAGCCGTCCTTCGGCCGGGAAGGCCCACCATCCGGGTACGGCTGCGGGTCCCCCGTCGAGGGCCGGGGCGTGTTCCCAGAACCGCCGCCGAAAAGCCCCGACCTTCGGGCGGGTGACGCTGCTTGCGGACGCGCCCTCGGGCCGATCGGCCCCCTCTCAGGGACGCGACCTGCGGTTCTCATGGGCGATTTCTTGACAGAAACCCGGTCGGTATGTCTGGAATATCCTGGTCGGCCGATGCTGACCAGGACTTTTCCGCTGTTCTCGCTGACTGGAGCGGTCTCGGCCGCTAGTCTCCGTCGAGAGCCAACGAGCAGTGCGTTGCTCGTTGCTCGCCTGGTGTGGGGCCATTAGGTTCCTCACCGGTCCGTATCCGACAGTTCGACATCCGAGGTGACGTAGGCGTGGCTCTTCCGCCCCTTACCCCTGAACAGCGCGCAGCCGCGCTCGAAAAGGCCGCCGCGGCTCGCCGGGAGCGGGCCGAGGTCAAGAATCGACTCAAGCACTCCGGCGCCTCCCTCCACGAGGTCATCAAGCAGGGCCAGGAGAACGACGTCATCGGCAAGATGAAGGTCTCCGCCCTGCTCGAGTCCCTCCCCGGCGTGGGCAAGGTCCGCGCCAAGCAGATCATGGAGCGGCTCGGCATCTCCGAGAGCCGTCGTGTGCGGGGTCTCGGCTCCAACCAGATCGCCTCTCTCGAGCGCGAGTTCGGCGGCGGCGCCGCCTGACGTTCCCGGGCACTCCCGAGAACCTGGATAATCGCTGCATGGCAGCAGAGGTACGTCCGCGGCTGACCGTGCTCTCCGGCCCCTCCGGGGTGGGCAAGAGCACGGTCGTCGCCCATATGCGCAAGGTCCACCCCGAGGTCTGGCTCTCGGTGTCGGCCACCACCAGAAAGCCGCGCCCCGGCGAGCGTGACGGTGTCCAGTATTTCTTCGTCACCGACGATGAATTCGACAAGCTGGTCGCCAACGGTGAGCTCCTGGAATGGGCAGAATTCGCGGGCAACCGCTACGGCACCCCGCGTGCCGCGGTGCTGGAGCGCCTCGAGGCCGGCGAGCCGGTGCTGCTGGAGATCGATCTCCAGGGTGCCCGGCAGGTCAAGGAGTCGTTGCCGGACTCCCAGCTGGTCTTCCTGGCCCCGCCCAGCTGGGACGAGCTGGTCCGCCGGCTCACCGGCCGCGGGACCGAGGCCCCCGACGTCATCGAGCGCCGCCTCGAAGCCGCGAAGATCGAACTCGCCGCGGAGGCGGAGTTCGACACCACCCTGGTCAACACCTCCGTCGAGGACGTGGCGCGTGAGCTGCTAGCCTTGATGGCAGTTGAGTGATCTTTTGTTTGATTTCCCAGAAGTTTCTTCGGAAGGCTAGAGCGTGTCCTCTTCCATCACCGCGCCCGAGGGCATCATCAACCCGCCGATCGACGAGCTCCTCGAGGCCACTGACTCGAAGTACAGCCTCGTGATCTACGCGGCCAAGCGTGCGCGTCAGATCAACGCGTACTACTCGCAGCTCGGTGAGGGCCTGCTCGAGTACGTCGGTCCGCTGGTGGACACCCACGTCCACGAGAAGCCGCTCTCGATCGCCCTGCGTGAGATCAACGCGGGCCTGCTGACCTCCGAGGCCATCGAGGGCCCCGCTCAGTAGGCGCATTTTCTCTTCACTTCAGGCCCGGCGGAGCACCCGCCGGGCCTGTGGTGTGTCATGGGAGGCGACACGTATCGCCATCACTGGGGAGCGGGAACGCAGTGGACAAGCCGAAGGTCGTTCTGGGAGTCAGCGGCGGTATCGCCGCCTACAAGGCGTGCGAGCTGCTGCGCCGGCTGACCGAGTCCGGGCATGACGTCCGGGTGGTCCCGACCGCCTCGGCCCTGCACTTCGTCGGCGCCGCGACCTGGTCGGCGCTCTCCGGGCACCCCGTCTCCACCGAGGTCTGGTCGGACGTCCACGAGGTTCCGCACGTACGGATCGGGCAGGATGCCGACCTCGTCGTCGTCGCCCCGGCCACCGCGGACATGCTCGCCAAGGCCGCGCACGGCCTCGCCGACGACCTGCTGACCAACACCCTGCTCACCGCCCGATGTCCCGTGGTCTTCGCTCCCGCGATGCACACGGAGATGTGGGAGCACCCGGCCACCCAGGAGAATGTGGCGACCCTCCGCCGTCGCGGCGCCGTCGTCATCGAGCCCGCCGTCGGCCGGCTCACCGGTGTCGACACCGGCAAAGGGCGGTTGCCGGACCCCGGAGAGATCTTCGAGGTCTGCCGCAGGGTGCTGGCACGCGGCGTTGCCGTACCCGACCTCGCCGGCCGCCATGTGGTCGTCAGCGCGGGCGGCACCCGTGAGCCGCTCGACCCTGTCCGTTACCTGGGCAACCGCTCCTCCGGCAAACAGGGCTACGCCCTCGCGCGGACCGCGGCGGCCCGTGGCGCCCGGGTGACGTTGATCGAGGCCAACACGGGCTTCGCCGACCCGGCAGGTGTGGACGTCGTCCATGTCGGCACGGCCGTACAGCTGCGGGAGGCCGTGCTCAAGGCGGCCGCCGATGCCGATGCCGTGGTGATGGCAGCCGCCGTCGCGGACTTCCGTCCGGCGGTCTACGCCGAAGGCAAGATCAAGAAGAGGGACGGTCAGGAGCCGGCGCCGGTCACCCTCGTGCGCAACCCGGACATCCTCGCCGAGATCTCCACCGACCGCGCCCGTCCGGGCCAGGTGGTCGTCGGCTTCGCCGCCGAGACCGACGACGTCCTGGCCAATGGCCGGGACAAGCTCCGGCGCAAGGGCTGCGACCTGCTCGTCGTCAACGAGGTCGGGGAGCGCAAGACCTTCGGCTCGGAGGAGAACGAAGCCGTGGTCCTGGGGGCGGACGGCGGCGAGACGCCCGTACCGTACGGGCCGAAGGAAGCGCTGGCGGACACCCTGTGGGACCTCGTCGTCCCGCGACTGGCATAACCGGGCGCGGGTCGGTCGGGGCAGTGCCGCGGTCACACGGGGGGCCTTGAGGCGCTGCCGAGGGCCCGACCGTGCCCGTCGTGACGCGTGGAGGGACGTGGTGACACGCCGGGGCCGTGACGCGCCGGTGTGTGACACACGCCGCACCCGACGGCGAGTGGAGTCGTCCGGGTGAATCCGGGACGAATCTCTCATTCACCTCAGCGGCACCGCCGGAAGCGGCGAAAAGCGGCGTTCCGGCGGTACGTGGATGCCCGTCGGCACCTCTGTTCCGCCCGGATTCTGCGGCCGTAGTACTCCCACTCAGCGAGACACGTGGTCCACTCGCCGAGGCCGCCCGATAAACTGTCCTGTGGAACGACGCGGGGCGCAGCCCCCCGGCCGGTCCACCAATGATCAGCCAGCAGCCGCTGCAACCCCAGGGAGCGTTGTGTCCCGTCGCTTGTTCACCTCGGAGTCCGTGACCGAGGGCCACCCCGACAAGATCGCTGACCAGATCAGCGACACCATCCTCGACGCACTGCTCCAGGAGGACCCCACCTCCCGGGTCGCCGTCGAGACGCTCATCACCACCGGCCTGGTGCACGTGGCCGGTGAGGTGACGACCAAGGCCTACGCCGACATCCCCACGCTGGTGCGCAACAAGATCCTCGAGATCGGTTACGACTCCTCGAAGAAGGGCTTCGACGGCGCCTCCTGTGGTGTGTCGGTGTCGATCGGCGCCCAGTCGCCGGACATCGCCCAGGGTGTGGACACGGCGTACGAGTCGCGGGTCGAGGGTGCCGCCGCGGGCAGGGACACGGACGAGCTGGACAGGCAGGGCGCGGGCGACCAGGGCCTGATGTTCGGGTACGCCTGCGACGAGACGCCCGAGCTGATGCCGCTGCCGATCTACCTGGCGCACCGGCTCTCGCGCCGTCTGTCCGAGGTTCGCAAGAACGGCACCATCCCGTACCTGCGCCCGGACGGGAAGACCCAGGTCACCATCGAGTACGACGGCGACAAGGCGGTCCGCCTGGACACGGTCGTGGTGTCCTCGCAGCACGCGTCCGACATCGATCTGGACTCGCTGCTCGCGCCCGACATCCGCGAGTTCGTGGTCGAGCATGTGCTCAAGCAGCTCGTCGAGGACGGCATCAAGCTGGACACCGACGGTTACCGGCTGCTGGTCAACCCGACCGGCCGCTTCGAGATCGGTGGTCCGATGGGCGACGCCGGCCTGACCGGCCGCAAGATCATCATCGACACGTACGGCGGCATGGCCCGCCACGGCGGTGGCGCGTTCTCCGGCAAGGACCCGTCCAAGGTCGACCGTTCGGCGGCGTACGCGATGCGCTGGGTCGCCAAGAACGTCGTGGCCGCGGGCCTCGCGTCGCGCTGCGAGGTCCAGGTCGCGTACGCGATCGGCAAGGCAGAGCCGGTGGGCCTGTTCGTGGAGACCTTCGGCACCGCCGCAGTCGAGACCGAGAAGATCGAGCACGCCATCGGCGAGGTGTTCGACCTCCGCCCGGCGGCGATCATCCGCGACCTCGACCTGCTCCGCCCGATCTACGCGCAGACCGCGGCGTACGGCCACTTCGGCCGTGAGCTCCCCGACTTCACCTGGGAGCGCACCGACCGCGTGGACGCGCTGCGCGCGGCGGCGGGGCTGTAGTCGGAGCCTCCAGGCCGGTACGCACTGTTCGGCCCCGGACCCATGTCGGGTCCGGGGCCGTCGTGCGTCCGGGGGCGGACAGCCGTGCGTCCAGGGGCGGACAGGGGGCGGGCGGCCTCCGATGTCGGCGCCGTCTGGTAGGAAATGGGGTGTGAGCAGCGACGACGAGAGTTCCGGGCGGCCTGGTGAGGGCCCTCCGGAGCAGCTTGCTCTGATTCGGGAGACCGTCCGGAAGGCGCAGGTGCCACGGGCCAAGCCCCGGACGTGGCGCGGGGCCGCGCTGGCCGGAGAGCTGCCGGTCGCGCGGGTCGTCGTGAACAAGGGCGTGCTCCACCTCGACCAGTTCTTCGACTACGCCGTGCCCGAGGAGCTGGACGAGACCGCTCAGCCGGGGGTGCGGGTGCGGGTCCGCTTCGGGGCCGGGGCGCACCAGGTGAGGGACGGCCGGCGCGAGGGCGGGCGGCTGATCGACGGTTTCATCGTCGAGCGCCGGGCCGAGTCGGACTACTCGGGCCCTCTGGCGGCGCTTGCCGGTGTCGTCTCGCCCGAGCCGGTGCTCAGCCCAGGGCTGCTCGCCCTGGCCAGGGCCGTGGCCGACCGGTACGCGGGCAGCCTGGCCGACGTGCTGCAGTTGGCGGTGCCGCCGCGGAGCGCTCGGGCCGAGGCGAAGCCGTCGCCGGAGCCGCTGCCGCCGCCGGAGGTGCCCGATGCGGGGACGTGGGGCCGGTACGGGCTGGGGCCCGGATTCCTGGAGGCACTGGCGGCCGGGGGCGCGCCGAGGGCTGTGTGGACCGCGTTGCCCGGGCCGCACTGGGCGGACGAGCTTGCGAGGGCCGTCGCGGCGACCCTGGCGTCCGGACGGGGCGCGCTTGTCGTCGTACCGGACGGACGGGCCGTGTCGCGGGTCGACGCGGCGCTGACGGCGCTTCTCGGCGAGGGGCGCCATGCGGTGCTGACGGCCGAGGCGGGACCCGAGAAGCGGTACCGGCAGTGGCTCGCGGTGCGCAGGGGCTCGGTACGGGCCGTGGTCGGTACGCGCGCCGCGATGTTCGCTCCCGTGCAGAACCTCGGGCTCGTCGCGATATGGGACGACGGCGACGCCAGCCACAGCGAGCCGCACGCGCCGCTGCCGCATGCCAGGGAGGTGCTTCTGCTGCGTGCCGCGCATGACAGGTGCGCCTTCCTCCTGGGCGCGACGAGCTGCACGGTCGAGGCTGCCCAGCTCGTGGAGACCGGGTGGGCGCTCCCGCTCACCGCGGACCGGGCCGAGGTGCGGAGGGTCGCGCCGCTGGTACGCACGGTCGGCGACGGGGAACTCGCCCGGGACGAGGCTGCACGGGCCGCGCGGCTGCCTTCGCTGGCCTGGCAGACCGTCCGGGACGGACTGCGTACCGGCCCGGTCCTGGTCCAGGTGCCCCGGAGGGGCTATGTACCGCGCCTGGCCTGTGAGCGGTGCCGTACGCCCGCACGTTGCGGGCACTGCTCCGGGCCGCTGGAGGCGCCACAGGAGCGGGACCTGAGGTGCGGGTGGTGCGGGCGGGACGCCGTCGGGTGGCACTGCGCGGAGTGCGGCAGTGCCCGGCTGCGTGCCCAGGTGGTGGGCGCCCGGCGCACCGCGGAGGAGCTGGGGCGGGCGTTCCCGGCGGTGCCGGTGCGCACGTCAGGGCGGGACCACGTCCTGGACACCGTGTCCGGGCGGCCCGCGCTCGTCGTCAGCACCCCGGGCGCGGAGCCGGTCGCCGAGGGCGGATACGCGGCCGCGCTGCTGCTCGACGGCTGGGCGATGCTCGGCCGGCCCGACCTGAGATCGGGGGAGGAGGCGCTGCGACGATGGATCGACGCGGCCTCACTGGTACGCGGCCAGGAGGAGGGCGGCACGGTCGTGGTCGTCGCCGAGCCCACACTCCGGCCGGTGCAGGCACTGGTGCGCTGGGATCCCGTGGGCCATGCCCAGCGCGAGCTGGCCGAGCGCGCCGAGCTGGGCTTTCCGCCGGTGTCCCGGATGGCCTCTGTGACGGGGCGGGGCGAAGCGGTGGCGGCGTTCCTGGCGGCGGCGGAGCTTCCGCGCGATGCGGAGCTGCTGGGGCCGGTGCCGTTGCCGCCGGTGGTGCCGGGACGGCCGCGGAGGCCCGGTGATCCTCCGCCGGGGGAGCAATGGGAACGGATGCTGCTGCGGGTGCCTCCGGGCAGCGGGGCGGCGCTGGCGTCCGCGTTGAAGTCGGCCCAGGCGGCGAGGCTGGCGCGGGGGGGCGGGGATCCGGTACGCGTGCGGGTGGATCCGCCGGACATCGGCTGACGTTGCCTCCGGCGGGTCCGCTGCGCGGGCGGTGCGGGTGTGGTTGTCGTGGTGGGCGGTGCGGGTCCGCTGCGCGGTGCCGGTGTGGTTGTCGGGGTTGGCCGGGACCGTGACGGTTGGCCGGGGTGTCCGTCCTCAATCTCCCCCAGACTTCGTCCGGGGGGACCCCAACGGGCTCAGGTGGTCGGGGTCGGCCGGTACCGGGTCGCGTGGCGTTGGTGTCCGTTCCGGGGCTCGCATCCGGGACGGCATGATTTACGGCGCGCTGACCGGCACCTCAAAGGACAGCGCCTGCGCCGCGCCACAAATCACGCTTTAGTGTCCCGGACACGACCCCTCCACGGCCCCCTTCGGGGCCGGGGGTGGGGGCCGGTCGCCGTGGTCGCGTGTCTGTTGCCCACCCAACGGGGAGCAGTCGGCAACGCGCCAGGGGCGGGGCCGTGCAGGGTCGGCCCCGCAGGGGACGGCGGAACTACTGGCTGCCCCTGAGGTGGGCGGTACGCCGCCGTCCCCGAGGAGTCGAGCCCGGAGGGGCCCCGCCCCACCACCCACCAACAGCAGCCGCCCAAGCCCGTTGGGGGTCCCCCCGGACGAAGTCTGGGGGAGTTTGAGGACGGACACCCCGGCCAACCGTCACGGCACCGGCCAACCCCGACCACCTGAGCCCGTCCGGCGCTTGAGGACGGACACACCGGCCGCGGTCACGGCACAGGCCAACCCCGACAACCACAACCGGCACCGCCAAGCGACCCGCAGCGCCTCGCAGCGCGACGTCAGCCGTTGCGGGGGCCGGGAAAGGCGCTTGGGCGGACCTCCTCGCGCAGCGATTGCGTGGCGGCCGTCGGCTGTGGCGGCATCGAGCGCGCGGCGGGGACCGCGGGTGCTGCGACCGCGGGTGCTGCCACCGCCGGCGCCGCGACATCGTCCGTGGCCGCGGGCTGCGGCGTCGACCGACGCGAACCGTAACGGCGGTGCACGGCCTGCTTCGTGACGCCCAGCGCCGAGCCCACCGCGTCCCACGAGAAGCCCAGAGAACGGTCGAAGTCCACCGCTGCGGTCACCAAAGTCTCGACGCTGTCCCGCAGTTCCTGTGCAAGGCGGACGGTCGGGGCCGGGGCCCTCCCGTAGACGACGAAGCCCGTGGACGGGCCGGAGCGACGCGGACGGTAGACGTTGCCCAACTGGGCCGTGAGCGTGCGCAGTGCGTCCACCTGCCGGCGGACCCGCTCGATGTCCCTCACCAACAGGTGCAGGCTTGCCCGGGCTTGGGCGTCGTGGGTTGCGTGGTCGGCCATGAACAAGCCTCTCGAACCGGCGTTGAAAAGGTCGGGGCCGCACCGGGCGGCCCGTTTCGGTCAATCTTTCTTGACCAACGCTCCACCCGGCGTTGTGGTCACGGTGCGGGAGAGTGAGGGCATATGCGCGGGGCGTCCGAGCTTCCGTGCGCCCCCTGTCGGTGCGGCCAAATAGACTGGTGTGTCGCGCGTCCATTCGGCACACAGAGCGAGGTAATACCCGTGAAACTTGTCTTCGCAGGCACCCCTGAGGTCGCCGTCCCCGCCCTGGACGCCCTGATCGCCTCCGGCCGTCACGAGGTCGCGGCCGTCGTCACCCGCCCGGACGCCCCCGCGGGCCGTGGCCGACGGCTTGTCGCCAGCCCCGTCGCGCAGCGGGCCGAGGAGGCGGGGATCGAGGTCCTCAAGCCCGTCAAGCCGCGCGACGAGGACTTCCTCGCGAGGCTGCGGGAGATCGCGCCCGACTGCTGTCCGGTCGTCGCGTACGGCGCGCTGCTGCCGAAGGTCGCGCTCGACGTCCCCGCGAACGGGTGGGTCAATCTGCACTTCTCGCTGCTGCCCGCCTGGCGTGGGGCAGCGCCGGTCCAGCACGCGATCCTGGCCGGGGACGAGATGACCGGCGCCTCCACGTTCCAGATCGAGGAGGGGCTCGACTCCGGGCCCGTCTACGGAGTGATCACCGAGGCCGTGCGCTCCACGGACACGAGCGGTGACCTGCTCACCCGGCTCGCCTTCGCGGGTGCCGGGCTGCTCGCCGCGACGATGGACGGGATCGAGGACGGCACCCTCAAGGCCGTTCCACAGCCGGCCGACGGCATCACGCTGGCTCCGAAGATCAGCGTCGAGGACGCCCATGTGGACTGGCGGGTGCCCGCGCTGCGCGTCGACCGGGTGGTACGGGGCTGCACGCCCGCGCCCGGCGCCTGGACCGTCTTCCGAGGCGAGCGTCTGAAGCTGGTCAACATCCAGCTGCTCCCGGACCGTGCGGATCTCGCACCCGGAGAGCTCGTGGCCGGGAAGAACAACGTGTACGTCGGCACCGGTTCCCACGCCGTTGAGCTGCACTGGGTGCAGCCCCAGGGCAAGAAGCCGATGCGCGCGGCGGACTGGGCGCGCGGGGTGCGCATCGCGCCCGGCGAGCGGCTGGGCGCCGCTGATGCGGACACGTCCAGGGGCTAGTTCTCCCGTTGTCGTCGGGCTCGGCGTTCCCGCAGCGGCCCGCCAAGGTGCGGTGCCACTGGTCGGAGTGGGGAGTGGGCCGTGCCCGTCTCGATGTCGTGCGAGCGCCGCCGGCCCTTCGGGTCTCATGTCCGGATCGGCTCCGCCACGGGAGGGGATTAGGCTGAAAGGGTTCGACCCTTTCGAAACGCGGAGCACCTTTTGAGCGAGCAGAGCCGTCGCCGTCCCCACAAGCCGTACCGCCGCCCGAAGCAGGACCCGGTGCGGATCCTCGCCTTCGACGCGCTGCGGGCCGTCGACGAGCGGGACGCGTATGCGAACCTCGTACTGCCTCCGCTGCTTCGGAAGGCCCGTGAGCAGGGGGACTTCGACAACAGGGACGCGGCGCTCGCGACCGAGCTCGTGTACGGGACGCTGCGCCTCCAGGGGACGTACGACGCGATCATCGCCGCGTGTGTCGATCGTCCGCTGCGCGAGGTGGACCCCCCGGTGCTCGATGTGCTGGCGCTCGGTGCCCATCAGCTGCTGGGGACGCGCATCCCGACGCACGCGGCGGTCTCCGCGAGCGTCGAGCTCGCGCGGGTGGTGCTCGGTGACGGGCGGGCGAAGTTCGTCAACGCCGTGCTGCGGAAGATCTCGCAGCACGATCTCGACGGGTGGCTGGAACGCGTGGCCCCGCCGTACGAGGAGGACGCCGAGGACCATCTGGCCGTGGTGCACTCGCATCCGCGGTGGATCGTCTCGGCGCTGTGGGACGCACTGGGCGGCGGTCGCGCGGGCATCGAGGACCTGCTGGAGGCCGACAACGAGCGGCCCGAGGTGACGCTGGTCGCCCGGCCTGGGCGGGCCACGACGGACGAGCTGCTCGATCTGCTGGGCGACGACTCCGGATTGCCGGGGCGCTGGTCGCCGTACGCGGTCCGGCTCGCGGAAGGCGGTGAGCCGGGCGCCCTCGACCCGGTGCGCGAGGGGCGCGCCGGCGTGCAGGACGAGGGCAGCCAGCTCGTCGCGATCGCCCTGGCCAACGCACCCCTCGACGGGCCCGACCAGCGCTGGCTCGACGGTTGCGCGGGCCCCGGCGGCAAGGCGGCCCTGCTGGGGGCGCTCGCCGCCGGGCGAGGCGCCTCACTGCTGGCTTCGGAGAAGCAGACGCACCGCGCCCGGCTGGTGCAGCGCGCACTCGAGGGCAACCCGGGGCCGTACCAGGTCATCGCCGCGGACGGCACACGCCCGCCGTGGCAGCCCGGTTCCTTCGACCGCGTCCTCGTCGACGTCCCCTGCTCGGGCCTGGGTGCCCTTCGGCGCCGCCCCGAGGCCCGCTGGCGCCGCCGACCCGAGGATCTCGACGCCTTCGGCCCGCTGCAGCGTGCGCTGCTCCGTGAGGCGCTGCGGGCGGTACGTGTGGGCGGTGTCGTCGGGTACGCGACGTGCTCGCCGCATCTCGCCGAGACACGCGTGGTCGTCGAGGACGTCCTCAAGGGCCGGGGCGGTGCGCCCGCCGAGGCGGAGTGGGTGGACGCCCGCCCGCTGATGCCGGGGGTCCCGGCGCTGGGCGACGGACCCGACGTACAGCTCTGGCCGCATCTGCACGGCACGGACGCGATGTATCTGGCACTGCTCCGGCGCACGGCGTAGCCCCGCCCGCTGCGGCACCGGCCCTCAACACCCCACGCGCACAAGCGAACCGACCGGATCGCGGCCTTCTGCGACCCGCTTCAGGCGCAGGAGGCGCACACCCCGCGGTAGGTGACCTCGACCTCGGACACCGTGAAGCCGAACCGTTCGTCCGCCGGGAGGTCGGCCAGCGGATCGCCGGTCGGGTGGACATCGCGGATGGTGCCGCAGCGGGAGCACACCAGGTGCTGGTGCGGGTGGTGTGCGTTGGGGTCGTAGCGCTTGGCACGGCCGTCGGTGGAGACCTCTATGACCTCGCCGAGGGAGACCAGCTCGCCCAGGGCGTTGTAGACGGTCGCCCGGGAGATCTCGGGCAGCCGCTGTGCCGCGCGGGCGTGCACCTCGTCTGCCGTGAGATGCACGTGGTCGCCGTCGAGGACCTCCGCAACGACACGCCGCTGGGAGGTCATCCGCCAGCCACGTCCTCGCAGTCGCTCCAGCAGGTCACTCATATCGGTTCACCTATTCAGGCTTGGTGGGATACCCGAAGTTTACCGGTGGACATCCGGGATCCTATTGGATATGGGTTTGGCGCGCTTATTGACTTGGACACAGTCCATCGTAGGATCGGTTCCGGCAATAGCCAAGGGGCAGGAAGACTCCAGTACGGCAGGAGACAGAGACGTGACGGGACCACCGCCGAGGAGCCGCGCGGTGCCGGCCTGCGGATGACGGCCGCCGGCGCCGCGCTGCCCGGGACCGCCAGGGACGGTGATCACCTCGGCGTCGGGGCGATCGCCTCCGGGGTACGCGACCGCGGGATCCGTATCCCGTGTGAGGCCCTCCGGGCGCTCACCGTGGCGGGACTCGTACGCCGCCCAACCGGCCCGCAGCCCGGCCCGGTTCGAGGGGCGCGTCATGTCCTCGCTGACGTCGGCTGCGTGGTCGGTGAGCCCCTGGCCGACCGCGTCCGACGACCACGGCTTCTCGATCGACGAGGCCGAGGTCACCTGCGGGGCCTGTGCCCCGACTGCTCCACCGCCCGCAGTTTCTGAGCAACGTGATCCGCCCAGTCCGGAAGGATTCCCATGTCCGAGAACCACGATGCAATCGTCACAGACGCGAAAGCGGAGGGCGCAGGTGGCTGCCCGGTCGCGCACGGGCGCGCCCCCCACCCGACTCAGGGCGGCGGAAACCGCCAGTGGTGGCCGGAGCGGCTCAACCTGAAGATCCTCGCCAAGAACCCCGCCGTGGCCAACCCCCACGGCGAGGAGTTCGACTACGCGGAGGCGTTCAAGACCCTCGACCTCCCGGCAGTGAAGCAGGACATCGCGCAGGTGCTGACGACCTCGCAGGACTGGTGGCCCGCCGACTTCGGCCACTACGGCCCCTTCATGATCCGGATGGCCTGGCACAGCGCGGGCACCTACCGGATCAGCGACGGCCGCGGTGGCGCCGGGGCCGGCCAGCAGCGCTTCGCCCCTCTCAACAGCTGGCCGGACAACGGGAACCTCGACAAGGCCCGCCGCCTTCTGTGGCCGGTCAAGAAGAAGTACGGCCGGAGCCTCTCGTGGGCCGACCTCATGATCCTCGCCGGCAACGTGGCCCTGGAGTCGATGGGCTTCGAGACCTTCGGCTTCGGCGGCGGTCGTGCGGACGTCTGGGAGCCCGACGAGGACGTCTACTGGGGTCCCGAGACCAACTGGCTCGGCGACGAGCGCTACACCGGCGACCGCGAGCTGGAGAACCCTCTCGGTGCGGTCCAGATGGGCCTCATCTACGTCAATCCGGAGGGCCCGAACGGCAACCCGGACCCGCTCGCCGCGGCCCGAGACGTCCGTGAGACGTTCCACCGGATGGCGATGAACGACGAGGAGACGGTCGCCCTGATCGCGGGCGGTCACACCTTCGGCAAGACCCATGGTGCGGGCCCCGCGGACAACGTGGGCGCCGACCCCGAGGCCGCCTCGATCGAGGAGCAGGGCCTCGGCTGGAAGAACACCTACGGCACCGGCAAGGGTGGCGACACGATCACCAGCGGTCTCGAGGGCATCTGGACGAACACCCCGATCACCTGGGACAACAGCTTCTTCGAGATCCTCTTCGGCTACGAGTGGGAGCTGTTCCAGAGCCCCGCCGGCGCGCACCAGTGGAGGCCGAAGGAGGGCGCAGGGGCGGGCACCGTGCCCGACGCCCACGACGCGTCGAAGAGCCACGCACCGACGATGCTGACGACCGACCTCTCGCTCCGGTTCGACCCGGCCTACGAGCAGATCTCGCGGCGCTTCCTCGAGAACCCCGACGCGTTCGCGGACGCCTTCGCCCGGGCCTGGTACAAGCTGACCCACCGTGACATGGGCCCGGTCGTGCGCTACCTCGGCCCCGAGGTGCCGACCGAGACGCTGCTGTGGCAGGACCCGCTCCCCGCGGTGACGCACGAGCTCGTCGACGCCGCCGACGTCGCCGCCCTCAAGGGTCAGGTCCTCGCCTCGGGCCTGTCGGTGTCCCAGCTCGTGTCCGCGGCGTGGGCGTCGGCCTCGTCCTTCCGCGGCAGCGACAAGCGCGGCGGCGCCAACGGCGCGCGCATCCGCCTCCAGCCGCAGAGCGGGTGGGAGGTCAACGACCCCGACGAGCTGGCGACGGTGCTGCGCACCCTGGAGGGGATCCAGGAGTCCTTCAACGCCGCCCAGGCCGGCGGCAAGCAGCTCTCCCTCGCCGACCTGATCGTGCTCGCCGGTGGTGCGGGCGTCGAGAAGGCCGCCAAGGACGCGGGCTTCGACGTCGAGGTCCCCTTCACGCCGGGCCGCGTGGACGCGTCCCAGGAGCAGACCGACACGGAGTCGTTCGCCGCGCTCGAGCCGACCGCCGACGGGTTCCGCAACTACCTCGGGAAGGGCAACCGGCTGCCGGCCGAGTACCTGCTGCTCGACCGGGCGAACCTGCTGACCCTGAGCGCCCCCGAGTTGACGGTCCTCGTCGGTGGCCTCCGCGTCCTGGGCGCGAACCACCAGCAGTCGCCGCTGGGCGCCTTCACCACGACCCCCGGGTCTCTGACCAACGACTTCTTCGTCAACCTGCTCGACCTGGGCACGACGTGGAAGGCGACGTCGGAGGACGAGAACACGTTCGAGGGCCGCGACGCCGCCACGGGCGAGGTCAAGTGGACCGGCAGCCGTGCCGACCTCGTCTTCGGCTCGAACTCCGAGCTGCGCGCGCTCGCGGAGGTCTACGCGAGCGATGACGCGAAGGGGAAGTTCGTGAACGACTTCGTCGCGGCGTGGGACAAGGTGATGAACCTCGACCGGTTCGACCTCGTCTGACCATGACGTCCAGGTCGGCCGCCGGCCGACCTGGACGTCCTCGGTCCGTGGAACATGCCGCCGCCCGCAGCCGTGCAGGCCTCCTGAGCCGCCCAGCGGGTACGGGCCGGCGTCAGTGCAGCCTGCGGCAAAGGAGCGCGTCCGGGGTCCGCGAGGAGCCCAGGCGGCCGGTGTACGCGATACCGGCGGCGTACTCGTCGTCCCCGCACTGCCCCTTGCGACGGCCGTACGCGAAGTCGCCCCCCTCGGCCGCCGGCGGGCGGTTGTCGGACCGGTCGAACCATACGGTCCGGCCCGCCGACCCCAGCGGCTCGCCCGCCTCGGCACACAGGGCGGCGGACACGGCGGCCCCGCGGACGCTGTAGCCGATCAGGAAGTGCCGCGACGGACACTGGAGCTTGGTGTATCCGGAGGCCCAGTCGCGGCCGGGTTCGACGTGCCGTTCGTCGCGGACCACCTCATGCCGGCCGCCGGATGCGCGAAGACCGCGGGCTCCGGCGTCGGAGCACAGTCCCCGGTTGCCCGAGTGGCTGAGTCCGATCAGTCGCTGGTCGTCAGGGCACGCCGCCTTCCGCGCCCCGGCGTCCCAGTCCTGCACCTCACGCATCACCAGTGACTGGACGAAGTCCCCGTGGTCGGGGCTCAGCATCGACCAGCGGTCGGCCGGGGCGACCTCGCCCGAACGGCCGCGTGCTTCGACCAGCCGCGTCCAGGGATCGGCGCGCCAGTCGTCCCCGTCGAAGACGCCCGCCCGCCGCCCTGCGGAGTCCCAGTGCAGCAGCGCCCAGCCGTTGCCCTTCCTGTCCTCGTGCCAGCCGACGAGCGGCCAGTAGGCGAAGTCGGCGTCGGTCTCGATGAGGAGGTCGACGAAATTGTGGAACCATGCCCGCTGCTTCGCACCGGTCTCCTCGCGGCCGCCGACGCCGAACTCGCTGATCCACACCGGCGCGGTGAAGTGCCGGTCCGCTTGCGAGGCGACGTAGAAGGCCTGCCCTCGCAGCACGTCGTACAGCTCGGAGCGGCTGAAGTCGCGGTAGCGGGGGTCGGAGGTCTCTCCGATGCCGGTGGCACCGGTGTGGTTCGGCCCCGTGTAGTCGTAGAAGTGGGCGGAGTACACGAGCTTTCCGGACCGCACGAGGGTGTGAGAAAGCCGTTGAACGGGCTCGAGGGTGGGCCGCTCGTGCGGGAGTCCGTCCACGGGAATCCCGGTCCAGTTGATTCCTTCGACGATCACCAGCAGGTCCGGATTGGCCTCCTGAAGGAGCCGGTCTCCCAGGTGCTGTGACGCGGCGAACCAGTCGTGCCGGTCGCCGAGGCCCCAGTTGGGGTCGTCGAGGACGGAGCGGCGTACCTCGTTGTAGAGATCGGCGCCGACGACCCGCGGATTGTCCCGGTAGCGGCGGGCCATGAACAGCCAGTCGCTCTCCCAGGTCCCGGTGCTCCGGCTCGCGTTCCACCGCTCGTTGCCGTCGACGCCGCAGCACCAACGCGTCGTGTTGGTGTGGTTGTTGAGGATCACCGCGAGGCCCGCGTCCGTCAGGGCCTTGACGGCGGCGTCGTAGACCTGGAGAGGGATCTTCCCCCTCAGTGCCGGGTTGGCTGCCACCGAGGCGTCCGCGACCGGGCGGGCGTCGTGGACCATCTCGTTGGAGAAGGGGAGGCGGACGCTGTTGAGACCGAGTTCGCGGAAGCCGGCGACGATCTCCGACATCGGGGTGCGGTCGAGACCCAGCGGCATACGGTCCGACTTCTCGCCGGCGTGGTTGTTCGCCGGGTCGTCGGGGCTTCCGGAACCGGTCCAAGTACCGCTCGCCCCGTGCCAGTTGCCCGATTTCAGCTTGAACCGGTCGCCGTCGGCGTCGACGATGTACCGGCCCCGGGTGCTCAGAGGTGGGGTCCATGCCTCCGCCGGCCGGACGGCGGCGAGTTCGGTGGCATGCCCGGCGCGCGCGGTGGCGGCGGGACCCGGCTCGGCCTTCGCCGGAGGCGCGACCGAAGCACCCGCCAGGACGCCCAGCACCGCGGCGGCCAGCGCCGATCTGACGAAAGACCTGTTCACGACCACCCGTTCCCTCGCAGAGCGCGACCCGTCCGGAGAGCTGGGCCATTGGCATGTATGCGCCATAATGGCGGGCGGTCCTTGACGTTGACCAGTAGCGCGACGGCCCTCGAAAGTGGCCGGAATGGCTTCGCCTGCACCTGCCGCGGCCGGCCTCGTCCGTCATCGGTCGAGCTGCCCGGACTCCCCTCCCCGGGACGGGATTCGCCCGTGCGCTTTCGCCTCTCACCGCCCTGCCGCAGCCATGCGTGATGTCTCGGCGCAGCGGCGAGGCCGGGCTGCCCCCACCGTACGGTGGGGGCAGCCCGGCCTCTGCCGCCGCCGCGTCGGCTGATCCTCGCGGCCCCGGGACGATGCGCGGCCCGTGCGGGCGGTCAGCCCCCGAACGTACCGGTGGTCTCCGCCTTCCAGGCGCCGCCCGTGACCTTGTAGACGGTGAGCTGCTTGTTGGTGGCGTCGCCGTACTCGTCGAAGGAGACCTTGCCCGTGACTCCGTCGAAGGAGACCCCCTGCAGGGCCTCGGTGACCTTGGCGCGGGCGTCGGAGGGCAGCTTGCCGTCCTTGGCCACGGCCTTCACCGCCTGGATGATCGCCCAGGCCGAGTCGTAGGAGAAGCCGCCGTAGGCCCCGTACGGCTCCTGGTACCCGGCCGACTTGTAGTCCTCGATGAACTTCTTGGCGGAGGGCAGGCTCTCGACGGGCGCTCCGACGGACGTGGCCATGTCGCCGTCGCCGCGGGTGCCGGTGAGCTTGAGGAACTCGTCGCTGTAGATCGCGTCGCCACCGATGAGCGGGATCGCGGCGCCCGCCTTCTTGACCTGGGCGCTGAGCGGGCCGGCCGCCGGGTATTCACCGCCGTAGTAGACGACGTCCGCCCCCGAGTTCTTGATCTTGGTGGCGACGGAGCTGAAGTCCTTGGCCTCCGGGTTGACGTGATCGGTGCCGACGACCGCGCCGCCGAGCTTCTTGAAGTGGGCGGAGAAGGTCGCGGCCAGGCCGGCGCCGTACGTCTTCTTGTCGTCGACGACGAAGACCTTCTTCTTCTTGGCCGTGTTGTAGAGGTACTCGGCGGCGAACGGGCCCTGGACGGCGTCCGTGGTGGCCGTCCGGAAGTACGTCTTGAACGGCCGGGCCTTCTCGCCCTTGTCCCACTTGTCGCCCTGGGTGAGGGCGGGATTGGTGTTCACCGAGACCTCGGCCACCTGGGCGGCGTCGAAGACCTTCTGCATGGACTGGGCCACGGAGGAGTTCAGCGGGCCGACGACACCGAGGACGCTCTTGTCGGCGGCGAGCTTGGTGGCGTTCTGCTGGCCGGAGGAAGGCTGTGCCTGGTCGTCGAGAGCCTCGATCTTGAAGGTGACGCCCGGCACCTCCTTGGTCTTGTTGGCCTGCTTGACGGCGAGGTCGACCGAGTTCTTCATGCCGAGGCCGAGAGCGGAGAGGTCCCCGGTCAACGGCGCGTCGAAGCCGATGGTGACGACGGTGGAGCCGTCACCGGAGGCGTCGTCGGGCTTGCCTGCGTCACGCGAGCCGCACGCCGTGAGCGAGAGTGCTCCGGCGGCGAGCGCGGCGGTGACAGCTATGAGAGAACGGTTGCGCACGATCGGTCCTTTCACCTTCGAGGCGCCGACCGCGTTGTCAGACCGAGGGCCGGTCCCGTGGCGCGGCGGCTGGCGTGACTCTAGATGGCGTCCGCCGAAACGAGCAGAGGGGACGAACCGATGTGATTCTCTTGTTATGGCGCTGCTCAGACGGAGGACTTCCCTTCCGGACGCCATTCCCACGGTCACCATGCGGCGGTGTCACGCCGCGCTGCGGCGGACCTGAGCGGACGCCGGACGCCGGACGGGTGGGCCGCCGGTTCCGGCACGACCGCAGGGTGCCGAGGATCTCGGCGGCGCATGACAGCGCCGCGGTGGTGCGCCGCGAGGCCGCCGTGCTCCCACGATCGGATTGCTGCGAACGTGGCGGACGGCACGGCAGAGCACGTGGTGCGCACAGAGGTGCGGACCGGACAACTCCCGTACGCCAACGGTCCGGAGCGGCCGGCTCCCGGTCGCCGCGCTCGGGTCGTCACATTCGCGATCGGTACCGACATGTTCGTCGTGGCCGGGGCACCCGGCGGGATCGCACGTGACTTCGGTGTCACCGCCGGCGCCGCCCCGGACGGGCGGGGTCATGGCCGGCATGGGCGTCGACCGGTTCACGGCGGGGGCCGGAGACGAGTCGTTCGTCGTCGAGCGACCGCTGCGCCCGGTGGCTCCCGAGCCGCCCTCCACGGCTTTCACGCCCGGGTGAGGTGCCGTTCGATCGCCTGCCGGGCCGCGTCGAGGACCGCGACCCGGCCGGTGACCGGTGTCGCAGGCGCGGTCGCGGTGTGCGCGGAGTGCTCTGCCTCGCCGATGGCTCCCACGGCGGGCGCGTCGGGAGCCTGGCCGGCCGCGGTGTCGATCAGCGCCGCCGGCTCTTCGTCGCCGATGCGGCGCAGCAGGTCGGCCAGATTGCGCAAGGTGACCCACAGGTGAGTCCAGTTGCCGTTGCGGGCGAAGTAGTCGATGACGTCGCGATAGCCACGCAGCGCCTCCTGGACACGGCCGGCAGAGGCACGCACGGAAAGCAGCCCGACGGTCGCTACGCCGACGAGGAAGGTCGCACCCGAGGTGCGGGCCAGATCGATGGCACGGACGTAGTGCCGCTCTGCCGCCTCGCTGTCGCCCGCGAAGCTGTCGATCTCCCCGGCGACATAGGCGCCCCACGAGAGCATCGAGGGCGACACGGCCTCGGCCAGTCCTCGGTCGTTCAGCCGCCGCGCCGCATCCGGATCCCCCGCGTAGGCCGTCGCGAGGGCGGCGATCCCGAGGCACTCCCGTCGCGGGCCCGCAAGAGCGGTCGCGGCGAGGGAGTGCTCGACCACGTCGGCGTAGGCTCCGCGAGCCAGGTCGGCCACCGAGAGCACCATCAGGCAGTGCCATGATCCGGCGCTGCCGGCTGCGATCTCCAGCCCGCTGCGGGCGAGCCGGTCGGCCTTGCGGTACTCGCCGCGGTGGTACGCGGCTTCCGCCGCGGTTCCCAGTACGGCGGCCGCCCGCGGATGCGTGGCGAGCGCCTGGTCGTCCGCCAGTTCCTCCGCCCAGTCCCGGATCTCCACGAGGTCTCGGTAGGCCACTGCCTCGAACAGCGCGATGACCATCGTCGCCGCGTCGTCCAGCGATCCCCGGCCCCGGACCAGCCGCCATGCGGTCCGCAGGTTCGGCAGTTCACGGCGCAGTGCGGCGTCCGCCTCGGGCTCCCGCTCGGTGGCCATGACGCTCTCGATCCACGAGGTCAGCTCGACAGCCCATCGCAGCATGCGCTCGGTCGCGGTGTTGTACTCGCCGGCCGCCGCGAGCCGGTCCAGCCCGAAGGCCCGCAGCGTCTCCAGCATGCGATAGCGGGTGGCCCCCTCGAACGAGGCGTCGATCATGGAGGCGTCGACGAGGCGGGCCAGAGCGCTTCCGGGATCACTCCCCAGGCCCAGATCACCGGCGAGCTGCTCGGCGGTGTCGAGGTCGACACCGTCGGCGAAGACCGACAGATGCCGGAACAGCCGCTGTTCGTCCTCGGAGAGCAGCCGGTACGACCACTCGATGGTCGCGCGCAGCGTCCGGTGCCGGGAATCCGCGCCGGTCCTGCCACCGCCGAGCAGGTCGAGCGAGCGGTCGAGGCGGCCACGCAGATCAGCGACGGAGAACGTGGACAGCCGGCCGGCCGCGAGCTCGATGGCCAGCGGCATCCCGTCGAGCCGGTGGACGATGTCGGACACCGCACGCAACTCCTCCGGCGTCGGCGGCGGACCCGGCCGGACCCGTCGGGCCCGGTCCAGGAAGAGCGCCACGGACGGAACCTGCGAAGGATCCTCGCCGAGGTGGGGCAGTGGCAGCGGCGCCAGCCGTGAGATGTGTTCGGATGCCAGGCCGAGCGGCTCGCGACTGGTGGCCAGCAAGGAGATTCGAGGACACGAGGCGAGGACCGCGTCCACCGTGTCCCGGACGCCGTCGAGCAGGTGCTCGCAGTTGTCGACCACCAACAGGCCGGGGCGGTCGCCCAGCACGGCGAGGCAGGCGGACAGAACGTCACCCTGGTCGACCTTCAGATTCAGGGCCGCCGCCAGCGCGTGCGGGATGGCGGCGGGATCGGAGACGGGGGCGAGCAGCATCACCGTCGCCGTGCCGTTGCGGCCCGCGACCTCCAGGGCCACCCGGGTCTTGCCGACGCCGCCGGGCCCGACGAGCGTGACCAGACGTTCGGCAGCCAGCAGTCTTTGCAGCGCTGCGACCTGCGGCTCGCGCCCGATCAGCCGGGTGACCGGCCGGGCGGGCGCCTCGGGCGGACCGGCCGGAGAACCGGCTCCGCCGACGATGTCGCGTTCGAGCTCGTCCAGGGCGGGTGTGGGATCGAGGCCGGTCTCGTCGACCAGCCGGCGTCGGTACTCCCGTCCGGTGCGCAGCGCTTCCGGCGCCTGCCCGGTCGCCGCCAGCGCCCTCATGTGCAGGAGCACGGCCGGCTCCCGCAGCGGGTCGGCGGCCGATGATGCGGCGGCGAGACCCAGAACCTCATCGGCCTGACCGGCGGCGACGGCGGCGGCGACCAATGTGTCGGCCACCTCCAGGCGCAGCTGCGCGTACTCCTCGACCGCGGTGGCGACGGGCACGATGTCGACGAGGTCGGCGAGTACCGGCCCCCGCCACAGCTCATGCGCCTTCCGCAGCAGGGAGAGCGCGGCCGGCGGGTCCCGCCGCGCCGTCGCGAGCAGCGCTCTGGCCTGTGCCACGTCCAGTTCGTCGGCCTCGAGCGCGAGCCGATAGCCGTCGTGCCGCGTCTCGAGGCGGGCCGCCGCCGGGCCGAGGTGCCCGCGTAGTCGGGACACATGGTTGTGCAGGGCCTGATGGCCTGATTCAGGCACCTCCGACGGCCACAGTGCGTCCACGAGGTGATCGACCGCCACGATCCGGCCTTCGGCGAGCGCGAGCAGCGCGAGCACCGCGCGCCGCTTGGGACCGGGTACGTCGACGGGCTCGCCGTCGACAAGGAGCCGCAGCGGACCGAGGACCTCCACCCGGACCGACGGCTGCAGACGCCCGACCGCCATGGCACCCCTCGTGTGCAGCATGTCCTGTGACCAGGACGAACTCAGGCTGTTAGCACGACGATAGCCCGTGCAAGCGCCGTGAAAGGCCGCGCGCCGACCCTTTCTGTTGTGACCGGCACCAGCCGGTACAGATGGAAGGAGACCCGGGATGAATCAGGACAAGGTGACGGAGTTCCTCGGACGGTTCGTGGCGGACCTGGGCGCGACCGGAGCCGCCGGCTCGGTGGTGATCGGCCACCGGCTCGGCCTCTACCGCGCACTTGCCGAGGGCCCGGCGACGCCCGGGCAGTTCGCGGAGCGAACCGGGTGTCACCCGCGCTACCTCACCGAGTGGCTGCGCGGCCAGGCCGCCGGCGGATACGTGAGCTACGACCCGGCGACCGGTGCGTTCTCGCTGACCGAGGAGCAGGCGTACTGCCTGGCCGACCCGAACGGTCCCGATGTGCCGGCCGCGTTCCTCACCGTGCTCGGATATCTGCGCGCCGAATCGCGGATCACCGAGGCGTTCCGTACCGGCGCCGGGGTCGCCTGGCACGAGCACGACGAGGACGTCTTCGTCGGGTGCGACGCGTTCTACCGGCCCGGCTACGTGGCCGAGCTGATCCCGAGCTGGATCCCGGCGCTGGACGGCGTCGACGCGAAGCTGACCGCAGGGGCCCGGGTTGCCGACCTCGGCTGCGGTCTCGGCTCCTCGTCGCTGCTCCTCGCCGAGTCCTACCCGCGTACCACCGTCGTCGGCTCCGACTACCACGCCGAGTCGATCGAGCTTGCGCGCAAGAAGGCCGCGGAGGCCGGGGTCACCGACCGGGTCACCTTCGAGGAGGCGAGCGCGCAGACCTTCAGCGGCACGAACTACGACCTGGTGATGATGTTCGACTGCCTGCACGACATGGGTGATCCGCTCGGAGCCGCCCGGCGGGTGCGGGAAGCGCTGGCACCGGACGGCACATGGCTGCTGGTGGAGCCGTTCGCCTCCGAGAAGGTCGAGGACAACTTCAACCCGGTCGGCAGGCTGTACTACAGCGGCTCCACGTTCCTCTGCGTGCCCAACGCTCTCTCCCAGCAGGGCGGCCACGCCCTGGGCGCTCAGGCGGGTGAGGCCGCTGTCCACCAGGTGATCGCCGAAGCCGGCTTCACCCGGTTCCGCCGCGCCGCGGAAACCCCGTTCAACCTGGTCTTCGAGATCCGGCCGTAACCCTCGGCCCGGGAGCGCCGCTCAACCCCTGTGGTCGCGGCGCAGCCCCCGCACCGATCGGCTGCCCGGGCGCTCCTGAGCGCCTGGGTGAAGGTCTCCCCGGTGCTGACCGTCGGCCCACCGGTCGGCACCGCGACCGGACCGGTGCAGCGGGGGCCGTGCGCAGGACGCACGCACTGCGGCTGCTGACGTCGGGCGGGACGGACGGGTGGTTGCGGACCCGCTTCGCGTAGGCGAAGCGGGTCCGGCCCCTCAGCCGCATGGAGCCGAGGCTGTCGGAGCCGCCGCCCTTCGTGCGCAGATCGATGATCACGCCTCGAGGCGGGCCGTGCGCTCCCGGGTGACGACCGGACGTCCGGCTGCCGGCCTCTCCGCGGCGGAGCCCCCTTCCCATGACCCGCTGTCCTGCCCCCGGGCCCCCGCTCCGGGGCCTTCGGCCCGCACCGAGGAGGGGAAGCGGCCGGGAACATGGCAGTCTTGGCTCATGGCCCAGATCAACCCCAGCATTCTGTCCGCCGACTTCGCCCGTCTCGCCGAGGAGGCGAAGGCCGTCGAAGGCGCCGACTGGCTCCACGTCGATGTCATGGACAACCACTTCGTGCCCAATCTGACGCTGGGCGTTCCGGTCGTCGAGTCGCTCAGCCGCGCCACCGACACGCCGCTGGACTGCCATCTGATGATCGAGGACCCGGACCGCTGGGCTCCGCAGTACGTCGAGGCCGGCGCCGGTTCCGTCACCTTCCATGCGGAGGCCGCGGCGGCGCCCGTACGGCTGGCCCGCGAGATCCGCGCGAAGGGCGCGCGCGCCTCGATGGCGCTCAAGCCCGCAACACCCATCGAGCCGTTCGAGGACCTTCTCCCCGAGCTCGACATGCTGCTGATCATGACCGTGGAGCCCGGCTTCGGCGGCCAGGCCTTCCTGGACATCATGCTGCCGAAGATCCGCCGCACCCGGGAGCTGATCGCCAAGCACGGGCTCGAGCTGTGGCTCCAGGTCGACGGAGGTGTCTCTGAGGTGACGATCGAGCGATGTGCGGAGGCGGGTGCCGATGTCTTCGTGGCCGGTTCGGCGGTGTACGGAGCGGAGGACCCCGCCGAGGCGGTTCGCTCACTGCGTGACCAGGCGGCCCGGACGATCGCATCGGCACCCTGGGCATGCGACCACTGAGCCACGCTTACATGAACGGGGCCCGACCGGGCTGATCGACAACCTCCGGATCTGACAGGATGACGGTTCCGGAGTGTGAACAGCAGTGAGGAGATCGCGGTGTCTGCTATGTCGGCGGGACGGCCAGCCCTGCGGATGGGACCCGCGGAGCTGGTGCAGGCGGCGGCCATGGCCCGCCGTTTCTACCTCGAGGGCAAGTCCAAGATCCAGATCGCGGAGGAGTTCGGCGTCAGCCGCTTCAAGGTGGCGCGGGTCCTGGAGACGGCTCTCGAACGCGACCTCGTGCGGATCGAGATCCGCGTCCCCGCCGAGCTGGACGCGGAGCGCTCCGACGCGCTGCGCGCCCGCTACGGCCTGCGGCACGCGGTGGTCGTCGAATCCCCGGCGGAGGGCGAGGACGAGTCCCCCGACCCGGAGAACCTCGGCGAGGTCGCCGCGGATCTCCTCGGGGAGCTGGTGGCAGAGGGCGATGTGCTCGGCCTCGCATGGGGACGATCGACGATTCATATGGCAGCGGCGCTGGACCGGCTGCCGCCGTGCACGGTCGTCCAGCTGACGGGTGTGTACGACGCGGGGACCGCCGAGCGTGGCTCGGTGGAGGCGGTGCGGCGCGCCGCCCAGGTCTCCGGCGGCGAGGCGCACCCGATCTACGCGCCGATGCTGCTGCCCGATCCGGCGACGGCGGCCGCCCTGCGCAACCAGACGGGCATCGCGCGCGCCTTCGAGTACTTCGACAAGGTCACCGTCGCCTGTGTCTCGATCGGCTCCTGGGAGCCGGGCATCTCGACGGTCCACGACATGCTCACGGACGAGGAGCGCGCCCACTACGCCTCGCTCGGCGTCGCAGCGGAGATGTCCGCGCACCTCTTCGACGCGGACGGCCGCCGGGTCGGCCGCGACCTCGGCGAGCGCTGCATCACGGTCGAGGCCGACCGGCTGCGCCGCATCCCGGAGGTCGTCGCGATCGCGGGCGGGCAGCGCAAGGCGGCGGCGATCGGCGCGGTGCTGCGGTCGGGGCTCGTCACGAGCCTGGTGACGGACACGTCCGCGGCGGACTTCCTCCTCACCGAGTCCCTCCCGGGGCCGCGGCCGGCCCTGGAGCGGGCGGACCCGGACGACTGACGGGTCCGTCCTCGCCGCCCCGCGGTTCGCCGGTCACCAGGCCGTACAGGCGGCGGGCGTTCCCGGCGGCCAGCAGATGCGCGACGCGTCCGGCGTCCTCGTCCGACCAGGCACCGGAGGACGTCCAGGTGTCGAGAAGGCGCTCGAGGGCCTCCGCGAAGACGCGTGCACCCACCACATACAGCTCGGGCAGTCCGAACGCGTCGCTCGAGTAGAGGAGCTTGCCGAACGGGGTGAGCTCCAACGCCTCTGCGAGTACGGCTCCGGCTCGGGCGCCGGTGTGGGAGAGGGCCAGGCCGACATCCGCGTACACATGTGTGAACACGTGGGCGAGGTAGGCCGCGTGCCGGTGGTACGGGTAGCCGTGGAGCAGCACGAGCGGGCAGCCGTACGGCGCGACGGCCCGGATGAATGCGGTCAGCAGCAGTGGATCGCAGCGGTCGAGACGCAGGTCGGGGTCGCCGAAACCGGTGTGGAGCTGGAGCGGCAGCCCGGTGCGGACGGCCGACCAGAGCAGATGGCGCAGCAGCACCGGGTCGGTCAGCCGTCCGCCCGGAGGGCGTTCCTCCAGCCAGCGTGACGCGGCCTGGTGGACCTCCGCCGGGGTGGGCGGGTCGGGTTCGAGACCCAGGCCGTACCGGTACGCGGCGATCGACTTGAACCCGGCGGCCGTGCGTGCAGAGGCCGTGACGGCATGGTCGAACACCTCGAGGAACGTCAGCGGATCGTGGCTCGCGTCCGCCGTCCGTTCGGCCAGAGACTCCAGGCGTACGATCGCATGCGCCTCGCCGCCGCCGAGCTCCGCCAGTTCCGTGGGGCCGGTGAGATCCCCGGGCAGCCCCGTGTCGACCAGATACATGCCCGTGCCGCTCGCCCGCAGAAGCCTGCTCGTCGACTCCGCGCTGCCGAGTTCGCGGCGGCGCTCCAGGTATCGCTCGGGGGGACAGTGGGCCTCCAGCCCGAGCAGCGGAGGGCACCACCGGCGGACCGCGAACCCCAGCTGGGTGTCGAAGAAGCTCGTGCCGGGCGCGGCCGGGGCGTCCGACTCCGTGAGGTACGAGGCGAACCCCTCCACGTCCGGGCCGTGGCGCAGCACCCCGTGACAGTGGTGGTCGACCAGCGGCGGCAGCGCGAGCGGCATTCAGTACCGTCCTCGGGTCGCGTCGGCGATCTCCTGCGGGGTCCTGCCGTCGAAGAGCTCGGTCTCCGCTCTGCGTACGGCGATGACGGCCTCGAACAGTGCGTCGCCGAGCGCCTCCCGCAGCACCTTCGAGCGGGTGAAGTGCTCAAGTGCTTCGGGCAGCGACCGCGGCAGCCGCTCCGGCGCGTCGGCGGATCCGACGCCGGCGCCGGGCACGGCCCCGCCGCCCGCGGCGGTGTGCGCTGCGGTGCTGCTCGTGACTGCGCCGGCGTCGGGGTCGGGCGTGGCCCCTGGGCCCGTGGCGGGTGCCGTCCCGCCGCCCTCTTCCGTGCGGCCGTCATGCGCTGCTCCGGAGCCTTCTCCGCCCCCGGCGCCTGCTGCCGCCGCGCCGGGTGCCGTCCCGCCGCCAGACACGGCGCCCTGCGGTTCCGCGGCGGCCTGCGAAGGCCCGCCGCCCGTGGTGGATGATGCGCCGGCACGGGCCTCGCCCGTTTCCCGTGCGGGCGCGCCCTCCTGGACGGCGTCCTGCGCCGTCGCCGGATCGCCCTGTACCGGGGGCGGCAGGGTGGTCTTCGCGTCCAGACCCGCCAGGCCCGCCGCGACGACCGCGCCCACGACGAGATACGGGTTGGCCGCCGGGTCGAAGCACTTCACCTCGGCGTTCGCGCCGTCCGGGTCGTCCGGTGCGCCGGTGATGAAGCGAAGGGCCGCCTCCCGGTTCTCCAGGCCCCAGCACCGGAAGACGCCCGCCCAGCGGGACGGCTGGAGGCGCAGATAGCTCGCTGGGGAGGGGGCGCCGATCGCGAGGAGGGCGGGGAGCGCGTCCAGGACGCCCGCCAGGAACGCCTCGCTCTCGGCGGTCATCCCGAACGGGCCCCGACCGCCCCGGCACAGGTTCTCCCCGTCCCGCCACAGGCTCAGATGGAGGTGGCCGCCGTTGCCGACCTTCCCCGCCTCGACCGCGGGACCGAACAACGGCGTGAGCCCGTGGCGCAGCGAAACCGCCCGCACCGTCTCACGCACCAGCACCGCGAGATCCGCCGCGCCCACCGGGTCGGACGGGGCCACCGAGACCTCGAACTGCCCGGCCCCGTACTCGGGGTGGATCTGCAGCACCTCGACGCCCTGTGCCGCCAGCGCCCGCAGCACCTCCTCGAGGTAGTCGGAGAGCTCGACGACCCGTGCCATCCCGTAGGCGGGCCCCTGGCCCGGGTAGGCCCCGTCCCGTTGCACGATCCACTCGGTCTCGAACCCCATCCGCAGTTCGATGCCGCGCTCCGCCGCCCGCCTGGCCATGCGCCGTGCGAAGAGCCGCTGGCAGGCGGCGTAAGGCCGGCCCTGCTGGTCGTAGCGGTCCACGGGCGCCCACGCCCAGCCCGGTTGTCCGGCGAGCACCGTGAGCCGTTGGAGGTCCGGCACGAGTCTCAGGTCGCCGTCCGGGCCCCCGATCCGGCGGCTCGTGGTGATCGAGTCGTCCACCAGATAGACGTCGAAGACGGGGGACATGCCGACGCCGCGCGACGCGACCTGTGGCAGACGGCCGACGGGGACGGCTTTGACCCGGGTGAGGCCGGCGTTGTCCACCCAGGTCAGGGCCACGCCGTGGACGCTCTCGGCCATCAGCCGGGACGCCTCCTGGCGGGCCGCCTGGCGTGCGTGCCGACGGGCCTGCTCGCCGGCCTCGCCGGCCTCGCCGGCCTCGTGGGTCTGGTCGCTGTGCTGCACGGGGCATTCCCTACCCGCCCGGCCCCACCTTCACCACCTTCACCGCCGGACCGTGCCAGCATCGGCGGCATGCTGCACCGGCCGCTCCTCCGCCGCGCCATGGCGCTGCTCGTCCTCCTGGGTGTCCTGCTGGCCGGTTGCTCGGCCGCCTCAGAGGTGCGGAGCCCGGCCCCCACCTCGACGCCTGCCCTCGGGTCGGTCCGGGCCGCCGAGCTGCCGCCCGAGGCCCGTGAGACGCTGCGCCTGATCGACCGGGGAGGACCGTTCCCGTACGCCAAGGACGGTGCCACCTTCGGTAACTTCGAGGGAATTCTGCCGGGGCAGCGCCGCGGCTACTACCACGAGTACACCGTCCGCACTCCCGGCGAGCGCGACCGCGGAGCCCGCCGCATTGTCACGGGGCAACGCGGCGAGATCTACTACACCGACGATCACTACGAGACGTTCAGGGAGGTGCTCCGATGAGGAACGACCCCCTCGCAGCACTGTTCGGTGCCGTCCCCGGCCGGAACGTCACCGTGCTCGACCTGCACGGGGTGACGGACAAGGCCGCCTTCATGGAGCGTTGCGCGGCCGACCTGGAGCTGCCCGCCTGGTTCGGCCGCAACTGGGACGCCCTCGCGGACTGCCTCACGGATCTCCCGGGGAACGAGGGCACGCTCGTCCTCATCTGCCGCTGGCAGGAGTTCGCGGCCGCCTGCCCGCGCGAATGGGAGACCGCCCAGGAGGTCTTCGCCCATGCCGTCGACGGCATGCCGGGACGGCTCGCGGCGCTGGTCGCCCTGGGCGGATCCCCGCAGAAGTAGGCACCCCGGCAGGCGTAGGCAGTGTCCGCCAGGTCCCGCCCCGTTCGGCGATCCCCCGGGGCTGCCCCTGGGGGGTGACCCCAGGCATGCACTCCGCCGTAGCCCTTCGGGCACGGGTGGGTGTCCAGGCGAAGCCGGGGGAGTGCCCCCGGCACCGGAGGCCCCAGGCCCTGCCTCCAGGGCGGAGGGAGCTGCTCCTGCCTGACACGGCCTTGGCCGGATTCCCCTTCCGCCGGGGCCGCGGCGGGGCGCTCACGAGCGCCCCGGGGCGCGTGGCTCGCCGCTTCCTCCCATGTTCGGGTAATCTCTCGATGTAAGGCAGGTTCCTACTTCTGCCTGATACAGAGCCCCCGTACCTCGTTGGAGGAATATACGAACGCGGGGGCGTTTTGCTGTGTCCTTGTGGGAGTGACCTGCGCCGTTTCGCGTGAAAATGTGAGACTTATGCGTTTCCTTGAGCCTGGCACCGGACGGCCCGTGGCATCATCTCCGGTCCCCTACGACCTGACCTACGACGATGTGTTCATGGTGCCGAGCCGATCGGCTGTGGGCTCCCGTCAGGGTGTCGACCTCGCCTCCCCGGACGGCACCGGAACCACCATCCCCCTGGTCGTCGCGAACATGACCGCGATCGCGGGCCGCCGGATGGCCGAGACCGTCGCCCGCCGCGGCGGCCTGGTCGTCATCCCGCAGGACATCCCGATCGAGGTCGTCACCGACGTCATCTCCTGGGTCAAGACCCGCCACCGCGTGCTCGACACGCCGATCATGCTCACCCCGCACCAGACCGTCGCCGACGCGCTGGCCCTGCTCCCGAAGCGCGCGCACGGCGCGGGCGTCGTCGTCGACGAGGAGCAGCGCCCGGTCGGAGTCGTCACCGAGCACGACCTGTCCGGCGTGGACCGCTTCACCCAGCTGTCCGAGGTCATGTCCAGGGACCTGCTGCTCATCGACGCGGACATCGACCCGCGCGAGGCGTTCACGACCCTGGACAACGCCAACCGCAAGATCGCGCCGGCGGTCGGCAAGGACGGCCGGCTCGAGGGTGTCCTCACCCGCAAGGGAGCCCTGCGCGCCACCCTGTACACCCCGGCCACGGACGACCGGGGCAGGCTGCGGATCGCCGCGGCTGTCGGCATCAACGGAGATGTGGCGGGCAAGGCGAAGCAGCTCCTGGACGCCGGCGTCGACACGCTTGTCGTCGACACCGCGCACGGCCACCAGGAGTCGATGATCTCCGCGATCAAGGCCGTCCGGGGACTGGACCCCCAGGTACCGGTCGCCGCGGGCAACATCGTGGCCGCGGAGGGCGTCAGGGACCTCATCGAGGCCGGCGCGGACATCATCAAGGTCGGTGTGGGCCCGGGTGCCATGTGCACCACCCGCATGATGACCGGTGTGGGCCGCCCGCAGTTCTCCGCCGTTCTGGAGTGTGCCGCAGAGGCGAAGAAGTACGGCAAGCACGTCTGGGCCGACGGAGGCGTCCGTCACCCGCGCGACGTCGCCATGGCGCTCGCCGCCGGTGCGTCCAACGTCATGGTCGGTTCCTGGTTCGCGGGCACCTACGAGTCCCCCGGCGACCTGCAGCAGACCGCCGACGGGCGGCTGTACAAGGAGTCGTTCGGCATGGCGTCCGCGCGTGCCGTCCGCAACCGTACGAGCGACGAATCGGCGTACGACCGGGCACGCAAGGCGCTCTTCGAGGAGGGCATCTCCACCTCGCGGATGTTCCTCGACCCTGCTCGCCCGGGCGTCGAGGACCTGATCGACTCGATCATCGCGGGCGTCCGCTCCTCCTGCACCTACTCGGGTGCCGGCTCCCTCGAGGAGTTCGCGGAGCAGGCCATCGTCGGCATCCAGAGCGCCGCCGGTTACGCCGAGGGCAAGCCGCTGCACGCCAGCTGGTGAGCCCTGGGCCGACTCCGATCCGGCCCGGCCCGGCACCCGCCGGTCGTACACCTGCCCGGCGCGTTCGCACGACGGCCCCCGGGGAATTCTCCCCGGGGGCCGTCGGCGTTCCCGTACGGTCGGCGCATGGAGATCGCACCCTGCCGCGCCGAGGATCTGCCGCTGCTCGATCTGCACATGCCCTCCAACAGCGCGGACTCCCACCATGCCGCCCGCTGTCTGCGCCAGGAGGCGGGCGCGAGCACGTACCTGGTCGCCTGGCGCGACGGCGCTCCCGTGGGCCGGGGCGAGGTGCGCTGGACCGGCTGCGCCGCGCCCGAGGTACGGGCGGCACTCGGCGACTGCCCGGAGCTGAACGGGCTGGCCGTGTGGCCGGAGGCGCTCCGGGGACAGGGCATCGGCACCGCGTTGATCCGTGCCGCCGAGTCCCTCGCGCGAGAGCGCGGCAAAGACCTGCTCGGCCTCGGTGTCGACCGCGACAACCCGCGTGCCGCGGCCCTGTACGCGCGGCTCGGATATGAGCCCGGCGTGCCGTACACCGACCGCTGGGCGTATACCGGCGAGGACGGCGCACGACACGAGTGCGCCGACTCGTGCACCTTCCTGGTCAAGCGACTGGGCTGACGGCAGGGGCGGCGAACCCGGCGCCGCGCAGGGCGTCCGCCACCGCCGACGCGATCAGGGCGTGGCCGGCGTCGTTCGGATGCAGCCCGTCCGCCAGGTGGTCCGCCGTCAGCACACCGCGGCCCGGGAGCAGCGCCAGCCGCTTGTCGCCCGCCGCGACAAGGTCCCGGGCCGCGGCCTCCATCGCCGTCCGCAGCTCGGCGAGCGTGGCTCCCACGGCGTTGGGCGTCGATTCGGCGGCGGGGCGCAGCAGAGGGGACATCAGCAGCAGGGGCATGTCGGGGTGACCCTGCCGTACGAGGGTGACGAACGCGCGGACCGTCTCGTACAGCAGGGTGGCGTTGTAAGGGATCCCGGACCAGCAGTTGGTGCCGAACGCGAGGGTCAGCAGATCGGCGGGGAGGGATGCGAGCTGCTGTGCCGTGGGGAGTTCGCCGCGCGCGGCGCCCGCGTAGCCGAGATTGACGGTGTCCAGCCCGAGGGCCCGGCCGGCGGCGGCCGGCCACGAGTGGGCGGGCCGGGTGGACCACCAGCCCTCCGTGATCGAGTCGCCGTGGACGAGCCAGCGGGGCCTCGCAGGGCCGGGGCCGATCGTCCCGCCGACGCCGCGCAGAGCGAGGATCACGGGCGACTGGGACTCGGGCGGATGGATCGTGAACGGTCCCTCGCCGGGCGGGAGTCCGATCGTGACCGTCGCCTCCTCCGCGGGCTCGGTGACCGACTCGTGCACGCAGCGGTCGCCCCGCCAGAGCGAGAAGCAGTGGGCGAGGTCACGCAGTGAGTCCCTGGGTCCAGGCACATGCGCCCGATAGCGCACCTCGACCGCGTGTGCCCCGTCGGGCACGGTGAACTCCAGCCGTACGCCGATCGGCAGCGCGGCGCGCTCGCGGGTGTCCCACGGCAGCCGCGCCAGATCGGCGGGATCGGCCCGCACCACGCGCTCACCGTCCCGCCAGGCGACACCCCGGAGGAAGGGGGCCGGGTCGAGCCAGGTCGTCCCGGCGGACCCTGTGGGCCTCTTGTCTGGCGTCTTGTCCGGCGTCATGTCGGCCTCCGGTCGTCGGGTACGGGGAACTGACTCCTACCCCGCTCTCCACAACGTGTGTGTGCGGCGGCCCTGCCCCGCCGCCGGACCGTGGCGGGGACTGCGGGCCGGGGCAGCGTCGCAGGGTCCCTGCCCGGGTGGCGGTTGCCAGCCGAAAGGTTCTTTGGCATATGCCTTTCTCCCGGTCTCGCGCAGTAACGGTGGCTCTGGGGCGCCTTGCGGCAGGCTTCACGAAGTGTCGGTGGAAGCCCGCGGACGGGACAGTCCCTGTTACCGCCAGGAGCGTTGCGCCGTACGCTCCGGATCGCGTAGCTTGACTGCCTCTTACCGACTGGTAACCACCTGTCACCGCCCTTGACGCTCTGGGGAGCCCATGCGCCGGCGATTGCGCCGTCCGACGATCCGCGGCCGGATCGTCGCCCTCACCGTGTTGCCGATCATCGCGTTGTTGACGCTGTGGAGCTTTGCCATGGTGTCGGTGACCGGAGACCTGCGCGCTTTGATCCGGCTGCAGGGCATCTACGAGAGCTTCGGCACTCCGGTGGACACGGCGGTCGGGCAGATCCAGATCGAACGCAGACTGGCGGCCGCGTATCTGGGCGCGGGGGAGCGAGCGGGCGGTTCGGCCGACGCCGCCGCGTTCCTCGCGCAGCAGCGCAGGACCGACCGTGCCGTACAGGCGATGCACGACGCCATCGGCGACGAGGGGCGCCGCGACGGTCTCAGCGCCCGGCAGCGCCAGTCGCTGGACGAGATGGCCGATGCCGCCGCGCGCATCGACGGCCTTCGGGAACAGGTCATCGAGCGGTCCGTCTCCTGGAACCAGGCCGTCGACGAGTACACCGTGATCGTCGAGCCGACCTTCGACGTCCAGTCCACGCTCACGGCGCTGCAGGCCGGACAGCTCGCGCGTGAGGCGCAGGTCGTGGTGGAGATGGTGCGGGTACGGGAGTTCGTGTCCCGGGAGGACGCCCTGGTCGCCGGCGCCCGGGCCGCGGGCAGTCTCAGCGACAGCCAGTACGACATGCTCACGGCCACGATCGAGGACCGGCGGGTCTTCCACCGCACGTACGTCGCCGACCTCCCGGCCAACTCGCGCAAGCTGTTCACCGACTTCCAGCAGACCTCCGAGTACCGGGCGCTGACCGTGGGGGAGGACGCGCTGCTACGGGCCGGGGCATCCGGCGCGGGCAAGGCGATAGCGGCCGATTCCTGGCGCACGACGACGGACCGTGCGGTCAAGAGGTACATGCTGCTGTGCACGCAGTCGGCGCTGAACGCGGCCGACCGGGGGCGTGCCTTCGCCTACCGCGAGATGGTCAAGGCGGCGGTGGTCGGCGGCGTCGGGCTCATCGCCGTCGTGGTCTCGATCTGGCTGTCGGTGTCGGCCGGGCGGCGCATCGCACGGCGGCTGGAGGAACTGCGGGACGCGGCAGACGTGCTGGCGACACGTCAGCTGCCGGATGTGATGGAGCGGCTCTCGGCGGGCGAGGACGTGGACGCGGCTGCCGCGGCTCCCCCTCTCGACTTCGGCGACGACGACCAGCAACCCGACGAGATCGCCCAGGTCGGGCGCGCGCTCAACGCGGCGCGCCGGGCGGCGGTCGAGGCGGCCGTCAAGCAAGCGATGCTCAGGCGCGGAGTGTTCGCGGTGCTGCTGAACATCGCGCGGCGCAACCAGGCGCTCGTGCACCGCCAGGCGAAGCTGGTCGACACGCTCGAACGCCGTACGAGCGATCCGGACACGCTGGAGGACCTCTTCCGCATCGACCACCTGACGACCCGGATGCGCCGTCATGCGGAGGGCCTGATCATCCTCTCCGGATCGGCGCCCGGACGCAGGTGGCGCAGGCCGGTGCCGCTCGTCGACGTCGTGGCGGCGGCGGTCGGCGAGATCGAGGACTACACACGGGTCGTCATCCCGCCGATGCCGACGATCGGCGTCGGCGCGGAGGCCGTCGCCGATGTGGTGCACCTGATCGCCGAGCTGGTGGAGAACGCGACCGCGTTCTCGCCGCCGCACACCCAGGTGACGATGCGCACGGGCGGCGCCCGCAACGGCTTCGTCCTCGAGATCGACGACCGCGGCCTCGGCATGGACCGCGACGAACTCGCCCAGGCCCACCGCACACTGGCCCGCCCCGGCGACTTCGACCCCGTGCAGGACGAGCGCCTGGGCCTCTACATCGTCGGCCGCCTCGCCGCCCGCCACGGCATCACGGTGACCCTCACCAGGTCCCCGTACGGCGGCACGACCGCGGTCGTGCTGCTCCCGAACTCGCTCACGTCCCCGGTGGACCCCGGAGCGGCCCCTCTGCCCGCGGACGCCGATCACGAGGATGTCCCGCCGGCGCCGACGGAGGTCACGGGAGCCGTCGTCCACGCGCTGCCGACGCGGGCGCGGCAGTCGGCGCCCGAGGTTCCGCCGCAGCGCGACGCGCCGGAACCGGCGCCCGCCCGCTCCTCCCGTGCCGGCGTCACCGTCCCGGTGGGCCTCCGGGCCGTCGGGGAGGGTTCGGGGGCTCGGACGCTTCCGGCCGGTCCGGACGAGCCCGCACCACATGCCGACGGTGGCCCCGCCCGCGTACTGCCCCAGCGGGTGCGGCCCATGTCGGTACCGCCCGGCCCTGCGGACGGACGGCCCGCGTCGCACGCCGAGGACGAGCCCGGTGCCAAGGCGGAGCACGCGTCGCCGGGAGATCCGTCGGAGGAGCCCCGTACGTCCGCGGAGGGCGGCGCCACGTCGCGCACGCTGCCCACCCGCGTACGGAGGACGCCGTCCGCGGAGCCGCAGAACGATCCGGCGGGCACACGTCCGGCGGCCGAGCCCGCCGGACCCGCCGGTCGGAGCCCCTGGCAGGCCGGCGGCGGGTGGGGAGTGGCCTCGGCGCCTGCCGGCGTGGGCGGCGGCGAGTCCGCTCCGGCCGGCGAGCGGGCGGCGGCACCGCGCGCCGAGGACCGCGGGACCCCGGACGGCGGGCTGCCGTCGCGTGAACCGGCTGAGCGGGCCGGAGCGGTGGCCGAGGCGGACTCGCCGTCCGCGCGGACCTCCGAAGACGGGGCCGGCCTCCACACGCTGCCCAAGCGCGTCAGGCAGGCCTCCCTCGCGGTGCCCCTGCGGGACGGGCCTGGCGGGACCGCGGGGGAGGAGCCCTCGCGGGATGTCAGCGCCGAGGAGATGCGTGCGATATTCGGGGCGTTCCAGCGAGGCGTCGACCGGGGACGCAGGAGTGATCCGGCCGTGGGGGAGAGCATGAGTGACGAAGGGACGGGCCGCGATGCGTGACCAGGGCGACCACGAGGCCGAACAGGCCGAACAGGCCGGGGGGGCCATGCCGGGCGCACCGGCCGGACAGACCGCCGCAGGCGACCTCGGATGGCTGCTCGACGAGCTGGTGGCGAGGACCGACCATGTCAGACAGGCCGTGCTGCTGACGTCGGACGGCCTGGTCACCTGTGCCTCCCGCGGGATGCCCGCGCGGGACATCGAGCACCTGTCCGCCGTGTGCGCGGGGTTCCACAGCCTGGCCAAGGAGGCCGGGGCCCGTTTCGAGGCCGGCAAGGTGCGGCAGACCATGGTCATGCTCGACGGTGCCTATCTGTTCATCACCCCCGCCGGTGACGGCAGCCGCCTCGCGGTGCTCTCCGACATCGAGACCGACGTGGGACAGCTCGCCCACGAGATGACCCTCCTGGTCAGGCGCGTAGGAAGGCATATGGCCGTGCCGGCGCGCGCACCCGAGGCATCCGACGTCTGATCCCGTGAGCGACCACTGGTACGAGGACGAGACCGGGCCGATGGTGCGGCCGTACACCGTGACCCGCGGCCGCACCCGCCCCGCCGCCGAGCATCACATCGATCTGATGTCGCGGGTCACAGCCGTCGAGGACCGGCCGGGACCGCCGCTCGACCATGCCCGGAGCGCCCTGCTGCACCTCGTGCGCCGAGGGACGCGGCCGGTCGCCGAGGTCGCGGCCGACGCCGACCTTCCGCTCACCGTCGTGCGAGTGCTGCTCGTCGACCTCGTCGAGGCGGGGCTCGTGCGCATCTCCGCCCCGCCCGTGCACCGGGGCTCCCACGACCCCTCCCTTCTGCGGGAAATCGCCGACCGCCTGCGCGAGCTGTGAACGCTTTTGCGCGGCTGTGCAACGTTCCTCCGTCACCGCCGGATGCACGCAATGATCTTGCGCAGATGCGCAAAGCTCATGCATTACGAGCGGGAACCGTCGGCTCATAGGGTCCTCGCTAGTACGTGGAGTTCGGCGGGGACCGTCTGCTCGGCGCTTCCCCGCTCAGGGCTGCACAGCCATGCCCGTGCACATTCCCCGGAGTGAATCCGGTGAGGGGATCGCCGCGGTCGCCGCCGCCAGAAGGCAGCGATAAGGAGCCTCCCCAGTGTTGGACCACGGCGCAGCGCCGCCAGCCTCCCCCCAGCAGGACCCCGCAGGCCGACAGCTCGGCCTCGGCGCCCGACTGATGCGCCGCAAGCCCGTCGAGGCGCTCGTCGCCGAAGGCGGCCAGGGCGAGGGCGGCACGCTTCGCCGCTCGCTCACCATGTGGCAGCTGACGATGATCAGCATCGGTGCGACGCTCGGCACCGGCATCTTCGTCGTCCTCGGCGAGGCCACCCCGCTGGCCGGCCCCGCCGTGGCGATCTCGTTCGTGATCGCGGGACTCACCGCCCTGTTCTCGGCGCTGTCCTACGCCGAGCTCGCCGGATCCATCCCGGTGTCCGGCTCCTCCTACTCGTACTCGTACGCGACCATGGGCGAGCTCATCGCCTGGATCTGCGGCTGGTGCCTGGTGCTGGAGTACGGCGTCTCGGTCGCGGCCGTCGCGGTCGGCTGGGGCGAGTACCTCAACGAGCTGCTCGACGGCACGATCGGAGTCACCGTCCCCGGGACGATCTCGGCCCCGCTCGGCGAGGGCGGCTTCATCAACCTCCCGGCGCTGGTCGTCGTGCTGCTCGCCATGGTCTTCCTGATGGGCGGTGCCAAGGAGAGCGCCCGCGTCAACACCATCATGGTCATGGTGAAGATCGTGACGCTGGTGCTCTTCATCGGCATCGGGTTCATGGGCATCAAGGCCGGCAACTACGCCCCCCTCGCCCCGCTGGGCGTCACCGGGATCAGCGCCGCGGCGGCCACCCTGTTCTTCTCGTACATCGGCTTCGACGCCGCCTCCACCGCCGGTGAGGAGGCGAAGAACCCGAAGCGCGACCTGCCGCGCGCGATCATGCTGTCGCTGCTCATCGTCACGGTGCTCTACTGCCTCGTCGCCCTGGTCGCCGTCGGCGCCATGCCGTGGCAGGACTTCGAGGGCACCGACGCGGCGCTCGCGCAGATCATGAAGGACGTCACGGGCCAGAGCTTCTGGGGCGTGGTGCTCGCCGCCGGCGCGGTCGTCGCCATCGCCAGCGTCGTGTTCGCCGTGCTCTACGGCCAGACCCGCATCCTCTTCGCGATGTCGCGCGACGGCCTCGTGCCCAAGGTGTTCGCCAAGGTCAACACGCGCACCGGAGCCCCCAGGGCGAACACCGTGATCGTCTCGCTCTTCTGCGGCGTCCTGGCGGCCTTCATCCCGCTGGGTGAGCTGGCCAACGCCACCAGCATCGGCACGCTCTTCGCGTTCGCCCTGGTCAACGTCGCTGTCGTCATCCTGCGCCACAAGCGCCCCGAGATGAACCGCACCTTCAAGGTGATGTTCTTCCCGGTCACACCGGCCCTGGGATTCCTCTTCTGCGCCTACATGATGTACAGCCTTCCGGCCGTCACCTGGATGTGGTTCGGCGGGTGGATGATCGCCGGGCTCGTGTTCTACTTCCTGTACGGCCTGCGCCGCTCCCGACTGGCAACAGCAGAAAAGTGATCCACCCCCCGTGCGACTGAACGATCTCGACGAACGCATCGTCCACGCCCTCGCCGAGGACGCCCGCCGTTCCTACGCCGACATCGGTTCGCTCGTCGGCCTGTCCGCGCCCGCCGTCAAGCGGCGCGTGGACAGGCTGCGGGCGGAGGGAGCCATCACCGGCTTCACCGTACGGGTCGACCCGGCCGCCATGGGCTGGGAGACCGAGGGCTTCATCGAGATCTACTGCCGCAGCAACACCTCGCCCGAGGCCATCAAGCGTGGTCTGGAGCGGTACCCGGAAGTCGCGTCCGCCTCCACCGTCACCGGAGAGGCGGACGCGATCGTCCAGGTCTTCGCCTCCGACATGCGCCACTTCGAGCGTGTGCTGGAGCGGATCGCGGGCGAGCCGTACGTGGAGCGGACGAAGTCGGTCCTGGTCCTTTCGCCGCTGCTCAGGCGCTACTCGTCGGGCTCGCCCGGCTGACCGTCACTGCCGGCGCCCGACCGTCACCGCTGGGGGTACTCCGGCTTCCAGGGCAGTACCTCGAAGTCGCCGGTGCCCCTCTTGACGGTCTCGAACGGTGCCGAGCCCATGCACCTGGGCAGTTCGTCGTACACCTCCTTCGTGATCCAGCTGTAGCCCAGCCGGTCGTGGCGGCCCTGGTCATGGACGGTGATGCCGACCCGCTTGCCCTTGAAGGGCGTGTCGGACTCGGTGACCACCCCCGTCACCACGGCCACCTTGCCGCCCGTCACCAGGCAGTCGACCTTCGCCTTCGCCCAGCCTCCCTTGCCGTTCACGTAATGGCTGAAGCTGAACGTGCCGTAGGCCTTCTCCGGATCCATGGTGTCCTTCGCGGCCAGATGGACGTCGAAGGAGAACGTGATGTCGTCGCCGGCGGGGCGGTACAGCTTGGCCGTCCCGGTCAGCGCCGCCGCCTCGCGCGGGGCTGCCGCCTCGCGCGGTGCCCCTCCGTCGCCCTCCCTCGAGGCGGCGGCGGAGCCCGCGGCTCCGGTGATGACCAGCAGTGCGGCGCCGAGCGCGGCGATCTTCGAACGACGTCGGGCGATGCGGTTCATGGCCGTCCTTTCGACAGGTGACCGGACGTCCACCACTGTTGCGGCCGGCGCCGTCCGGGGCGTCGCTCCCAGGTCGCGACCCTCCTCCGCCGCCCGGTGGGGTCACGGGTGCGACCTGGGCAGGACCCGCGCGCAATGAATCGCCGCCGAGCCGGTCATTCGCGCAACGGATCGACTCTCGGTCCGCAACGGACTCGCCTTGTCCGGACAGATCACCGGAACGTACCGTTTTGACGTCGGCCCGACACCCCCCGCCCACCTTCCCGAGGTACGCCCATGCCGCCGCTGCGCACCGCCCTGCTCCAGAGCTCCGGTACTCCCGGCGACATCGTGAAGAATCTCGAGATCATCGACGCGCACGCTGCCGACGCGGCGGCCTCCGGCGCCGGGCTGCTCGTCTGCCCCGAGATGTTCCTCACCGGCTACGCGATCGGTGCCGACGTCCCCCGCCTGGCCGAGAACGCCGACGGCCCCTCCGCACGGGCGATCGCCGAGATCGCCGCCCGCCATGGCGTCGCCGTCCTCTACGGCTACCCCGAGCGCGGCACGGGCGCGGAAGCCGGGCGGAACGTGGTGTACAACGCGGCGCAGCTCATCGGCCCCGACGGCACGCGCCTCGCGAACTACCGCAAGACCCATCTCTTCGGCTGCTTCGAGCAGGAGTGGTTCACGCCAGGCGACGATTCCGTCGTCCAGGCCGAGCTCGGCGGCCTCCGGATCGGCATTCTGATCTGTTACGACGTCGAGTTCCCCGAGAACGTCCGCGCCCACGCCCTCGCCGGGACGGATCTGCTGGTGGTGCCGACCGCACAGATGCACCCCTTCCAGTTCGTCGCCGAGAAGCTCGTCCCGGTGCGCGCGTTCGAGAGCCAGATGTACGTCGCGTACGTCAACCGCACCGGCACCGAGGGCGAGTTCGACTTCGTCGGCCTCAGCTGCCTGGCCGGACCCGACGGCATCGCCCGGGCTCGCGCGGGCCATGGCGAGGAGATGGTCGTCGCCGACGCCGACCCGGACTTCCTGGCCGCCTCACGCGCCGCCAACCCGTATCTGCGCGACCGCCGTCCCGGGCTGTACGCGTCTCTCGCCCGCTAGACCTCTCGCCCGCCACACGCCAGGAGCAACACCCCTATGACGTCCACGGTGCCCACCGCCGTCCCGCACAGCGACGCGCAGCCGCCCATCACCATGTTCGGGCCGGACTTCCCGTACGCGTACGACGACTTCCTCGCCCACCCGGCCGGGCTCGGCCAGATACCCGCGACCGAGCACGGCACAGAGGTCGCCGTCATCGGCGGCGGGCTCTCCGGCATCATCGCCGCGTACGAGCTGATGAAGATGGGCCTCAAGCCGGTCGTCTACGAGGCGGACCAGATCGGCGGACGGCTGCGCACGGTCGGCTTCGACGGCTGCGATCCGTCGCTGACCGCGGAGATGGGCGCCATGCGCTTCCCGCCCTCGTCGACCGCGCTCCAGCACTACATCGACCTGGTGGGCCTGAAGACCGCGCCGTTCCCGAACCCGCTGGCCGAGTCCACCCCGTCGACGGTCGTCGACCTCAAGGGCGAGTCGCACTACGCGGAGACCATCGACGACCTGCCGCAGGTCTACCGCGACGTCATGAACGCGTGGAACGCCTGCCTGGAGGAGGGCGCGGACTTCTCCGACATGAACCGCGCCATGCGGGAGCGCGACGTCCCGCGCATCCGTGAGATCTGGGCCAAGCTCGTCGAGAAGCTCGACAACCAGACGTTCTACGGCTTCCTCTGTGACTCCGAGGCCTTCAAGTCCTTCCGGCACCGCGAGATCTTCGGCCAGGTCGGCTTCGGCACCGGCGGCTGGGACACCGACTTCCCCAACTCCATCCTGGAGATCCTCCGCGTCGTCTACACCGAGGCCGACGACCACCACCGCGGCATCGTCGGTGGATCCCAGCAGCTGCCGCTGCGGCTGTGGGAGCGCGAGCCGCAGAAGATCGTGCACTGGGCGCAGGGCACGTCGCTGAAGTCCCTGCACGAGGGCGAGCCGCGGCCCGCCGTGACCCGTCTGCACCGCACCGCCGGCAACCGGATCACCGTCACCGACGCGTCCGGCGACATCCGCACCTACCAGGCGGCGATCTTCACCGCGCAGTCCTGGCTGCTGCTCTCCAAGATCGCCTGTGACGACTCGCTCTTCCCCATCGACCACTGGACGGCGATGGAGCGGACCCACTACATGGAGTCCTCCAAGCTGTTCGTCCCCGTCGACCGGCCGTTCTGGCTGGACAAGGCCGTCGACGACAAGGGGAATCCGACCGGCCGTGACGTCATGTCGATGACTCTGACCGACCGGATGACCCGCGGCACGTACCTCCTGGACGACGGCCCGGACAAGCCGGCCGTCATCTGCCTCTCGTACACGTGGTGCGACGACAGCCTCAAGTGGCTGCCGCTGTCCGCGAACGAGCGCATGGAGGTCATGCTCAAGTCGCTCGGCGAGATCTACCCGAACGTCGACATCCGCAAGCACATCATCGGCAACCCGGTCACTGTGTCCTGGGAGAACGAGCCCTATTTCATGGGCGCGTTCAAGGCCAACCTGCCGGGTCACTACCGCTACCAGCGGCGCCTGTTCACCCACTTCATGCAGGACCGGCTGCCCGCCGACAAGCGCGGCATCTTCCTCGCGGGCGACGACATCTCGTGGACGGCCGGCTGGGCGGAGGGCGCGGTGCAGACCGCGCTCAACGCCGTGTGGGGTGTGATGCACCACCTCGGCGGCGCCACCGACGCCACGAACCGGGGCCCGGGTGACGTCTTCGACGAGATCGCCCCGGTGGAGCTTCCCGAGGACTGATTTCGAGGCTCGGTGCTCCCCCCGCCCCCGGCGGGGGGACCGACGCCCGCCAGGGCCCTTCAGCGGGCGTCGACGGTCGACCCTGCTCGGTTCCTTTCGACGCCCGCGCGTCCCTTCGGCCCATTCGCCCAGGGACCGCCCAGGGCCAGGGCCCCATGGATGAACCCCCGCCGCCGACCGCGACCCGGTCGGCCCCGGGTGGTCACACCAGCCGCCGCCGGCCGGAGAACCCGGTCGGCGGCGGCTCCGTATGCCGTCAGAGCCCCGCGGCCCGTACGCCCTCGTACACCGCGGCGGCGACGTCCTTCAACTCCTCGGCGTCGCGCGTGGCGCCCTGCAGATCGACGAGGAACTCGCCGAGGCCCGGCGCGGCGTGGGCCGCGAGATCCTCGACGATCTGGTCCACGCTGCCGTGGAACGGCTTGCGGTCGCTGCCCCCCAGCGGCTTCGCGCTGTACGCCGCGTTCGCGCGTACGACGACTTCCAGGGGCCGCTCGCGCCCGCGCCCGGCCGCCACGTCCTGGATCCGCCGCCAGGACTCGGCCAGTTCCCGCGGGCCCATGGCGACCGGCATCCAGCCGTCCGCACGGTCCACCATCCGGCGGGTGGCCTTCGGGCTCAGCGCAGGCAGCAGGACGGGGATGGGCCCGGCCGGCTTGGGGCCGACCACGGACGGGGCGATCGACGTCAGTTCCCCCTCGTACGCGACCGGGTCGGGACCCCACACCGCGCGGCACACGTCCAGCAACTCGTCCAGGACCGCGCCACGCTTCTCGAAGGGGGCGACGGCCGCGGCCGCGTACTCGTCGACGGACCAGCCGGTGCCGAACCCGGCGACCACCCGTCCGCCGCTCGCGGCGTCCAGCGAGGCGAGCGTACGCGCCAGCTGGAAGGGGATGTGCAGCGGCGCGACCAGCACACTGGTCCCGAGCCTGGCCCGGCCGGTCGCTCCCGCGGCCAGCGTCAGCGAAACGAGCGGGTCCGCCACCCCTCGGTACACATCGGGCCACGGGAGGCCGGGGATGCCGTACAGCCCGTGGACCGCGGGCTCGGGAACCAGTACCCGCTCGAACACCCACAGGCTGTCGTAGCCGGTCTCCTCGGCAGCCCCGCCACCGCGGGGATGTCGCGCCCGATGTCGTACTGCCTCATCTGCGGGAGCCCGAGGCCGAGCCGGATCGTCATGTGTACTCCTTCGCGTCAGGGCCAGGGAGTGAGCAGGCAGCGTCCGACGAGCCCGACACCCGCGTCCAGCCGATCGGTGAACTCGCGGACGAGTTCGGGGTGTTCCCGGATCCCCCACAGGAGTCGTGCCGCGGACCAGGCGCCGTCTCTCGCCCGCTCCAGGCTCCATGCGCCGAGAAGGTGGGTGAGCGGATCGGCGACCTCCAGCAGATCGGGCCCGGGCATCAGATCTTCGCGGATGTGCTCCTCCAGCATCGTGAGGATGTCACCCACCCGGTCGAACTCCCCCTCCAGCTGCGGCGGTTCGCAGCCGAGCCTACGGCAGGTGTCCACGACCGCCAGCGCGAGATCGTGGCCGATGTGCGCATTGATTCCGGCCAGCGCGAACTGCAGCGGACGTACCCGGGGATGGCGGCGGTACTGGAACAGCGGCCGCCAGCAGTCGGGCGGGCGACCGCCCGCCGTCGTGGTGCCGACGGCGGAGAGATAGCGCTCGGCGAAGAGAACGTGCAGCGTGACGGCCGCACGCCGGTCGGGGAACTCGCCCCGCTCGATGCGCAGCCCGAGCTCCTCCGTGACCGCCAGATACACCCGGTTGAAGACCGCAACCCCGTCCTGCGGGGGCAAGTCCGACCGGAGCGCCCGCATCCGGTTCACCACCGAGCCGACCGAAGGACTGCCGGGTCCGGTCCGTGCCGCGAAGTCTGCTGCGAACTGTTCGGTCTGCGCCATGGGGGCAGCGTCCCAGCCATAGGCTCGGACAGGTGCCGCCAGGCCCGGGCTTCCCCAGAACGGGGGAAGGACCGGGTGGCAGGCGGCTGCCGAGGAGGCTCAGGGGGAGCTTCTTGTGCGAGGGGGGAACGAAGGTGTCAGGCGTACGCACACAGCGCCGGACGGAACGGATGGAGCGCCGCCGTGCCGCACGGCACGGCGTCATGGCCGTCGCTGCCTCTGCGGTGGTGGCTGTCGGCACGGTCACCGGGCTGGTCTCCGCGGCCGGCGACCGGGACGAGAACGACACCGCACGGCCGAAGGCGACCACCTCACCGCTGACCGTCCCGCTGCCCGCCCGTCCCAGCCCTTCGCCGTCACCGGCCACGGTGACGGCCACGCCGTCTTCGCCCACCGCATCACAGAAGGCGTCCACGAAGGCCGCGCCCCGCCCGCCTGCCCGCAGGGAGACGCCCACGACGGGCGCCCGGCTGTACCGGCACCCGGACTCGCAGGTCCTCGACTGGGTGCGGGCCAACCGGAACGACCCTCGCAGGCCCCTGATCGAATCGCGCATCGCAGCTCAGCCGGCCGCCGTCTGGTTCGCCGTCCACAACCCCGGCGAGGTCACCGGCCAGGTGCGCGCGGTGACCTCGGGGGCGGCGGCAGCCGGTCGCGTCCCGGTCCTGGTGCCGTACGCGATTCCGGGCCGGGACTGCGGCGGCGCGTCCCAGGGCGGGGCGCCCGACCTGGCCTCGTACGACCGCTGGGTCGAGGAGTTCGCCGCGGGGCTCGGCGGCGATCCGGTCATCGTCGTCCTCGAACCCGACTCGATCTCACAGTCGGACTGCCTTTCTGCGGGCGTACGGGCAGCACGTTTCGCGTCGCTGGCCCGTGCCGGCCGCACCCTCAAGGCCGCCAACCCGCAGGCGAAGGTCTACTTCGACGCGGGGCATTCCGGCTGGAACCCCGCGGGCAAGCAGGCCGCTCTGCTGCGCGCGGCGGGCGCCGCCACCGCCTCGGACGGCGTCTTCACCAATGTCTCCAACTTCCACCGCACGGCCGACGAGGTGCGCTACGCCCGGCAGGTACTCGCCGCGCTGGGCGGCCCGGAGCCTCTGGGCGCCGTGATCGACACCAGCCGCAACGGCAACGGCGCCCCCGCGGCGGGGGAATGGTGCGACCCGCCGGGCCGGGCCATCGGCAGGGCGCCGACGGCCGAGACGGGGGAGGCGGGGATCGATGCCTATCTGTGGGTGAAGCTGCCGGGGGAGTCGGACGGTTGCAAGGGCGCGGCGGGCTCCTTCACCCCCGACTACGCCTACGACTTGGCGACCGGCTGATCCGCGTCTCCGCTCCCGCCTTCGGGGCAAGAGGTGCCGGAGGGTCCGATTTCATTCGCCCGTGGTGCACATGGCCTGATCACGGGCGCCTTGCACCCCCACCGGAACCGACGCGCAGGCCGTCGATCAGGGGCCCGGAGGGCCCGGCCGGGGGTTGTACGGGGGCGCGTCTCGGTTGGGTACAGGTGCGATTTCGCCATGATCACAATCATGGCCCGGGCATCAATTGCCGATCTCCGCTTCGGTGCCGCACGTAGATTTGAGCGGCACACAACAAATCCGCGTGAGCACTGCCGGGTCGAACGCCGCGCGGAGGGACGTTGTTCACCGATCCAGATTCAGAAGGAAGCAGTCCTATGCGCCGCATCAATGTCCGCCGTACCGTCGCCGCCGCGTCCGCCGTATCGCTGGCCCTGCTTGTCGGTGCCTGCGGTTCCGGGGACCCGGCGGCGAAGGACGAGCCGAAGGGCGGCGCCGGTACGCCCAAGGAGTCCGCCGCGAAGGCTCTGACCCAGGCCGAGCTGGACAAGCTGATCCTGGCCGAGAGTGATCTCAAGGACCACAAGATCGCCAAGGCCAACGAGGCGGACATCGCCACGGCCAAGACCGCCACCAGCGACAAGGCCGAGTGCAAGCCGCTGGTCGACGCGATGGCGCTGCGTGCCGCCGGGACGCCGGGCGCGACCGCGTCGCGCAAGATCGTGGCCATCCCGAAGGCGCCTGGCGCCGACGCCTCGCCCGAGGACAAGGCGAAGGCCGGCCTCGCGGCCCTCAGCGCGACGGTCACGGCCGACACCCTTGGTTCGTACGACGGTCAGGGCGCGCAGGACGCCTTCGCGGCCTTCAAGAAGGCGGGAGAGGACTGCGCCGGCGGTTTCACCCTGGTCACCGGCACCGAGAAGACGAAGTTCACCAAGATCGAGACCGCGGCATTCACCGGTGGGGACGAAGCCGTCGCCTTCACCCTCACCATGGATCTGGAGGGTGACGCAGGCACGACGCAGCTCGTCGCGGTCCGCAAGGGCGGAACGCTGGCCACCTTCCACGCACTCAGCCTGGCCGGCAAGGCGGAGCAGCCGAAGGCCGTTGTCGACGCCCAGCTGAAGAAGCTCGGCTGAGCACGCGGACGCAGAACGGCGACGGTGCCTGACGTGGTGTGCGACGGGACCTGGTGCGGGGCGTTCCCGGCACGGCTGATGCCGCGGGTCGACGGTTGACCTGGCCGTCCCTGCCGGGCGGGCCGCGGCGGCGGCGCTGCTGATCCCTGCGCGAACCGGACCCGGCCGACGAAGGCGGGCCCGTGCCACGGCACGGGCCCGGTCGCGAGGTCCTCGAGCGGTACGCGAAGCCGGCCGCGCGCGTTCGGGGTTCTTCCGGGGGCCGGGGCCGGGGCCGGTGCCACGAGCCACGGACAGGGCGGCCGGACGGTGTTCCGTCAGGCCCGGATCCCGGTCTCCGCCTGCGTGGCCGCCCCGGACCCGGCGGCAGCAGCCGTCCGTGTGCTGCCCCGCAGCACCCCGGCTCCCAGCACCAGTCCGAAGGCCAGCGCCGTCACCAGCGTGAACGACGCCGTCAGCGAGGTCAGATCGGCGATCCCGCCGATCGCCGACGGGGCGATCAGCCCCGAGGTGTACGTGATCGTCGCCACGCCCGCGATCGACAGGCTCGGGTTCGATCCGGTACGTCCCGCCGCTGCGAAGGCGAGCGGGACGACCACGGCGATTCCGAGCCCCATGCAGCCGAAGCCGGCCATCGCGGCCAGGGGATGGGGCGCCAGGACCACCAGCAGTCCTCCCGCGGTCGCCAGCGCTCCTCCCGCACGGACGGTACGGACCGGGCCGAAGCGGTCCACCACCCTGTCGCCCACCAGCCGGGCCACCGCCATGGTCAGGGCGAACGCGGTGGTGGAGGCGGCGGCGAGCCCGGCCGACGTACCGAGCACATCCCGCAGATACACCGCCGACCAGTCCAGGCTCGCGCCCTCCGCGAACACCCCGCAGAAGCCGATCGCGCCGATGATCACCGCCGAGCGCGGCGGCAGCGCGAAGCGTGGCGGCGCCTCCTCGTCCGGAGTGCTGCGCAGATCCAGAACGCCTTGACAGGCCACCAGGCCCAGCGCGGTGAGCACGGCCGACGCGAAGAGGTGGTGGAGGCGGGCGTCGCTGCCGAGATGCGCGGCGATGGTGCCCGCGGCGGAGCCGAGCAGGGCGCCCGCGCTCCACATGCCGTGCAGGCTCGACATGATCGAGCGGTCCATCCGGTTCTCGACCTCGACGCCGAGAGCGTTCATGGCGACGTCCGACATTCCGGCCGTGGCGCCGTACACGAAGAGCGCCGCACAGAGCGCGTACACATTCGGGGCCAGCGCGGGGAGGGCCAGGGCGAGGGTCCACAGGGCGAGCAGTCCCCGCAGCGCTGCGCGCGCCCCGAAGCGGTGGCTGATCGCTCCGGCGAGCGGCATGGCGAGGGACGCCCCGACGGCCGGGAAGGCGAGAGCGACGCCGAGCAGGCCCGTCCCCACCCCGGCGTGATCCTGGATCCAGGGGATGCGGGTGGCGAAGCTGCCGGTCACGGCGCCGTGGACACAGAAGACGGCGGCCACGGCATGGCGGGCGCGGCGCAACTGCCGCTGGTCGAAGGCCACTTCACTCGGCATCGGCGCCGTCCTCCCCTGGAGTGGTGGTCTGTCGCGTAAACTATCAGGAACCCTGCCTGATAAATAGTCGCGCCGCTCGGGTCCGGCGGCTATCTGGAAGGATTCCCGGCATGCCCGCATCCCCGAGCACCGCCCGGGCCATCAACGACCGGCTCGCCCTTCGGCTCATGCAGGACGCGGGCCCGTTGACGGCCACTCAGCTCAAGGCCATGACCGGACTCTCCCGTCCGTCCGTCGCAGACCTCGTGGAACGGCTGCAGAGCGCGGGACTCGTCCGGGTCGTGGGCGAGGCGGGCGAACAGCGCCGTGGCCCGAACGCACGGCTGTACGGGATCGTCGCCGACCGGGCGCATCTCGCGGCCCTCGACGTGCGGACGCACGGCGTGACGGTCGTCGTCGCGGACCTGCTCGGCACGACGCTCGCGGAGGCGACGCTGCCGATCGGCAGCAACACGGGCACAGAACCGGCCGTCGAACAGGCCGTCGCTCTGCTGGAGCACACAGCCCGCGAGGCGGGAGTGACGCGGCTCCACAGCGTCGGCATCGGTGCCCCGGGACTGATCGATCCCGTCACGGGCGAGCTGCGTGACTCGAGCGGGCTCCCCGCGTGGCACCGCAGGCTCGTCGCCGCGCTCCAGGAACGTCTTCCCGCGACCGTGCTCGTGGAGAACGAGACCAATCTCGCGGCTGTCGCCGAGCAGCGCATCGGCGCCGCGCGGGACCAGGACGACTTCGTCCTGCTCTGGCTGGGTCAGGGTGTCGGCGCCGCGGTCGTCCTCGGCGGCACGCTGCGGCGCGGGGCGTCGGGCGGGGCCGGTGAGATCGGTTTCCTTCCGGTGCCCGGCACCGCCGGCCTGCCGTCCGCGAGCGGCTGCGAGGGAGGCTTCCACGCCCTGGCAGGTGCGGCGGCGGTGCGCGAACTCGCCGAACGGCACGGCATGGACGGTGATGCGGAGCAGGCGGTGGTCGCCGCCGTTTCGGCGGAGCGGGAGGCGACCGCGGCCTTCCTCGACGCGCTGGCCGACCGGCTCGCCCTGGGCGCCGCGGCCGTGGCAGCCGTACTCGACCCGGGATGCGTGGTCCTCGGCGGCGAGATCGGCCACGCGGGCGGCGGCGCGCTGGCCGCTCGCGTCGAGTCCCGCCTCGCCACGCTGTCCCCGCTGCGCACCACGGTCCGCCCGTCCGGACTGGGCGGCCAGGCCGTCCTGCGCGGAGCCTTGCTCATGGCGCGCGACGCGGCACAGGACGACGTGTACGCCCCGGGGCGCCGGGGCGCGACCGTCAAGTAGCGCCGCCGGCCCGGCGGCGACATGCCTGCCGAGCGTTCCGGTGCCGCCGGTCACCAGCATCGTGGTCAAGAGGGCGGCCTGACGGACGGCGGCGAGCACGGGGGTGACCGGGACGCGAGACCCGGCGGCGGCAAGGGCCGGTGACCGCCGCCGGGCGTTCTCGCGGCACATGCGCTTTCCGCTGAACGCCAACCGGCCGGGAACCGGCGCCCCTTGGGCCCCGGCGCCATGGCGTCGGCGGGACCGTCCCGAGGCGGTCACGCGAGGTGACGCAGAGACTAAGAGGACTAGACCAGTTCGGTCAATAGGCCTGTACCAAACCCCGCACCCCCCGCCGCGACGCCGTGGAGGAGTTCCCTGGAGTGACGATCGCGTCGCCGTCGGTTGTGAGCCAGCCCACAGGTAGCCCACCTGTATGCCGGTCGATCGGGCATGGCACACTGGCCTTGTATCAGCAGCAGCGCACTCCGGGGTCGGTGTAATTCCGAACCGGCGGTTACAGTCCGCGACCCGTCCGCATCCAGCGGCCGGTTGACCAGGTGAAATTCCTGGACCGACGGTGAAAGTCCGGATGGGAGGCAGTGCGCGGCGGGCGACCCTCGTGGTCCGTCGGCCGTCTGCGACCGATCGTTCCCACGAACGACCGGCTCCGCAAGGCCCGGCATTCCCTGAGGTGTTGTTGCGCTTGCCCTGTCGTTCGAACGACAGCCCCGGAGTCCGTGCCCGAAGAGGCAGGAGGACCCGGTGGCCACCGCAGCCGACATGGACGCCATGCGTCGAGCCATCACGCTCGCCGCCCGCGGACTCGGCTCCACCAGCCCCAACCCGGTCGTCGGCTGCGTCATCACCGACGCCGCCGGGCAGCCGGTGGGCGAGGGGTTCCACCAGCGCGCCGGCGGCCCGCACGCCGAGATCCACGCCCTGCGTGCCGCGGGCGAGCGCGCCCGCGGCGGCACCGCGTACGTCACTCTCGAACCCTGCAACCACACCGGCCGCACCGGTCCCTGTTCGCAGGCCCTCGTCGACGCCGGGATCGCGCGCGTCGTGTATGCCGTCGCCGACCCCAACCCGCAGGCCACCGGTGGCGCCGACACCCTGCGCGCGGCCGGGGCCGAGGTCGTGTGCGGGCTTCTCGGCGAGGAGGCCGAGGCGGGGAACATCGCCTGGCTCACCGCGGTCCGCCTCGGCCGGCCCTACGTCCTGTGGAAGTACGCCGCCACCCTCGACGGGCGCATCGCCGCCGCCGACGGCACCAGCCGCTGGATCAGCTCGCCCGAGTCCCGTGCCGACGTCCACCGGCTGCGCGCCGAGGCCGACGCGGTCGTCGTCGGCTCCGGCACCGCACGCGCCGACGACCCGCACCTCGCCGTCCGGGGCATCGAGGGCATCACCCAACCCCTGCGCGTGGTCCTCGACACCCGTGCGGCGATCCTGTCGACAGCCCGGGTCCTGGACGACGCGGCGCCCACGCTCGTCGCCGTCGCCGAGGACGCGGACGCCCGGCATCTGCCCGGCGTCGACCTCGCGCGGCTGAGCGCCGACGAACGCGGCATCGGCGTCCACGCCCTGCTCACCGAGCTGTACGCGCGCGGCGTCCGCTCCGTACTCCTCGAAGGGGGCCCCACGCTGGCCGGGTCCTTCATCGCCGCGGGAGCCGTCGACAAGGTCGTCGGCTATCTGGCCCCGGTACTCCTCGGCGCGGGACGCACGGCCCTCGCCGACGCCGGAATCTCCACCCTCACAGAAGCGTTGCGGCTCGACGTGATCGAGACCGTCCGTTTCGGCCCCGATCTGCGTATCACCGCGACTGTCCCCAAGGGAGCTTGAGTGTTCACCGGAATCGTCGAAGAGCTGGGTGAGGTCACCGCCGTCGAGAATCTCGGCGACTCCTCACGCTTCCGCCTGCGCGGGCCTGTCGTGACCGAAGGCGCGAAGCACGGCGACTCCATCGCCGTCAACGGCGTCTGCCTCACCGTCGTCGACTTCGGCGACGGCGAGTTCACCGCCGACGTGATGGCCGAGACGCTCAAGCGCTCCAGCCTCGGGGCTCTCGCCGTGGGCTCCCGGGTCAACCTGGAGCGCCCGATGGCGGTCGGCGGCCGGCTCGGCGGGCACATCGTCCAGGGCCATGTGGACGGCACCGGCACGATCGTCGAGCGCACGCCGTCCGACAACTGGGAGATCGTCAAGATCTCGCTCCCCGCGGACCTCACCCGTTACGTCGTCGAGAAGGGTTCCATCACCGTCGACGGAGTCAGCCTCACCGTCGTCGACGCGGGTCCGGACCACTTCACCATCAGCCTGATCCCCACCACCCTCGCGCTGACCACGCTCGGCATCAAGCAGCCGGGCGACCCGGTCAACCTCGAGGTCGACGTCATCGCCAAGTACGTCGAGCGTCTGCTCGGCTCCCGTGCTGAGGAGACCGCCAAGTGAGCGCCCTGTCCTGGCTGAACTCGGAGGCCTTCACGGCCTTCGACCAGCACATCATGTGGTCCGACATGATCGGCAACTCGGTCGGTCTGGCCGCGCTCGCCCTCGGCTGGCGGCGCTCCATATGGACGTGGCCCGCACAGCTGCTGTCCGGAGTGATCCTTGTCGCCGCGTACGCGTCCGCGCAGCTCTCCGGCGGTGTCGGCAAGCAACTGCTCGTCATCGGCGTCGCCGTGTGGGGCTGGCGGCAGTGGACCCGGGGCAGGCAGCAGGCCCAGGACGGCTCCATCGCCGTACGGTTCGCCACCTGGCGCGAGCGGGGCGCGCTGGCGGCCGGTGCGATCGCGGGCACCCTCGCAGTCGGCGGGCTGTTCACCCTCTACCCGTCGCTGTCCTGGAGCCCCTGGGCCGATGCCTACATCTTCGTCGGCACCCTGATCGCGATGGTTGCCCAGGCCCGCGGACTGGTCGAGTTCTGGTTCGCCTGGCTGCTCGTCGACCTGGTCGGCGTACCGCTCGCCTTCAGCAGCGGCCTGGCCTTCTCCGGCCTCGTCTACGTGATCTACTTCGCGCTCGTCCTCTGGGGCATGCGCGACTGGTGGCTGCGGTCCCGCGCAGCATCCGCATCCGCCCTGGAAGGAGCCGCAGCATGAGTGCTCTGCCGACCTGGTACCCGGCCGACAGCGCCGAGGAGCTCTCCCTCGACCCCGTCGAGCAGGCCATCCGTGACATCGCCGCGGGGCGGCCCGTCGTGGTCGTCGACGACGAGGACCGCGAGAACGAGGGCGACCTCGTGATCGCCGCCGAGAAGGCCACGCCCGAGATCGTCGCCTTCATGATGAGCGAGTGCCGGGGGCTGATCTGCGCCCCCATGGAGAGCGACGAGCTGGAGCGGCTCCAGCTGCCGCAGATGGTCGAGCACAACACCGAGTCGATGAGCACGGCCTTCACCGTCTCCGTCGACGCGGCACCCGCGCACGGTGTGACCACCGGCATCTCCGCCGCCGACCGGGCCACCACCCTCCAGCTGCTGGCCGGTGGGACGGCGGAGGCTTCCGACTTCGTGCGACCCGGCCATGTCTTCCCGCTGCGCGCCAAGGCCGGCGGCGTGCTCGTCCGCAACGGACACACCGAGGCCGCCGTCGACCTCGCCCGGCTCGCGGGACTGCGGCCCGCCGGCGCGATCGTCGAGATCGCCGGCGAGGACGGCGTGATGCTCCGGCTTCCCGAGTTGATCCCGTTCGCCCGCAAACACGGGCTTACGATCATCTCCATCGAAGACCTCATCGCCTACCGCCGCACCTCCGAGCCGACCGTCCGCCGCGAGGCCGAGGTCAATCTGCCGACCGCGCACGGGGCCTTCACCGCCTACGGCTACCGCTCCACCGTCGACGGCGTCGAGCACGTCGCGCTCGTCCACGGCGACATCGGCGACGGCGAGGACGTGCTCGTCCGGATCCACTCCGAATGCCTGACCGGCGACATCTTCCACTCGCTGCGCTGCGACTGCGGGCCCCAGTTGGAGGCCTCCATGGAGCGCATCACCGAGGCGGGCCGCGGCGTGGTCGTCTATCTCCGCGGTCACGAGGGCCGCGGTATCGGCCTGCTGTCCAAGCTGCGGGCGTACGAACTGCAGGAGCGCGGCCGCGACACGCTGGACGCCAATCTCGAGCTCGGCCTGCCCGCCGACGCCAGGGACTACGCCGCGGGCGCGCAGATCCTCGAAGACCTCGGTGTCCGCAGCGTCCGGCTGATGACCAACAACCCCGACAAGATCACCGCGTTGGTGCGGCACGGCCTGAAGGCCGACGCCCGAGAGCCGATGCCGGTGCAGGCGGGCGAGCACAACCTCCGGTACCTGCGCACCAAGCGGGACCGCATGGGACACGACCTGCCCTGGCTGGACGGTCCCGCCCGCTCCGCCGGGGGAACCCCCACCACCGCCTCCACCTGCGGCAACCAGTAAGACAGCAAGAGAAGGATTCGAGGAGACACGTGAGCGGCAAGGGCGCACCCGAACTGTCCGTACGCAACTGCGGAGACCTCCGCGTGGCCGTCATCGCGGCCCAGTGGCACGAGAAGATCATGGACGGCCTCGTCGACGGCGCCCTGCGCGCCCTGCACGAGCTGGGCATCGACGAGCCGACCCTGCTGAGGGTCCCCGGCAGCTTCGAGCTCCCGGTCGTCGCCAAGGTGCTGGCCGGCCGCGGCTACGACGCGATCGTCGCGCTCGGAGTCGTCATCCGCGGCGGCACGCCCCACTTCGAGTACGTGTGCCAGGGCGTCACCCAGGGCCTCACCCAGGTCTCGATCGAGACGGGCGTCCCCGTCGGCTTCGGCGTACTGACCTGTGACACCGAGGAGCAGGCCCTGGACCGGGCGGGTCTGGAGGGCTCCCACGAGGACAAGGGCCACGAGGCGGTCACCGCCGCCGTGGCCACCGCGGCCACGCTGCGTTCAGTATCTGAACCCTGGCGCTGAGGAGGGCCCACTTCCACGTAGGGTGGGACCACCATGTCCAAGAAGACGTTCGAGGAGCTCTTCGCCGAGCTCCAGCACAAGGCCGCCAACGGCGATCCCGCCACCTCCCGCACCGCCGAGCTCGTGGACAAGGGCGTCCATGCCATCGGCAAGAAGGTCGTCGAGGAGGCCGCCGAAGTGTGGATGGCCGCCGAGTACGAGGGCAAGGAAGCCGCAGCCGAGGAGATCTCGCAGCTGCTGTACCACGTCCAGGTGATGATGGTCGCCCGGGGGATCTCCCTCGACGACGTCTACGCCCATCTCTGAGCAGACTCGTTCCGCACGAACACTCCCCACGCAAGCACCTACGCACACGAAGGAAGCCCGTCTCATGCTGCGCATCGCCGTCCCCAACAAGGGTTCACTCTCCGGACCTGCGGGGGAGATGCTCCATGAGGCGGGCTACCTCCAGCGCAAGGACTCCAAGGAGCTCGTCCTGGTCGACCCGGAGAACGAGGTCGAGTTCTTCTACCTGCGCCCCCGGGACATCGCGATCTACGTCAGCTCGGGCCGCCTCGACATCGGCATCACCGGCCGCGACCTGCTGCTCGACTCCGGCGCCAACGCCGAGGAGATCCTCCAGCTCGGTTTCGCCCGCTCCACCTTCCGCTACGCCACCAAGCCCGGCACCGCCTCCGGCCTCGAGGACTTCGGCGGGCTCACGATCGCCACCTCCTACGAGGGCATCGTGGCCAAGCACCTCGCGGACAACGGCATCGACGCCTCCGTCGTCCACCTCGACGGCGCCGTCGAGACCGCGATCGAGCTGGGCGTCGCCCAGATCATCGCCGATGTCGTGGAGACCGGCACCAGCCTGCGCAACGCCGGACTCGGCATCATCGGCGAGCCGATCCTCACCTCGGAGGCCGTCGTCATCCGCCGAGCCGGTGGGAACGCCGACGAGATTGCCGACGCCAAGGTCCAGCAGTTCCTGCGCCGCCTCCAGGGCGTTCTCGTGGCCCGGGCCTACGTGATGATGGACTACGACTGCCGCGTCGAGCACCTGGAGAAGGCCGTCGCGCTCACCCCGGGCCTGGAGTCGCCGACCGTCTCCCCGCTGCACAACGAAGGCTGGGTCGCGGTCCGCGCCATGGTCCCCGCCAAGCAGGCGCAGCGGATCATGGACGATCTGTACGAGCTGGGCGCCCGGGCGATCCTGACGACGGCGATCCACGCCTGCCGCCTCTGAGGGCCGGAGAAAGCACACCGACCATGTCTTCTGTGGAACAGCGGGAACTCCCCGTCCTGCCGGTCACCTTCAGACCGACCCGCACCCGGGCCGTGCTGCTGTCCGTCGGAACGGTGATGTTCGCCGTCATCACGGCCGTCGCACTGGCGCTGGAGAAGCTCAGCCCGGGGGAGCGGATCAGTTTCGTCCTCACCGCGCTGGTCTTCTTCGGCGTACTGGCCCTCCTCAGCCGCCCCAAGGTCGTCGCCGACGAGCAGGGCGTCACGGTCGTCAACCTGACCCGCAGCCGCCGGCTGGAGTGGGCGGAGATCCTCCGCGTCAACCTCCGTCCGGGTGACCCGTGGGTCTTCCTCGATCTGAGTGACGGAACGAGCCTGCCGGCCCTCGGTATCCAGCCGGGAATCGCCCGGAAGCACGCGATCCGTGACGCCCAGACCCTGCGTGCGCTCGCGGAAATGCGCGGCACCGGCACGGACCGCGGCTGAGCACCTGCCCCGCGGGGCGCTGTCGTGATTACTCTTGAGGCGGAGGCGCCGAGTGCGCCTCCGCCTCACACCCGCGTGGCCGACCGTGGCCCGTGAGGCAACTTCGACCCGAGGAGTGACTCCCTCCGGCAATGGACGGATCGTCCGGTAGTACCTGCGCCGCCCCCTCCCACGAGGCGGCGGCATGATCATCCCGCTACTGCTGCTCTGCGCGGCATTCCTTCTCATCCTTGCGAACGGCTTCTTCGTGGCCGCCGAGTTCGGCCTCGTCACGGTGGAGCGCGCGGATGCCGAGCGCGCCGCCGCCGAGGGCGACCGCCGCGCCCGGGGTGTCGTACGAGCCCTGCGCGAGCTGTCGTTCCAGCTGTCCGGCACCCAGCTCGGCATCACCATCACCTCCCTCGTCGTCGGCATGCTCGCCGAGCCCGCGCTCGCCCAGCTGCTCGACATGCCGCTCACCGCGGTGGGGATACCCGAGGGGGCCGTACCCGGCGTCGCGGTCGTGATCGGCATGCTGTTCGCCTCCGCCGTCCAGATGGTGATCGGCGAGCTCGTTCCCAAGAACTGGGCGGTCTCCCGGCCGCTGCAGGTCGCCCGCTTCGTGGCCGGCCCGCAGCACATCTTCTCTTCGGCACTCCGGCCCGTGATCGCGCTGCTCAACGCGGTCGCCAACCGGCTCGTACGAGCGTTCGGCGTCGAACCCGCCGACGAGCTGGCATCCGCCCGCACTCCCGGCGAGCTGGTGTCCCTCGCCCGCCATTCCGCCCGCGCCGGTGCGCTGGAGCAGGACACGGCCGATCTCTTCGTGCGGACCCTCTCGCTGGGCCATCTCACGGCCCAGCATGTGATGACCCCGCGGGTGAAGATGAGCGCCCTGCAGTCCGACGCGACCGCGGCGGACGTCCTCAATCTCACCCGGGCCACCGGCCTCTCCCGGTTCCCGGTCTACCGGGACCGCATCGACGAGATCGTCGGCATGGTCCATCTGAAGAACGCGCTCGCCGTCCAGGCGCACGAACGGCTGCGTACCCCGGTCGGCCGTATCGCCGTCCCCCCGCTGCTGGTGCCCGAGACCCTGCCGGTCCAACAGCTGCTGGAGCGGCTGCGCAGTGAGCAGCCGATCGCCGTCGTCGTCGACGAGTACGGTGGCACGGCCGGGGTCGTGACCCTCGAGGACATCGTCGAGGAGCTCGTCGGCGAGGTCCGTGACGAGCACGACGCCGAGGGCGACGGGCGGCCCGAGCTCGCCCCGGTCGCGCCCGAGGAGGGCCATCCGGCGTGGGAGGCCGACGGCGGCTGCCGCGTCCTCACGCTGCGGCGGATAGGCCTCGACGTGCCCGACGGGCCATACGAGACCGTCGCCGGGCTGGTCGCCGACCTGCTCGGCCGCATCCCTGCCCCTGGTGACAGGGCGGAGCTGCCCGGCTGGCGGCTGTCCGTGCGGCAGGTGGACCGGTACCGGGCGGAACGGGTGAGACTGGTACGCACCGCGGATGTGCCGGAGGGCGCCCGATGAGTGTTCTCCAACTGCTCTTCGCGCTGCTGCTCGTGCTGGCCAACGGATTCTTCGTCGGCGCCGAGTTCGCGCTGGTGTCCGTGCGGCGCAGCCAGATCGAACCGCTCGCGGCGGGCGGCTCCTCGCGGGCCCGGCAGGTGCTCCACGGGCTGGAGAACCTGCCGCAGATGATGGCCGCCGCACAGTTCGGCATCACTGTGTGCTCCCTGACGCTCGGCGCGGTCGCGGAGCCCACCGTGGCGCATCTGCTGGAGCCGGTCTTCCACGCCGTCCATGTCCCCGAGGCCCTGATCCATCCCCTCGGCTATGTCATCGCCCTCGCCGTCGTGGTCTTCCTGCACCTCGTCATCGGCGAGATGCTGCCGAAGAACCTGGCCATGGCGGCCCCGGAGAAGACCGCGCTCTGGCTCAGTCCGGCGCTGGTGGGATTCGCCCGGCTGTGCCGTCCGGTGACGTTGGGGCTCGGGGCGTGCGCGCGGCTCGTGCTGAAGCTGTTCCGTGTCGAGCCGAAGGACGAGGTGGAGGCGGTCTTCACCAGCGACCAGCTGGGCCAGCTGGTCGAGGACGCCGGCCAGGCTGGTCTTCTCGGCCCGGAGGAACAGGAGCGTCTGGAGGACGCCCTGGAGCTGGGCAGCCGCCCGGTGTCCGACGTCCTCATCGCCAGGTCGGCCCTGGTGACCGTGCCGCCCTCTGTGACTCCCCGGCAGATCGAGGAGCTGACGGTACGCACGGGCTACTCACGCTTCCCGGTCCGCGGCGAGGGCGTCGGCCCGTTCATGGGCTACCTCCACGTCAAGGACGTGCTCGACCTGGAGGACGACGGGCGTGCAGTCCCCCAGCACGTCTGGCGTCCCATGGCCACCCTCCGGGCGGAGCTGCCGCTGGACGACGCCCTGACCGTGATGCGGCGGGCGGCCACCCATCTTGCGCAGGTCGCGGACGCGTCGGGGCGGGTGCTCGGACTCGTCGCCCTGGAGGACGTCCTCGAGACGCTGGTCGGTGAGGTACGCGACCCGTCACACCGTACGATTCCCGCGCCGTTCGCCGCCCCGGCCCGTCCGGCGTTCGAGGACGGCCCCAAGGGCCCGCGCACGCCGAGCCCGTCCGGCGTCTGAAGCGGACCCGACAAGTCCGGTGAACGTGGGCGGCCCTCCGGAGCTCTCCGGAGCTCTTCGGGGCCGCCCACGCCCCGTCGCGACGGGGCCACCGCGTCACGCGGTCGGGTCCTGCGGGCCGCGGTCCACCGGCCCGCGGCCCGACAGGACCTCGCCGTAGGCCTGCATCAGATCGGCCAGCCGCAGCGTCGCCAGATCCTCGCGGGTCGGGGTGACGCCGTAGCCCGAGAGCCGCAGATCGCGGTACGCGCAGCTCTTCTCGTACAGGGTCCGCAGGAAGCGGCCGTTGCCGAGTTCGTCGATCCAGTTCTGGTCCACGACATGGCCGCTGATCGAGCGCAGTTCGTCCAGGGCCTCCTCGTCCCACACATCGCCGTTGGTCGCGGCGAGCACCTCGCCGATCGCGGTCAGCTCCAGCGGCCGGTACGAGGGGAAGTCCACCCGGGTGGTGAACCGGGAGGACAGCCCCGGGTTGGCGGCGAGCAGCCGGTCCATGCCCTCGGGATAGCCCGCGAGGATGACCACCAGGTGGTCCCGGTTGTCCTCGGCGCGCTTCAGCAGCACCTGCAGGGCCTCGTCGCCGTACGCGTCGCCCTTGCTGTAGCCCGTGTTCGAAAGGGAGTACGCCTCGTCCACGAAGAGGACCCCGCCGAGCGCAGAGTCGATCAGCTCGTTGGCCTTCACCGCCGTCTGGCCGAGGAACTCGCCGACCAGGTCGGAGCGCTGCGCCTCGACGAGATGGTCGCCTCCGAGCAGCCCGAGGGCGTAGAAGACCCGGCCGAGTATGCGAGCCACAGTCGTCTTGCCGGTGCCGGAGGGGCCCGAGAAGACGAAATGACGTTTCGGTGGCTGCACCGGCAGCCCCTGGGCGGCCCGCAGCCGGGCCATGTTCAGCTGTGCGGAAAGCGCCTTGACCTGCCGCTTCACCGGTTCCAGGCCGACCATCCGCTCCAGTTCGGCCAGTGCCTCTGCGAGCAGGACCGGGTCCGTGAGGCTCTCCGGGAACCGGGGCGGGGACGGCTGGGACGGTACGGCCGCCTTCTCCCGGGCACCGTCGGCCGGGGTGCCCGCCGCCGTACCGGCGCCGTACGGGGCCTGCAGGTCGCTGCCGAACCGCGGTTCGGCAGCGGGCGGTGGCTCCGGATCGCCCTGCTGTGCGTCGACGGCGTCCTGGCCGAAGCCCGCGCCCGCCAGCGAGACCGCGGCGAGCCCGGCGGGCTCGTCGGCCCCGTCCATCCCGTCGTAGTCGGCGATCGCCGCGAGCCGCGCCGCGGTGTCCATGAACGCGGGATCGACCCGGTGCACCGCCCGGTACAGCGGCAGCGCCCCCGCGCTTCGCCCGGTGCCCTCATAGGCGCGCGCAAGCCAGTAGCGCAGTTCCTTGCGCTGCGGCTGCTCGCTGCGGCAGCGCATCAGCGCCGCGGACAGGAACGGCTCGGCCTGCCCGTACATCTCCAGTCGCACCCGGGCCATGCCGCCGAAGAGGCCGGCCTCGATGCCGAGCAAGGGATCGTTGACGAGCGGTTCGGTGTGCCGTACGAGCTGCTCCCAGTCCTTGACCAGATAGGCGCGGCACGCGTGGAGGAAACGGACCTGCGGATCCGCGTCGACGGGCGGCAGCCCGGCGAGGGCCCGGTCCAGCTCCGGCACATGACGGCCGTCCAGCCAGTGGGAGGCGTGCGCGAGCAGGAGGTCACGCGGGCTCTCGAGAACCGGCTGGACCCACCAGCCGAGCCAGTACCAGGAGTTCAGCGTGCGCCGGTGACGGGCCCGCTGCTCGCCGAAGCGCTCACGGTTGCGGTACATCCGCAGGAGCGCCGTCGTGGTGTCCACGCGCAGTGCGTGCAGTCCGAGCCAGCCGTCCGCCATCGCGGGATCCAGCCTTACCGCGGCCCTGAACTCCTCTTCCGCCTGCGGGTACGCGCCCATCGTGTAGGCGTCCACGCCGCGCACCCAGGCGAGGTCGGCCGGCGCCGGCGCGCCGTGCGTGCCGATGTCCATCGGGTCCCCCACATACCGTGCCCCCGTGCCCTCCCGCCGGGCGGGCGCCCGTCGGAGCGTGCTGAACCACCTTGTCGCGGACGGGAATTGACCGCACCGAGGTGCATCGTACCTGCGCAGGAGGCGGGTGATGAGGGGCGGCGCGAACGTCCCGCAGACGGTGACCCAGGGTGAGCACTGGGTGGAGGTGACGGCGCCGGAGAGGGGGATGCGGACCGAACGAAGCCCCCGATCACGGGGGAACAACCGGGGGCCTCGCGCTCGGGCGGCTTCGAAAAGCCGCACATTGAGAACGTAAGACCACGATGGCCCTTGGGTCAAGCGGAGTTGAGGCACTCGCCCGGGCCGATTTCCGACTGCTCAGTACGGTGGCGAAAGGTGATCACGCTCCGTAAGGAAATGACTCGCCCCCGCTGTCTCTCCAGGTCCCGGCAGCCATTCGTAGCGCTCATGCCACTCCCGTACCAGGGTGTCCGCGTAGGGGCGCGAAGGGTCGTCCGCGAAATGGCGAGTCTCCGCCGCGGTCCACTCGTCCCAGAATTCCGAGAGCGCGGGACCGTCGCGGCGGCGACCGCGCGCCCATGACTCCTGAGGGCCGCGGTCCATCCAGAGCAGCCGGGCGAGATGGGGACGCAGCGCCCGGCGGCCCGCCCCGACCCCCTCGACGAGGACGACAGGCGCGGGCGCCAGCGGGCGCGGGGGGCCGAAGCGGCGCAGGTTCCAGTCGTACGGGTCGTAGGACGAGCTCTGGCCCCGCGACAGCGGACCGATGACCTGCTCCAGCAACCGGCCGGTCCACCCGAAGAGTTCGTCGTGCGTGGCGAGATCGTCCAGATGGAGCACCGGAGCCCCGCCGAGCGCCTCGGCGAGCCGCCCGGCGAACGTGCTCTTGCCGGAGCCCGCGTGTCCGTCGATCGCGATCAGCCGGACCGGACCGCAGGACGGCGGCAGCGCGCGCAGTCCAGCGGCCGCACGGTCGGGATCGAGGGGGACGACGGGGCTCATAGGGGCCACCCTAAGCGCCCGGCCCGGCGACCCGGCGCGGACCGCCGCAGGTCAGACCCACTCCCTGCGTCCGGGACATCCCGTACGGCAGCCAGGGAGGCCGGGCGGAGTCCATGCCTCGACGGACATGACCCAACCGGCCGCGGAACCGGGCTGTCGACGGGATCTCGCGCCGCGCGTGATGACGCGCCGTGTCCTGTGGTCCGCTTCAGGAGGGCAGGGACGCGAGCCACTCGGTCAGGAGCCGGTTCGTCTCTGCGGGGCGCTCCTGCTGGATCCAGTGGCCGCAGCCGTCGAGGATGTGGGAGGAGAGCAGGCCCGGCAGGGTGGTGGGGTACGCCGAGATCGCGTCGGCCAGCCAGATGGTGGAGGCGTCCAGGCCGCCCCCGATGAACAGGGAGGGCTGGGTGACGGGTGCGCCGTCGAGGTCGGCCAGGTCTTCCCAGTCCCGGTCCATGTTCCGGTAGCGCTTGAGCGCCCCGCTCATGCCGGTCCGTTCGAACTCGCCGGCGTAGACATCGAGGTCTCTCTCGCCGAGCCAGGCGGGCCGACGGGCGGGGAACCGGGCCCGTAGCGTCCCGTTCCTGCCGACGAAGTGCGGGTCGGGTGCGTCGGGTCCGGGCATGGTGTCGCCCGACAGGGCGGCGTAGAAGCCCGCGAGCCAGCCGCGTACGTCAGGCTCGATCTCGGCCTCGGCACGGCCCTGCTCCTGGAAGTAGGAGACGTAGAACTCCTCGTCGCCGCCCGTCCGCCCGAAGATCTCACTGGGCCTCTGTCCGCTCCGAGGGGCGTAGGGAACGCCGAGCAGCCCCACCGCGCGGAAGACGTCCGGCCTGACCAGGGCGGAGTTGGCGGCGATGGTGGAGCCCCAGTCGTGGCCGACGATCACCGCGGACCGCTCACCCAGGGCGTGCACCACCGCGACGTTGTCCTCGACCAGCTCCAGCATTCGGTACGCGGCCGCATCCTCGGGCCTGGAGGAGCGCCCGTAGCCACGGACGTCGACGGCAGCCGCGCGGTACCCGGCCGCGGCCAGTACCGGCAGCTGATGACGCCAGGAGTACCAGGACTCCGGGAATCCGTGCACGAGCAGGACCAGCGGCCCGGTGCCCTGCTCCACCAGGTGGATCCGGCCGGCGGGCGAGGGGACCGACCGGTGGGTGACGCCCGTGGACGGGTGTGACATGAATCCTCCTGGACTCTCGATCTGCTGTGCACCAGGGACCGGTACCGGCCCGGCCTTCGACGGCTGGACGCCGATCATGCGGAGCGCGGTGCGGGCAGAGCGAGATTTGTTGCCGTCCTGGCAAACCCGCTCCGGTCACGCTTCCGCGTCCGTGCTCCTCACCCGCGGCGGGAGCAGAGCGGCCGGACAACTGCTTCGCCGCGCGCGTCGTCCCCGACGGGACGGGCGGCCGGCCTTCGCGGATCCGGCGCGGGCGTCCCGCCCCCGACGCCGTGGCTCCGGAGGGCGTTCGGGCGGCCGGACGAGCCGAGGAGGACATCGGCCGCCGATCGGAAGGCCGGCGCCTTCCCGCGTCCGGACCCGGACGACGGCGGCACCGTTTCCGCCTGCCGCCGACAACGGGCTCCGCGTAAGAGGCCCGGAGGACGCCGGCGCAGGTGGCGCATCCCGAGTTCCGCGGGCAGGAGGGCGCCGTCCACGGGACGGCTCCGGGCCGTCCCCGGGCCGTCCCCGGGCCCTCTCCGGGGCCGACGACACGTCAGCCGCCCGTCCGGTCGGACACAGGCTCGGCGCCGGTCTCGTCCCGGTGTTCCTCCGCCCTCGCCTTCCATGGCCGAGACCAATATTGGTCAGGCGGACACGGTGCGATTCGCTGGCAGAAGCCCTGCAGGAACCGGGATAGTTGCCCTCTGCGATCCCCCCACCGCCGCGCCCCGCACGCGCCCACCGTGCGCGCCCGGGGCGCATCCCGAGTCTGTCGTGCCCCGAGACGGAGAACCCCATGACCAGACCCGCTTCGCGCAGAACCGTGCTCACCGCCGCACTCGCCGCAGCGGCCGGAGCCGGCGCGGTGTCCCCGGCCCCGCCCGCGTCCGCGGCGACCACCCTCTCCCAGGCACCGGCGGCGGCATCCCCGCTGGTCGACAACCGCTTCTGGGCCTCGTACGACGACTGGAAGGGGGGCAGCCACTCGGGCACCCGGGCCGTCCCCGGCGTCCGCCCCGGCCTGGTCGTCGGCGCCCCCGCGGGCCGTACCGACTACACCGACCCCCACACCGGGAAGAAGGCCGTCTGGGAGTACGCCGTCTGGACCTCGCCCGTCCACCGTCCAGCCGTCCCGGCGACCGAGGTCATCGCCTCGTGGAACGCTCGCACCCCGGCCGGCACCTGGGTGCAGGTCCAGCTGTCGGGCGTCTACTCGGACGGAAAGGCGACCCCCTGGTTCGTCATGGGCCGCTGGACCTCCGGCGACGGGGACAGCGACATCTGCCGTACCTCCGTCGACGGCCAGACCGACGGCAGAAGCACCATCTGGACCGATACGTTCTCCGTGGACGATCCGGCCGGCGGGCTGCGGCTCACCTCCTACCGGCTGCGGCTCACCCTCTGCCGCAGGCCGGGCAGCGGACTCACCCCGACCGTGTGGCGGACGGGGGCGATGGCGTCCGACATCCCGGACCGGTTCACCGTGCCCGCCTCCGTACCGGGACCCGCCCGCGAGCTGATCGTGCCGCGCTACTCGCAGAACACGCACGTAGGCCAGTACCCGGAGTACGACAACGGCGGCGAGGCCTGGTGCAGCCCCACCTCCTCGCAGATGATCATCGAGTACTGGGGGCGGAGACCGAACGCGGGTGATCTCGCCTGGGTCGACCCGGACTTCGCCGATCCGCAGATCTGCCACGCGGCCCGGTACACCTACGACCACCGGTACAAGGGCTGCGGCAACTGGCCCTTCAACGCCGCCTACGCGGCCACGTACCGCGGGATGAACGCCGTCGTGACCCGCCTGCGCTCGCTCCGGGAGCTGGAGGCGCTCGTACGGACCGGAATCCCCGCCATGACGTCGCAGTCCTTCCTCAAGGAGGAGCTGACCGGCGCCGGGTACGGGACCTCCGGCCATCTGATGACGGTCATCGGGTTCACCCCCGCCGGCGATGTGATCGCGAACGATCCGGCCTCGCCGACCAACGAGGCCGTCCGCCGGGTCTACCGGCGCCGCGAGTGGGAGAACATCTGGCTCCGTACCAAGCGGTACAACGCCGGCGGGAAAGTGGTGTCCGGCACAGGGGGCGTCTGCTACCTGTACTGGCCCGAGAACCCCGCACCGGCGCAGCGCAAGGCTCTCGCGGTCCTCGGCATCCACTGACGGTCAGGCGCCCGTCCGTGGGCCGTGACCGGTGTCACTGCCCACGGCCGGTGCGAGTGGCACTGTGGTCGGTGCACTCCCCCACGACCTGAGGGCGTGGTGGGACCCCCACGGGGACGTCCATGACCACGACAACACCGAGCGAGAATCCATGACCGCGACCACCGCAGCCGCCACCCGGACCCGGACCGGAGGCCCCGACGACAACGGCCCCAAGATCGTCGAACACATCGTGGGCTGGGTCCTCGTCGTCGTCTTCGCGATGCTCGTCACCCAGGCCGGACTCATGTGAATCCGGGGGCGCCGGCCCCTCCCGCGGTCGCGCCGCTGTGGCTCCGGGCCCGTCCAGGCGACGGCGGACCGGATCATCGCGGCCGTAGGGGCCCACTGCCTCCCCGGCGCCCGATGCCGCCGCGAGGAAGCGCACGGCGTGATTCCACCCCGTGACGGACGCGCGCCGATCGGGCATACTCAACCCGCCACAGCCGCTGGTCAGCCACTTCCGTGATCCGGGAGGGCAGCATCGGCGCTTGAGGTGACATCCGGCGGCGCCGTCCTACCCTTCGCGCGCGACCGCCGCAGCGCCCGACAAGGAGGAGAGCGCCGCAATGCCCGACCGCGCCCCGCAACCGGTGGACCGGAACCTGCCCACCGAGGAATCCAGGGACCTGATCGCCCTGGTCCGAGACATCGTCCAGCGGGAGATCGCACCCCGCGCGGCCGAGGAGGAGGACGCGGGCCACTTCCCGCGCGACAACTTCTCGCTGCTCTCCGAGTCCGGCCTGCTCGGCCTGCCGTACGACTCCGAGTACGGAGGCGGCGACCAGCCCTACGAGGTCTACCTCCAGGTCCTCGAGGAGCTCGCTGCCGCGCGCCTCACCGTCGGGCTCGGCGTCAGCGTCCACTCCCTGGCCTGCCATGCACTGGCCAACTACGGCACCAAGGAGCAGCGGACCGAGCATCTCCCGGCGATGCTCGGCGGAGGCCTTCTCGGCGCCTACTGCCTCTCGGAGCCGTCCTCCGGTTCGGACGCCGCCTCGCTGCGCACGAAGGCCGTGCGCGACGGGGACGACTGGGTCATCACGGGCACGAAGGCCTGGATCACCCATGGCGGAGTCGCCGACTTCTACACCGTCCTCGCCCGCACGGGCACCGATGGGGCCCGTGGCATCACGGCGTTCCTGGTGCCGGGTGACTCCGAGGGGCTGAGTGCCGCGGCACCCGAGAAGAAGATGGGCATGAAGGGCTCGCCGACCGCCCAGCTGCACTTCGACGGCGTCCGCGTTCCCGACTCCCGTCGCATCGGCGAGGAGGGCCAGGGCTTCGCGATCGCGCTGTCGGCGCTGGACTCCGGGCGCCTCGGCATCGCGGCATGCGCCATCGGTGTCGCCCAGGCGGCGCTGGACGAAGCCGTCTCCTACGCCACGGGCCGGCAGCAGTTCGGCCGGCCCATCGCGGACTTCCAGGGACTGCGCTTCATGCTCGCCGACATGGCGACGAAGGTGGAGGCCGGTCGCTCGCTGTACCTGGCGGCCGCACGGCTGCGGGACGCGGGCAGGCCTTTCTCGCAGCAGGCGGCGATGGCCAAGCTGTTCTGCACGGATGTGGCGATGCAGGTGACCACCGACGCGGTGCAGGTCCTCGGCGGATACGGCTACACCGCCGACTTCCCGGTCGAGCGGCTCATGCGCGAGGCCAAGGTGCTGCAGATCGTCGAGGGCACCAATCAGATCCAGCGCATGGTCATCGCCCGTCACCTTGCGGGGCCAGAGTCCCGCTGACCCACCCGGTCCGCCGGGTCCATGCCGGCGCCGCCGTGAGCCTGTTCCATTCCTGGTCACGGCGGCCCGGCAGGGTCTTGCCCGCGCTTGCCCAGTTGCGCAGCAGATCGCGGTAGATGGGCGGGTCCGCCGATCGCGGAACCGATTCTTCTTGGCGTGGCGTCGTCAACCGCCGACGGCCCGGGCCGCCTGTGGGGTACTGCGGGGTCATGCCCGTCAAAACGCCTGGCGGGCGCCCGGGGTCACCGCCGCGTCGATCCGCGCGCCAGTTCGTGGTGTACCCGTGGGGGACGCCGTGGGCTCCTCGGGCCTTTGCGACCTCGCGGTTTCGCGTGCCGGCGCCAGGGCGGGTGGTTACCCCGGCCCCGGCCGTCGACGTGATGCTGACATGCCGTCAAGTTCCTTGCCGGGCGGTCCGGTCGGCGGCGCAGGCCCGCGGTGGCGACGGGAACCCGGCCCGTACCCCCGTAAAGGCCGGGCCTCACCGACGAGTTCCGCGCGGAGGGCCCCATGGCCCGGTCGCGGCCGCACTTCTGACGACCACGCGGCTGAACTCACCGGCCGCGCGCCTCGCGGTACGGAAGGCGGCGTGGCACGGAAGGCAGCGCGGTACGGAAGGCGGCGCGGCACGCCGTCATGTCGGCCCGCGTGGCCGGACGCCAGGTGTGCTTCGAGGTGGTGAAAGTGTGCCGGGAGAACCGGACTTGACGATCCTGCACCAGGGCGGCACCGCCGCCGTGGTGCAGGGCGCGTAGCGGGGCACGTGCGAGAAGCTGCCTCGGCAGAGGTCAGGCGGCCCGCCGCATCCCGGGCACCTTCAGGGGGCGCGAGCCGGGGCCTCCGGCGTGCGAGAAGGGCTGTGTGCGCCAGTCGAGTCCCTGAGGGAGCGTCAACAGGAGGGCGGTGTCCTGCTCCTGGACCTCCCGTGACTCGTCGGCGGGGCGTGCGTCCCCGGCAGGCCGGCCGGTGCCGGCGCAGACCGACAGCACGAACGGATTCCAGGGCGTCGGGCAGAGCGCGTGCTCCGGCAGTTCCTCCTCGTCGGCGAGCAGCGCGATCGGTTGCGCGCAGTCCGGGCAGATCACCCGGTACATCTCGAACGTGTCATAAGTGTCTCGCTCGTCGTCCTCGTGGGACACGAACGAATCAACAGGCTCCGGTTCGGTACGTCCGGTGCGCTTCACACTCTGCATGGAGAATCTCCCCCTCGGGTGGGCCGCAGGCTCTTGCGGTCTCGACCACACCAAGCACTTCCCCCCGGGCTCCCGGGGTAACCGCGAGCTCCCGATGGACACGGTCACAAACCTGTGGTGTTCGTCACACGCCTGTCGCAGGTGCCCGGCCACGCCCCTTACGGCCCTCTTTCCGGCCGCGGCCGACTGTGCCGGAAGCGACCTGGGGCAATAGGTTGATCCGCATGGAGGAGCTGGATCGTCAGATCGTCGAGTTGCTCGTCAAGGACGGGCGCATGAGCTACACCGACCTGGGCAAGGCCACCGGCCTGTCCACCTCGGCGGTGCATCAGCGCGTCCGACGGCTCGAGCAGCGTGGGGTCATCCGCGGGTACGCCGCCGTCGTGGACCCGGAGGAGGTCGGACTGCCGCTCACGGCGTTCATCTCGGTGAAACCCTTCGACCCGAGCGCCCCCGACGACATCGCCGAGCGGCTCGCCGGAGTGCCCGAGATCGAGGCCTGTCACAGTGTGGCGGGGGAGGAGAACTACATCCTCAAGGTCAGGGTCGGAACCCCGCTGGAGCTGGAGGACCTGCTGGGCCAGATCCGCTCGCTGGCCGGCGTGTCCACACGTACCACCGTGGTGCTCTCCACGCCGTACGAGGCACGGCCGCCGCGAATCTAGGCTGTTCCCCATGAGTGAGAGTGTGCCCCCGGCCGACCACCGCACCGTGCTGCTGCGCGGCGGTGACGTACACAGCCCCGCCGACCCGTTCGCCACCGCCATGGTCGTGGAGCGCGGGCATATCGCCTGGGTGGGATCCGAGGGGGCGGCGGACGCCTTCGCCTCCGGTGTCGACGAGGTCGTCGACCTCGAAGGAGCGCTGGTCACTCCCGCGTTCGTCGACGCACATGTGCACACCACGGCGACGGGGCTCGCGCTCACCGGGCTCGACCTCTCCGGCGCGGCCTCACTCGCCGAGGCAGCGGCCCGGGTCCGGGCGTACGCGGCAGCCAGGCCCGCGGACCGCATCCTCGTCGGACACGGTTGGGACGCCTCCCGCTGGCCCGAGCAACGGCCCTTCCGCCGGGACGAACTCGACGAGCTGACCGGCGGACGGCCTCTGTATCTCACGCGTATCGACGTCCATTCGGCCCTCGTGACGACAGCGCTGCTCGACCTGGTGCCAGGCGCCCGCAGCATGCGGGGCTTCCGCGACGGCGAGCCGCTCACCGGGGACGCTCACCACGCCGTGCGAGCCGCCGCGTACGCCGCCGTTTCGTCCGGGCAGCGGTCCGAGGCCCAGCGCGCCGCGCTCCGGCACGCCGCGTCGCTCGGCATCGGCACCGTCCATGAGTGCGCGGGCCCCGACATCTCGTCCGAGGACGACTTCACCGGCCTGCTCAAGACCGCCATGGAGGAGCCCGGCCCGCGTGTCGTGGGGTACTGGGCCGACACCGACGTGGAACGGGCGCGCGCCCTCGGCGCCGTCGGCGCCGCCGGGGACCTCTTCGCCGACGGCTCACTCGGTTCGCACACGGCCTGTCTCCACGAGCCCTACGCCGACGCCGCGCACTCAGGTGTCGCGCACCTCGACGCGGCAGCCGTCGCCGCCCATGTCTCGGCGTGCACCGAGGCCGGGATCCAGGCCGGTTTCCACGCGATCGGCGACCACGCGATCAGCAACGTCGTCGAGGGCATGCGCGCGGCCGCTTCCGCCCTGGGTCTCGCTCGCGTCCGGGCCGCCCGACACCGCGTCGAGCACGCCGAGATGCTCACCCCGGAGACCGTCGCCGCCTTCGCCGAGTACGGACTGACCGCATCCGTGCAGCCCGCCTTCGACGCGGCCTGGGGCGGCGACACAGGCATGTACGCCCAGCGCCTGGGCATCGAGCGGGCACGGACCCTCAACCCGTATGCCGCGCTGCTGCGCGCCGGGGTCCCGCTGGCCTTCGGCTCCGACAGCCCGGTGACTCCGCTCGACCCCTGGGGCACCGTACGCGCAGCCGCCTTCCACCGGACTCCGGAGCACCGGATCTCCGTACGCGCGGCGTTCACCGCCCACACCCGGGGCGGCTGGCGGGCGACCGGACGGGACGACGCCGGCACGCTGGTGCCGGGAGCACCCGCCGACTACGCGGTCTGGCGCACGGACGAACTCGTCGTCCAGGCCCCTGACGACCGGGTCGCCCGCTGGTCGACCGACCCCCGCTCAGGCACCCCTGGCCTGCCCGATCTCACCCCGGGCAGGGCGCTCCCGGAGTGCCTGCGAACCGTGGTGTCCGGGCAAACGGTCCATGTGAGACCGAACGAGTGACATCAAGGGATTTCGCACCGTCGATCGACGCGCCGACGGCTCGGTTCGCGACCTGCGGATCTTCGTCGCTGACCAGCCCGTTCGACCAATCGCCGCAGATCGCACGACTGTTGACAGAATGCCGCAGGGGGCCGGTAGGTTCGGCCGAGTCCACCACAGGACATCCGACCGGTCGAACCTCCACGCAGTCGTCGAACGCCGCTGGGTCATGGGGTGGTGTGCCGCACCGGCCCACCACCACTGGGAGCCAGGTTCAGCGCCCGCGCCTCGGGGGCGAGGGAAGGCTTCGGCCGGTGGGGGTCCCCCCTGCTCCGCAGGAGCTCGGGGGAAGGTGCGACCCGGGTGGGGCCCGGCGTTCAGTAGACAACGGCACTCGGTCGACCCGCAGCCGGCGGGTTCCAGGCCGGCCCGAAGGACGCCGGGCCCTGACCCGTCCCCGGCCCCTCCGATCGCAGGCCGGGGCCCCTGTACCGCCCCTGTTTCGCCGCCCCCCTCGCGCTACCGGTCCGTGCCGTCGTGGCTACGCCACCGGCGGTCGCTATGGTGGGTCCCTGCGTACGGACGTTAAGGGGCAGCAGTGAACGACGGTGGTCAAAGGCGGTACGGCCCGCTCGGCAGAGCCTTGGTGATCATCCCGACCTACAACGAGGCGGAGAACATCGGGCCGATCGTCTCCCGGGTGCGCGCCGCCGTGCCGGAGGCGGACATCCTGGTCGCCGACGACAACAGCCCCGACGGGACGGGCAAGATCGCCGACGAGCTCGCGGCCGACGACGCCCAGGTCCATGTGCTGCACCGCAAGGGCAAGGAAGGGCTCGGCGCCGCGTATCTCGCGGGCTTCCGCTGGGGCATGGAACAGGGCTACGGCGTTCTCGTCGAGATGGACGCCGACGGCTCCCACCAGCCGGAGGAGCTGCCCCGGCTGCTCACCGCGCTCAAGGGCGCCGATCTCGTGCTCGGCTCCCGCTGGGTGCCCGGCGGGCGCGTGGTCAACTGGCCCAAGTCCCGTGAGTTCCTCTCCAGGGGCGGCAGCACCTACTCGCGTCTGCTGCTCGGAGTCCCGATCCGCGACGTCACCGGCGGCTTCCGGGCCTTCCGCAAGGAGACGCTCGAAGGGCTGGGCCTGGACGACGTCGCCTCGCAGGGCTACTGCTTCCAGGTCGACCTCGCCCGCCGTGCGGTCGAGGCCGGCCATCACGTCGTCGAGGTGCCCATCACCTTCGTCGAGCGCGAGATCGGCGACTCCAAGATGAGCCGCGACATCGTCGTGGAGGCCCTGTGGCGGGTCACGGCCTGGGGTGTCGGCGCGAGGGCGAACCGCATCCTCGGCCGAAAGCCGTCCACCCCGTCCAAGCCGTCCTGAACCGTTCCTGGTCCCGCCCGGAACCGCCGCCGGGTCCTTCCTGATCCGGCCCTTACGCCACACCGGCGGCCACCCAGGCACACTGGGGAGCATGACGACCGGCGCAACGACTCCGACCGCCCGCAGGCGCTCGCCCGCCCGTACCCTCCTTCCCCTCGGCGTCGCCGTATGGCTGGTGCTGGAGATCTGGCTGCTGACTGTCGTGGCCACAGCGGCAGGAGGACTCACGGTCCTGGCCCTGCTCGTGGCCGGCGCGTTGCTCGGCGGCGTGGTCATCAAGCGGGCCGGCCGGCGCGCCTTCCGCAATCTCACCGAGACCCTTCAGCGGCAGCAGTCGGGCGTCCCGCCCACGGCAGCGGCGGGGGAACGGCCGACGGGCAGTGGCAACGGCTTTCTGATGCTCGGCGGTCTGCTGCTGATGCTGCCCGGGCTGATCTCCGACGCGGCGGGTCTGCTGCTCCTCGTTCCGCCGGCCCGTGCCGCTCTGGGGCGTTACACGGAGAAGTCCCTGGAGCGCCGGATGCGGCAGGTCGCTCCCGGATCCCTCGGGGATGCCTTCCAGCAGGCCCGCATTCACCGCCCGGACGGAAAGGTCGTGCAGGGTGAGGTCATCCGCGAGGAGACGGCGCCCACGCCTCCCCGCCACGACGACGACCCACGCCGTCGCCTGACCCCGTAGGGCCGGTGCACCAGGGCCGGCGCGCCACGACCTGCCCCCACCCCAGGACCGCACCCGGCCGGGTCCGCGGCAGACACCGACGCCGACGCCGACGGACCCGCGCCACGCGACCGGGACCTCCGCGCCACGCGACCGGGACCTCCGACAGCCGGTCACGGCACGGCACATCGGGCATTGCCCGCGGAAAACGATGCCCGGAAAACGGAGAAAGAGCCGCGGGCTGCTGCACACATGGTGTGCAGCAGCCCGCGGCTCTTCGCTCTGTTATCTGTTATGTGCGGTGGGTGCGTCGTCAGGCGGACTTCCGGCTGTCGCGCGGGTGCACCGCGATGTTCATCGCTCCGGAGCGCAGGACCGCCAGCCGCTCGGCCAGGACCTCCTCGAGCTCCTCTCGAGTACGCCGCTCCATCAGCATGTCCCAGTGCGTACGCGCGGGCTTGCCCTTCTTCTCCTCGGGGCCATCCCCGTCCACCAGGAGTGCCTGGGCGCCGCACGCCTTGCACTCCCACTCCGGCGGAATCTCCGCCTCTACCGAGAACGGCATCTCAAAACGATGTCCGTTCTGGCATGCGTACTCCACCGCCTGGCGCGGGGCCAGATCGATGCCGCGGTCGGTCTCGTAGCTGGTCACCACGAGGCGCGTGCCGCGAAGAGCTCGCTCACTCATGAATCGTGCCTCCCGGGCTTGTCGCCCACAGGACAGGTGTCGCTGTCGTCGTCATCCGGTCAACGTCCGGTCGGCGGTAAAGATTCCCGATGCGGGTCATGCGTCGTCGCCCGTCGTGCCGCTGCTTTTCCAGAATTGAGGTACCCACCAGTGCCCGGTTTGTCACATCTGGCAGAAAGTGTCACCCAGCGTTCTGATGATTTCAGCGCGCAGTAACGGTCCGCCTGGCAGGCCAAAGGCGTACACTACCGGCCTTTCACTTCAACGTCTAAATCCGTTCCGGTACAGGGTTCCCCGCAGCCGCCACCGCACGCCTCACCGGCACCCTTGCGAGCAGCACGAATCCAAGCCCGAAGAAGATCACCAAAGAGATGATCGAATCCCGGTAGCTGCCCGTGAGCTGGAAGGTCAGGCCGAAGACCAGAGGCCCCAGCCAGCTCAGACCGCGGTCGCTCATCTCGTAGGCCGAGAAGTACTCGGCCTCCTTGCCGCGCGGCACGAGGTGGGAGAACAGCGACCGTGACAGTGCCTGGCTGCCGCCCAGAACGAGCCCGATCGCGGCGGCAAGTGCGTAGAACCACACCGGTGTGCGGGCCGGCAGGAAGTACCCGGCCGCGAGGATGAGCGCCCAGACCGCGAGCGAACCGAGGATCGTGCGCTTCGCGCCGTACGCCCTGGCGAGGCGCCCCATGGCCAGCGCCCCCGCCACCGCCAGCACCTGCACCACCAGTACCGCCGTGATCAGGGTCGTCTGGTCCAGGTCCAGCTCCTCCGATCCGTAGACCGACGCCTGCGAAATCACCGTCTGCACCCCGTCGTTGTAGACGAGGTACGCCAGCAGGAACGACAGGGTCAGCGGATACCGGCGCATGTCCCGCAGCGTCGCGACGAGCTGCCGCCAGCCCGCCCCGACCGCGCCCTCGGCCGGACGGTGCGCTTCACCGGCCGCGAGCCGGCGGTCGCGCAGCCGCCGCAGGGGCACCAGCGTGAAGGCGCCCCACCACACTCCCGCGGAGGCGAGACAGATGCGCACCGCTTCGCCCTCGGTCAGCCCGAAGGACTCATGACCGCTGTACAGCACCAGATCGAGCACGAGGACGAGCGCGCCCGACGTGTAGCCGAAGGCCCAGCCGCGCGAGGACACCGTGTCCCGCTCCGCGGGCTCGGCGATCTGCGGGAGATACGCGTTGTAGAGAGCCATCGACACCGACAGCGACGTGTTCGCGACGATCAGGAGGAGAGCGCCCAGCAGATAGCGGTCGCCGTCCAGGAAGAACATCCCCGCCGTGGCCGTCGCACCCAGATACGCAGAGGCGGCGAGCAGCGGTTTCTTCCTCCCGGTGCGGTCCGCGACGGCGCCCGTCAGCGGCATCACCAGCACCGCGAGCAGCACCGAGACGGAGACCGAGTAGGCGAAGACCGAACCGGCCCGTACCGGGATGCCGAGCGGGTGGACGAAGCCCTCCGCATCCGCCGCGGCCTTCGCGACCGCCGTCAGATAGGGGCCCAGGAAGACCGTGAGCACGCTCGTCGAATAGACGGAGCAGGCGAAATCGTAGAAGTACCAGCCACGTTGCTCGCGACGGCGGTCGCCGTCGTCCGTACCGGCGGTCCGGTCCGCCGTCTCAGCGGTCACGCCGCGCCCCCTCGATCGTGCTCATGGGTGAGACGTGTCACCGGCCGGACCGCTCAGACCCAGATTCCCCGGTCGGTCAGCACGGTGCGCAGCGTCTCCAGATGATCGGTCATGATGCCATCCACTCCCAGGTCCAGGAGCGCGGCCATCCGATCCGCGTCGTTGACGGTCCATACATGGACCTGCAGCCCCCGGGCGTGGGCCTCCCGGACGAAGCGGCGGTCCACGACCCTGATGCCACCCTGCGACTCGGGGACCTGCGCGCAGACGGCGCCCGCGCGAAGCGCAGCCGGTATCCCCAGGGAGCGCAGTCGCAGTCCCAGGACCCCGCGCACACCGTACGAGGTCGCCAGCCGCGGGCCCGCGAGCCGGTGCGCCCGGGACACCCGGCTCTCCGAGAAGGAACCGACGCAGATCCGGTCCCAGGCCTCCGTCCGCCCCACCAGGTCGACCAGGGGCTCCAGAGCGCCTTCTGCCTTGATGTCCACGTTCCAGCGGGCCTCTGGGAACTCGTCCAGGAGGTCCTCGAAGAGGGGCAGTGGCTCCTTGCCCGCCACCCGGGCCCTGCTCACCTCGCTCCACGGCAGGTCCGAGATCCGGCCGCGCGCGTCCGTGACCCGGTCCAGCGTCGAGTCGTGGAACGCGACGAGCTTTCCGTCGGCGGTCGTGTGGACATCCGTCTCGAAGTAGCGGTACCCGGTCGCCGCGGCGCGGCGGAACGCGGTGGCCGTGTTCTCCAGCCCGTCGGCCGTCCCGCCGCGGTGCGCGAACGGGATGAGTGCGGGGTGGTCGAGATAGGGGTGCCTGGGGAGCGGTACGCGAGTCACCTGGGAAGTATCGCGCGTTCGGGTGACGACTTGGCGACCACCGTGCTTCCGACTTCCGCAGCCGGGATGGCGAACACGCGCAGGAACAGCTGGGCGAGCGGGCCGATGGCCAGGGCGTACGCCACCGTGCCGACGCCGACCGAGCCGCCGAGGACGAAGCCGGTGGCCACGACCGCGACCTCGAGGGCGGTGCGGACCAGGCGGATCGAGCGGCCGGTGAGCCGGTGCAGGCCCGTCATCAGGCCGTCGCGCGGGCCGGGGCCGAAACGGGCGGAGATGTAGAGGCCGGTCGCCGCGCCGTTGAGGACGATCCCGGCGATCATCACCGGGATCTGGCCGGCGAGACCGTGCACATCGGGCACGACCGCGAGAGTGCCGTCCATCGCGACCCCGATGACGAAGACGTTGGACACGGTGCCGAGGCCCGGCTTCTGGCGGATCGGGATCCACAGGAGCAGCACGGCTGCCCCGACGATGATCGAGACGACGCCGATGGTCAGCCCGGTCCGCTCGGCCAGGCCCTGGTGCAGCACACCCCACGGCTCGAGGCCGAGGCCGCCGCGGACCAGGAGGGCGGAGCTCGCTCCGTACAGCGCCAGACCCGCGTAGAGCTGCAGCAGCCGGCGGGTGAGGTGCGTGCCCCTGAGCGAGTCCCGGAGGCCGGAGGTGTTGGACAAGTTACTGCCCCCCAGTGGTGTGAGTGGACTGATGCATGACACTCTGTGGCGGGGAAGCAGATGTCAACCATGGCCAATTCGTGGAAGGTGGACTGACTTCATGGCTCAGTGGACTTCGGCGGTCGGGGCGGCGCAGCTCGCCCGGCAGCTAGGCGCGCAGCAGCCACGTCCGGCCGGCCCCGGCACGCGCAGGCCGCCCGCCTACCGGGCACTCGCCGACGGGGTCCGGCTGCTCGTCCTCGAGGGCCGTGTGCCCGTCGCGGCCAGGCTCCCCGCCGAGCGCGAGCTGGCGGTGTCCCTCGCCGTGAGCCGTACGACGGTGGCGGCCGCGTACGAGGCCCTGCGGGCGGAAGGCTTCCTCGAGTCCCGCAGGGGAGCCGGCAGCTGGACCGCGGTGCCGGCAGGCAATCCGCTGCCCGCACGTGGTCTGGAGCCCCTGCCGCCCGAGTCGCTCGGTTCGATGATCGACCTGGGCTGTGCGGCTCTGCCGGCGCCCGAGCCATGGCTCACCCGGAGCGTCCAGGGGGCGCTGGAGGAGCTTCCTCCGTACGCGCACACCCACGGCGACTATCCGGCGGGCCTGCCCGCGCTGCGTCAGACGCTCGCGGACCGGTACACCGAGCGCGGCATCCCCACGATGCCCGAGCAGATCATGGTCACCACGGGCGCCATGGGCGCGATGGACGCGATCTGCCATCTGTTCGCCGGGCGCGGGGAGCGGGTCGCGGTCGAGTCCCCTTCGTACGCCAACATCCTCCAGCTGATGCGCGAGGCCGGGGCGCGGCTGGTGCCCGTGGCCATGGCCGAGGGACTGGGCGGCTGGGACCTGCCCCGCTGGCGCCAGGTCCTGCGCGACGCGGCCCCCCGTCTCGCCTATGTCGTCGCCGACTTCCACAACCCCACGGGGGCGCTGGCCGACGAGGACCAGCGGCGGCGCCTGGTGGACGCCGCGCGATCGGCCGGGACCGTGCTCGTGGTGGACGAGACGATGTCCGAGCTCTGCCTCGAACCGGATGTGGAGATGCCCCGGCCGCTCTGCGCCTTCGATCCCGCCGGCTCCTCTGTCATCACGGTCGGCTCTGCCAGCAAGGCCTTCTGGGCGGGCCTGCGTATCGGCTGGGTCCGAGCGGCGCCCGACGTCATCCGCTCGCTCGTCGCCGCCCGCGCCTACGCCGACCTCGGCACCCCGGTCCTGGAGCAGCTCGGCGTCAACTGGCTGATGCAGACGGGGGGCTGGGAGCAGGCGGTGGCCATCCGCCGGGCCCAGGCCAGGGAGAACCGCGACGCGCTCGTCGCGGCCGTGCGCCGCGAGCTGCCCGACTGGGAGTTCGCGGTGCCCCAGGGCGGACTGACCCTGTGGGTCCGCGCGGGCGGCCTCTCCGGATCCCGGCTCGCAGAGGTCGGCGAACGTGTCGGAGTCAGGGTGCCGTCAGGCCCGCGTTTCGGGGTGGACGGCGCCTTCGAAGGCTATGTCCGTCTCCCGTTCACGGTCGGTGGTCCGGTCGCGGAGGAGGCGGCGGTCCGTCTCGCGGCGGCGGCGCGACTGGTCGTCACGGGCGCGACGACGGGCACGGAAGCACCCAGGACGTTCGTGGCCTGATGGCCGCGCCGCTTTCGTGGGTGACCGGTCGCGCCTCTTCCGCGTCGGCGTCACCCACGCACCCGGTCGTTCCCCCGTGGCCGGCCGGCCACGGTCCGGGCGGCGTGCGTCGCGGCGTCAGCCCTCGGCCGGTACGGGGGCGGTCGTCGGGAGCGGGTGGGAGGAGACGACAGGTGCGTTCCCGGCTGCCGGCTCGGGGACGGTCCCCGGAGCACTCAGGGAGTCCGGGGCTGCCGCGGGCGGACTCTGGGATTCCGTGAAAGTGCCGGGCGGGTTCTCCGTACCGGGCGGGCTCTGACGGTCCGGGAGGAGGGCCAGGACGGCCCTCCGGTGCGGCTCGGCCGTGGCGTCGTCGTAGGGGTCCGGGGTCGCCGGGACCTGGAGGCGGAGCACATCGGCCGTGCCCAGGCGCGCATAGCCGCGGCCCGGCGGGACGTCCGGGGTAGGGGTCGTGTGCGGCGGGACTCCGAGCACCGCCTCGACCTGCTCACGGGGGGCGGCACCGAGGACGACCCGGGCGCGGGTGTGGGTCCGTACGGGCTCGCTGAGGAACTCCAGCCCGTCGAACTGATCGGCCACGACCACCGTCACCGACGCCGCCCGGCCGTGCCGCAGCGGCACCTGCAGCAGCTGCTGCGGGTCGGTCCGCCCGTCGGCCGCCGCGAGATGACCGAAGACGCTGGGGCGATCCAGCAGAATCCACAGCGGGCGCCGGGTGTCCTCGGGAGCCGCATGGCCCGCCTGCCGGGCGCGGTTGGCCGCGATGAGACGCCGCTCCGTCTCGTGCGCCGCCCACTCCAGGCTCGCCAGGGCCCCGGCGAGCCCGCTTTCGACGGCGAGCACGCCCGAGCGTCCCGTCAGACAGGCGTACTCGCCCGTTCCGCCGCCGTCCACGACCAGCACATCGCCGTACGGCAGTGCCTGCAGGGCGATCGAGCGCAGCAGGGTCGTCGTACCGCTGCCGGGATGCCCCACGGCCAGCAGATGCGGCTCCGCCGACCGGGGCCCGGTGCGCCACACCACCGGATGTGCGTCCGACGCGCCGTCGCCGTCGGCGACCGGCACGGTCCGCGGCACGGCTCCCGGGTCGGTGAAGCCCAGCACCGTCTCACCGGGGGCGGTGACGAAGCGCTGGGCGGCGATCGTGGTGGGGAGCGCGGACAGCACGCTCATCACGAGCTGGTTGCTCTCCTCGTCCCAGTCGAAGAGGTACTCGCGGCCGCGGCCCGACTTCGCGTGCAGCAGCTGCTCGATCCGTGCTCGCGCCTCGGCCTCCGAGTCGGTGAAGTACGCCGGGTAGCGCACCCTCAAGCGCGTCAGCCGGCCGTCGCCGTCGAATTCGTGGTCGCTGAACGCCTTCGTCCACTCGCCGCCGTGGGCGAACAGCGGAGTGGGGTCCTCCGGCACGGAGAAGTACGGCACGAGCGCCTCGTAGAGGGCCTTCAGCCGCGCCAGCTCCGCGTCGCCCGGCCCTTTGCGCACGGGCCTGCGCTCGCGTCCCGTCCAGGCGGCCAGTGCCATCACCGTGATCAGCCCGAGCAGGGGCCCGTACGGGACGAGGGTGACCACCAGCACGCAGGCCGCCGCCAGGAAGAGCGTGGGCCCTCGCCGGTCCTTCGGCGTGTCGGCCCATTTGCGCCGTCCGGCGGCGGCCAGCAGCCGCAGTCCGCGGCTGATCGTGATGAGCGGCTGGAGTACGTCGGTGGCGCTGTCGGCGGCCGTCCGCGCGAGCTCTCGGCTGCGGGCGATCCGGTCGGTGCCGCTGATCGGAATGCGGGGGAGTGGTCGCCGGGCCACGTCGTTCTCCTGCTCCTTGAGTTGTGGGTGAGGCGCTGCGAGGGCGTCAGAACTTGATCCCGCCCAGGAGGCTGGCGAGGCTGGCGCCTCCTGCCGTGATGCTCGGGGCGATGGCCGTGCCCGCCAGATAGAAGCCGAAGAGTGCGGAGACCAGCGCGTGCGATGCCTTCAGCCCGTCCTTCTTGAAGAACAGGAAGACGATGATTCCCAGCAGTACGACGCCTGACATGGACAGGATCATGAGGTGTTCTCCTGGTTGAGGGGACAGTCACCATGAGTTCTTCCAGCCTCACAGGAAGTATCTATGCGATAAAAGGTGCAATCGGGTGAATATCAGGACTTTTCACTCCAATGGCGCACGCCGGATCGTTGCCCCGGGCGCGTTGATCTTTGCCGCGGACGGGAACGGTCATGGCGCGCCACGGGCAGTACCCTGTCGATTCACTCGTACGAAGCCGCCCCGCCCGTACCGAGGGCCAGGTCAGCGCAGGTGGGCGCATGTGGATGCGCGGGGGTGCACGTTCATGAACGTCAACACAGAGGGAAGGTGGTCAGTCCGATGAGCGAAACCCCGGATCCCGAGGTGATCGAGCTCGCGTCCAAGATCTTCGATCTGGCGCGCCAGGGCGACGCCGAGGCTCTCGCCGCCTATGTCGACGCCGGTGTGCCGGCGAACCTCACCAACGACAAGGGCGACTCGCTCGTCATGCTCGCCGCGTACCACGGCCACGCCGCGGCGGTCACGGCCCTCACCGCCCGTGGGGCCGACGCGGACAGGGCCAACGACCGCGGCCAGACCCCGCTCGCCGGTGCCGTCTTCAAGGGTGAGGACGCCGTGATCCGCGCGCTGCTCGACGCCGGCGCCGATCCGGAAGCGGGAACTCCGTCAGCCGTGGATACCGCGCGGATGTTTGGGAAGGCAGACCTTCTGAAGCTGTTCACCGCCCGGTGAACGGGTGTTGAACACCAGGTGAGAGCGGTGCCGTAAATGTGGTCGCGGCGACGAAACGGCTGGGTCATCATGGCGTCGGGCTCGCAATGGGCCACCGACGAGAGGCAGAGGAAGATGGACTTCATCGAGCGGAAGACGACGGGCAGCCGATCATGTTGCTGCGCGGCCTAGGCGAACACACCCCCGGTTGCGTCGACAGCTTGATGTGAGGCACTTTCCCATGTTCGAACCAGTCATAGCGCCGAGCGGCACCCTGCTCGGCCTGCTGCAGAGAGGACGCGGCGACGGCACGCTCCACGCGCTTGCCGCGCCGCGCGCCGAAGCCCTCGCGGCCCTCAACCACTGCGTGCTGAGCGACCCCCGCCACGACTGGCAGGTGGAGAACCGCTCCCTCTACTACGCACGCCTCTACCTGGACCTCCATGGCGGGCTCGAGGAGGTCGAGGCCCATCTCTTCGGGGCCGAGGACCACTTCGAGACGGACGAGTCGAGGACCGGGCTCGCGCTCGCCGTGCTCGGCCATCTCGCCTCGTACGGCCGCGACGACGCGCTTTCACTGCTGCGCCGCTACGCCGCCGTCGGCTCCAACTGGGCATGGGCCCTCGACGAGCTCGCCCTGCGCGACGACGACAACGGGCTGCGCTCGCTCGCGGGGCCCGTGCTGGCGCGATTCCCGGCGACGCCGGAGGGCGACGCCGAGCTGGCCACGGCCGTGCGCGATGCCTTCGAGCCCCGGCCATGGCGGCTGTGGGCCGAGGACCGGCGCGATGCGGTCGGCGCGCGGGTACGGGACGCCCGGGAACGCGGCTCCTTCGACCGGTGGCAGCGACAGCTGCGGCCCAGCGGGCCCCGGCCCGGCTGGAGCGTGGGAGCCGTCTTCGAGTGGGCCCAGCAGGGCGTCGAGCGCGGCAGCGCGCTGCACATTCCCGCCGCCCGCTGTCTCGGAGCCGTCGCGGGGCCCGACGACCGTCCCCTGATCGTCGAGGCGGCGCGCAGCGGCCCCGACGGCGCCCGCTGCGCCGCCCTCCACTACCTCGCCGAGTCACGCGATCCCGCCGTGCTGGATCTCATCGAGGTCGCGGCACTCGACGGGTCCCCGATGGTCGCAGAGGCCGCCGTGTCGGCCTTCGAGCGGATGTGCGGCGAGGCCGCCGTGGACCGCGCTCGCGGCTGGGTCCACCGGCCGGACGCGCTCGGCGCATCCGCCGCCGGAGTGCTGGCCTGCCGCGGAGGCGCCCAGGACTCCGGACTGGTCCTCGGCGCACTCCGCGAGACGGTACGAGCGGACGGGCCCGACGCCCCCTTGCTCTGGACCCTCGCCGACGGCGCGGGCAGGCTCGGCATCGAATGCGCGGCACCCGTGCTGCGCCACATCTACCGCGAGACGGCGTCCTCGCAGCTGCGCGGGCGCACGGCACGCGCCCTCGCCGCGACCGATCCCACGTTCGCCACCGGCTTCGCCGTCGAATGCCTGTGGGACTGCGAGGAGACCACGAGAGAGGTCGCCGCCCTCCACGCCGCGACCGGCGACGCACGCGTCGCCGAGCGACTGCGCAGGCTCGCCGCCGACCCGGCGGAGGAGGCCGAGGTGCAGACGGCGGTCCGCAGCCGGATCGGGCCGGACGAGCCTCCGCTCTGACGCTTCCGTTGCCCGTAGTGCCCGTGGTGCCCGTGGTGGGCATGGTGGGCGTCGGTGCCCAGGGCCGACGGCCCCCGACCAGGACGGTCACCGACCCGACCAGGACGGTCACCGCACGCGCATCACGGACGCTGTGCGCATCACGGACGCTGTGCACCGCGGGGCTGTGGCATGAAAGTCGTCCGCGGAGCGGTACGAGGACGCCGCGGCGGGAAGCGCGGAACGGTGCGAAGAAGGGGGCAGGCGCGATCCCCTGGACGCCGTCGCCGAGCCCGGCGCCAGGTGCGTGCCTGAACGCCGCCGGGCACCCGTCGAAACGGGCAGGGCAGGACATCGCGGGGCAGGTCGTGGCCCGAGCGGCCCCTCGGACACGCGCGTGGCCCAAACGCTCATAGGACGTTCCCCGCACGGAAAGATCCACGTTGGCCGCACCACCCCCGGCGCGACGACAACACCCCTATGCGTGTCGTCATTGTCACCGAATCCTTCCCGCCAGACGTCAATGGTGTGGCGCACTGCGCCCTGCAGACCGCCCGGCACCTCGCCGACCGCGGTCATGATCCGCTCGTCATCGCCCCGGCCGTCGCCGGGCCCGACATCGAAGCCCCCTGCCCGGTGGTGCGGGTGCCGTCCCTGCCGCTGCCCGGCTATCCGCAGGTCCGCGTGGCCCTGCCCAGCCGACGACTGGCGGCCGCGCTCACCGCGCACCGGGCCGATGTCGTCCATCTCGCCAGCCCCTTCGTGCTCGGGGTACGCGGCATGGGAGTGGCGGCGAAGCTCGGACTGCCCGCCGTCGCCGTCTACCAGACGGACCTCGCCGGCTACGCCCGCACATACATGGGCGCCGGCGAGGGCACGGCGTGGCGGCGTATCCGCACCGTCCACACCGCGGCCGACCGGACCCTCGCTCCCTCCAGCGCCGCCCTGCGCGACCTGGAGGAGCACGGTGTCCCGCGGGTGCGGCTGTGGCCGCGGGGCGTGGACACCGCACGGTTCCGCCCGGAGCTGCGGGACGAGGCACTGCGCCGCGAGCTGGCGCCGCACGGCGAGACCATCGTCGGATACGTCGGCCGCCTCGCCCCCGAGAAGTGTGTCGAGCTGCTGGCCGGCGCCTGCGGGCTGCCGGGTGTGAAGGTCGTGGTGGTCGGCGACGGTCCGAGCGGTACGTCCCTGCGCACGGCGCTCCCGGACGCGGTCTTCCTCGGCCGCCGCACCGGCGACGACCTCGCGCGGATCTTCGCCTCGTTCGACGTCTTCGCCCACACCGGGCCCTACGAGACCTTCTGCCAGACCGTCCAGGAGGCCATGGCCAGCGGGGTCCCGGTGATCGCCCCGGCCGCCGGCGGGCCGCTGGACCTGGTCGACCACGGGCGCACCGGACTCCTCGTGCCGCCGCGCGACACCGCGGCGGTCACACAGGCGGTCGCCGCGCTCGTCGGCGACCCGGCGCGCCGCGAGGCATACGGGCGGGCCGGGCGCGCCACGGTCGAGGGCCGGACCTGGGCCGCGGTCGGCGACCAACTGCTCGGCCACTACTCCGAGGTGCTCCGTGAGCGGACGGCGGTGGCGGCATGAACGGCATGAACGGTACGAACAGCATGAACAGCGCCAACGGGAACAGCGGCAACGGGAACAGCGCCAACGGGAGGGGTGACGGCCTGCGCATCGTGCGGCTGGCGAACTTCGTCACCCCCGCTTCGGGCGGGCTGCGCACCGCGCTGCGCGAGCTGGGCCGCGGCTACCTCGCGGCCGGGCACGAACCGGTGCTGGTCGTCCCCGGTGACGCGGAGAGCGACACGATGACGCCCCAGGGGCGCGTCGTCACCCTCCCCGGCCCGGTGCTGCCCGGCACCGGCGGCTACCGGGTCCTCGCGGGCCGCTCACGGCTCAGCCGCCTCCTGGAGGAGCTCGCACCCGACCGCCTGGAGGTCTCCGACCGGACGACGCTGCGGTGGACGGGGGAGTGGGCGCGCCGTCGCCGGATCCCCTCGGTGATGGTGTCCCACGAGACGGCGGACGGTGTGCTGCGGACCTGGGGGGTGCCGGACGCTTTCGCCGAGCGCACCGCGGACCGCCTCAACCGGCGCAGTGCCTGGTCGTACTCGCGGATCGTGTGCACGACGGAGTGGGCCGAGCGCGAGTTCATCAGGATCGGCGCGAGCAACGTGGTGCGTGCGCCGCTGGGGGTCGAGTTGGACCGCTGCCGGCCGGGGCGGCGCAGCAAGGTGCTGCGTGCCCGGTACACGGAGGGCGCCGAGGTCCTGCTGCTGATGTGCTCCCGACTCTCCGTGGAGAAGCGCCCGGGCATGGCACTCGACACGCTCGCCACGCTGCGCGGGAGCGGCGTGCGCGCGGCCCTGGTCGTCGCGGGTGACGGACCGCTGCGGAGCGGGCTGACCCGGCGCGCACAGGAGGCGCGGCTGCCCGTCCACTTCCTGGGACACGTGGCCGACCGCGAAATCCTCGCGGACCTGCAGGCGGCTGCGGACATCTGTCTGGCCCCGGGGCCCGCCGAGACCTTCGGACTGTCCGCGCTGGAGGCCCTGGCCTGCGGCACCCCGGTCGTCGCCAGCGCGTCGTCCGCCCTTCCGGAGGTCATCGGCGACGGAGGCCTCGCGGCCCCCGACACCCCTGCCGCCTTCGCGGACGCCGTACGGGAACTCCTGTCGCGGCCCGAATCCGCCCGCCGCGAGGCCGCCCGGACCCGTGCCGAACTCTTCGGCTGGGACCGCGCGGTCGCCGCCTTCCTCTCCGCGCACGACGCCCCCGCCCGCATACCCGGCCACCCGGAGGTCGCGGCATGACCACGGACCTGAGCCCGCCGCCCACCGCTCCGTCCGGCCCGGGGGCCGGGCCGCCCACGTGCGGTGCGGGGGTCGCCGGGTCCGCGCCGGTCGAGCCGGCCGGCGCGGCTGAGGCGGCTTCGCTGCCCGTACGCCGGGTGCGGCCGACGGGCCCGGCCGCGCCTCCCGTGGATGTTCCCGCCGGAAAGGGCCCGGGCGCGACGGTCGTGACCGCGACGGATGCCACGTCCACGGCGACCGCGCCCGGTCCGGTCGTCGTCGGCCCCGTGCCCGGCGAGGCCGTGTCACGGGCCACCGGCACCGGAGAAAACGTCCCCGGAGCGGCCGTCCCTGCGGCGGCTGTCGCCTGTCCCGTGCCGAGGGAGACCGTCCCGCCTCTGAGGGCCGGGGAACCAGGTGCCGTGGCGACCGGTCCCGTACCCGACGCCGTCCCGACCGGCTCCACGACGGTCGCCTCCCGCGTCACCGGCTCCGCGGCCGCCGGTGGCACCCGAAGAGCGGCGACCGGCACGACCGCGCCCACACGCCCCCCGAGATTCGCCGCGCTGGGAGACTCCCTCACCGAGGGCGTCGGCGACCGGGTCGACGGAGCCTGGCGCGGATGGGCCGCGCTGCTCGCGCAGGGCCTCGGCGAGCCCCGGAGGCCCGCGGAGTTCAGGAACTTCGCCGTCAGCGGGGCGCTGACCCGCGACGTGGCAGAGAGCCAGGCGCCCGAGGTCCTCGCGTACGCCCCCGACATCGCCTCGGTCGTCGTCGGGGTGAACGACACCCTCCGCCACACCTTCGACATACACGATCTCGCCGTCCGGCTCGACAAGGTCTGCGCGGCGCTCTCGGCTCGCGGCACCCGGCTGCTGACGGCATGTCTTCCCGACCCGGGCACGATGCTCGCGCTGCCCGCGCCGCTCGCCCGCCCCCTCGCCCGACGGCAGCGCGCCGTGAACGCCGTCGTACACGCACTGTCCGAGCGCTACGGCGCAGTCCACCTCCATATCGCCGACCCGGCCTGGGTCGAGGACCGTTCCATGTGGAGCGCGGACCGGCTCCACCCCGGCGAGCGCGGGCACCGGGCGATCGCCCGCCGCTTCCATGAACTGCTGGCCGCGGAAGGCCTCGCCACCGGAGCGCCCCCCGGAGCCGAGCCGGAGCAGCCCGCACCGAGCCGTGCCGCGAAGGCGGTGTGGCTGGCCACGGCCGGCACCGGCTGGGTGGCCCGCCGGTGCACCGACCTCCTGCCCCAGCTCATCGGTCTCGCCGGTGCCGAGGTACGCCACTGGGCCCGTGGCACCAGTACCCGCCTCGACCACGTTGCGGAAAACGCCCTGTACTCCGCGCTGGCCTCACTGTCACTCGACCCGCCGCTTGCCAGAATGGGGGAATGAGCGGGCGCTGGGAATTCTGGATCGACCGTGGCGGGACGTTCACCGACATCGTCGGCAGACGCCCCGACGGGCACCTCGTCACCCGCAAACTGCTCTCACACAACCCCGGGCACTATCACGACGCGGCCGTCGCGGGCATCAGACTGCTTCTCGGGCTCGGGCCCGACGACATCGTGCCGGCGGACCGGATCGACGTCGTCAAGATGGGCACGACCGTCGCCACCAACGCCCTGCTGGAGCGCCGCGGTGAGCCGACCGTCCTCGTCATCACCGAAGGCTTCCGGGACGCGCTGCGGATCGCGTACCAGAACCGCCCCCGGCTCTTCGACCGCCGCATCCTCCTCCCAGAAGCGGTGTACGACCGCGTCATCGAAGTCCCGGAACGTGTCGACGCGCACGGCACCGTCGTCACGCCGCTCCGGCTGGAGGCGGTCGCCCGGGAGCTGGAGGCCGCACGCCGCGACGGCTTCTCCAGTGCCGCCGTCGTCCTCATGCACGGCTACCGCCACCCGGCCCACGAGGCCGCGGTCGCCGGCGCCGCCCGGGACCTCGGCTTCACCCAGGTCAGCTGTTCCCACGAAGTCAGTCCGCTCATCAAGCTCGTACCGCGTGGTGACACGACCGTCGTCGACGCCTATCTCTCGCCCATCCTGCGCAGGTACGTCGACGAGATCGCCGAGGAACTCCGCTCCATCCGGCTGATGTTCATGCAGTCCAACGGCGGACTGCGCGAAGCCGCCCACTTCCGCGGCAAGGACGCCGTCCTTTCCGGTCCGGCCGGCGGGGTCGTCGGGATGGCCCGCACGTCCGAGCAGGCCGGGTTCCGGCGGGTCATCGGTTTCGACATGGGCGGCACGTCCACCGACGTGTCGCACTACGCGGGGGAGTTCGAGCGCGAGCTCGGCACCCAGGTCGCCGGGGTACGGATGCGCGCCCCGATGATGAACATCCACACCGTCGCGGCGGGCGGCGGCTCGATCCTCCACTTCGACGGTCAGCGCTACCGCGTGGGCCCGGACTCGGCAGGCGCCGTACCCGGACCCGCCTGCTACCGGCGCGGCGGCCCGCTCACCGTCACCGACGCCAATGTGATGCTCGGCCGCGTCCAGCCCGCCCACTTCCCCGCGGTCTTCGGCGCCGACGGCGACCAGCCGCTGGACGCCGACGTGGTGCGCGAGCGCTTCGAGGCTCTCGCGGACGAGGTCCGCAGGGCGACCGGCACGGAGCGCAGCCCCGAGGAAGTCGCCGGCGGCTTCCTGGAGATCGCGGTCCTGAACATGGCGAACGCCGTCAAGAAGATCTCCGTGCAGCGTGGCCATGACATCACGCGCTACGCCCTGACGAGCTTCGGCGGCGCGGGCGGCCAGCATGCCTGCGCCGTGGCCGACGCCCTCGGCATCGCCACCGTCGTCGTGCCGCCGCTCGCCGGGGTCCTCTCCGCGTACGGCATCGGCCTCGCCGACGCGACCGCCATGCGCGAGCAGTCGGTCGAGGCCGAGCTGGACGAGCGCACACTGCGCCGCGTGGAGGAGCTGTGCGGCGAACTGGCGGAGCGTACGCGGGCCGAGCTGCGCGACGACGCCGTGCCCGACGACGCGATCACCACCCGGGCACGCGTCCTCATCCGCTACGCCGGTACGGACGCGGGGCTCCCGGTCCCGCTCGGCACGGTCGTCGCCATGCGCGAGGCGTTCGAGTCGGCCCACCGCACGAGATACGCGTTCACCATGGACAAGCCGCTCGTCGTGGAGGCCGTCTCGGTCGAGGCGGTGGGGACGGCCGGGCCGCACGGGCCGGTCGTCACCGAGGAGGCCGCCGGGAGCGGTGGGCCCCAAGTGCGGGCAACGGTGAGTATGTTCGTCGACGGCCACCGTACGGACACGCCCCTCTACCGGCGCGACGACCTGTCCCCGGGCGACACCGTCGAGGGCCCCGCGATCATCGCCGAGGCCGACGCGACGACCGTCCTCGACCCGGGCTGGGGGGCCGCCGTGGGCGACCTCGGGCATCTGCTCCTCACCCGCGTGACGCCCCGGCCCGGCCGCACCGCCGTGGGCACGGAGGTCGACCCCGTACTGCTGGAGGTGTTCAACAACCTCTTCATGGCGATCGCCGAGCAGATGGGCGTCCGTCTGGAGAACACCGCCCACTCCGTCAACATCAAGGAGCGGCTCGACTTCTCCTGTGCCCTCTTCGACGCCGAGGGCAACCTCATCGCGAACGCCCCTCACATCCCGGTGCATCTGGGCTCGATGGGCGAGTCCATCAAGGAGGTGCTGCGCCGCAACCAGGGCACGTTGCGGCCGGGCGATGTGTACGCCATCAACGACCCGTACCACGGCGGTACACATCTGCCCGATGTGACCGTCGTGACGCCCGTATTCGGCGACGGCCGTGGCGGTGACGCGGACGGGGGCGGCGGGAAGCCGCGCTTCCTGGTGGCCTCGCGCGGCCATCACGCCGAGATCGGCGGTATCACCCCCGGTTCGATGCCGGCCTTCAGCCGGACGATCCATGAGGAAGGCGTCCTCTTCGACAACTGGCTGCTCGTACGCGACGGGCGGCTGCGCGAGGCCGAGACCCGGGAGCTGCTGACCGGCGCTCCGCACCCGTCCCGTGATCCCGGCACCAATCTCGCCGACCTGCGCGCCCAGATCGCCGCCAACGAGAAGGGCATCAGCGAACTCGCCCGCATGGTCGACGAGTTCGGTCTCGATGTCGTCCAGGCCTATATGCGGCACGTGCGGAACAACGCGGAGGAGTCCGTGCGGCGCATCGTCGCCGGGCTGAGCGACGGCTCCTACCGCTACGAGACCGACGGCGGCGCGGTCATCGAGGTCGCGGTGCGCGTGGACCGGAACTCCCGCAGTGCGGTCCTCGACTTCACCGGTACGTCGGCGCAGCAGCCGGGGAACTTCAACGCCCCCAAGTCGGTGGTGACGGCGGCCGTGCTGTACGTCTTCCGGACGCTCGTCGCCGACGACATCCCGCTGAACAGCGGGTGCCTGGAACCGCTCGAGGTGCGCGTACCGGACGGGTCGATGCTCTCGCCGGTGTACCCCGCCGCGACGGTGGCCGGCAACGTGGAGACCTCACAGGCCGTCACCGGAGCGCTGTACGCCGCGCTCGGCGTCCAGGCCGAGGGCTCAGGCACGATGAACAACGTCACCTTCGGCAACGACCGTGTGCAGTACTACGAGACGGTGGCCAGCGGCTCCGGCGCGGGCGACGGCTTCGACGGCGCCGACGCCGTCCAGACCCATATGACCAACTCCCGCCTCACCGACCCGGAGATCCTGGAGTGGCGCTACCCGGTCCGCGTCGACGCCTTCGAGGTCCGCGAGGGCAGCGGCGGCGCGGGCCGCTGGCACGGCGGCTCCGGCGTGGTGCGGCGCATCCGTTTCCTGGAGCCGATGACGGTCGCGCTGCTCACCGGCCATCGGCGGGTGGAGCCGTACGGAATGGCCGGCGGCGGCCCGGGTGCGCTGGGCGTGAACGCGGTGGAGCGGGCGGACGGGACCGTCGAGGAACTGCGCGGGGTGGACTCGGTGGAGGTGGGCGCCGGTGACGTCCTGGTGGTGCGGACGCCGGGCGGGGGCGGCTACGGAGCGGTCTGAGCCGCTCCTGCCGACCGGCGGGAAACGTACCGCTCACCTGCCGACCGGCAGGAAACGTACCGGGGTCCCGGGCGCGGCCTGCGCCGCCGCCGCCAGGTCCGCTTCCCGTACCACCGCGACGACGGGATAGCCGCCCGTCGTCGGATGATCGGCGAGAAAGACCACGGGCCGTCCGTCCGGCGGCACCTGGACCGCTCCCAGGACCATGCCCTCGCTGGGCAGTTCGGTCCGGACCGCACGCTCCAGGGGCGGGCCTTCCGTGCGCAGGCCGATACGGTTGCTCGCCGCCGACACCCGGTAGGCGGCGCTGGTCAGCATGTGCAGGGCGGCCCGCGTGAACCAGTCGTGGCGCGGACCGAGCCGGACCCGCAGCACCAGCTCGGCCGGCGGGGCCGGCCAGGGCGAGCCGTCCAGCCGGCCGGGCGGCCCGACGGGCGGCCCGAGCGGGAGCACCGCGCCGTCGTCCAGGGGCGGGGGGCCGAGACCGGACAGCAGGTCCGCAGAGCGGCTGCCCAGCACCAGGTCCGACGCGATCCCCCCGGAGACCGCCACATAGCTCCGGACGCCACGCACCGCGGTCCCGACCTCCAGCAGCGCTCCTGCCGTCACGCGTACCGGAGCACCCCAGGCGACCGCCCGTCCGTCGACGCGTACCGGGCACGGCGCCCCGCCCACCGCCACCGTCACCGCGCAACGGGGCCGCACCGCGCAGCCGGTGAGCGTGGTCTCCAGTGCCGCCGCCCGCTCGGAATTGCCCACGAGCCGGTTGACCAGCCGCAGGGCGCCGGGATCGAGCGCGCCGGAGCGCGGCACGCCGAGGTGAGCGTGTCCTGGGCGCCCCAGGTCCTGCACGGTGGTCAGCGCCCCGGCCCGTACGACCGTGAGAGCCCGGTCGGTCACCGGCGCGCTCCCGGTTCGGGGGCTCCGGGCCCTTCGGGCCCTTCTGGTACGAAGCGCACACGGACTCCGGGGGACAGCAGGGCGGCGGGCTCGCGCGCGGGGTCCCACAGGGTGACGTCGGTGGTCCCGATCAGCTGCCAGCCGCCGGGCGAGGAACGGGGGTACACACCGGTGTAGGGCCCGCCCAGCGCGACCGATCCCGCGGGCACGGATGTCCGGGGCGTCGCTCTGCGCGGCACCGCGAACCGCTCGTCCAACCCGGTCAGATACCCGAACCCGGGCGCGAATCCGCAGAAGGCGACATGGAATTCGGCCGCCGAGTGGATGCCCGCGACCTCGTCCGCGGCCACCGACCACAGCGCCGCGACCTCCGCCAGATCCGGCCCGTCGTAACGCACAGGTATCTCGATCACCTCTCCGGCGTCCTGGGGCAGCGGCGGTATGTCCCATCCGGGCAGCTCCGCCGCCAGTCGCCCTGGTTCTTCGATGCCGTCCAGCAGCACCGTCCGTGCCGCGGGCACGATCTCCGCCGTCGGAGGGAGCGTGCCCGCCGCGCGGCGCCGGAGGAGTTCGGCGTGGAGCGACTCCGCCTCCACGCCGCTGCCGAGCTCCACGAGAAGTGCCCGGTCACCGACGGGCAGGAGCTTCATACGAAGGCCTCCACACGGACCCCCGACGCCTCCAGCCGCGACCGGACCCGGCGTGCCAGACCCACCGCCCCCGGGGTGTCGCCGTGCAGACAGAGCGAGCGGGCCCGGACGGCGACGGACCGTCCGCACAGCGAGGTGACCACGCCGAACCTGGCCATGGAGACCGACCGTTCCACCACGGTCCCCGGGTCGGTGACGACGGCACCCTCCTGCCCCCGTGGCACGAGGGTGCCGTCCGCCGTGTAGGCCCGGTCCGCGAAAGCCTCGGCGACGACGGGGAGTCCGGCCTTCTCGGCCATCGCGTGCAGCCTGGATCCGGGCAGCCCCAGTACGGGCAGCCGCTCGCCGGTGAGCATGACGCCCTCGACGACTGCCGCCGCCTGCTCCTCGTCGTGGACGACCCGGTTGTAGAGCGCCCCGTGCGGCTTGACGTAGGAGACGCGCGTACCGGCCGCGCGGGCGAACACCTCCAGCGCGCCTATCTGGTAGGCGACTTCGGCGGCAAGCTCATCCGGCGGGACGTCCATCGGGCGGCGGCCGAAGCCGGCCAGATCGCGGTACGAGACCTGGGCGCCGATCCGCACCTTGTGCTCGGCCGCCATGGCGCAGACCCGCCGCATGGTGGCCGCGTCCCCCGCGTGGAAGCCGCAGGCCACATTGGCGCTGGTGACGACCGGGAGCAGTTGCTCGTCGTCGGTCAGCCGCCAGCGGCCGAAGCCCTCGCCGAGGTCGGCGTTGAGATCGATCGAAGCCCAGGTCACGGGTGTTTCTCCTTTCACACGAGCTCTCGGCCGCGCGTCTCGGGCAGCCCGAACAGAGCGAGCACGGCCAGTCCGTAGCCGACGGCACCGAAGACCAGGGCGCCGCCGACGCCCCAGCTGCCGGCGAGGAATCCGACGAGCGTGGGGAAGAACGCCCCCGCCGCGCGGCCGGTGTTGTAGGTGAAGCCCTGACCTGTGCCGCGCACCGCCGTCGGATACAGCTCGGCGAGGAATGATCCGAAGCCGCTGAATATCGCGGACATGCAGAAGCCGAGCGGGAATCCGAGCACGAGCAGCAGACCGTCGGCCCCCGACGGGATGTGGGTGTAGGCCAGGATGCAGGCGGCGGAGAGCACGGCGAACAGGGCGATGTTCCGTTTGCGGCCGAGTACGTCGGTGAGGTACCCGCCTGTGAGGTACCCGATGAAGGCGCCGGATATGAGGAGCGTCAGATAGCCCCCGGTGCCGACGACGGTCAGCCCGCGCTCGGTCTTCAGATAGGTCGGTACCCAGGTGGCCAGTGTGTAGTAGCCGCCCTGCACACCGGTGGAGAGCAGCACCGCGAACAGCGTGGTGCGCAGCAGATCCTTGCGGAAGATCGTGGAGAACGAACCCCGCTCCCTGCTCGCCCGCCGACGCTCGGCCGCTTCCGGCGCGTCGCTCACGTTCCGCCGTACGTAGACGACGAGGAGGGCGGGCAGCGCGCCCGTCCAGAACATCACCCGCCAGGCGGTGTCGGCGTCGAGGAACTGGAACACCAGTGTGTAGACGATGACGGCGAGCGCCCAGCCGATGGCCCATGAGCTCTGGATCGCGCCGAGTGTGCGGCCGCGGTGCCTGGCCGTCGCGTACTCCGCGACCAGGACGGCGCCCACGGCCCATTCGCCACCGAAACCGAGGCCCTGGAGCGCGCGGAAGACCAGCAGCGTCTCGTAGTTGGGAGCGAATCCGCAGAGAACGGTGAAAAGCGCATAGGTGATCACTGTGATCATCAATGCGCGGACCCTGCCGATGCGGTCGGCCAGGATCCCCGCCAGTGCGCCGCCGATGGCCGAGACGACCAGGGTGACCGTGGTCAGCAGCCCGGTCTGGCCCGTGTCGAGGCTGAAGTACGCGGCGATCGCCACCATGCTCAGCGGCAGCGTGAAGAAGTCGTACGAGTCGAGGGCGAAACCGCCGAACGCGCCCGCGAAGGCGCGGCGTCCGCGCGGTCCGAGCGCCCGCAGCCAGGCGAACGCACCGGTGTCGTCAGGGAGTCGGTCCTGCTTCGGGTGTGCACGGGTCGTGCTCATCTGCACCTCGCAGAGGGGGAGGGGGTGCTGTTGAGTGACGCTGGCCACAAGGTAGAGGATTGTTGAACGATCCGACAAGAGTCACGTTGTCCCGTCCCTGCTTCTACGATTGGATCCGGAGGGCCCGGAAGGGCCGGCGGCCGGGCGACGGCCAGGGAGAGCGGAATAGAGGGCGCTGTGGGGACGACGGGTTCAGAGCTCGGCGAGCTGTCCGACGACCGCCGGCTGCTGGGCCGCACCAGCACCGCGGAGCGGGTCGCGGACATCCTGCGCAGCCGCATCGCGGAGGGGTTCTTCCCTCCGGGGGCGCGGCTCTCGGAGGACAGCATCGGCGGCGCCCTGGGCGTCTCGCGCAACACACTGCGTGAGGCATTCCGTCTGCTGACGCACGAGCGGCTGCTGGTGCACCAGCTCAACCGTGGTGTGTTCGTCCGGGTCCTCACGGTCGAGGACGTGGAGGACATCTACCGCACCCGCAGGCTCGTCGAATGCGCGGTCGTCCGCGGGCTGGGCGAGCCGCCGTTCGCGCTCGACAGCCTGCGCGACGCCGTGACCAGGGGACGGCGGGCGGCGCGTGAGAAGGACTGGAAGGGCGTCTCCACGGCCAACATCCACTTTCACCGCGAACTCGTGGCGCTCGCCCGCAGCGTCCGCACCGACGAGCTCATGCGGGGCGTGCTCGCCGAACTCCGGCTCGCCTTCCATGTGGTGGACGACCCCCGCGGACTCCATGAGCCCTATCTCGTGCGGAACCGGGAGATTCTGGATGCGCTGGAGGCGGGCGAGCGGGACAGGGCGGAGGCTCTGCTCGCCCAGTACCTCGACGACTCCCGCACCCGGCTGGTGAAGGTGTACGCGGGACTGGTCCGGGACGAGGGCGGGGGCGGGGCAGAACGCTAGGGCGGGGTGCGGGGTGCGGGGTGCGCGGTGCGGGGTGCGCGAGCCCGTCGGGCCCACCTCGAACCCGGGGTTTCTGCGCCGTTTCGACCGGTGTCAGTGCGAGGACCTAGTCTGTCCACCGTGACTTCGCCTGCCTCGACGGAATTCGTTCCGCCCCAGCTCAGCGCGGGGCCGCGCCCCGCTCAGGGCCCGGCCGCCGACGAAGGGCTCGCGCGGCGGCTCCGTGCGCTCGCGTGCACGGCGCCCCTGCACGATCTGGACACGCGCAAGGCGAATCTGGCCGGAGAGTACTCGGTCTACGCGATGGCCGAAATCGCCCTGGCCGCCATCGATCTCGTCACGCTCAACATGGACTTCGACACCGGCGCGGACCACGAGCAGATAGTGGCGAGACTGCTCCCGCGCGTCGCGGCGCAGGCCCCGCGGCGCCCCCTGGGGGAGCACGAGCGTGTCGCCCGCTGGGTGCTGGAGAACCTGATCAACGTAGGAAGTGTCGACCGGGGCTTCCGTGCGGTTTACGGCACTTTCGGGTCTGACGGGGTCTATGTCCGCCGGGACTACGACTTCAAGCTCATCGAGGAAGTCCCGGGCTACGGCGGCAGCGTCTATCTCCGTACGACGGACGAAGCGGTCAACGTCCTCGTCGGCGCGCTCGACACGGACGTCACCAGCGCACAGATCGCGGCCGAGGTGAAGCTGGAGGTCCTGATCAGCCGCGGCCGGCTCGCCGACGCCCAGCTCGCCGCCGAACAGGCCCGCTACCGGACCGTGCAGTACGCGGAGACCCTCCGCAGGACGCTCGAGGCGACCCGGCGCAATGTGCGCGCGGTCGACTGGCTCAACGCCGTGCCGGACATGATCGCCGAGGCGCTCGACCATGTCGCCGACCGGTACCGCCACGAGAACGCCATCCTGACGAACATCCGCAAGGCGCGCGACGAGGCAGAGACCGGCTCCGATCCGAAGACGGCCGAGCACAAGCGCCGTGCCGCCGAGCTCGTGGACATCGTCAAGGACTGCATCCGCCGCCACACCCAGCTTCAGTCCCGGCTCCTGGAGGCCGGCCCGCTGTTCCGGGCCGAGCAGGACCGCCAGGCCTTCGCGGCGCCCGCCGCACGCTCCGGGATCGATCTCTACGGACAACTGGTCGCCCCCCTGCTGCCCCTGCCCGTCGGGCAGGCCATCCGTGTCACCGACGCCTTCTTCGCGCGCGGCACCGGGCTGCGCACCCCCGCTTCGGTGCGGGTCGGCGATCTCGTCGAGATGCTGCTGACCCCGCCGGTCGAGCGCGAACACCTCGGCGCCGAGATGCCCGAGCCCGATCTGATCGCGACGCCGGACGACAGCCGCTTCAGCGAGGAGCAACTCGCGAGCGCCATGGAGCTGCTCGACCTGGAGCACGACGCCCCCCGCCGGCTCTCCGGCCTGCTCGCCGAGGCCCGCCGCCGTGACCCCGATCTCCCCTACCTGGTCGCCCTGCTCGCCGTCCACGCGGCCAGCCCTCCGGTCGGCACGGCCTACCGCCAGGGCGAGCAGCGTCTTCTCTTCGCCGTCGACGACGGCACCGAGCTGGACGACCCCGAGTTCGGCGGCGCCGACCTGATCGTGGGCACGGCCCTGCTGGACGCGGCCGGCATGGCGGCGGACCGTACGGAGGCGGCGTGAGCCGCCCGCAGGAGCGCGCCCCCGAACCCGCGAGGGGCAGCCGTCCCCGGCGCCACGGCCGGCCCCGGCGCCCGCGGGGCGCGGGAGCCGCCGTCCACCCCGTACTTCCGTACCACCGCACAGAGGAGCAGCAGCCGTGAGCGACCAGCCCGCAGAGCACGCCGGGGCGTGGGGCGAGCCGGGCGCGCCGCAGGGGCCCCCGTCCGGACCGATGTCCACGACGGGCGGCGTCACACCCGCGGACGCGGCCGACGCCGCACGGCTCGTCTCGTTCGGCCTGCAGCCCAAGCTGCTGCCCGCGCGTGACGCCGAGTACGCCGACCTGCTCCGTCGCTACCGCGAGGAGCCCGCCTTCGCCAGGCTCGCCGACGCCGTCGCCACCGGCCTCGGGCTCGTCGTCCTCGAGGTCTCCCCCCGCGCGGGCATGGCCGTGACCGCCGGCGAGGACTCGGTGTTCGCCGTCCGCATGGGCGACTACGCCCGTCGCGCCTCCACCGACTCCGCGGACCGGTTCCTGCACGGTCTCGCCCATCTCGCCGTCGCCGCCCTGGCCTTCCCCCGCCCCGAGGACCTCGCCGACGACGGATACATCGGCCGGATCACGGTCAACGGCGTCGACGCGTTCGTACGGCAGGCCTGCCGCCGGCTGGAGGAGCGGGCAGAGGAGCAGGGTGAGAACACCGACCCCGCATCCGACACGCCCGGACTGGAAGCCGCCTGGCGGATCTACGCGCGCCGCAGCGCGACGGGCGCGACGAAGGACGCCCGCAGACTCGCGGGTTCCACCACCGGCATCGTCGGCAAGGCCGTCGCCTTCCTCACCGACTCCGGATTCCTGCAGCGCACCGGCGACGACGCAGGAGGTGCCTACCGCACCACCGCCCGCTACCAGTTGCAGGTCCGCGACATGGCGGGCAGCGCCGCCATGGCCGAGCTGCTGGAGCTCGGTGTCGTCCCCGTCACCGACGGGGCGCCCACGCTCGTGCCGCCGCCCGACGCCGACGACCTCGAGCTGGCCGCCGACGCCGGTCTGCCCTTCCACGCCTGATCACGCACCTGCCACTGACGAGAGTCCGCCGCCATGTACGAGCTGTCCCGGGTCCGCCTCTACTCCATCGGGCCTGCCGGTGCGCGCTACGCCGACACCGTGCTGGACCTGCGCGGAGTCGGCGCGCCCGTGCCCGACCCGGCCCCCACACAGGCCGAGTTCTTCGAGGAGGAGCCGGTCGGCCCGCCACGCCGCCCCGCCCCCGCGGGCGTGCTCTTCCTGGAGAACGGCGGCGGCAAGTCCGTTCTGCTCAAGCTGATCTTCTCGGTGATGCTGCCTGGCCACCGCAACACCCTGGGCGGCGCGAGCTCCGGCGTACTGCGGAAGTTCCTGCTGGCGGACGACTGCGGCCATGTCGCCCTGGAGTGGCAGCACACCCTCACCGGTGAGCTTGTCGTCGTCGGCAAGGTCAGCGAGTGGCGCGGACGGCAGGTCTCCAACGACCCCCGCAAGTTCGCCGAGGCCTGGTACTCCTTCCGGCCGGGCCCTGGGCTCAGCCTCGACTCGCTGCCGGTGGCCGAGTCCACGGCCGTACGCCCCTCCGGCGAGGGCGCGTCGGGCGCACAGGGCCGCCGTCGCACCATGAAGGGCTTCCGGGACGCGATCACCGACGCGGGCAAGGTGTATCCGCATCTCGACGTGTACTGGGAAGAGATCCACGACCGCTGGAACGAGCATCTCGGCGACCTCGGGCTCGACCCCGAACTCTTCCGCTACCAGCGGGAGATGAACGCCGACGAGGGTGAGGCCGCCGGCCTCTTCGCGGTCAAGAAGGACTCCGACTTCACCGATCTGCTGCTGCGGGCCGTCACCGACACCCGGGACACGGACGGCCTCGCCGACCTCGTCAGCGGCTTCGGCAACAAACTGGGACGCCGCGCCGAACTCACCGCGGAGCGCGACTTCACAGCAGGATCCGTCGACCTGCTGGGACGGATCGTGGAAGCCGCCGAAGCGCGGACGCGGGCCCGAGACATCCACGCGGGCGCCGAGCGCCGCACCCGCACCCTCGCCCGAAGGCTCTCCGCCCGCGCGGGGGAGGAGCGTGGCCGCGCCGCGGAACTCGCCCAGCAGGTCACGGCCGCGGCCCACACGGTGACAGAGGCCGAACAGGCGCGCGGCCGCAGCTCACTCATCGCAGCCGAACTGGCCTACCGGCACGCGTCACTTGCGCTTACCGCCGCGGAGAAGGGCGCAGCGGCCCAGCGGCGCGAGCTGACCGACGCGCGCACCCTGCACTCCGCCTGGCAGGCCGCAGAGGCGGTGCTGCGCCACCGCGCCGCCGCCGACCGCTCGGCGCGGGTCGCCGCCGCCATCCGCGAGGCCGAACGGGACGCCGCGCCCGCGCTGGCGGCCCGGGCCGAGGCCGCAGCCGACCTCGTACGAGCCCTGCACTCCGCCGCAGAGGACGGTGAGCGCGTCGCCAACGAGGAGGAGGAGCGCTCCGCCGCCCTCCAGGAAGCGGGCGAGTCGGCCCACCGTGAAGCGACCGCCGCCGCCACGGAGGCCCAGCGTGCCCGCAGCGAGGCCGGGCATCTGCGCCAACGCCTCGCCGAAGTGGAACAGGAGACCGCGGAGGCCGTCCGCGCGGGCTGGCTCGACGACTCCGCCCCCGATGCCGACCCGGCCCGCGCCGCCCTCGCCGCCAGCGACGCGGAGAAGACCGCGGTCGCGGCGGGGGAGGCGGCCCGCGACGCCGCCCGTACCACCGCGGACCGTGCCCGCGAGGCCACCGCCGCCGAGACCCGCGCCGAACTGACGGCGGCCCGTGCGTCGGACGCGGCCCGGGCCGCGCGGCACGCGTACGAGGCGGAGCGCCGCGCCGCCGCCTCCATCGCGGAGTCGGAGCGCCTTGCGGAACTGCTGAGCCTGCCCGTGGTCCCCGCCTCCCCGGCCGTCCCGGGCCCGCGCCGCGATCCGTCCACGGCGGCGACCGGCCGTGCCTCGGTACCGGGACAGGCGACGGGGCCCGCCGGGGCCGACAGCCCCGGCGCCGACAGGAGCCGGGCCGCGGGCGCGGGTTCTGTCTCGTACGCACCGGCGGCGGACGAGTCCGCGACGGCCGGCGCCGGGCGGGCAGAAGACGCAGAAGATCAGGGGCCGGCACCGGCGCGCCCGGTGCCCGGCCCGGGTGGCGACGCATCCGCGGCGAATGCCGGTTCCGGAGCGGCCGGTGCCGTGCCCGCGGAAGACCACGCATCGGGAGCGGCCGACACCGCACGGGCCGACGACCACGGCTCGGCCGTTTCGTCCATCGGCGCGGGCGCCGAGTCCGGAGGCGGGCACCCCGGTGCCAGAACCTCTGCGGCCGCCGGCCACCGCCCGGCCGTGCACGCTTCGCTGCGCGACGAGGCGACCGGGAAGGGCGCCCCCGACGACGCGGTGGTCTCCGCCCCGGTGGGGGCGGATCCGACCGTCGCCGGATCGGCAGGCATCGTGCGCCGGGGGCCCGCGCCTGACGCTGCTCCCGCGCCTGACGCTGCTCCCGCGCCTGACGCGGCAGGGAACTTCAGCCCGGGCGCAGGTCCGGGAGCGACAGGCGCAGAGCCCTCCCCGGGCGGCGACTCCGCTGCTGCCGGTGCTTCAGGGCCCGCCCACGGCGGTGCCGGAGAGCACGGCCCTGGCGGCTCCGGCCCGGTCGTGGCGGGCGCTGCCATCGCCTCTGGCCGTGCGGGCGCCGAAGGCGCCTCGGCGGCCGGGCGGGCCACATCGGGCTCGGGTACGGGCGCCGGAGGCGGCTCCGCACGACGTGAGCCCGCGCGCAGCGCCGAAGGCCCCCTCACCGCCGAGGAGTTGGACCGCTACGCCGACGAGCTGCGCGAGCTGCTCGAGCAGGGAGTCACCGCGGCCGAGCGGCAGCTGTTCGACCTGAGGACCGCAGCCGCCGACGACGCCCGCATTCTGGGCGCGCTCGGTGACGGCGGACTCCTGCCGCCGGGACCCGATGTCCTGGCCACCGTCGAATTCCTCGGCGAGCACGGCGTTCCCGCCCTGCCGGGGTGGCGTTATCTGGCGCAGGCCGTCGACCCCGCCGACCACGCCGCCGTGCTGGCCGCCCGGCCGGAGCTGGTGGACGGCGTCGTGATCACCGACCCCGTCTCCTACGCGCGCGCACGCGACGCACTGGCCGGGGCCGCACTGCTGCCGCGTTCCGCGGTCGCCGTGGGCACCGCCGCCGCGCTGCTCGCGCCGGTACCCGGACCGGGCACCGGCAACGACGCGGACGTGTTCCTCGTACCGCCGAACCCCGCCATGCACGACGAGCACGCCGCCGACGAGGAGCGGCAGGCGCTGCGGGCTCGGGCGGCGGCCCGGGACGAGGAGATCCGCGTGCTGGCCGCGCGGCTCGCGGGGGACCGGGCACTGGCCGCGCGGATCGGGTCCTGGCGTGCGGATTGTCCCGCCGGGACGCTCGCCGAGCTCGCGGAGGCCGCGCGGGAGGCCGAGGAGGCCGCGGAGGCCGCGGAGAGGACGCTCGGGGAAGCCCGTACCGTCCGGGCCGAGGCCGACGAGGCCGCGGCCGACGCCGCACGTGTACGCGACGAGCGGCAGGACGCGGCCCAGCGCGCCCGCCGGGTCGCCGACGCGCTCGCGGGGCTGGCGTTCCGGCTACGGGAACGGGCGGGCTGGCAGGCGAAACTGCGCGAACTCGCGGACGACGCGGCCGAGTCCGAGGCACGGGCCGCGACATGGCTGGAGCGGGCGCGGGCCGCGGACGAGGACCGCCGTGCCGCCCAGCGTGCCGCCGACGACGCCCGCCGGACCGCCCGCGCGCTTCGCGCCGAGCGTGCCGAGATCGCCGGCGCCCCCGAACAGCTCCCGGACGCCGACCCCGACGCCCCCCGTATCGCGCTGCCCGCCCTGCGCGAGGCCTACCGTGCCGCGTCCCAGCTGTACGAGAAGGTCGGCGTCGGCGCCGATCTGCGTGCCGAGCAGGCCCGCGCCGAGAGCGACGAGAGCGCCGCGCTCGGCGAGCTCGACCGCCTCACCAACAAGGTCCGCACGCGCGCCGCACAGCTCCTGGAGGGCACCGACGGCGCCGACGGCCCCTCCCGCCAGGCAGCCGCCGCCCGCGCGGAGTCACTGGTGCAGATGCTGGAGACCCGCGCCTCGGAGGCGAGCGAGAAGCTCGGCCGGCTCCGCGGCGAGGCCGAGCGTCTCGCCCCGCAGGACGGCGAAGCACATACCGAGCTGCCCGGCGAGCTGGTCCCCGCCGACGCCGAGCAGGCCCAGGTACTGCTGCGTACGGCCACGGCCGAACTCGCCGCCCGCACCGGAGCGCTGGACACCGCCCGGGCCACCCATACGGAGCTGCTGCGCGCCCATCGCGCCGCCGAGGACGCGGCCGGCGGTTTCGACGAGACCGCGGCGCAGCTGCGCGACCTGCTCAGGGACCACTCGGATGAGGAGCAGGAGACTCCCGAGCCCTACCCGGGCAGCCTGGAGGAGGCCCGCCACTCCGCGGCCGAGGCGCGCCGCTCGCTGCGCGGCTGTGCGTCCGATCTGTCCGCCGCCGAAGCGGCCGTACGCGAGGCCAGTGACGTCCTCGTACGCCACGCCAACTCCAGTCGCTACGAGGCGGTACGCACCCCCGCCCGTCAGCAGATCCGTGAACTCCCCGCCGCGGCGCTTCCCGAGCACGCGGCGAAGTGGGCAGAGGCGTTCGCGCCCCGGCTGCGCGTCCTCACCGATGAGCTTGCGCAGCTCGAGCGCAACCGCGACTCCATCGTCGACCGTCTTCGCGGCCTGGTGGAATCCGCGCTCACCACGCTCCGTTCCGCGCAGCGGCTGTCCCGGCTGCCGGAGGGCCTCGGTGAGTGGTCCGGGCAGGAATTCCTGCGGATCCGCTTCGAGGAACCGGACCAGGGGAGCCTCACCGAACGGCTCGGCGAGGTCATCGACGAGGCGACCCGCGCCGCGGTGAAGAAGAACTCCGATCTGCGCCGCGACGGCATGTCGCTGCTGCTGCGCGGTGTCCAGGCGGCGCTCCAGCCGAAGGGCGTCGCCGTGGAGATCCTCAAGCCGGACGCGGTGCTGCGCGCCGAGCGGGTCCCGGTCGGGCAGATGGGCGACGTCTTCTCCGGCGGTCAGCTCCTCACCGCCGCCATCGCGCTCTACTGCACCATGGCGGCCCTGCGCAGCAACGACCGTGGCCGCGACAAGCACCGCCACGCCGGCACGCTGTTCCTCGACAACCCCATCGGCCGGGCCAACGCCACCTATCTGCTGGAGCTGCAGCGCGCGGTCTCGGACGCCCTCGGAGTCCAGCTGCTCTACACCACGGGCCTGTTCGACACGACCGCCCTCGCCGAGTTCCCGCTGGTCATCAGACTCCGCAATGACGCGGACCTGCGGGCCGGCCTGAAGTACATCAGTGTCGAGGAGCATCTGCGCCCCGGTCTGCCGCAGCAGCGGACCGAGGGCGAGAGCGTGCACGGCGAGATCACGGCGACCCGCATGTTCAAACGCAGCGCGGAGCAACCCGTCACCGTGGACCGGCCGACGACCGCGGAGCAGCCCGTGGTGCCAGGGGACGGCCCGGGCCCGGCGGCAGCCGCCCCGTAGGCGTCCCGCTCGTCGGTGTCCCGCCGCGGGGCCGGGCGTCAGGCCTGCGACAGCCTGCCGCCCGTACTCCGCCTGCGTATCCGCGCGGCCTGCCGGGTCGCGGCCCTGGCCGCCCGCCGCGCACTCCGTCGCTCGCGACGCAGTTGCCGGGCCGAGCTGCTGGGCACCGAGACCACTCCGTGCCGCTGGTTCCACACCTGCCGGGTGACCCAGACGTCCAGCACGGCCCATGTCGCCAGGACCGTGCTGCCCACGCTGCTCAGGATCATCGGGAACGCCAGCCACGAGCCCGTGAGACTGAAGAAGAACGCCATCATCGCCTGAGTCATCGTCACGGCCGTGACTATCACCGCACGCACGGCCGCCGTTCGTACCGGATCCGGCATGGGCCGCCGGATCGCGGGCTCCTCCACCCAGAGGCCGCCCGCCATACCCGTCTCATCTGCCGTACCCATGGTCCGCGTTCACTCCCCACGCTGTCCGACTACAGGGTGGCTGCCCGGTTTCGGGCCCACTACGCAGACGCGCTCGGTATCCGCCGCGTCCATGCCCCCGGAACCACTGAAATCCCCGCAACCCCCGGCAACTCCTTCTTCTCGTACACAAAGACGAACGGCCCGTTCCGAAGATTCCCGTGGATGGGAGAATTCCAGCCATCGATCCGGGACCGGAATGTCGTCTTCTGTCAGGTGCCCTCGGCCACACTGTGGCGGTCCAACTCCCTGAATACCAGGACAACTCATGATCAAGGCGTCACCTCGCGGCCGAAAAACGACCGGACGTCCCTTCGAGTTGTCAGTGTGTCAGTAGTAGGCTCGCGCCGTTTGTTGACGCAAGTAGCAACACGCACATCACCAAAGGGAATCACCACCCGCCCGCCGCGGGCGTCGATCAGGGGGAGGCCATGCGCTTTCGCGGGAAGTCCATCCGCCGGAAGATCGTGGCGTTGTTGCTCGTGCCGCTCGTGTCCCTCACCGCGCTCTGGGGTTTCGCAACCGCGATCACCGGCCAGGAAGCCAAACAGCTCCTGGATGTCGGTTACATCATCGACAGGGTCGGCCACCCCCTTGAGGACACGGTCCGTGTCATCCAGAAGGAACGCCGCCAGACCCTGGTCTACCTCGCGGATCCGCGTGCCTCCGACTCCCTGCCGACGCTGCGCCGCCAACGCGCCGCCACCGATTCGGCCGTGGCCGAGATCCGGAAGAGCGCCGAGGAGACCGACGTACGGGATTCCGTACGCCCGGAGGTCTCCCAGCGGCTGGACTCGCTCCTCGACGCCCTTGACGGACTGGGTTCACTGCGCCGGAACGTGGAGCAGAGCGCCATCACCCGCGCCCAGGCCCTCGAGTTCTACAACCGGCTGGTCGACCCCTGCTACAGCTTCCTCACCTCTCTCCACGCACTCGAGGACGTGGAGCTGGAGAAACAGGGCCGCGCCCTCGTCGGTGTCGTGCGCGCCCGTGAGCTGCTCTCCCGCGAGGACGCACTCGTGACCTCCGCGCTGATCACGCGCAGGATCACCCCGGCGGAGATCCGCGCGGTCTCCGACCTCGCCGCCAACCGCAAGCTCCTGTACGAAACCAGCCTCGAGGTCCTGCCTTCGTCCGAGCGCGATGTCCTCGAACAGTACTGGCGCAGTCCGGACACACAGCCGTTGCGCGAGACCGAGGAGCGGCTCATCGCCGCGGGCCCCACCAGGAACCCGCGTACCGTGGACGCCGCGCGGTGGGAGGAGCTGGCGACTCCGGTACTGGACGACCTGGCCAGGCAGAGCACAGAGGCGGGCAACCGCTACCAGGACCGTGTCGAGCCCGCCGCGTACGACGTCCTCGTCAAGGCCGGGATCGCCGGTGTCCTCGGCTTCCTCGCCCTGCTGATCTCCCTCGTCGTCTCGGTACGCATCGGCCGTGACCTCGTCCGCTCGCTGTCCAGACTCCGCAAGGAGGCCCACGAGGTCTCCGGCGTGCGCCTGCCCAGCGTCATGCGCAGACTCGCGGCCGGTGAGACGGTCGACGTCGAGACCGAGGCGCCGCACCTCGAGTACGAGAAGGACGAGATCGGCCAGGTCGGCCAGGCCCTCAACACCCTCCAGCGTGCGGCCGTCGAAGCCGCCGTGAAACAGGCCGACGTGCGCCGCGGCGTCTCCGAGGTGTTCGTCAACCTCGCCCGCCGCAACCAGGTGCTGCTGCACCGCCAGCTCACCCTCCTCGACACCATGGAGCGGCGCACGGAGGACACCGAGGAGCTCGCGGACCTCTTCCGCCTCGACCATCTGACGACCCGTATGCGCCGGCATGCCGAAGGTCTGGTCATCCTCTCCGGCGCGGCCCCCTCCCGCCAGTGGCGCAAACCGATCCAGCTGATGGACGTCGTACGGGCCGCCGTCGCCGAGGTCGAGGACTACGAACGCATCGAGGTGCGCCGGCTGCCCCGGATCGGAGTGGGCGGGCCCGCCGTCGCCGACCTCACCCACCTCATCGCGGAGCTGCTGGAGAACGCCACCGTGTTCTCGCCGCCGCACACCGGTGTCCAGGTGCACGGCGACCGGGTCGCCAACGGCTTCACGCTCGAGATCCACGACCGAGGTCTCGGCATGGCCCCCGAGGCGATGCTCGACGCGAACCTCCGGCTCGCCGAGACCCCGGAGTTCGAGCTCTCCGACACCGACCGGCTCGGCCTGTTCGTGGTCAGCCGCCTCGCCCAGCGGCAGAACGTCCGGGTCTCGCTGCAGCCTTCGCCGTACGGGGGCACCACCGCGGTCGTCTTCATCCCGGCCGCGCTGCTCACGGACGCCCCCGAGACGGAGGGCACCGGCTTCAGGCTGGACCGCACGAACGGCCGCCAGGGCCGGGAGCGGGAAGGCGGGCGCCGTCGCACCGACAACGGCAGGCCCGCCGCACTGTCCCAGGTGCCGACGGGGTTGACCGGTCCCTCGGTGCTCGACGGCCCGGTCGAACTGGAACCCCCCGTCGGTACGCCGGGATTCGAGGACCGTCCCGCCATCGCGAGCATCGACACGGTCGCCGACATCGAGGACACCGAGAGCGAGCGCGGTGGGCTCTTCAGGGCCCGCGACTTCCTGCGCACGCCCGCCGACGAGCAGCATCAGCAGGCCTCGGACCAGGCGCCCGAGCGGCCGCGTGGCAACGGACGGCGCCCCACCGGCCCGATCCCGCTGCCCCGCCGCAGGCAGCCGACCCTGGTCAGCGACCATGGCCGCAGGGTCGATGAGCGCGGTCGCCCCCACCCTTCCTCCGGCCGGTCCGCGGCGGCGCCGGGGCAAGCCACGGACAGGACTTCGCGCCCGCAGATGGAACCCGCACCGATACCGCCGACGGCGGCGGACCGGGCCCCGGTGTCCGACAGCACCCCGGCCGGCCCCACGCTCGGTGGCCTGCCGCGCCGTGTGCGCCAGGCCAGTCTCGCCCCGCAGTTGCGGGCGGACGCGTCCGGCCCGGCAGCCGGGGGACCCGGCGGCACACCGGCAGGCGAACCGGACAACGAACGTGACGCGGAAGAAGTACGCGACCGCATGGCCTCGCTGCAACGCGGCTGGCAGCGCGGACGTCGGCAGAACGCCGAGGACGCCACCGGCCCCGGCGAACCAGCACAGGGAACCACTCCGGAGGGGAACGGTCGATGACCGCACCGAACGCCGCAACAAACAACCCCACGACGAGCGGCGAGCTCAACTGGCTCCTCGACGAGCTGGTCGATCGGGTCGGCTCCATCCGCAAGGCACTCGTGCTCTCCGGCGACGGCCTCGCGACCGGCACGTCCAAGGACCTCGGCCGCGAGGACGGCGAGCATCTCGCCGCCGTCGCCTCCGGCTTCCACAGCCTCGCCAAGGGCGTGGGCCGCCACTTCGACGTCGGACACGTCCGCCAGACCGTGGTCGAACTCGACGAAGCGTTCCTCTTCGTCACCGCCGCGGGCGACGGCAGCTGTCTCGCCGTGCTGTCCGACGCCGACTCCGACGTCGGACAGGTCGCGTACGAGATGACGCTGATGGTCAAGCGGGTGGGCGCCCACCTCGCCACGGCACCACGGACCGGCTGACCTCCGGAGGGTGAGTGGAATGGCATGAATGACGCCGGACAGCACGCTCAGCAGACGAAGGACGCCCGGCGGGCGCATCACTGGTTCGACGACGACGCCGGACCCGTGGTCCGTCCCTACGCGATGACCCGTGGTCGTACGAGCAGTGCCACCCGGCAACGACTCGATCTGATCGCGCTCGTCGTCCCAGAACCGGCCGCCCAGGACCCGGGCAGGGACCAGATGCTTGCGCCCGAACACGTCGAGATCGTGGAGCGGTGCAGTACCATCCCCCAGTCGATCGCCGAACTGGCGGCCGGACTCGACCTGCCCGTCGGGGTGGTGAGGGTCCTCGTCGGTGATCTCGTCGAGGACGACATGGTCCACGTAACCCGTCCCGTACCGCCGGCCGAGCTGCCGGATGTGAGCATTCTTCGCGAGGTGATCAATGGTCTTCGGGCGCTCTAGCCGCACGCAGCGGCCGGTCGAGCCGGTGACACTGAAGATCCTGGTGGCGGGCGGCTTCGGGGTCGGCAAGACGACTCTCGTCGGCGCCGTCAGCGAGATCAAACCGCTGCGCACCGAGGAGACTCTCAGCGAGGCGGGACGGCCGGTCGACGATCTCGACGGCGTCGAGTCCAAGAACACCACCACCGTCGCCATGGACTTCGGCCGGATCACCCTCCGCGAGGATCTGGTGCTGTACCTCTTCGGCACGCCTGGCCAGGACCGCTTCTGGTTCCTGTGGGACGAGCTGGCCCAGGGCGCGCTCGGTGCGGTCGTCCTCGCCGACACCCGCCGCCTGGAGGACTCGTTCGCGGCCATCGACTACTTCGAACGCCGCGGGATCCCGTTCACCGTCGGCGTCAACTGTTTTGAGGGCGCCGACCGTTTCCCGGTGGAGTCGGTGCGGGGCGCGCTCGACCTGGACCCCGAAGTGCCGCTGATGATGTGCGACGCGCGCGATCGCGAGTCGGTCAAGTCGGTGCTGGTGGCGGTGGTCGAGCACGCCCTGGTGCGCTCCACCCGCGAGCGGGAGCCGGCGGCCACCTGACCGGGCGAGGTGCACAACACGGCCCGTACCCCCACCGACAGGGGTACGGGCCGTGGCTCATGGCACCGCGCGACCGGGCACGGTGACTACGCGCCTTCCTCCTCGTGCCAGCCGAAGCTGCGCTCCACCGCCTTGCGCCAGTTGGCGTACTCCCGCTCCCGGAGCTCGGCCGCCATCCGCGGCGACCACTCCGCATCGCGCTGCCAGTGCGCCTCGAGCTCATCCAGGCCGCCCCACACACCGGTGGCCAGTCCGGCGGCGTACGCCGCGCCCAGGCATGTGGTCTCGGAGACCTTCGGCCGGATCACCGGTACGCCCAGCACGTCCGCCTGATGCTGCATCAGCAGCTGGTTGGCGGTCATCCCGCCGTCCACCTTGAGCATGGTGATGGGCACGCCCGAGTCCTGGTACATCGCGTCGACGACCTCACGCGTCTGCCAGCTCGTCGCCTCCAGCACCGCCCGCGCGAGGTGGGCCTTGGTGACGTACCGGGTCAGACCGGTGACCACACCACGGGCGTCCGCGCGCCAGTACGGCGCGTACAGTCCCGAGAACGCGGGCACGATGTACGCGCCTCCGTTGTCCTCCACGCTCGCCGCGAGTGTCTCGATCTCGTCGGCACTGCGGATGATCCCGAGCTGGTCCCGGAACCACTGCACCAGGGCGCCGGTGATCGCGATCGACCCTTCCAGGCAGTACACGGGGGCGGAGTCGCCGATCTTGTAGCCGACGGTGGTGATCAGTCCGCTCTTGGACTGAACCGGCCTGCTCCCGGTGTTGAGCAGGAGGAAACTCCCGGTCCCATAAGTGTTCTTGGCCGTGCCCGTCTCGTAGCAGGCCTGGCCGAACACAGCAGCCTGCTGGTCGCCGAGCGCCGAGGCGACCGGCACCCCCGCGAGCTGCCCGACAGCCGTCCCGTACACCTCGGCGGACGGCCTGATCTCCGGGAGCACCGCCGTGGGAACATTCATCGCCGCGAGGATGGAGGAGTCCCACCGGAGGGTCTCCAGGTTCATCAGCATGGTGCGGGAGGCATTGGTGACGTCGGTGACGTGCACCCCGCCGTCGGTGCCGCCCGTCAGATTCCAGATCAGCCAGGAGTCGATGGTGCCGAACGCGATCTCGCCGCGTTCGGCCCTGCCGCGCAGCCCGGGCACGTTGTCCAGCAGCCAGGCCGCCTTGGGACCGGAGAAGTAGCTGGCGAGCGGTAGGCCCGTGGCGTCGCGGAAACGGTCCTGCCCGTCCGCGCCGCCGAGTTCGGCGCACAGCGCGGCGGTCCGCGTGTCCTGCCAGACGATCGCGTTGTGCACGGGCTTGCCCGTGCGGCGGTCCCACATCACGGTCGTCTCGCGCTGGTTGGTGATCCCGAGCGCGCTGAGCTGACCGGCACGCAGCCCGGCCTTGGCCAGTGCTCCCGCCACGACTGCCTGGACCTTGGACCAGATCTCGGTGGCGTCGTGCTCCACCCAGCCGGGCTTGGGGAAGATCTGACGGTGCTCGCGCTGGTCGGCGGCGACGATCGCGCCGTCATGGTCGAAGATGATGCACCGGCTCGATGTGGTGCCCTGGTCGATCGCGGCGACGTATTTCTGGGAGTTGTCCGTCATGACGTCCCCTTGTCGGAGGAGGCGGCGGTCAGGTGCCCGGACGGCCTGTGGCCGGACGGCCCCTGACCGGAAGCGTGGTCAGAAGGCGGCGTTGAAGACGAGACCCGCGAGGGCACCGCCGACGAGCGGGCCGGCCACCGGGATCCAGGCATAACCCCAGTCGGACGTGCCCTTGTTGGGGATGGGCAGCAGTGCGTGCGTGATCCGCGGGCCCAGGTCGCGCGCCGGGTTGACGGCGTAACCGGTCGGTCCGCCGAGGGACAGTCCGATGCCGACGACCAGCAGCGACACCAGGAGGACCGAGATCCCGGAGCCGTAGATCCCCGCGCCCTCGCCCGGAATCGGGCCGATGCCGATACCGGCGTTGCGCCCGAACGCCAGGATCGGCAGGACGAGCCCCACCGTCGCGATGATCTCGGTGGCGAGGTTGGCCACGGGCCGGCGGATCTCCGGGGAGGTCGAGAAGATCCCGAGCGTCGGCCGGGCCGTCTTCGGGTCGGCGTTCGCCCGGAACTGGGCGTAGTAGGCCAGCCACGCCAGTACGGCGCCCAGAATCGCGCCGGTCATCTGCCCCAGGACGTACAGCGGCACCTTGCTCCATTCGCCGGTGTCGACGGCCACGCCCACGGTCACGGCCGGATTGAGATGGCCGCCGGACAACGGCGCCGAGGTGTAGGCGCCTGCCAGCACACCGAAACCCCAGCCGAAGGTGATCACGATCCAGCCGGAGGCTTTCGCCTTCGAGTGGTGGAGCGTGACGGCGGCGCACACACCCGCGCCGAAGAGGATGAGTATCGAGGTGCCGATGACCTCACCGAGGAAGATGTCTGCGTTGCTCATGGCGGCTCCTGGGCTGGGCGTGGTTCCCATGGCTACGGAGCCGAAGGCAGGGTGCGCGGTGCAGCGCAGGGAGTCCGTGCCTCGTCCGGCGTCCGTGACGAGCGTGGTGAGCGTGCGCGTGCGTGTCGAACTGCGGCGACTCAGGCGGGCCGCGCCGACGAAGAGGCAGTTTTCACCGTGGTTACCGCACCGTCAAGGTCACGGGCAGCAACCGCAGTTCACGGCATGTGCTCGCCGCGGCCACCGCAACGGCCCTCGGCCCGCGCTTGCTTCGGGGACCGCGGGCCCCCGGCGGCGGCTGCCGGTCGCCTCAGCGGACGGCGACGACCGCCGAGCCGTGGCCGAACAGCCCCTGGTTCGCGGTGATCCCGGTCCGGGCCCCGGCCACCTGACGGTCGCCCGCCGTGCCGCGCAGCTGCCAGGTCAGCTCACACACCTGGGCGATCGCCTGGGCAGGCACGGCTTCGCCGAACGACGCGAGCCCTCCGCTCGCGTTGACGGGCGTGCGACCACCCAGTGTTGTCGCGCCCTCGTGCAGCAGCTTTGTGCCCTCTCCGGGAGCGCACAGCCCGATGTCCTCGTACCACTCCAGTTCCAGTGCCGTGGAAAGGTCGTACACCTCGGCCAGCGACAGGTCCTCGGGCCCGAGTCCGGCCTCCTCGTAGGCGGCACGCGCGATCGACGCGCGGAAGCCGAGCGGCGACGGTTCCGCCGCGGCCGCCGAGTCCGTGGCGATGTCCGGGAGATCGAGGACGGTTCGGGGGTAGGTGGGTGTGACGGTCGAAACGGCGCGGATACGGACGGGACGGGCCGCTCCGTGCCGGCGGGCGTACTCCATGCTCGACAGTACGAGCGCCGCGGCCCCGTCGGACGTGGCGCAGATGTCGAGCAGCCGCAGCGGATCGGCCACCACGGCGGACGCGGCGACCTGCTCAGCGGTAACGGTCCGGCGGTAGCGGGCATACGGGTTGAGCGCTCCGGCCGCGGCGTTCTTCACCTTGACCTGTGCGAAGTCGTCCGGTGTGTCGCCGTGCAGAGCCATCCGACGGCGGGCGAAGAGCGCGAAGTACGCGGGGTTCGTTGCCCCCAGCACCCGGAAACGCAGCCAGTCCGGATCGTCAGGACGGTCACCGCCCGCGGGCGCGAAGAACCCCTTGGGTGCGCAGTCGGCGCCCACGACCAGCACCACGTCCGCCAGGCCCGCGAGGATCTGGGCACGCGCCGTGCCGATGGCCTGAGCCCCGGAAGCGCACGCGGCGTACACGCTGGTCACCCGGGCGCCCTGCCAGCCCAGGGCTCGCGCGAAGGTGGCCCCGGCCACATACCCCGGATAACCGCCGCGGACGGTGTCCGCCCCGACGACCGACTGGATCTGCCGCCAGCCGATACCGGCGTCGGCCAGCGCGGCGCGGGCCGCGACCCTCCCGTACTCGACGAAACTCCGGCCCCATTTGCCCCACGGGTGCATCCCGGCCCCGAGCACCGCGACATCGCTCACCGCGCCGCCTCCACCGGCCGCCAGTGCCAGGTCGTCCAGGTGGTCTCCGCGTCCTCGTTCAGAATCCCGGGCACCACTTCGACCTCCATCCCGACCGCGAGATCCGCGACCGTCACCCCCGGAGCCGCCTGGCCGAGGACCACCATGCGCTCCTGCGCGAGCTCGACCGCGACCAGCGTGTACGGCTCCCACTCCGCATCCGGATCGGAGACGTAAGGAGCCGGCGGCCGGTACCGCCCGTCCGTGTACGACCACACGCGGCCCCGTTTCGACAGGGCGACCTCCGTCGGCACACCGTCCGCGCACGCGGGATTGCGGCAGTAGCTGTCCTCGCGCGGGAAGAACACCGTGGTGCAGGCGGGACAGCGGGTTCCGAGCAGCCGGAACTCCCGTTCGCCGCCCTCTTCCGTGAACCACCCGGACACCACGGGTGTACGCGTACGCGCCATCGCGAGCCCTCCCCGGGACCGAACCGGTCGGTCATTCATCTGACGGAACGTCAGAAGTGTGCCACGGGGAGACACCCGTGGACCAGAATCCGGAGCTCGCGAGAACCGGACAGGGCGGGGCGGCGTCCGATGGATACGGAGCGGGTGGCCGGAACTCGCGGGGGTGGTCCCGGCCACCCGTTACTGATAGACGGTGCGCATGAGAGGACTCACTTCCGCGTTCCGCGCCCTGACCCTCACCACCGCCGCACTCCTCGCGGTCACCGCCGCATCCTCGTCCCCGGCCGCCGCCACCCGGGCCGTCAGGCCCGACCCCAAGGCACCCGCGGAGTTCGTCGCGCTCCGCCTGGTCGACCCGACGATCATTCAGGAGATGCGTTACACGACCGCGCACAATTTCATCGGCGAACCCATCGACGGGTACCGGCAGCCGGTCTGCATCCTCACCCGGCCGGCCGCCCGGGCCCTCCACCTGGCCCAGCGTCAACTGCTGCGCCGTGGCTACTCGCTCAAGGTCTACGACTGCTACCGCCCCCAGCGCGCCGTCGACCACTTCGTACGCTGGGCGAAGGACCTCGACGACGAGAGGATGAAGCAGGAGTTCTATCCACACGTCGACAAATCGCGTCTGTTCGAGGACGGCTACATCGCGGAGAAGTCCGGCCACAGCCGCGGCGGCACCGTCGACCTCACCGTCGTCAAGCTGCCGGCCGGAAAGACCCGCCCTTACATCCCGGGCGAGCAACTGGTTCCCTGCTACGCCCCCAAGGGTGAGCGATTCCCGGACAACTCCGTCGACATGGGCACCGGGTTCGACTGCTTCGACACCCTGTCGAACACGGACGATCCGCGCGTCCAGGGCGCGCAGCGCGCCAACCGTCAACTGCTCAAAGCCACCCTCACCGACGCGGGATTCGTCAATCTGCCGGAGGAATGGTGGCACTTCACGCACAAGCCGGAGCTGTTCCCCGACACCTACTTCGACTTCCCGGTCTCATGGACGTCACTGACCCGGCCATGACGTCCTGACCGTACCGGCACGAGGTGCCCGCTCCTCGCGTTACAGTCCGCGTGTGACCGAGCCCCGCGACCCCACGGCCCCCACGGCGACCCCCGTCAAGGACTCCCACTGCTCCAGCTGCGGGGCCCGCTACCCGGAAGGCGCCGGCTGGCCCCGCAGCTGCCCCGCCTGCGGCGAGACGGCGTACCGCAACCCGCTCCCGGTCGCCGTCGCCCTGCTTCCCGTGACAACCGCGCGCGGCACCGGACTCGTCGTCATCACCCGCACCATCGAACCTCGGCGCGGCGGCATCGCACTGCCCGGAGGCTTCATCGACCACGGCGAGGACTGGAAGCACGCCGTCGTACGCGAACTCGGCGAGGAGACAGGGATCGAGGCCGGCCAGCAGGACGTCCGGCTGGCCGACGCACTCAGCTCACCCGGTGACCATCTGCTCCTCTTCGGACTCCTCCCGCAGCGCCCGGCCGGCGAACTCCCGCCCCCCGCGCCGACGGACGAGACCGAGGGCTGGCACGTCCTCCACGAGCCGGCCGACCTCGCGTTCCCGCTGCACACCACCGCGGTTCGACGCTGGTTCGCGGGCGACTACGACTGAGCGGCCAGACCTCGCACCCGCACCGGCCGCACCGCCCTGACCACCCCGGCTTCCGTCACCCGCTCCACCACGACCCGGTCACCCACCAGTCGTGACGTGTAGCGCTCGACCTCCGGCCGCGCCGCCGCCTCTCCGGAGTCCTCGACCACCAGCCCGGTGCCGGTACGCCCGGCGACGGGCGGCCACACCTCCAGCTCCGTCCCGCCGTCCTCCCCGCGCACCGGAATCACCGCACCCGCTCGCGCCAGCACGGGAATCCGCGACAGGGGCGCATCCAGCAGCACCTGCCCCGGTCCCTCGTACACCATCCCGGTCACGGTGTCGTACCACCGCCCCCGCGGCAGCCGCACCGCGCGCCGGTCCGCGCCCCGCTCCAGCACCGGTGCGACCAGCAGCGCATCGCCCAGCAGGAAAGCGTCCTCGCAGTCGCGCAGCGCCCGGTCGCCCGGCGCCCCCCACCACACCGGCCGCACATAGGGAGCACCCGTGAGCCGCGCCAGATGGGCGAGAGTGACGAAATACGGGCGCAGCCGTTCCCGCTCGAGCATCGCCGCCTTCGCATGGCCGAGTACCTGCGGACCGAACTCCCACGGCTCCCTGCGCCCCGCGCCGATCGCCGCGTGCGTTCGGAACAGCGGCAGATACGCACCGAGCTGGAACCAGCGCAGAAACAGCTCGGGCGAGGGACTGCCGTCGAAGCCGCCCACGTCGGGGCCCGAATACGGCACCCCGCACAGTCCGAGGCCCAGCACGAGCGAGAGCGACGCCCGCAGACCCGGCCACCCCGTCGACACATCACCGGACCAGGTCCCGCCGTACCGCTGCATCCCCGCCCATCCGGAGCGCGAGAACAGGAACGGCCGCTCCCTGGGACTCAGCCGGCGCAGTCCCTCGTACCCGGCCCGCGCCATCTCCAGGGCGTAGACGTTGTGGGCCTCGCGATGGTCGCCCCCGCGGCCCTCCAGCGCGTGACGGGCCGAGCGCGGCAGCGTCATGTCGCCGAACGGGGCGAACGACACGGGTTCGTTCATGTCGTGCCACACCCCGGAGAAGCCCTGCGCGAGCCTCTCCTCGTACAGCCCGCCCCACCACTCACGCACCCGCGGATCGGTGAAGTCCGGATACGCACACTCGCCCGGCCACACCTCACCGCGCACCTCCCGCCCCCGTGAGTCCCGCACGAAGGCGCCGACCGCCGACCCACTGTCGTACACCGCGTACCCGGGCTCCGCCTTCACCGCGGGATCGACGATCGACACCAGCCGTACGCCGTCCGCGCGCAGCTCCTTCGCCAGGACCGGTATGTCCGGGAAACGCGTCCGGTCCACGGTGAAGACACGGTGTCCGTCGTAGTGATCGATGTCCAGATGCAGCGCCGCCAGAGGAAGCCCCCGCTCCCGGTAACCCGCCACCACCCGGCGCACCTCCCGCTCGCTGCCGAAGCCCCAGCGCGCGTGCTGGGCGCCGAGCGCCCACGACGGTGGGAGCACGGGCGCGCCCGTGAGCGCCGTCCAGCCGCGCAGGACGCGCGCCGGAGTGCCCACGATCACCCAGCAGCGCAGCGGACCGCCGGCCGCCCGGAGCTCGACGGTGCCCGGCCTGTCATGGCCGGACCCCGCGCCCTCCTCGCCCTCGCGCAGGGTGACCCGGCCTTCCCACGAGTTGTCGTGGAACGCCAGATGCGTCCCGGCGTCCGCGACCACCAGCTGCACCGGCATCGTGATGTACAGCGGATCGTCACCGGGTCCGAAACTGCCTCGCGGATCGGTGTTCCACAGCCGGTACGTACCGTCCCGCAGCCGCGGCCCCGACGAACGGCCGCCCAGCCCGAAGAACCGTGCGTCCGCGGACACCTCCGTGCGCTGCAACCAGCGCGCCGGACCTCCGCCCACCGGCTCCCACCAGCGAGGAGGCAGATCCCGGCGCAGCACGATCCCGCCCGGAGTCCGCACCTCGACCGCGCCGTGCCGGGACACCGCCACCGTCACCCGCTCCGACACGACCCGCCAGCCGCCGTCCTTGTCCGGTTCCAGCTGGGCGCGCGTGTCCGCCTCCGGCGGGGCGTCGGCGAGCGCGTACGACGGCTCGGGCCCCGCGCCGTCCCAGCCCCAGAAGACACTGCCCCCCACCGCCACACGCACCCGCAGTTCCGAACGCGCGAACCGTACGACCCCGCCGCCAGGCAACGGCTCGGCTCCGACGACAGCACCCGGCACCCGCGCACGCTCAGCCCCCCGCGGAGGCAGACCCCAGGCGTCCATACGCCTGCCGCGCCAGGCCGAGCGCGCCGCGCGCAGCCCCTGTACCGTGCCGAACACCTTCACCGAGCGCACCAGCTCACGACCGTTCATGCTGCTCACCCTGCCATCCACCAGGGGCTTGGCGGGGTCCGTTCAACTCCCGTTCACCCGTGGTCGGAGCACACAAAGAGTCGGCCGACCATGGGTGGGCAACCCTGGTGCGGAAGACGATCACATGGCATCGTCCTGTCAGCGACAGCCGTGTCACGCGCACACCCACGCCCGTGCGCGGGACACGCCGACCACGCGTAGAGCCACACACCCGCCCGGGAGCCGCCCCATGACCTCAGCAGCGAACCCTGCCCCCCTCTGGCAGCCGGACGCCGACCGAATCGCCGCCGCCCGGATCACCCGGTTCCAGGCCTGGGCGGCCGAGCGGTACGGCGCCCCCGCCGAGGGCGGCTACGCGGCGCTGCACCGCTGGTCCGTCGACGAGTGGGAGACTTTCTGGCGAGCGGTGGCCGACTGGTTCGACGTACGGTTCTCCACTCCGTACGAGCGCGTCCTGGGGGACCGCTCGATGCCCGGCGCCCAATGGTTCACCGGCGCCACCCTGAACTACGCCGAGCACGCCCTGCGCACCGCGGAGGACCCGTCCCGCGCCCATGAGCCGGCGCTGATCCATGTGGACGAGGCACACGACCAGGCCCTCATCAGCTGGTCCGAGCTCCGCCGCCAGGTCGGATCCCTTGCCGCCGAACTGCGCGCCCTGGGCGTACGCCCGGGCGACCGCGTCAGCGGCTATCTGCCCAACATCCCCGAGGCCGTCACCGCCCTCCTCGCCACCGCGGCCGTCGGTGCCGTCTGGACCTCCTGCGCCCCTGACTTCGGCGCCCGCAGCGTCCTCGACCGCTTCCAGCAGGTCGAGCCCGTCGTCCTCTTCACCGTCGACGGCTACCGCTACGGCGGCAAGGAACACGACCGCCGGGACACCGTCGCCGAACTCCGCCACGAACTGCCCACCCTGCGCGCCGTCGTCCACATCCCGCTGCTCGGCACCCCCGCACCCGAAGGCGCCCTTCCCTGGTCCGAGCTCACATCGGGCGACACGGAGCCCGTCTTCGAGCAGGTTCCGTTCGACCACCCCCTGTGGGTCCTCTACTCCTCCGGCACCACCGGCCTCCCCAAGGCCATCGTCCAGTCCCAGGGCGGCATCCTCCTCGAGCACTTCAAACAGCTCGGCCTGCACTGCGACCTCGGGCCCGGGGACCGATTCTTCTGGTACACCTCCACCGGCTGGATGATGTGGAACTTCCTCGTCTCCGGCCTCCTCACCGGCACGACCGTCATCCTGTACGACGGCAGCCCCGGTTACCCCGGGACCGGCGCCCAGTGGGCCATCGCCGAACGCACCGGCGCCACGCTCTTCGGCACATCCGCCGCCTACGTCATGGCCTGCCGCAAGGCCGAGGTCCACCCCGGACGCGACTACGACCTCTCACGTGTCCAGTGCGTCGCGACGACGGGCTCCCCGCTCCCGCCCGACGGCTTCCGATGGCTCCACGACGAGGTCCGCGACGACCTGTGGATCGCCTCCGTCAGCGGCGGCACGGACGTCTGCAGCTGTTTCGCCGGCGCCGTCCCGACCCTCCCCGTCCACATCGGCGAGCTCCAGGCCCCCTGCCTCGGAACCGACCTCCAGGCCTGGGACCCGCAGGGCAAGCCCCTCATCGGCGAGGTCGGCGAACTCGTCGTCACCAACCCCATGCCGTCCATGCCGGTCCACTTCTGGAACGACGCCGACGGCAGCCGCTACCGCGACAGTTACTTCGAGATGTTCCCGGGAGTCTGGCGGCACGGCGACTGGATCACCATCACCGACCACGGCTCGGTCGTCATCCACGGCCGCTCCGACTCCACGCTCAACCGCCAGGGCGTACGCATGGGCTCCGCCGACATCTACGAAGCCGTCGAACGGCTCCCGGAGATCCGTGAATCCCTCGTCATCGGCCTCGAGGAACCCGACGGCGGCTACTGGATGCCCCTCTTCGTACACCTCGCCCCGGGCGCCGCCCTCGACGACGACCTGCGCGAGCGCATCAAGCGCACCATCCGCGAACAGCTCTCACCGCGCCATGTCCCCGACGACATCATCGAGGTCCCCGGCGTCCCCCACACCCTCACCGGCAAGCGCATCGAAGTCCCGGTCAAGCGACTGCTCCAGGGCACCGCCCTCGCCAAGGCCGTCAACCCGGGCTCCGTCGACAACCTCGACCTTCTGCGCTTCTACGAGGAGCTCGCGCGCAAGCGTTCCTGAGTCCCGGCCGCGGTCACGTTGTCAGTGCTCACGGTTACGGTGAGTGAGCACTGATCAACAGCGCTCACGGGGACCAGGGGGAATCCATGACAAACACCAAGCGCGGTCGGCGACCGAACCAGCACACGTCCATGAGGCGCGCCCTGCGCCGCGATGTCCCGGCCACCGTCGGCCTGCTCGTCGACGCACGCGACTTCACCGCCATGCGCCGCTACCGCACCTTCACGTTCACCGACCACCCCGACTATCTGCACCAGATCGAGGGCCTGCTCAGAACGCTCTCGACGCAGGGCGGGCACACGACCGTCGCCCTCTTCGACCCCGAGGACTTCGCCGACTACTGCCACGAGACCGGACTCGATCCGGACAGCTCCACCAGCCGCAGCCGCTACACCGCGGAGGTCGCGGCCGCCGGCCCGACCGTGGCGTACACGGGCCAGCCCATCGACCACCTTGTGCCGCTGCTCATCAACAGGTCGGTCCGCCAGGCGACCTGGGAGTTCGCCACTTCGCTGCTGAGCGGCCTCGGAGCCTGCGCGGACTGCGGCGAGGACATCGGACGCGCGGCCTTCGACCGGGCCTCGGAGCTGCTGCTGCGCCTCCTCACCTCCGCAGGCCCCGGGACGCACCACCTCGTCTGCAGCGTGCCCGCCGCCGACGAACAGCTCCTGGCGGTCCTGCATGCCGTGACCGGCAGCGGAACCCCTGCCGTGCTCGACTCCTCCGAAGGCGCAGAGTTCACGACCGTCCTCGCCGCCGGAATCGCCCTCGAAAGCCCCGGGGGAGTGGTGCTGCGCACCAGCACGGACGACGCCCCCGACCAATTGCGCGGCTGGCGCCTGAGCCACGGGCGCATGGCCCCGCTGACCGAGGCCGAGGTCTTCAGCGCCTACTGCACGGACGCGGACACCGGAGAGCCGATCTCCCCCGAGCCGGGCGTCGAGTACAGGGCCGGCTTCGACCTCGGCGATCCACCTGGCACGACCTTGCACCACTGAGGCAGCAGCGGAAGGACAAGACGCAGGGGCTCCCCACCCTGGGCGGGGAGCCCCTGCGCACGACTCACCGGGCGAGACGCCCGGTCACTCCCCGGACAACACCGCCTGCGCGGCCACGCGCGCCTCCTCTGCGCTGTCCGCGGCACGCGCCGCTGCTGCGGCCCGCTCGCACTGGGCCAGCGTGTACTTCGCCAACGTGGCCCGCACATAAGGAATCGAGGCCGCACCCATCGAGAGAGAGGTGACACCGAGACCCGTCAGCACACATGCCAGCAGCGGATCCGATGCGGCCTCACCGCACACACCGCAGCTCTTGCCCTCGGCCTTGGCCGCCTCCGCCGACACCGCGACCAGGTCGAGCAGCGCGGGCTGCCACGGGTCCTGAAGCCGGGACACCGCGCCCACCTGCCGGTCCGCCGCGAAGGTGTACTGCGCCAGATCGTTCGTCCCCAGCGAAAGGAACTCCACCTCCTGCAGCACCGAACGCGCCCGCAGAGCGGCGGACGGGATCTCGACCATCGCACCGAACTTCGCGTTCAGTCCCGCCTCACGGCAGGCGTCCGCGAACGCCTTGGCGTCCGCGCGGTCCGCCACCATCGGAGCCATGACCTCGAGGTACACCGGCAGGCCTTCGGCCGCCTTCGACAGCGCGGTCAGCTGTGTCCGCAGCACCTCCGGGTGATCCAGCAGCGCGCGAAGGCCCCGCACACCCAGCGCCGGGTTCGGCTCGTCGGCCGGGGTCAGGAAGTCCAGCGGCTTGTCCGCGCCGGCGTCCAGCACCCGCACGACCACCCGGCCCTCGGGGAACGCCTCCAGCACCTTGCGATACGACTCGACCTGCTTGGCCTCCGACGGCGCCCGGCTGCTGTCGTCCAGGAACAGGAACTCCGTACGGAACAGACCGACACCTTCCGCCCCGGCCTCGACCGCCGCCGGCACATCCGCGGGGCCACCGATGTTCGCCAACAGCGGCACCTTGTGCCCGTCCGACGTCGCGCCCGGCCCCGAGGCCGCCGCCAGCGCGGCCTTCCGTTCCTCTGCGGCGCGCGCCATCTCGGTGCGCTTCTCCGCACTCGGCTCGACGAAGATCTCCCCGGTGCTGCCGTCCACCGCGACGACCGTGCCCTCCGCCAGCTCGCAGGCGCCCGGCAGCGCCACCACGGCCGGCACACCGAGCGCCCGGGCGAGAATCGCGCTGTGGCTCGTCGGCCCGCCCTCCTCGGTCACAAAGCCGAGCACCAGCGTCGGGTCCAGCAGCGCGGTGTCCGCGGGCGCAAGGTCCCGGGCGATCAGTACATACGGTTCGTCGCTGTCCGGGACGCCCGGCATCGGGACACCCAACAGCCGCGCCACGATGCGGTTCCGTACGTCGTCGAGGTCGGCCACGCGCCCCGCCAGGTACTCCCCGGCCCCGGCAAGCAGAGCCCGGTACGCGGCGAAGGCGTCGTACACGGCACGCTCCGCGGTGCTGCCAACCACGATCCGGCGCTCGACATCGGCCATCAGCTCGGGGTCCTGCGCCATCATGGCCTGCGCCTCGAGCACGTGCTGCGCTTCGCCCCCCGCCAGATTTCCGCGCGCATTCAGATCGGCGGCCACAGCTTCGACGGCCTGGCGAGCGCGCCCCTGCTCGCGCTCCGCCTCCTCCGCCGGGATCTGCTTGGCGGGCGGTTCGAGCACCGCCGTCCCCATATGCCGAACCTCGCCGATCGCCACTCCGTGGCTCACGCCGACCCCTCGCAGCGTTGTCTCCATTGCACCCGTCTCCGATTGTGCGGCGGTCCCAGCCACCGCGATGGACATACGACTGGCCCGTCGACTACGTCGGCGAGGTCACTGCCAGCCGAACAGCTCGTCGCCCGCCTTCACGTCGCCGTCCTCACGGACGCCGACGAGGGAGTCGGCCGAGGCCTCCAATGCCACGACGGGGCAGATGGCGGACTTGCCGGCCTCTTCGACCGCGGCGGGGTTCCAGCGCACGATCGCCTGGCCACGGGCAACGGTGTCGCCCTTGTGGATCAGGAGCTCGAAGCCCTCGCCGTTGAGCTGCACCGTGTCGATGCCGAGATGGGTCAGCACCCCGTGGCCCTCGGCGTCCACGACGACGAAAGCGTGCGGGTGCAGGGAGACAACGATGCCGTCCACGGGAGAGACGGCCTCCGACGGCTCACGCACAGGGTCGATGGCGGTGCCCGGACCGACCATCGCACCGGAGAACACCGGATCGGGCACAGCGGCGAGCCCGATGGTGCGACCGGCCAGCGGCGACGTCACAGTGGTCATAGGAGCCTCCCAGGGGTAAGGAGATTCTGGAGTCGCCGCCACCGACGTGTCCGGGGCGGCGTACTGCTCAGAAGCGTATGTCATAGGAAGTCCAGGTTCCGCATGAGAACTGGCAGTTGGGCGGACCTGGAGGGCACCGGAAGCGATTTGCCTCGCCTACCGGTGACATGTACTGTCGTAGATCTGCCTGGCCGCGGACACGACTGTGAACCGCAGGTCGGCAGCACCTCGCCTGTCGAGTCTCATCCTAAACTGGTCTACACCACTGGTCTACACCTCTGCGTGCCTGCAGGGTGGTGGTGAGCGAGTCGGAAAAAGGCTGGTACGGTTTGGAAACACCGGAAAGGGAATTCGCGAAAGCGGAGGAACGGCCCGGCAGCCCGCTCCAGTGGGTGACAGAAACGGGAATCGGATCTGTTAGACTGGAAACACGAAAGACCGAAGGGAAGCGCCCGGAGGAAAGCCCGAGAGGGTGAGTACAAAGGAAGCGTCCGTTCCTTGAGAACTCAACAGCGTGC